>CAWDQK010000090.1:0-26368 GCA_963804395.1 uncultured Verrucomicrobiae bacterium | reverse complement strand
CCTATGACTTTGCGCGCAGCTATGCGATTGCCTTGAGTGCCCTCGGCCGGAAGGCGGAGGCTGTGACCGTGCTGCAGCGCCAGTTGCAGGCGCTCCCGCTGGAGGAGAAGCAGGTGCTCGACGACCTGCGGCTGTTGCTGGGGCTGATTGCGGGCCCGCAGAGCGGCGTGGGACGCAACGCCTTGTTTGGCCTGCTGGACCGGGCGGTGAGCCGGGAGTCCCAGCGCGCGGCGCTGCAGCTCCTCGCGCGCGGCAGCGACGCCGGAACGGCCAGCGCGGAATTTCGCGCCCGGCTGGACCAGCTGATCGACCGGCAGCCACCGCACGCGATCAAGGAGGACCTCCTGGTTTTCCGGGCGCAGGTGGCCCTGAAGGAGAAGAACTACGGCCAGGCGGAGGAGGATGCGCAGACGCTGCTCGAACGTTATCCCGGCTCGCAGCTGAAGGCGCAGGCGCTGGGCGTGCTTACGGGCGTGGCCTGGGAGCTGCGCCGCTACCGCTCGGCCGCCGACCACGCCGCCCAGTTGCGGGCCGAGCTGCCGCCGGGCGAGACGCGCGCGCAGCTGGGGGTGCTGGTGGCCGACGCCGATTTTCAGGCCGGGGACTATGCCAACGCCGCCGACGCCTACGCGTCCGCCGAACGCGAGCCGCCGGACGCAGTCAAGCCGGGCGTGCTGCACTTCCAGCGCGTGCTGGCGGAGATCCGCGAGGCTCAGAAGCTTTTTGACGCGGCCCAGCTGTCGGCGGCGCAGGCGCGGCTGAACGACGCGGAGACTTTGCTGGATGAATCGGCCGGCACGGCGGGCGCCGGCGCGGAGAGCCGTTGGGAGGGCGAATGGAACTTGGCGCGGGCTCTTCAGGTGCAGCACCGGACGACCGAGGCGCTGGAGCGGGTGAACCGGCTGGTCAAGGAGCCCGGCGCCGTGGCCCTGCCCCTGACCTTGTCCGTGCAGATGGCGTGGCTGCAGGCGCGCCTCGCCTTTGAGGCGGAGTCGCCGGCGGAGACGATTCAATTGGTGGATGCGCTGCTGGCCCGGCTGGCCGCGCCCGGCGCGGCGGGGCTGCCGCCGGCCTTCCGGTCGCTCGTGGCGAGCACGAGTGTCCTGCTGAAGGCGCAGGCCCTGCTGAAGTCGGGCAAGACGAACCCCGCGGACGCGGCGCAGGGGCTCGATTTGCTGAAGAAGCTGCGCGACGACTATCCGGACACCGACGCGGCCGTATACTCGTTCATCGCCGAGGCGGACTACTATTCGGACCGCAACGTCATCGTCGAGGCGCAGCGCCTGTGCACGAAGCTGGCCGACACCTATCCACGCAGCAAATACGCGCCCTTCGCCCTGTACGAGGCCGCGCTCAACGCGGAGCAGCTGGGCCAGGATTCATCCTACGAGGAGGCCAACCGGCTGATCGAGCGCCTGGTCACGGACTATCCGAATGACGAACTCGTGTTCTATGCCCGGCTGAAGCAGGGCGATGTGCTGCGCAAGCGCAACGAATTCGGTTCGGCCCAGCGGACGTACGAGTTCTTGACGAACAACTTTCCGCAGCACCAGGATGTGCTGCGCGCCCAGCTGGCGCTGGCGGACTGCCACTATGCCCAGGCGGCGAGCGATCCGTCGCACTGGGAGAGCGCCCTCGCGATTTACGAACGACTGCAGGATCTGCCGGATGCGCCCGTGGATCTGCGGGTGGAGGCCGGGTTCATGCACGGGTACCTGTTGAGCCGGAAGGGCACTGTGGACCGCGCCCAGGCCGCGTGGATGCTCGTGATCAACGGGTTTCTGCTCGACTCCGCCAAGGCTGCCGAGCTGGGGGCGAAAGGGCGGTACTGGATGGCGCGCGTCCTGCTTGAGCTGGGCGATCTTTACGAGCGAAAGGAGCTGCTCGACCAGGCCCGGCAGTGCTACGAGTTGCTGCTCGCGCAGAAGTTGCCGGGCGGCGCGCTGGCCCAGCGGCGGCTGGCGCGCTTCTCCGGCGACACGGGGGGCGGCGAAGCCCGGGCGCCGGCCGGGCCATGAACCGCCGGATTTCCAGGAGAGGGGCGCGGAAGCGCGGCCGGCGGCGCGCGGCCGGCGCGTTTGAGGTTTACGATCCGGCCGCAAGCCGGTCAGGATGGCCACCACCATGAAGGGTTTGAGCTTTGATCTTCTGTCCAAGGGCGGGCCCATGATGTGGGTGCTGCTGGCAATGGGCGTTGCCGGCACGCTCATTTTCGTCGAGCGCGTGCTGTACCTTCACCGGGGCCAGATCCGCTCGACGGCGTTTGTGAGCGGGATCAAGAACATCCTGGCCAAGCGGCGGCTGATGGAAGCGCTCACGGTGTGCGAGGAGACTCCCGGGCCGGTGGCGGCCGTGGTGAAATCCGCCCTGTTGCATGCCGACCGCGACGAACAGGCGATGCGCCTGGCGGTCCAGGAGGCGGCGCTGATCGAGATTCCAGTGCTGGAGCGGCGGCTGGGCTCGATCGCCGCGATCACCCAGGTGGCGCCGCTGGTCGGCCTGCTCGGCACGGTGCTGGGCATGATCACGACCTTTCATGCGTTCGTGCAGGGCGGCAGCTACGCGACGGCCAGCGCCCTGGCCGCGGGGATGTGGCAGGCACTGATCAGCACGGCCGGCAGCCTGGTGATCGCGATCCCGGGGCATCTCGCCTACCATTTTCTTTCCGGCCGGGTGCGCGCGATCGTGCGGGACGTGGAATGGAGCGGCAATGAGATCATGAAGTATTTGCTGGGAGAATACCGGACGGCGCCGACCGGCGGAAGCGCCGGGGCCGCGGAGCCCGCGGGGGCCGTCAAGCCATGATCACCCATCCGCTGGATCTCGCCTCGAAGCTGCGGCCACCGCCGCGGAACCTCGACGCCCTGTTTCTCGTCAACGGCCTGCTCATCGTGGTGTTTTTTGGCTTGTTCGGTTCACGCTTTGTCCTGGCGCCAGGGCTGGGGGTTGACTTCCGGCTGCCCGAGATGGCCGGAGCGATCGGGGGGGCGGCGCCGTCGGCGATCGTCATCAGTCTGCCGCGCTCCGACATGGTGCTGGTGGACGACGGCATGCTTGACTACACGCAGCTGCGCAGCTGGCTGGAGAAGCGGGCGCGCAGTGAAAAAGGGCTGCCCCTGCTGGTGCGGGCCGACCGGCGGGTGCCGATGGAGGACCTGGGGGTGATTGCCGAGCTGGCGGTCAAGGCCGGCTTTACCGGCGGGGTGCAATGGGCCATGGAGCCGGCTCCAGCCGGGGGGGACGCCGGACACTAAACCGCTTCATCCGCTGTGTCAGGAATATCGAGAGCAACGACGCGGCGCCGGGCGGGTTGGTGGGTGGCTGGGCTCACAGTCCTGTCGGCGTTGCTGGGTTTCGTGGTGTTGTTCCGTCCCCTCGGCGGCCGGGTCTTCTTGGGCAATCAATCGGTGCCGCCGCACGTTACGGTCAGGCCGCTTGACGGGGAGGCGGGCAATTCGTTGTTGCGCGACCAGGCGACTTTTTTCGACCCGACGCCGCTCTTCCTGCCGACCCGGGAGAACACGGACCAGGAGCCATTGCCGGAGCCGGTGCAACGGCAGCCGGGTCAGGTGTTTCCAGATTTTGATGCCAAGTTGACCTACAGTCGTCCCGAGCTGCTGCTGCCGATCGAAACCGGCGAATCGACTCCGCAGCGGCCGGTGGATTTGCTCCAGGCCCCGTCGCACGATCCGTTTCTCGGATTTGGCCGCGTGGACACCCCGCTGTCCCCCCTTGACGTCCGGACGGCGGTGGTGGAGGTGCGGGAGGTGGGTACCGGGAACCTGGTGCTGAAGCGGGTGCTGGGCGGGGAGGTCGAGATCCCGGCCGGCGAACCAGGCTGGCAGCCCGCGGAGTTCATGATCTCGGTGACGGCAGAAGGACTTCTGGGAAAGCCGATGGAGGTGGCGAGTTCCAACGTGGAGGACGTGGATCTCTTCTTCCGCGACTACCTGGTCGGATCCCTCCGGCTGGGCGAACGGCTGGCGCCGGGGATGTATCGCGTGGTGGTGGGACCGTGAGACCGTGAGGGGCGCATCTCCCGATTGACGGTAGCGGCGCGGCCAACCTTCGCGCAAGGCTACGGCATGGCAGGCGTTCCGCGCCGCCGGAGCCGGACGCGGCTCCGCTACGGAATCGCCGAGCTTGCTGCTTCACCGTCAATCGGCAGATGCGCCCGACCGTGAGAAACTGCAAAGATTACAGTTGACGGCCCAAAACCCGTTGTTCACGTTCAACCCTTCTTTCCCTTTCTGGCCTTGGCTTGGTCTGCCCAGATAGCTCAGTTGGCAGAGCACGTCCTTGGTAAGGACGGGGTCGCCGGTTCAAGTCCGGTTCTGGGCTCCAGGTCAACGTCGGCGGCTCTCACGACGACAGGCCAGAGGTCAATCATCTAATTCAACTGTCTCCACCACATGGCTAAAGCAACATTCGAACGCACAAAACCGCACGTAAACGTCGGCACGATCGGCCACGTTGACCACGGCAAAACGACGCTGACGGCCGCGATCCTCGCGGTTCAGGCGAAGAAAGGGCTGGCCGAGGTTAAAGCCTATGCGGATATCGCCAAGGGCGGAACCGTGCGGGATGCCACCAAGACCGTCACCATCGCGGTGGCGCACGTGGAGTACCAGACGGAAAAGCGCCACTACGCGCACGTTGACTGCCCCGGGCACGCCGACTTCGTGAAGAACATGATCACGGGCGCCGCGCAAATGGATGGTGCGATCCTCGTGGTGAGCGCGGCGGACGGACCGATGCCGCAGACCCGCGAGCACATCCTCCTGGCCGGCCAGGTGGGCGTGCCGAAGCTGGTCGTCTTTCTGAACAAGGTGGACCTCCTGCCCGACCCGGAACTGCTCGACCTCGTCGAGATGGAAATCCGCGAGTTGCTGACCAAGTACAAGTTTGACGGCGACAAGGCGGTCATCGTGCGCGGTTCCTCAACTGCAGCGCTCGAGGGCAAGCCCGAGGGCGTTGCCGCCATCAACGCGTTGATGGATGCCATCGACAACGAGATCCCGCAACCGGCGCGCGAGATTGACAAGCCGTTCCTGATGTCGGTCGAGGACGTGTTCTCGATCACGGGCCGCGGCACCGTGGCCACGGGACGAATTGAGCGCGGTCAGTGCAAGGTGGGCGAGACCGTCGAAATCGTTGGACTGCGCGACACTGCGACCACCGTGGTCACGGGCGTCGAAATGTTCCGCAAGATGCTCGACAGCGGGCAGGCGGGCGACAACGTCGGCGTGCTCCTCCGCGGCGTGGAGAAGGACGGCATTGAGCGCGGACAGGTCATCGCGCATCCGAAGTCCATCACCCCGCACATGAAGGCCAAGGCCGAGATCTATGTGCTGAGCAAGGAGGAGGGCGGCCGGCACACGCCGTTCTTCAACGGTTATCGGCCGCAATTCTACTTTCGCACCACCGATGTCACCGGCATCATCCAGCTGCCGCAGGGCGTGGAGATGATCATGCCGGGTGACAACATCAACCTCGTGCTCGAGCTGATCGCGCCGATCGCCATGGAAAAGACGCAGAAGTTCGCCATCCGCGAGGGTGGACGGACCATTGGCGCGGGCCGGATCACCGAGATCATCGAATAACCTTCGCACCGACGCTGTATGGCGTGCGCCGAGGCTTCGTTTCAGGAGCCTCGGCGGCGTCGTCTCAGAGAAGAAAGTGAACCATCACGGAGGGCAGTAGCTCAATTGGTAGAGCAACGGTCTCCAAAACCGTCGGTTAGGGGTTCGAGTCCCTTCTGCCCTGCCAGCCCACGCTTCCCATGAAAAACCCATTTCGCGCCACCCGCATCTTCGCCGTCGAGACCTACGACGAGCTGAAGAAAGCTTCGTGGCCCACCCGGCAGGAACTGTGGGATTCGACGGTGGTAGTCATCGTCGCCTGCCTGCTGCTCGGTTTGTTCACCAGCATCGCCGACTTTTCCCTCTACCAGTTCGTGGACCTCTTCACGAAGCTGGCCAGCTAAACGCCGCCCTTCATGCCTGCCAAGACTTCAGTGGCGCACGGCGCCCAATGGTTTGCCTTGCACACCCTTTCGGGGCAGGAGCCGAAGGTGAAGGCGTACATTGAGAAATTCAAGGCCGCCGAGGAACTCGACGACTGCATCATCGAGGTGCTGCTGCCCACCGAAACGGTCTCCGAGGTCAAGGGAGGGAAGAAGTCCAGCAAGGTCCGCAAGCTCTACCCGGGGTACGTGTTCATCCAGATGCACCTGTATGACGAGGAGGGCCATGTGCTGAACAAGCCATGGTATTTCGTGAAGGAGGCGACGGGTGTCATCGGCTTTGTAGGTGGCGACCGTCCGGCGGCACTGCGGCAGACTGAGATTGACGAGATCAAGGCCCGGATTGAAGCAGCGAGCGGCAAGGAGGTGCCGAAGGTACAGTACGAGGTCGGCGAGGAAGTGAAGATCAACGACGGGCCTTTCCTGAATCTGAACGGCCGCATCGACGAAATCGATCCCACCCGGGGCAAGCTCAAGATTTCCGTCTCCATTTTCGGCCGGTTCACGCCCGTCGAGCTTGAATACTGGCAGGTGCAGCGGACCACCGACTGAACCCATAGATTTTACCATTACGATTTTGGATTTTCGATTTCCGCCAGCCGCGCGTGACTCGGAGTCCGCCAAATCGAAATCCGAAAGCCAAAAATCGAAACCCGACTGTCATGGCCAAGAAAATCACCGGCTATATCCGCCTCCAACTTCCGGCCGGCGCCGCCAATCCGGCTCCTCCGGTCGGCCCGGCGCTCGGCGCGCAAGGCGTCAACATCATGGCGTTCTGCAAGGAATTCAACGCCAAGACCAAGGACCAGGCCGGCATGATTCTGCCGACCGTGATCACGGTCTATGCGGACAAGACCTTCAGCTTCATCCTGAAGTCGCCGCCGGCGGCAGTCCTGCTCAAGAAGGCGGCGAATATCGCGAGCGGCTCGGCCAAGCCCAACCAGGACAAGGTGGGCAAGGTCACCCGCAAGCAGTTGCTCGAAATCTACAAGCTCAAGGCCAAGGATTTGAATGCCAAGACGGATGAGGCCGGCATCCGCACCATCGCCGGCACCGCCCGCAACATGGGCATCGACGTTGTCGATTAACCTGGAGACAACCCGCCGCTTTAACGGGAAAAGACCCGGCCAAGGCGCCAGGTTCCAGCCCGGCATCCGGTTTCCGCCACCACCAACTCACCCAACCACTCACCGCGGGAGTCCCGCCCGGGACGTTCGCACCGCAAGGAGTCAATGATGGACAAGAAAAGCAAACGATATCGCAGCTCCCTCAAGGTCGCTGATCTCACAAAGGAGTATTCGCTGAAGGAAGCCGTGGAGATCCTCTCCCGCTTTCCCAAGGCCAAGTTCGACGAGACCGTCGAGTGCTCCTTCCGCCTCGGCGTCGACCCGGCGCAGGGCGACCAGATGGTGCGTGGCACGACTCCGTTGCCCAACGGCACGGGGAAGAAGGTTCGGGTCTTGGTGTTCACGGACAATCCCAAGGCGGCGCTCGACGCGGGCGCCGACCATGCCGGGCTCAAGGACCTGATGGAGAAGATCCAGGGCGGATGGCTCGATTTCGACGTGGCCATCGCCACGACCGAGGCCATGAAGACTGTGCGCACCATCGCCCGGGTCCTCGGGCCCAAGGGCTTGATGCCCAACCCGAAATCGGGCACCGTGACCGACGACATCGCTGCCGGTATCAAAGCGGTCAAGGCGGGACGGGTTGAGTTCAAGATGGACAAGTCGGCCAACGTGGGCGTGGGCGTCGGCAAACGGTCATTTTCACCGGCCCAGATTCTCGAAAATGTGGCGGCCGTCGTGGAAGCGGTGGGCAAGGCCAAGCCGGCCTCCTTCAAGGGACGCTACATCCTGCTGATGGCGCTTTCCTCAACCATGAGCCCGGCGGTGAAGATCGCGGGCAATGAATACAGCAAATATTAGACTGGAACGCCTCCCATGAGAGCAGCGAAGAAATATCTGATCGAAGAGGTGGCGGTCCACCTGAAGAAGTCCGACTACGTCATCCTGGCGAACTACGACAAGATGACGGTGGCTGACGTGGCCGAGCTCCGCCGGCGGCTGGAACCCCACCACGCCGAGTTTCACGTCGTCAAGAACAGCTCGCTTCGCGTTGCCGGCCAGGCGCTGGGCCTGCCGGAGTTCGAACCGGCGCTGGTTGGGCCGACTGCCGTCATCGTCGGCGGCAAGAACTCCCCCGGCGTGGCCAAGGTCCTGCGCGATTTCGTCAAGGAAAAACAGAAGGTGGTCGTGAAGGCCGGCGTGCTCAGCCAGAAGCTGATCACGGCGCAAGACGTCGAGAAGCTGGCCGACATGCCATCGCTTGACACCCTGCGCGCGCAGTTGCTCGGTCTGCTCAAGCAACCCTCCAGCCTCTTTGTGCGCGTCATCAATGCCGTTCCCCAGGGCCTGGTCAACGTCCTCCAGGCCAAGGTGCGCGCGGCGGAGGGCAAATAATCTCTATTCCGGGTCGGAAACGCGTCGGCGGAAATCAATCCGTCCGGCGCGGCGAATCTCCGAACGGCTCGAAATCATCCCACAACACTTTCCCGCTCCGGCGGTTTCCGCCGCCGTCCACGGAAAACCCAAACTCAATCGCCGCAGGCTAGGGGACACGTCCCTTAAACGCACTTCTGGTTCGAAGTCGCTAGTCGGTGGCAGGAGACCATCATGAGTAACATCACCAAGGATCAAGTCATCGAGTGGCTGTCCGGCCAGTCGGTTCTCGAAATCGCCGCCCTCGTCAAAGACCTCGAGGCCAAGTGGGGCGTCTCAGCCGCTGCGCCCGCCGCCGCCGCCGCCGCTCCGGCCGCCGCCGCCGCTGCCGCCGCTCCCGTTGAAGAGAAGACCGAGTTTAACGTTATTCTCCTCGAGGCCGGCGCCAACAAGATCGCAGCGATCAAGGAAGTCCGCGCCATCACCGGCCTGGGCCTCAAGGAGGCCAAGGACCTCGTCGAAGGCGCTCCTAAGGCCGTCAAGGAGGGAGCTTCCAAGCAGGAAGCTGAAGAGATCAAGAAGAAGCTCGAGGCCGCGGGGGCCAAGGTCGAGCTCAAGTAACCGACGATTGGCGATTCGCACCGTCCAGATTCCAGTCAGCTTGAGACAGGTCGTGCCGAACACGGCCTGTCTCTTGCTGTCGTTTTGTTCCCTTTCTGTTCGCCGCGCCGGCCCGCCGGGCCGACGCATCCGCATTCCGTCCTCTGTCATTTAACCGGGAGTATCCATGGCTGACCGCATCCACACCGAACGCACCAACTTCGGTAAGCTCAAAGAAGTCATTCCGCCACCGAATCTCATCGAGATTCAGATCAATTCCTATCTCGATTATCTGCAGAAGGGCGTGCCTGAAAAGCAGCGGAAGCCCCAGGGCCTCGAGGCCGTTTTCCGCGAGGTGT
This sequence comes from uncultured Verrucomicrobiae bacterium, assembly GCA_963804395.1. Taxonomy (GTDB): domain Bacteria; phylum Verrucomicrobiota; class Verrucomicrobiia; order Opitutales; family Opitutaceae; genus Fen-1467. Next base: position 16,943 of record CAWDQK010000090.1, on the reverse strand, counting down.
TTCCGATTGAATCCTACGACGGCCGCCTCGTGCTGGAGTATGTCTCCTATACGATCGGCGATCCCAAGCATTCGGAGATCGAGTGCATCCGCGAGGGCATCACCTTTGCCGTCCCGCTGTATGTGAAGCTGCGCCTGCGCGAGGAGGATTTCATCAAGGATGAGGAGATCTACATGGGCGACATCCCGATGGTGACCGAGCGCGGCTCGTTCATCATCAACGGCGCAGAGCGCGTCGTCGTCTCCCAGCTCCATCGTTCCCCCGGCATCTGCTTCGAGAAGGATTTCCATGCCAGCGGCAAGGAGCTCTTTGCGTTCCGGATCATTCCGGACCGCGGCACCTGGCTCGAGGTGCAGTTCGACAACAACGACCTGCTCTACGTCTACCTCGACCGCCGCCGCCGACGCCGGAAGTTTCTGATCACGACTCTGCTGCGGGCCATCGGCTATTCCAGCGACCTCGACATTCTCAACCTCTTCTACGAGATCAAGGACCTCAAGGTCGCGAAGGCCCTCGAGCTTGAAAACGTGAGCACCCTGGTGCTTGTCGAGGACGCGATCGACGCCCAGAAGGGCGTGGTGCTGGCGCGCGCCTTCGAGCCGCTCACCAAGCAGATCGTGCGCACGTTCGAGAAGCACGAGATCGGCGCCATCCGGGTGATTGACACCGCGGTGGACGACGGAGCCACGATTCGCGCGCTCAAGAAGGATCCGACCCGCAACGAGGAGGAGGCGCTGAAGGAAATCTACAAGCGTCTCCGCCCCGGCGAGCCGCCGACGACGGCCAATGCGAAGGCGCTGCTCAAGCGGCTTTTCTTCGACCCGAAACGCTACGACCTCAGCCGCGTCGGCCGGTACAAGATCAACCAGAAGCTCGGCCTCAAGGCCGACTTGGAGAACCGCATTCTCACGTCCGAGGACATCATTGTCGCAACGAAATACCTGGTCCGGCTCAAGCGCGGCGACGGCGTGGTTGACGACATCGACCACCTCGGCAGCCGCCGCGTGCGCACCGTCGGCGAACTCCTCGCCAACCAGTGCCGCGTGGGTCTGTCCCGCACCGAGCGGCTCGTGCGCGAACGCATGACCCTCTATGACCAGAGCGTCGATTCGATCACGCCCCAGAAGCTGATCAATCCGAAGGCGCTGACGACCGTGATCCGCGACTTCTTTGCCCGCAGCCAGCTCTCGCAGTTCATGGATCAGATCAATCCGCTGGCGGAGGTGACGCACAAGCGCCGCCTCTCCGCCCTCGGGCCGGGAGGTCTGAACCGCGAACGCGCAGGCTTCGAAGTCCGCGACGTGCATCCCTCACATTACGGACGGATCTGCCCGATCGAGACGCCGGAAGGGCCCAACATCGGCCTGATCAATTCGCTGACCGTCTATTCGCGTGTCAACGAGTTCGGTTTCATCGAGACGCCGTACCGCGTCTGCAAGGAAGGCCGCGCCACCGAGAAGATCGAATATCTCACCGCCGACCAGGAGGAGGGCAAGGTCATCGCCCAGGCCAACTCCGAGCTCGACGAGAAGGGAAATTTCATCGGCCGCGTCACCGTGCGCCGCGACGGCGAGTTTCTCGAAGTCGAGCCGAAACAGGTCGACTACATGGACGTCTCGCCCAAGCAGATCATCTCGGTGGCCGCCGGCATGATTCCGTTCCTGGAGCATGACGACGCCAACCGCGCGCTCATGGGTTCGAACATGCAGCGGCAGGGTGTTCCGCTGTTGCAGAACGAGGCGCCGTTCGTCGGCACCGGCCTGGAGGAGCGCGTCGCGCGCGACTCCAAGATCGTGGTGGTGGCCAACGAGGCCGGCATTGTCGCCTCCGTCGACGCCCGCCGCATTGTCATCACCCGCGACGGCGAACTGCCGCGAAACTTTGACCGCAGTCCCAAGAGCGATCCGAAGAACGGGGTTACGGTCTACGAGCTGCGCAAGTTCATGCGCTCGAACGCCGGCACCTGCTTCAACCAGAAGCCGATTGTCCGGCGGGGCCAGAAGATCAAGGTTGACGATGTCATCGCCGACGGCCCCTCCACCGACCATGGCGAGATGGCCCTCGGCCGGAATGTGCTCGTGGCATTCATGCCGTGGAACGGCTACAACTTCGAGGACGCAATCCTCATCTCCGAGAAGGCGCTGAAGGACGACATCTTCACGTCGATTCATATCCAGGAATTTGAGGTCACCGCCCGCGACACCAAGCTTGGGCCCGAGGAAATCACGCGCGACATCCCGAATGTCGGCGAGGAGGCGCTCAAGAACCTCGACCACAACGGCGTCATCCGCATTGGCGCCGAGGTGAAGCCCGGCGACATCCTGGTCGGCAAGATCACGCCCAAGTCCGAAACCGAGCTCGCGCCGGAGGAGAAGCTGCTGCGGGCGATCTTTGGCGAAAAGGCCGCCGATGTGAAGGACACGTCGCTGGTGGTGCCGTCCGGCTCGGCCGGGATCATCATGGACGTCAAGGTGTCCAGCAGCCGGATCGACGAGCAGGCCCGGCTGTCGCCCTCGGACCGCCGCCGCCAGATCAAGCAGATCCAGGAAGACTACAAGACCCAGATGGACAAGCTGCGCGAGGGCCTCACCGAGGCGCTCTCCAACATCCTGCTGGGCGAAAAGATTCCGCTCGACGTGATCAACGGGCAGACGGGTGAAATCATCATCCCGGCCAACCGCAAGATCACGAAGACGCTGCTGCGCAAGCTCGCCGCCGTCTCCAAGCACGTCGAAATCGATCCGTCGCCGGTGAAGATCAAGATCATGGAGATCATCGGCTCTTATCAGGGGAAGTTCGACGAGCTTGAGGGCGACCGCGAACGCAAGATCGCCTCGATCGAGTCCGGCGAGGATTCCGGCTCCGGCGTCATCAAGCAGGTCAAGGTCTACGTCGCCACCAAGCACAAGCTGGAAGTGGGCGACAAAATGGCCGGCCGCCATGGCAACAAGGGCGTCGTCGCGAAGATCGTGGCGGCGGAGGACATGCCCTTCCTGCCCGATGGCACGCCGATTGAAATCTGCCTCAACCCGCTGGGCGTGCCCTCGCGCATGAACGTCGGCCAGGTACTCGAAACCCATCTCGGCTGGGCCTGCAAGAAGCTCGGGCTAAAGGTCGCGACGCCGGTGTTCGACGGCATCAACGAAAAGAAGGTGCGCGAGTACCTCAAGCAGGCCGGCCTGCCCACGACGGGCAAGAGTGTCCTCTACGACGGCCGCACGGGCGAGCGACTCGATCAGGAAGTTGTCGTTGGCTACATCTACATGATGAAGCTGAACCACCTCGTGTCGCACAAGATTCACGCCCGCGCGGTGGGTCCCTACTCGCTCGTCACGCAGCAGCCGTTGGGCGGCAAGGCCCAATACGGCGGCCAGCGCTTCGGCGAAATGGAAGTCTGGGCCCTCGAGGCCTACGGAGCCGCGCATACCCTGCAGGAGCTCCTTACCGTCAAGTCCGACGACGTCAACGGCCGCACCAAGATCTACGAATCGCTCGTCAAGGGCGACAACACGCTGTCGGCCGGCACGCCCGAGTCGTTCAACGTTCTGATCAAGGAAATCCAATCGCTCGGCCTCGACATTCGACTGCAGAAACGCGACGCGCTCAGCCTCAACTCGACGGCTGCGGCTGCGTCCTGATTGCGCTCACGTGCGCCACCTTTAACGCCAACCTGGGAGACATTACATGAGCACTGAGCAAGCAGCCTCCGCCCGCGAAGAGGCCCGATCCGTTCTGGGCCTCGACGAGAATCCGTTCGACTGCGTTTCGATCACCGTGGCCGCCCCCGACAGCATCCGCTCGTGGTCGCGCGGTGAGGTCAAGAATCCCGAGACCATCAACTACCGCACCTTCAAGCCCGAACCCGGCGGCCTATTCTGCCAGAAGATCTTCGGCCCGGTGCGGGACTACGAATGCGCCTGCGGAAAATACAAGCGCATCAAGTACAAGGACGTGATCTGCGACCGCTGCGGCGTCGAGGTGACCATCTCCCGCGTCCGCCGCGAACGCATGGGGCACATCGAGCTCGCCGTGCCCGTGGCCCACATCTGGTTTCTCAAGAGCATGCCGAGCCGGCTGGGCCTGCTGCTCGACATGACCGCCCGGTCGCTTGAGCGCGTCATCTACTACGAGAACTTCATGGTGGTCGATCCCGGCAAGACCCCGCTGGAGCTGAAGCAGCTGCTCACCGACAACGAGTACCGCCAGGCGCTCGACGAGTATGGTGACGACGCCTTCACCGCCAAGATGGGCGCGGAGGCCGTGCGCGACGTGCTGAAGAACATGGATCTCGCCGCCACGGTGGCGGAGCTGCAGGAGCAGATGCGCGCCACGCGCTCCAAGCAGATCAAGAAGAAGCTCTCCAAGCGCCTGAAGGTCATCCAGGGTTTCATTCATTCCAAGGCCCGCCCGGAGTGGATGGTCCTCGAAGTGCTGCCGGTGATTCCGCCGGATCTGCGCCCGTTGGTACCCCTCGAAGGCGGCCGCTTCGCCACCTCCGATCTCAACGATCTTTATCGCCGCGTCATCAACCGCAACAACCGCCTCAAGAACCTGCTCCAGCTCAAGACGCCCGACGTTATCATTCATAACGAAAAGCGCATGCTGCAGGAGGCCGTGGACGCGCTCTTCGACAATGGCCGCCATGGCCGTCCGGTGACCGGGGCGGGCAACCGTCCGCTGAAGTCCCTGAGCGACATGCTCAAGGGCAAGCAGGGCCGGTTCCGCCAGAACCTGCTGGGCAAGCGCGTCGACTACTCGGGCCGTTCCGTCATCGTCATCGGCCCCGAGCTGAAGCTGAACCAGTGCGGCCTGCCGAAGAAGATGGCGCTCGTGCTCTTTGAGCCGTTCATCATCCGGCGCCTGAAGGAGCTCGGCTTCGTGCACACCGTGCGCGGCGCCCGCAAGATGATCGAGAAGAAGTCGCCCGAGGTGTGGGATATTCTCGAGGAGGTGACGAAGGGCCACCCGGTGCTGCTCAACCGCGCGCCGACGCTCCACCGCCTGTCCATCCAGGCCTTTGAGCCGATCCTGATCGAGGGCGAGGCCATCCGCGTCCACCCGCTGGTCTGCACCGCCTACAACGCTGACTTCGACGGAGACCAGATGGCGGTGCACGTGCCGCTATCCCTCGAGGCCATCATGGAGTGCAAGCTCCTGATGATGTCCACGAACAACATCTTCTCGCCCTCAAGCGGCAAGCCCATCCTCACGCCGTCGCAGGACATCGTGCTCGGCTCGTATTATCTGACGATCGAGCCCCGCAAGAAGCCGACGAAGGAGCAGCGCGTCCCGCTGCTCGCCGGCCTGCAGGAAGTCCTCTACGCCGAGTCCGATGGCGCGCTGCGCAAGCACGACTGGGTCGACATCCCGAATCCCGACTACCGGCGGACGACCGTCTACGGCAACAAGGATCGCAAGATCATCCGGACCACCGTCGGCCGCGTGATCTTCAACCAGATCTGGCCGCTGAGCGTCGGATTCGTGAACTTCGCGGTCGCGAAGACCAAGCTGGGCGACCTGATTCTCAATACCTACAAGACCGCGGGCGACGTCGCCACGGTTGAGACGCTCGACAAGCTGAAGGAGCTCGGGTTCCAGACCGCCTTCAAGGCCGGCATCTCCATCGGCATCGACGACATGATCATCCCGGAGACGAAGAAGGACATCGTCGCCGAAACCCGGAAGAAGATCACCGAGGTCGAGGGCCAGTTCAGCAAGGGCATCATCACCGAAGGCGAACGGAAGAACAAGGTCATCGACCTGTGGACCGCCGCCACCGACCGCATTGCCAAGGAGGTCTTCGCCAAGCTGGATGCGAACGACGGCAAAACCGAGGTCAATCCGGTGTACATCATGATGGACTCGGGCGCACGCGGCAACCGGCAGCAGGTCCGCCAGCTGTGCGGAACCCGCGGCCTCATGGCCAAGCCGTCCGGCGAAATCATCGAGCGTCCGATTCTCTCCTCGTTCCGCGAGGGGCTCACGGTGCTCGAGTACTTCATCTCGACCCACGGCGCCCGCAAGGGCCTGGCCGACACCGCGCTCAAGACGGCGGATGCCGGTTATCTCACCCGCAAGCTGTGCGACGTGGCCATGGACGTGATCATCGCCGAGGAGGATTGCATCACCCGCGACGGCGTCTGGAAGAAGGCCATCTACGAAGGCGACGACGAAATCGTGTCGCTGCGTGAGCGCATTGTCGGCCGTTGTGCGACCGACGATGTCGCCGATCCGCTGAACCCGACGGAACTGCTGGTGCGTTCCGGCGACCTGATCTCCGAGGAAACCGCCCGGAAGGTCGAAGACGCCGGCATAGAGCGCGTGAAGGTCATGTCGCCGCTGACGTCGACGAGCCAGAGCGGCATCGACGCGAAGTCGTACGGCATCAATCCTGCGACCAACAAGCTCGCCAAGATCGGCGACTCTGTCGGCATCATCGCCGCGCAGTCAATCGGCGAACCTGGCACCCAGCTCACGATGCGGACCTTCCACATCGGTGGTGTCGCCAGCGCCGGCTTCAAACAGCCCGAGATCCGGGTCCGCTCCGCCGGCACGGTGCGCTACCATGGCCTGCGCATGGTGCAGACCGCCGACGGCGCCACGATCGTTCTCAACAAGACCGGCACGATCCAGATCGTTGACGACGAGGACAAGGAGATCGAGACCTACAACATTGTCATTGGCTCGGTCGTCAACATCGCCGACGGCCAGAAGATCGACAAGGGCCAGGTCCTGGCGCTGTGGGATCCTTACAACGTGCCGGTGCTGTCCGAAAAGGGCGGCGCCCTCTCGTTCAAGGACATGATTCCCGGAGTCACCGTCAAGCGCGAGCTCGACGAGTCAACGGGCCGGATCGCGACGGTGGTCATCGAGCACAAGGAGGACCTGAATCCGCAGATCGAGGTGCGCGACGCCACGGGCCGGCCGGCGGCCGCCTATTCGATTCCGGTCGGTGCCCAGATCGTCGTCAGCGAGGGCGACACGATCTCTCCCGGCGCGCTGCTCGCCAAGACGCCGCGCCAGGCGTCCAAGACCAAGGACATCACCGGCGGTCTGCCGCGCGTCGCCGAGCTGTTCGAGGCGCGCCGTCCAAAGGATGCGGCCGAGATGGCCCGGATCGACGGCGTGGTAAACTTCGAGGGCTCGATCCGCGGCAAGCGACGCCTGCTGGTGAAAAACGACGAGACCGCCCAGGAGGAGGAGCACCTGATCCCGCACGGCAAGCACATCATCGTGCAGCCGGGCGACGTGGTCCACAAGGGCCAGCACCTCACCGACGGCGCCGCGGATCCGCACGAGATTCTCGAGATTCTCGGGCCCACGGCACTCTACGACTTCCTGATTTCCCAGGTGCAGGAAGTCTACCGGCTGCAGGGCGTGACGATCAACGACAAGCACATCGAGATCATTATCCGCCAGATGCTCCGCAAGGTGCGGATCACCGATCCGGGCGACAGCGAATGGTTCTGGGGCGAGCAGGTCGACCGCGGGTCGTTCCTGCGCGAGAACCAGCGGCTCGACGCCGCCGGCGGCAAGCCGGCCGAGGCCGAGCCGATCCTCCTCGGAATCACCAAGGCGTCGCTCGAAACGGAGAGCTTCATCTCCGCGGCGTCGTTCCAGGAGACGACCCGGGTGCTGACCGACGCTTCGACGCTTGGCAAGGTGGATCTGCTCAAGGGCTTCAAGGAAAACGTGATCATGGGTCACCTGATTCCGGCCGGCACGGGCCTGCCGAAATACAAGAACCTGAAGATCACGCTGCCCTTCGGAGTCGAATTGCCGCCGATCGAGGAGCCGAAGCTGGCCGTCGAGGCCACCAGCCAGCCCGCCTAAGCTTTTGGGTCTTTACGGGAGGAAACAGAGCGAACGGAGAGGAGTTCTCTCCGCTCAGCCCTGTTTCTTCCTTTTTTTGGCTCCTGAGAGGCAGCCCGAGCTGTGGCCGGCCGCGCCTGCCCTGAGCCCGTCGAACGGGTTGGGGCCCGCCTTCGCCAAGGCTACGGCGCGGCACGCCGGAATCTGTCCATTGTAGCCGGCCGCGATGAGGCCGGCTGAGCGGACCTGTCGAAGGGCCGGTTGCCTTCGCGCAAGACTACGGCAGGCCATGGTTCATTCGACAGGCTCCCAGGACCCCGAGCCTGTCGGGCCTGGCCCGCAGACTCCTGAAATATGGAGCCGCCATTTTGGGTCAAAACCTCAAACGCGCGTTGACGTGACTGCACCGGGGGCAGGCCGCGGTCCCGGACCGGGACTTTGCCGTGTAGAGGTGGCCGCAGCGGATGCAGTGAAACGTCAGCTTTCGGCGCTCGGACTCGAAGAGCGCATGGTCGCGTCGGTCGTAGTAGATCCACACCCCGAAGAACAATCCGAGGACGAGGAAGCAGTAGACGACCGTGCCAGCGGTAAGATCCATGAACGACGATGAAGGGGTCAACGCCGGCCGTGGCAGGTTCGCCCGGTCCGGCAGGGACAACGGTGAGCCGGGATGGAAGCGCGTAAAGCGGAATATGCGGATTTTACCGGAGCACCATGCACCGAATACCCATTCCGGCCGCCGCTTGCGCGCGATGGCACGACCGAACGTTTGATGGCGAGCAACTCCGCGCTGCCGCGGTGCAGACCGCCGTTTCTTGAGGCAGATATCTTGGAGGCATCTCGCTGACCCCGGGCGGCCCGGGCCAGCGCTTTCTGTTATGGTGCCGCCAACCGCGGGCCATTTCTGTGATACGATCGTATCAATAATTTGGCCAGTCTCGCCTGATCATCATGGAGATCTCGCGCCAAAACCGAGAGCCGGCGGCCCGCCGTTCTTCGCAATAACGATCTTGCGTGATTGCATTAGACGGAAATAATGCGTTTGGCGTTTATACCCCTGCTCTTTCGAAGCCATGAGAACATACCCTGCTGTTCTGCTGTTCGTTGCGTTTCTGTGCGTCGCAAACCGGCCCGGCCTTGCAGTGACCACGCCTACCGCACCGCTCATGCCTCAGGACAACTGGCGCTACGACGGGCTGACGTTCACCGGTCCGGACACCACGACACCCAAGCGGAGCATCGCGATCGGGACCGGCGGTGTCTACGTCGGCTACGGCAATCCGGCAACTGCGATCGAGCAGTTTCAGGAAAACGGCGCCTACCTCGGCCAATTCGGCACGTTCACCTACATCGTCGGCATCGCCTGCGACTCGGCGGGCAATGTCTATGTACTTGATCGCGGTAGTTCGACGATCCACGCGTTCGACCAGAACGGCATACCGCTGCGCAGCTGGGGCGGTCCGGGAACCGGCAACGGCCAGTTCAACAACCTGGCCTCGTATGATGGCACAAACTTCATTGCCATCGATGGGAACGACCAGATTTACGTCTGCGATCCGGGCAACTCTCGGGTGCAGGTATTCGACACGCAGGGGAATTTCCTCCGCACGTGGGGCGTGCAGGGGAATCTGCCCGGGCAGTTTGGAGCAGGCAATCCGCTGGAAATCTTGGCCAGCTCCAACGGCTGGATTTACGTTCTTAGCAATACGACTAATCCGCCTCAGCTCCAGATTTTCGATACCCAGGGAAACTTCGTCAATAGCGGGACCATGGTCTATTCCTACAACCCGTGCGCGATTACTCCGGATGGCCTGCTGGCAACCGCAGTTTCGCAATGGAACGGTTCGAACTATTTTCTCAACCTCAATTGGTGGGATTCCAGTCTTTCGGGAGGATCATGTACTCCGGGCTTATCTGGTTATGTCTATCCCACATCCATCGCCTTCAACTCACGGGGTGACCTATATGGCATTGGAAGCGCCTCGATGATGGCAAGCGGCAACCCAAACATCTTCGTCTGCGTGCGCGAGTACTCGGGGGTGAACAATCTGCCCGGTAGGTCGCCGGCGATTCCACAGCCGGTTGTCCTGGCGGTCGCCCAGCGGAATGGGACGAGCTGGCTGGATGTCAACTACAAGGTGGCCGATGCTGACAACGCGACGGTGACCACCGCCGCTCTGGCGTTCCTCAACGGAGGCAACACCCTCTCGAGCGTTGTCCCGATGTCAACCTTCATGGAAGGTACGGGCGCAAACATCGGCCCGGGTCAGACTTCAAACACGACCCACCGCATCACCTGGAACATGGCGGCGGACTGGTCGGTCAACTTCGCCCAGATTCAGGTGGAAATCCTGGCCAATGACGGCCGCAGTCCGCTTGGGATCCACTGGATCACGGTACCCACCGACGGGGTCAATCCGCCAATTCAGATCAGCCGGAAGCCGGTGACGGACGACGATCTGCTTTCGCTGTGGTTTTGGTACATCGCCACCCAAAAGCCCGGAATCGCGTTTTCCGGTGGCAATGTATACGGCACGACTGGCTTCTACAATAATCTGCTGCTGGCCTATACTACCTCGGGGACATCGGGTCCTGCCATGCCTGCGTCGCCTGTCTCGGTGACGACTGCGGCCGGCCGGTGGTTCATGTGTGATCAACTCGGCTCACGGCCGATTTCGCCGGAGGAAATCACACGAGCGAACGCAGGCCGCTATGGCTTCATTTCCGTTAACCAGAATTCGTTGGTGAAAGCGGCGGCGACGCATCCTTTGGTGGTGCTGGGGTGGGGCGATAATTCCCAAGGTCAGATCACGATTCCTGTCGGAGCATGCGATGCTACCGCCGTTGCGTGCGGCTACTATCATAGCTTGGCATTGACAGCCGATATGACTGTAGTGGCGTGGGGTTACAATGGATACGGCGAATGCAATGTGCCGGCCGGCTTGACCGGCGTAACCGCCATCGCGGCCGGCTACTATCATAGTTTGGCACTCAATGGCGACAAGACCGTGGTTGGGTGGGGTTACAACTACGATGGCGAGTGCAACGCGCCGGCCGGCTTGAGCGGAGTGACCGCAATTGCGGCCGGCAGTTTTTTTAGTTTGGCGCTGAAGAGCGACGGGACTGTGGTGGCGTGGGGTAGCAACAGTGGCCAATGCAATGTGCCGGCCGGTTTGAGCGGAGTGACCGCAATTGCGGCTGGCAGCTCTTTTGGTCTGGCGTTAAAGAGCGACGAGACCGTCGTGGTCTGGAACGGGCCATCAGTGCCGGCTGGCTTGAGCGGCGTTAAGGCCATCGCTGCCGGCGACTCTCATTGCCTAGCGCTGGAGAGTGACGGGACTGTGGTGGCGTGGGGTAACGACAACAATGGCCAATGCGATGTGCCGGTCGGATTGAACAGCGTGACCGCCATCGCTGCATTCAGCAATCATAGTCTGGCATTAAAGAAAGACGGGACCGTCGTAGCGTGGGGGAGCAACCATAGTGGCGAATCCACTGTGCCAGCCGGATTGACCGGCATTTCCGCCATTGCTGCTGGGTGGGCACATAGTCTGGTGATCAAATCCCACTAACCCCGTGCGATTCCGCTAACGGTCCTAGACCAGCGTTTTTCGATGCATGGTTTCCCGCAAAGTATCGCGACGGATCCCAAGGCAGCGGCGCGCTTTCTGTCTCTGGGCCAGCGATCCCGCGTGCGCGGATTCGGGGCCGCTCTGGCTAAACCCGTTCAGATTGTAGGAGCGAGCTTCCGCCTTCGCTCGAAGCTTCGGCGGACAGGTGCTCGCGACCTGTCCTCGATAGGCTTGGCGAAGGAGGATCTGAGCCATGAATCGTCTACAAGCCCCGCCACGGTATCGCCTGTAAGCAGGCTCCTACGCAGATCGCCGGACGATCGGCCTATCCGCGAACCAGGGCGTGGTTCGTTGAACAGATACGGCCTGGTGGGATTAACCCTTCTGTGCGCGATTGTCTCGACGGCCATTGCCGGCAATGTCGAACTCGACCAGACGTCCGATCCGGCGGGCATTGTAATCCAGACGACCTATCCGGCGCTCGGCAGCGTCGCGAGCACGTTTACCGCGCCGGCCAACACCCTGGGCTACAGCTTTGCCTACTGGACGGTCGATGGTGGCGACGGGAACGGCCCCGTGCGCATCAATGACCTTACGAAACAGCGGGCCGCAAATCCCGCCACGTTCACTGTCATTGGGCCAGCTAGTGCCGTGGCGCATTATCTTCCTCAGAATCAGGATTCCGACAACGATGGTCTGCCCGACGCCTACGAGATCGAGTATTTCGGCAATCTCAGCATGAATCCGTTGTCCAATCCAAGCGGCGACGGCATTGATATCGCGGAGGACATTCAGCTCGGACTCAATCCTCTCGTTTTCAATCAGATGGTCATGGGGGGGATCAGCCGCCGGCGCAGCCCCAGCCTGGTTGTTGTTCCGGATTCGTCAAATTATGTGTTGTTGACGGAAACGAGTTCTCCGCCGGGCATCGTGGCAAACAGCCTCCCGGTGGTCCTTGGCTCGACAGTTCCGCTCGCGACCGCCCCGGCCAGTTTTAGCGGCTACGATTTCATCGGATGGTTTATCGATGGCGTGCGGGTGGATCTTCCGACCCAGAACCAACCGATTTCCATCACCGCAAACGCCAACACCACCGCCGTTGCCCGCTACATCGCCGCAACGGTCGATACCGACGGCGATGGCATCCCAGACTGGATCGAATTGTTCAACTTCAACACGCTCAATTACGGGCCGAATTCCGATGTGTTTAGAACCGGAATCCCAGTCAGCGTTGCAGTCAACCGGGGTTATGCGCTCGTGGTGGCCAACACACTCGATCAGGGCGGCGTCTCGCGGCGGCGGTCAGTCGCCGTAGGTGTCAGTCCGGGCGGTTACGTTCCCTATCGCATCGTCAGCAGTCCGCCGAACCTCATCCAGCAATCGTCAGCTGTCCCTGCGGGCACAACGGTGACGACGCCGGATCTCAATGGCGCCACGTACGCGAACTACCGTTTTGTCTTCTGGGATGTGAACGAGGTCCGGCAGAAAGATCCCTCGGGATGCTCGCTGACGCAGGCCTCGTTCATGGTCAACGCTTCTTCGACGGCCACCGCGCATTATGTCGATTCGACCTTGGTCAGCGGTGCCGACGGCGTCCCGGACTGGTACAAGTTGACGTGGTATGGCACAACCGCCGTCAATGCGACCGACGACACCGACGGCGATGGATTGTCGCTGGCCGTCGAATATTTCCGCGGGTATTCGCCGGTCGCGGTCAACACCTTGGTGCAGGGTGGAGTCTCGCGGCGCCGCTCAGTGCTCACGGCCGTCAACGTAATCCGTTTGACGACGGCTCCCGATGTCACCCTGAGCGGGGCTACAAATGTGACTATCAACAGCGCGACGCTGAATGCGTTCGTGAATCCGCTCGGTCTGCCTTCGACCGCCTGGTTCGAGTGGGGTCTCACGGCAGCCTATGGCAACACGACAGCGGTGCAGGACGCCGGACAGGGCAACACACCGACGCCGGTTTCCGTCGATGTGTCGGGATTGCAGCCGGCGACGGTCTACCATTTCCGGGTGAGCGCGCAGAACGCGAAGGGAACGACCGTTTCCGGCGATTGCACGTTCAGCACGCTGTGGAACCCGGAAGTTGCATCCGAAGGTTTCGAGGATCCGAATGTGTTGTCGCGCTGGCAGGTCACGGGTGGCGTCTGGCAATCCGGCCCTCCAACGCACGGACCGTCGTCGGCCTTCGCGGACACGAACTGCGCCGGGACCGGCCTGACCGCCAACTATCCGGCCAATGCCGACAGCCGTTTGATCAGTCCATTGTTCGTGGTTCCGGCAATGGGCCAGCGGCCCCAGCTGGGTTTCACCCATTGGTGGCAGTTTGGCACCGGCGACTACGGTGCGGTCGAGATTCGCGAAGGCACGACCGGAGTCTGGCAGACTCTGGCCACATTCAGCGGCACCAGCGGCGACTGGCTGCCGAAATCGCTCGATTTGTCGGATTATGCCGGCCAGAGCGTGCAAGTCGCGTTCCATATGCTTTCCGATGGCGACGCCTCCACGGGTCCTGGATGGTTTGTCAACGAAGTCCACGTCAGCACGAACGACCTGTATATCTGGGATCCAAGCGTGCCAGAGAGTTTCAGCCTGACGGACTTCTACGAGAATTGGACCGTCACCGGCACGGTATGGGAGTGCGGTACGCCAACCTCGGGTCCGGGCCAGGCATTCGTGGGCGACAACTGTGCCGCCACGGCCCTCGCCGGAAACTATCCGAACAACGCCGACAGCCGCCTGGTCAGTCCGTTCTTCAATGTGGCTGCCGCCGACCAGCGACCGCGCCTGCGCTTCTGGCAATGGTACCAGTTTGGCTCGGGCGATTTCGGCGCAGTTGAGATTCGCCCGCTCGGCGGGAAATGGGAAACACTGGCGAACTTCAGCGGCAGCGGCACGGCGTGGTCGCGCCCAGCCGTGGATCTGTCGGATTATGCGGGACAGTTGGTGCAGGTCGCGTTCCGGATTCATTCCGATGGCTGGGACACCGCGCCCGGCTGGTACCTCGATGAAGTCAGTGTCGCGACGGGCGCTGACGTGTGGAACAACCCGGAGACGTTCGATGACGATGTCGGCGACTGGTACCCTGATGCCACCGGCATCTGGCAGATCGGCCCGCCGACGAGCGGCCCGGGCGCCGCGCATTCCGGGTCCAACGTCGCCGGAACGGTGTTGGATGGATATTATCCGCCCAACTCCTCCGCACGCCTGATCAGTCCCAGCTTCACAGTCGGCGATCCGGGAGAAGACTGGATCGTCACGCTGAAGTATTGGGAGTGGTTCAATTTCGCATCCGGCGATGGCGGCAAGTTGCAGATCTCCGTGCAGGACGGAGTCACCTGGTCAGAGTGGACGAACCTGCTTTCCGTCAGTGGACCGAGCTCCGGCTGGCAGCAGGAGGTTGTCAACCTTTCGGCCTATAAGAACAAAACTGTGCGGCTCGGTTTCCTGCTCACGTCGGGCGCCAACAGTTCGGGTGCTCCCGGCTGGTACATCGACGACATCGAGATCTCAACGGTTGTGGCGGCCCAGTTCAATCCGGGCCTGCCGGTCACAAACACGCTGACTCAGAACGGCGACTGCCAGTATTACATTCTCAATGTCGGCGCGGGCGGGGCTGCTCTCTTGCAGCTTGATTTTGCGGGCAGCAGTCCCACCACTGGGCTCTATATCCGGCGGGGTGCCCTGCCCACGCTCGGCGATTTTGACTTCCGGTCGGACACGATCGGGTCGCCCAACCAGCAGTTTTTAATACCGTTCGCGTCGCCGGGCACCTGGTACGTCATGGTCTATGGCGCCGCTGTGCCGTCCGTGGCAGACTACACACTCACTGCGACGGTCTCACAGGGGGCGCTCCTGGAAAGCGTGAATCCAACCAGCGTCGGCAACGCGCTCACCGGCACCTTGAGTATCACCGGTGCCGGATTCACCCCGACGACAACCGTTGAGCTGGCGGGGGGCGGAGTGAGTTTCCCGGCCTCCAGCGTATCGGTGATCGACGCCGGCACGATCATCGCTGATTTCGACTTTACGGCAATGCCCGCCGGCGCCTACCAGCTCACGGTCACCAACAGCGGTCAACCGGTTTCGCTGCCGTTCACCGTCACGGCCGGCGGTCGTGCCCAGCTCGTGACCAACTTGATTGTGCCAAGCGCCGTCGGGCGCCATTCACCGGCGGAGATCTACATCGAATACGCCAACACCGGCAATGTGAGCATGCCCGCGCCGCTGCTTGTGCTGACAGGCACGGAGAATCCGATTCTGCGCATCATGGACCCCGTCTGGGCAACCAGCGACGACTGGCGCCGAGGTTTCTGGACGTCGAGCATGCCTGCCGGCTGGAGCAATTCCGTCCAACTTCTTGGCAGCGGCGACACGGCCGGCGTGCTCAAGCCCGGCGAGAAGCAAGCGCGTCACGGTCGCCTATGCGGGATTGCAGCAGCCCTGGTCGTCGGACTCGTCGGTGCAGTTCAATCTGAATACATTGACTGCTGACAACATTACGGCCGTGAGCTGGGCTTCGCTCGAACCCACGCTTCGCCCCTCCAGCATCAGTACGGACGCATGGAGTGGCATCTGGCAGAATTTCGTGAGTCAGACCGGCACGACGTGGGGCGATTACGTCCGGATGCTCTACGCGAACGCGAGCTACCTGAACAAGTTGGGATACAACGTGACAGACCTTCGCGATCTCCTGGCCTTTGCGTTCGCCCAGGCGGACGGATCAAATGCCATCCGGACGGTGGCATCCTGTGTTGACACAAGTGTGCCGGCTCCGGGTCTTCCGCTGGTGTTTGCCCGGTCGTTCCCGGTTTCGCTTTCTCAGAGGTATGCGGTGGGTGCCTTCGGGCGCGGTTGGTCGCACAATTGGGACTATCACTTTGAAAAGTCCTCTGTCGGTGACGTGACGATTGTCGGGCAGGGTGGGTCCCGCCGGCTCTTCCAACCCGACAGCCGCGGAGGGTATTTCGCCCAGGACGGCGATCACGGCACGCTGACCAGCCTCAGCTTCGGCGGATATTCGCTGCGCGAAACCGACGGGCTGGTGAGGGCGTTCCGCAGCGACGGCAAGCTTGATTACATCGCAGACACGAATGGCAACCAGATCGCCTGCCTGTTTACCGGCGCTTTGCTGACAGGCCTGAACCATTCGAACGGCCAGAGCCTGACGATCCACTATTCAGGCGGCTACATCCGATCGGTCACCGACCCGGTGGGGCGCGCGGCGACATTCTCCTACAGCGGAGATCATCTGACGGGAGTCCAGTATTTCGACGGATCAACCGTCGGATACACCTACGATCCCGGTGCCACCGCGACCCTGGCGCATGCCCTCACCGCAATCGCGTATCCGGGCGGTACCCACCGATATTTCGGTTACGTTTCGAACGGCGGGTTGATTTCAACGAGCCGCGATGGCGGCGCCGAGAATTGGACACTCAATTATGAAGGCCCGGGATTGGTGGGCATCACCGACGGAACCGGCAACCAGACCAACTGCTACTTCGATCATCGCGGCCTGTTGGTGAAGGAGACTGATCCGCTGGGGAACAC
>CAWDQK010000089.1:0-24068 GCA_963804395.1 uncultured Verrucomicrobiae bacterium | reverse complement strand
ACCCTTTTAGGCTGCACCTTTTAGGCTGCACCGGTCGAATAGAAGCGGAGCGGCCCGCCGTCCGCTGCAAAGCATGCTGCAGTGCCAGTCGATCGCGCTCGCACTCAAGGGGGCAATCCGGAAGGGGTCAGGCCTTGGGGTTTGGGGTGGGCGGCGTTGGACGCAGCATGGGCTGCAAACCAATCGTCACATCGACCCGCATAGCTGTCACCGACGCCATTCTGGCACGCGGCGGCCAGCCGTCCACTGCAAAGCACGCGGGGCCTTGTCTAACGGGCGCGTGGACGAACGTTCCGCTCGCTCACGCTCGCAGCTACATTCGCGTTTTCAAGGGGGCAATCCGGAAGGGGTCAGGCCTTGGGGTTTGGGGTGGGCGGCGTTGGACGCAGCATGGGCTGCAAACCAATCGTCACATCGACCCGCATAGCTGTCACCGACGCCATTCTGGCACGCGGCGGCCAGCCGTCCACTGCAAAGCACGCGGGGCCTTGTCTAACGGGGGCAATCCGGAAGGGGTCAGGCCTTGGGGTTTGGGGTGGGCGGCGTTGGACGCAGCATGGGCTGCAAACCAATCGTCACATCGACCCGCATAGCTGTCACCGACGCCATTCTGGCACGCGGCGGCCAGCCGTCCACTGCAAAGCACGCGGGGCCTTGTCTAACGGGCGCGTGGACGAACGTTCCGCTCGCTCACGCTCGCAGCTACATTCGCGTTTTCAACGACGGGGCGGTCTATTCTGCTCCAGGATACCGGCTGGAAATTGCTGGAGTTTTCACCCTGGCGGCCAATCGTTGATTGCGTCGTTTTCCCGTCCTCCTGTGCGCAACTGCATCCGCGGGGGGCGGTCTTCCCGAACCCATGCACGCCCGCCTTGCTGAGCTTTTCACCAGCCGCTTCGGCCTCCCTCCCGCCGACGTCAGCCCGCTGCCGGCGCATGGCTCCGACCGGATGCGCTTCCGGTTGAAAGCGCGGGATGGACGCACTGCCATCGGGGTGGAGAATCATGACGGGGACGAAAACGCGGCATTTGTCGGGTTCTCCCGCCACTTCCGGTCGGCCGGCCTGCCGGTGCCGGAGATCTACGCCGAGAGCCTCGCCGACGGCGTCTATCTCGAAGAGGATCTCGGGGAGACGACGTTGTTCCAGCTGTTGCAGCGGGAGCGGGGGTCTGCAGCGGAGATTCCACCAGCGGTGGCGGCGGTCTACACGCGGTCGGTCGGCCTGCTTGCGAAGATGCAGATTGAGGCGGGGCAGGGGCTGGACTACCGGCTCTGCCATCCGCATGGCGCGTTCGACCGGCGGTCGATGAGTTGGGACCTCAATTACTTCAAATACTATTTCCTCAAGCTCGCCCACGTTCCGTTTCATGAGCAGCGGCTCGAAAACGACTTCGAGACGCTGATCGCTTTCCTGGTTCAGGCTCCGGCGGACTACTTCCTCTACCGTGATTTTCAGTCGCGAAACATCATGGTGCGCGACGGCCAGCCGTGGTTCATCGATTATCAGGGGGGCCGCCGCGGGGCGCTGCCCTACGATCTCGCGTCGCTGCTGCTCGACGCCAAGGCCGACCTGTCCTTTGAATTCCGCGACCAGCTCAAGGCGGCGTATGTCGAAGCCGCGTCGGCGCTGGTCCCGATCGACCGCGACCGGTTCGAGGAGTACTATCGCGGGTTTTCGCTCATCCGCATCCTCCAGGCCATGGGA
This sequence comes from uncultured Verrucomicrobiae bacterium, assembly GCA_963804395.1. Lineage (GTDB taxonomy): Bacteria > Verrucomicrobiota > Verrucomicrobiia > Opitutales > Opitutaceae > Fen-1467. The sequence goes on along the minus strand of CAWDQK010000089.1, from coordinate 22,363 downwards.
GCCTACGGCTACCGCGGTTTTTTCGAGCGCAAGGCGCATTTTCTGCAGAGCGTGCCCTACGCCATCCGCAACCTGGAGCGGCTGTTGGCGGATGGCGGGCTGCCGGTGGCCCTTCCCGCGCTGGGCGACGCCTTGCAGCGCCTCGTGGCTTCCACACGACTGCGGGAGATTTCGCCGGTGGCGCCGCGCCTGACCGTCCGCATCGAGAGCTTCTCCTACCAGCGCGGCTATCCGGCCGACACCACGGGCCACGGCGGCGGCTTTGTTTTCGACTGCCGGGGATTGCCCAACCCGGGCCGCGAGCCGGGTTTTCTCAATCTCAGCGGCCGAGACCCTGCGGTGATCGCCTGGCTGGAGCGGCACGACGAGCCCGGCCAGTATCTCGCGCAGGTCCGCTCGCTCCTTGAGCCGACCCTGGAAAACTATCTGAAGCGTCATTTCACGCACCTTTCCGTGGCGTTCGGTTGCACGGGCGGCCAGCACCGGAGCGTCTATTGCGCCGAGTCGCTCGGCCAGGCACTTCGGACGCGTTCCGGGGTCGTCGTGGAGGTCCACCACCGTGAAGCCGGTCGTTGGCCGGTGCCGATTGCGTAGCTGGAACCAGGCGAAAGGACTTCCCACGAATAACACGAACCGTACGAACGCGACTGAGAATCCGCGCTTTGAGCTTAAAGCTTTAAGCTTAAAGCTGATTGGCCACATCGGATGTTTATCGTGGTGGCCTGCCCACCGCACCAATCCTTCCCCTGCATGAAGGCGATGATCCTGGCAGCCGGCCGCGGCACCCGGCTCCGGCCGCTCACCGACACTCGTCCCAAGGCGCTGGTGGAGGTGGCGGGCCGGACCCTGCTGGAACACGTGGTCGTCCGCCTCGTGGAGGCAGGCGTGACCGAGGCCATCATCAATCTGCACCATTTTGGCGAACAGATCCCGCCGTTCCTGGAAAAGCATGGCCGTTTCGGATTGCGCCAGGTCGCGTATTCCGAAGAGCCGGTCCTCCTGGGCACCGGCGGCGGGCTCAAACAGGCCGCCTGGTTCTTTGACGACCAGCGTCCGTTTCTCGTCCATAATGTTGACGTGCTCAGCGACATTGATCTGCGGGCCTTGCTGCTTGCCCAGCGCAATTCGACGGCGCTGGCGAGTCTCGCGGTCATGGCCCGTCCGACCACCCGCCCGCTTTACTTCGATTCCACCGGTCGGCTGGCTGGACGCCGTTCGCCGGACCGGGGTGACGAATTCGTGCGCGCGCCGGCTGGCAGGATCGAGGCGCTGGGATTCTGCGGCATCCAGGCTGTCTCGCCGGCGATCTTTGGCCGGATGAGCGAGACCGGCGAGTTCGGAATCGCCGAGGTTTATCTCCGGCTGGCGAAGGCGGATGAAACCATTCTCGCGCACCGGGTCAACGGCGCGCACTGGCGCGATTGCGGCCGGCTGGAAGATCTGCGACCGTTGGACCGCGCTGTTTCCCAACGAGACTGAGACCTCATGCCCGCTCGCGAGAATCAATGGAGGATCTGGGTGGCGGCCATGCGGCCGCGGACGCTGCCGGCGGCGGTCGCGCCGGTCGTAGTCGGTTCCGCCCTGGCCTGGCGGGCCGGGGCGTTCAGCCCGGCCGCGTCGGCCCTGTGCCTGGCCTTTGCGCTGCTCGTGCAGATCGGCGCGAATTTTGCCAACGACTACTACGATTTCGTTCACGGTGCGGATACGCGCGAACGGGTGGGTCCGGTGCGCGCGGTCGCGTCGGGTCTGGTCCGTCCGGCGACGATGCGGCGGGCGATGTGGCTGGTTTTTGGCCTGGCCTTCGTCGCGGGCCTTGCGCTCATTTTCTGGGGCGGCTGGTGGCTGGTGCTGGTCGGCGCCGCGTGCATTGCCAGCGCGATCGCCTACACCGGCGGGCCGTATCCGCTCGGCTATCACGGGCTTGGCGATGTCTTTGTCTTTGGGTTCTTCGGTTTGGTCGCGGTGGGCGCCACCTATTATGTTCAGGCCGGACGGATCACCGGGGCAGTCCTGCTGGCCGGCGCCGCGGTCGGAGGCCTGGCCACCAATATTCTGGTCGCCAACAACTATCGCGATGCCGCCGGTGACGCCCGGGCCGGAAAACGCACCCTCGTGGTCCGCTTCGGGCCGGGTTTTGCCCGCGGCCAGTTTTCCGCGGCGCATGCGTTCGCTGCGGCGACCCCGCTGCTGCTGGCCGGGCTCGGCCTGGTCCGGATCGAGGTCGCCGCGGTCGAGGCGGCCGTGGCCGGCGCGTGCTGGTTCGTGCTGGCCCGGCGGCTCCGCCGGGCATCGACCCCGGCGGAGCACATCAGCCTTCTCGCACAGAGCAGTGGATATCTGGCAGCCTACGCCCTCCTGCTGTCCGGCGCAATCGCGGCGGGCTAAGCCGTGTCTATTCAAAATGCACCGTTCTCGCACGCGAACAAGAATGCCGTTCGGTGACCGATGTAGGAGCCTGCTTGCAGGCGATTTCGTCCTCTGCATCGCGAGCAAGCTCGCTCCTACAAATTGCATGGAGACGGCCAAGCCCGGATCGCGCCGATGCTGGGCCGGCAGGCTCGTGCCGTGAACTGACTACGGTCTTGGCGCGGAGGGAGCTGTGAAGGATCCGGGCTACAGCTTTGCCGCCAGCTTCGTCTTCAGCGTGGCCTTGTCCATCATGCCCACGTACTGGTCGGCCACCTGTCCGCCCTTGAAGAGCAGCAGGGTGGGAATCGCCCGGATGCCAAACTGGACGGCGATGTCCCGGCTGTCGTCAACATTCACCTTCCGGACGGCGAGCTTGCCATCGAGTTCCGCCGCCAGCTCCTCCAGGATGGGCGCGATCATCTTGCACGGGCCGCACCAGGGGGCCCAAAAATCGACGAGGACCGGAGTGGGCGCCGCGGCGATCGCGTCCTTGAACGTGGCGCTGGTGAGATGGGAGATTCTGTCGGACATGGTGATTACTGTTTGCGAGACCGGTGGAGAGTCAAGAAAGGCGCCGGTTTAGCGCGGAGTCGAACGGTCGATGATCTCGGACAGTTCCGTCCTTCCGACCGTTTCAAGCGGTTGGCCGCGCTGTTTGAGCTCTTCGAAGGTCTTCACGACGGTCTCGGTCATGCGTTCGTGCGTTTCCTCCGAACCGCCGACGATGACGAACTTCTCGCCCGTGGTGACGCGTTTGTGGCCGTCCCGGTTGTCCAGCCCCACGCCGAACAACGCGGCAAACTTGGGCTGTCGTTTCCCTCTTCGCACCGATTTCACGTCGCCACAGTGGTTGGTGTCGCGGGTGATTCAAGTCCGTTCTCCGTCACCGCCTCGCAAAAAATGTCGGCAAACGCCTCGTCCTGGCGAACCCGCAGCCGCTTCAGTCTTGTAAGTTCGAGGACCGCCAGGAAGGTGGCCACCACCGTTCGCAAACTGACCGCGTTGGGGAAGAGCTGCGAGAACGCAAACCGCGGCTGGGTCTGCAGGCGGGCCAGCAGCATCTCCATCTGGTCGGCCACGGTAACCTGCTCATCGTGGATCTCTCCGACCACCAGCTTTTCAGCCAGTCGTCGCAACACCACATTGAACACATTCCAGAGCTCAATCCGGTCACCGTGCTGGAGCGGACGGTCGCCCCGCGACGAGAGCACCGAGACATACCGGGCGATCATGTCCTGCCGCTCCATGGCGAGTTCGCCCAGCCGGTTGGCCGCCTCCTTGAACTTCCGATACTGGATCAACTGGTGGACCAGTTCCCAGCGCGGATCCATCTCCTCCTCGTCGGCGGCGTTTGGATCCACCACCTGGAGATCCCGCGGCAGGAGCATGCGGCTCTTGATCTCCATCAGCGTCGCCGCCATCACGAAGAAGTCGCCCGCCAGCTCCAGATCGAGTTCTTGCATGGCAAAAATCGTCTCGAGATACTGGCGCGTGACCTGCTCGATCGGGATGTCGTAGATGTCCAGTTCGTTCTTCCGGATCAGGAACAGCAGCAGGTCGAGCGGACCTTCGAAGGCCTGGAGCTTGATGCGGTAATCGGCGTCGGGAGCCACGGCGCCATCGTTGAAGACCGCCGACGCGCCGCAACGGAAAAATCAGCGCCGCTCCAGCCCGCTGACAAAGAAGCCGTCGGAGTTGTGGATGGCCGGCAGAATGGCCAGGCCGGATTCGTCCAGCGGGCAGCCAAAGGATTGCGCGGGGGGGGTGGCAACAAAGTCCGGGTGGCGGCCGCGGAAGGCGTTGACGACCTCCTGGTTTTCCCGGCGGCTCAGGGAACAGGTGGCGTAGACGAGCCGGCCGCCGGGGCGCACGTGGCGCGAGAACTGGGCGAGCAGCCGCTCCTGGCTGGCCGCATGCACGGCGATGCTGGCAGCGGTCGTGCACCATTTGAGATGAGGCGCGCGCCGCCAGGTGCCGCTGCCACTGCAGGGCGCGTCCACCAGCACCCCGTCGTAAACCACCCCGTCCGGAATCCGGTCCAGCACGCGGATGTTGGCAAAACCGCCCCGCCGGGCGCGCGCCCGAAGCTCCGCCAGCGCCTCCGGCCGCACGTCAAACGCGTCAACGTGGCCTTCCGGTCCCAGGAGGCCGGCGAGGTGAAGGGTCTTTCCGCCGGCGCCGGCGCAGGCATCAAGCCAGCGGTCGCCGGGTGCGATTGCAGCGCTGGCCAGGACCAGCTGGGAACCCAGGTCCTGGATCTCAAACCAGCCCTCACGGTAGGCGCGGGTTGAGGCGACGTCGGCCTCGGCCGTGACTTCGCCGGCCGTCGGCAGGATGGAGGCCCACCGCACCGCCCAGCCCCGGGCCGCGAGCTCAGCGGCGACGGCGGCGGATTTCGGCGACTGCAGCCGGATCCAGAGCGGCGCGCGGGTGTGCAGGAGTTCGACCGTCGGCGAGGCGAAGGCAGCCGGACAGTGGGCGCGAAACCATTCCGGCAGAAGTTCCCGGGTCACGCCCAGGTGTTGCGCCCGCCCGGAGATGAGGGCCGGCGGTTCCGGCCAGTCCGGGATGACGGCCGCGCGAAAGGGCTGCGTCGCCGGCGTGGGCGCCGCCAGCCAGGCGACGGCGCGGACCGCGTCCGCCCCGGAGCGGGCCGCGAGCTCCTCGATCCACGGCAGGTAGCGCACCGCCGTGTAGAGAAGTTCCCGATACAAGCGGCGGTCGCGGGAGCCGAAGGCCCGCTGGCGCAGGGCTTCCTGCAGGCGCGACGGGAGGTTCCGGTCGGCCCGCACCCGTGGCTGCAGGCGCTGCCACAGGCACAGGAAGGTCTGCTGCTGGTTGCGGGCGATGGAGGCGGAGGTCAAAAACGAACCAGATCGACCGTCACGTTCAGGCCGAACGAGGCTTCGCGTTGCTGGCCATGATTCCAGGACACCGCGTAGCGCACGCTCCAGGTGTTGCGGAGATTCTGGCGGACCCCGAAGGTCAGCTCGTTCCAGCGCTCGGCCAGGGCGTCGTAGCGCACCCGGACGACTCCCTTCCAGATCTCGGTGAAGCGGCGGTCGTATTCGATAAAGTATTGTTCGATCTGGTGCTGCAAATAGGCGGTGCCCAGCTGCACGGTCCACCAGTCCTGGTCGATGAGGTCCAGGCGGGAGTTCAACTCATGCAGACCGAAGGTGCGCGCGGACAGATGTTCGAACATGGTGAAGCGGAGCCACGGCGCCGGGGTGAGCGACAGGTCGGTGTAGACGTCCGACCAGTGGTGCTGTCGCGGCCCGGTCGAGAAATTCAGGTCGGTGGCCAGATCGACGGAGACCAGGTCCCGCGACCCGTATCCTGCCTCGCGGGTCTGCAGAATGTTGGCGAGGCCCAGGCGCAGGACGTTGGCGCCATGCAGATCATCGACGTTGCGCATCGCGCCGAGTTCCAGCGGCTGCAGCTCGGTTGCGAACACCTGCTCGTCAATCGGCGGGATGTAGGCCTGCCCCTTGTCGATCTCCGGAATGTAGCGGTAGGAAATCCGGGGTGTGACCAGGTGCCGCAGGCCGTCGATGCCCCAGAGCGGGCTTTGAAACTCGAACAACCCGCTGGCCCGCAGTGCGGCGTCGAAACCGACCTCGCCGAGCCACCGGGTGTAATCATTCCGGCCTCCCAGCGCGTCGGCGTAGTAGGTCAGGCGGCCGCCCGCGACCGGGGTGATGCTCAGCCACTCGGACGGCGTGAACGGCCGGTTGACCGAGTAAAATGTGTCGAGCCGGTGGCTCCGGAGCGTCGGACCGCCAAGCAGCGGATCCTGCTGAAGCACGGCATAGCTGTCGCTGAACCGTTCGTAGAATCCGGCGCCCACCGCGGTCGGTACCAGGTCGAACCGGATTTCCGGCAGGCGTTGCTGCACCAGCTCGAAATTGTTGGGCGCCAGCCGGGTGAACACGCCGAGGTAACTGTCCTTGCCCGCATCGGTGGCCTCAAGAAAGGAATCCGGCTCCTGCACCCGGTAGAACTGGTTGGCATGGAAGTCGCGCAGGATCGCCGAATCGCTCCACCAGTTGAGGTCGGCGTCAATCGTCAGGTGGCCGTCGATCGTCTGCTGGTGCGTCCAGTCGAAATAGCCGCGGCCGGCCGGCACCTTCCGGCCGAGAATGTCCGTGCCGGTGTCGCCGTGATCGTGGATGAAGCCCGACGTGAAGCTGCCGGTGAGGTCATCGCCGTTCGCCAGGTAGTGGTAGGATCCCGTCGGTCCGGCCATCGGGCCGCGCGCCGTGAACTCTCCCAGCTGGGCGCCGAGATTGATCCCCGGCCAGACAGGAACCCGGATGCCCAGGTCGATGAAGGCGCCGAGGGTGTGGCTGTAGCCGGCCTGGCCCGTGATCAGGGGCAGCACCGCCGCATCGAGCGGATCGTCGAACTTGAACACCGGAATGAACTGATAATCCCCCAGGCCGAGGTGGCCGTCGACCCCGGTGATCTTCTGGCCGGGCACATAAACGAGCTGAGCGGCCGAAAGTGTGGGCGCGAGATCGCCCGGGCCGTTGTAGGTCACCAGCGCGTCGGTGAGCGTCATCCGGTCCTTGGTCCCGGCGGCGCTGGCCGCGGTGAGGAAGAAGGGCGGTTCGCCGGCCAGCACCCCGGCCAGAGTGAATTCGCCGGTTCCCAGGTTGTAGGTGCCGCCCTGCGCCAGCAATCGCCGTCCCTCAGACGTAACCGTAAAATTGCCGACGGCCGTGATTTGACCGGTGCCGCGGTCAAAGAGGATCCGGTCGGCAAGCAGCAGGGCGGTGCCGTATTCGACGCGCGCATGACCCTGGAGCACCGCGATCCCGGTGTTGAGGTCGTACGACGTGTGGTCGGCATTGGCCACCGGAAACGCCGGGGTTATCTGGGCGGCGGCCCGGCTGCCGGCCAGCAGAAGGAGGAGGAGGGCGGTGGTTCCTCGAAGCACGGCGCGAGGGATACGTGCACCACCAGGCACAGGCAAGCTCCGAGCAGGCCTGGCTGCAGGTTCGTTGGCCTTTTTTCGCAGGGGCGGCCGGGTGGGTCCGTTGTTCCGGTCGACCGACATGACGGCCAGCGACGTTTCCGGGCCGTCTTGATTGACACATCCGTTACGACCGGCGCCGCCCCCGCGCTTGAATTCCGGCTGCCGCCTGGCGTAGGCTGCTGGCGTGAGCATTGATGCCAGACTGGTGGAACTCGGTGTCCGGCTGCCCCCGGCGCCGGCGGCGGCCGGCAGCTACGTGCCGACGGTGCGCTCCGGCAATCTCCTCTATTGCGCCGGCACCATCGCCATGCTGGACGGCGCCATGACGCACACGGGGCAGGTGGGGCGCGAGCAGACCGTGGCGGCGGGCTACGAGTCCGCCCGTATCTGTGCGCTCAATACGCTGGCCAACATCCGGGCCGCGACCGGCAGCCTCGATGCGGTCCAACGGATCGTCTTTGTCAGCGGCTTCGTGAATGCGGTCAGCGGCTTTGCGGACAGCCCGGCCGTCGTCAACGGGGCCTCCGACCTGTTTGTGCAGGTCTTTGGCGAGGCCGGGCGCCACGCCCGCGCCGCGGTGGCGGTGGCGGGGCTGCCCCGCAACTCCACCACCGAGGTTCTGGTCGTCGCCGAGCTGAAGGATTAACGGGGTTTGGCTGGAACTGTCGCCGGGAGCGCGAACGTAGCTGCGAGCGTGAGCGAGCGGAAGGGACGTCCACTCGCCCGTTCGACAAGCCCCTCGACAGGCTCGGGGCCTTGAGCTTGTCGAAACGGCTCAGGGCCCCGAGCCTGTCGAGGGGCTCACGCTCGCGGCCACACCGCTTCTGAAACCGCTGCTCGTCCGGTGGCTCGGGTCGCCGGTACCGGCAAAGGCGCAGATCGAATACGCGGTGGCTCGCGGCTGCGTGCCGGGCGCGGCATCCGGGGGCGCATCTCCCAATTGACGGTAGCGGCGCGGCCAGCCTTCGCGCAAGGCTACGGCATGGCAGGCGTTTCGCGCCGCCGGAGCCGGACGCGGCTCCGCTACAGAATCGCCGAGCTTGTTGCTTCACCGTCAATCGGCAGATGCGCCCAGGCATCCGGGCCAGCCTGTTTTCGTGGTTGCTTCGGAAGCGGCTTGGCCGCAGACAAATTGGACTTCTCCACCGGGCATGGCGTTCAACCTCAAGCGAGTCCTGAAGGCGTTGCTGTTCTCCACCAGCCAACCGCTGTCGATCAAGGAAATCCAGGACACCTTCACCCGTTTTCACGAACAGGACCCGTTGTCACCCGGAGCGGCTCCCGGCGGCGCGAAGCTGGATTCCAGCGCCCCAGCCGGCCCGGGGCCGGCGGCGGTTCCGGCCGAGCCGCCGGTGGAGATTCTGCTCGATCCGCCGGTGGATGAGGAGCTGTACCAGGATGTCCCGGCGCTCGTGACCGCGGCCCAGATCCGCGAGACCATGGACGAAATCTCGCTGGAATTGCGCGCGGCGGACGACGTTTTCTTGCTGGTGGAGACCGCCCAGGGATACCGCCTCGTGACCGCGCCGCGGCTGGCGCGCTGGGTCCGGGCCTTGCGGAACGAACCCCCGCCGGTCAAGCTGAGCCAGTCGGCCCTCGAAACGCTGGCCGTCATCGCCTATCGCCAGCCGGTAACCCGGGCGGAGATCGAACATATCCGCGGCGTGTCGGCGGAGGCCGGGATCAACCGGTTGCTGGAACGGGAACTGATCTACATCGTCGGGCGCGCGGATCTCCCCGGCCGGCCGATCCAGTATGGAACGACCGAGGCCTTTCTGGAGTTTGTCGGCGCGAAGTCCTTGGACGAACTGCCGGCCTCCGACGTCCTGTCGCACCGGCAGATCGACCAGTGGTTGCAGACCGCGATGGGAGGGCACCGACTTTCCGACCGGGAGATGGGCCTGGCGGAGGAGGGAGGGGAGCAGCTTTCGCTCGATGACGCCCCCCGCGCGAACCTCGTGAAGGCCGCAGCCCGGCCAACCTCCGTCCACGGGGTGCCGCCGCCGGCCGGTTCCGAGACCGCAGCTGGGACCGCGACCGACGAGAACAACTCAACGTAAGGCGCCATGGACATCGACTCCCTCCGTCAGAAGATCGACCGGCTCGACACCCGTTTGGTGGCGCTGCTCAACCAGCGTCTCGCGCTGGCGGCGGACATCGGCCGGCTCAAGCGCAGCAAGGATGGCCGGATCTACGTGGCCGAGCGCGAGGACCGGGTCCTGCGCAAGGTGTGCGGCCAGAACCGGGGTCCGATGAAGGATGCGGCGTTGCGGGCGATCTATCGCGAGGTGATGTCGGCCGCCATCGCGCTCGAAAAACCACTGTTCATCGCCTATTTGGGACCGGAGGCGACGAACACCCACCAGGCGGCGATCAAGAAGTTCGGCGCCAGCGTCGACTACCACGGCATGGCCACCATCGCCGACATTTTCACGGCGGTGGAGAAAGGCGAGGCCGACTATGGCGTGATCCCGATTGAGAACTCCACCGAGGGCTCGGTGCGCGACGCGCTGGACCAGTTTGTCGATTCCGATCTCAAGGTGGTCGCCCAGATCTATATCGAGATCACCCATGCGCTGATTTCCAAGTCGCCGCTGGAAAAGATCGAGAAGGTTTACTCCAAGGACCAGGCCCTGGCCCAGTGCCGAATGTGGCTGCAGCGGCATCTGCCGCATGCCCAGATCATCGCCTCGGCCAGCACCTCCAGCGCGGTGCAGATTGCGCAGAAGACGCCGCGCGTGGCCGCCGTGGCCAGCCCGATCGCGGCCGAGTATTACGGGATGCCGGTGGTGGCGGGGAACATCCAGGACAAACGGGACAACACGACGCGGTTCTTCGTCGTGGGCAAGCAGGCGTCCGGTTCCGCCGGGGGCGGGCGGGACATGACCAGTTTCCTGATCTCCCTCGGAGATTCCGCGGCCGCGCATCCCGGCTCGTTGCTCAAGATGCTGCTGCCGCTGGCCAAGCGCGGCATCAATCTCTCGAAGATCGAGTCGCGGCCGAGCAAAAAGCGTCCCTGGGACTATTTCTTCTTCATCGACGTGACTGGTCATTACGACGACCCGGCCATGCAGGAGGCGATCCGGCAGCTCAACCGGTTCTGCCCGATGGTCAAATGGCTGGGCAGTTATCCGGTTGCGAAATGACCGGACCGTGCCCGGCCGGCCGGAGCGATCTGGGTTGATTTGCGGCCGGGGACGCCACCGTAGCCGCGAGCGTGAGCCCCTCGACAGGCTCGGGGCCCTGAGCCGTTTCGACAAGCTCAAGGCCCCGAGCCTGTCGAGGGGCTTGTCGAACGGGCGAGTGGACAGGCATTCCGCTCGCCTGCACTCGCAGCTCCCGGGTTTGTCCACTCGCAGGCACCCTTGTGCGCGCCGGAGCAACGTAGCGCTTGTAGTCCTGCCTCGCCGGGTTTTATTCGGATGGATGCGCGCATCCTATTCCTTTCCGACCGCCGCCGGAGCATGGGCTGCCGCCGCGCTGCTGCTGACCAGCGCGGCATCGCCGGGACTGGCGGCCTCGCCCGGGCCGGCTGTGCCAGCGGAATCCTATGTCTGGAAGAACGTCGCCATCCTTGGCGGAGGGTATGTCACCGCGATCATCTTCAGCCGGAGCCAGCCCGGCCTGGTCTATTTGCGGACCGACATCGGCGGGGCCTACCGGTGGGACGGCCCAACACGGAGCTGGGTGCCGTTGCTCGACTGGCTGACGCGGGCGGACGGAAACCTGATGGGCATCGAGAGCCTGGCCACGGATCCGGTCGAGCCCAACCGCGTGTACCTGGCGGCCGGCACCTATACCAACCCGCGGGCCGGCAACGGTGAGGTTCTGCGCTCCGCCGATTTCGGCCGCACGTGGGAGCGGACCCCGCTGCCGTTCAAGCTGGGAGGCAACGAGGCGGGCCGCGGGAACGGCGAACGGCTGGCCGTGGATCCCAACGATCACCGTATCCTGTTTATGGGGACACGTCGCGACGGCTTGTGGCGCAGCGGTGATTTCGGCGCCACCTGGAGCCGGGTGGCGGGCTTTCCCCCCGTCGCGGGGGCCGATGACAACACGCCGCGCCCGCCGATGGGGGCGCGGTTCAATTTCCCCGTGCAGTCGATCGGGATTGTTTCGCTGGCCTTCGCTCCGCGCAGCGGTGGCCGCGGGCAGCCGACCCCGGCGATCTACGCGGCCGTTTCCACCAACGACCCGGCAGTGTATCGGTCCACCGACGCGGGCACGACGTGGTCGGCGGTCGCGGGGCAACCGGTCGGACTCCGCCCCAATCATCTGGTCCTCGGTCCGGAAGGCATTCTCTATGTCAGCTATGGCCGGGAGCCGGGTCCAAACGTCATGACCGACGGGGCGGTCTGGAAGTTCGACGCAAAGGCTGGCGCCTGGACGGACATCACTCCCGTGAAGCCCGGTCCGACCGGCGAGAAATTCGGGTACGGCGCGGTGTCGGTTGACGGGCAGCACCCCGGGACGGTGATCGCCAGCACGTTCTACGGCCGGAATGAGATCTACCGCAGCACGAACGGAGGGCGGAGCTGGGTCCCGGTTCTCGCCGGGTCGGAATGGGATCATTCGGCGGCGCCGTACACCGAAACGTTTCACGTGCATTGGATGGGAGACATCGAAATCGATCCGTTCAACTCCGACCACCTGATGTTCACCACGGGCTACGGGATCTGGGCGACTGACAACGCCACCGGAGTTGACCGCGGGCAGGCCACGCGGTGGACGTTCGAGAACCGCGGGGTGGAGGAGACCGTGCCGCTCGGGATTGTCAGCCCGCCGGAAGGCGCTCATCTGCTCAGCGGGCTCGGCGACATCGACGGATTCCGGCATGACGACCTGGATGTCCCTCCTCCCCAGGGGACGTTTGCCAATCCCCACTTCACCAACACCGAAAGCATTGACTGCGCTGCGCGGGTGCCGGCGATCATCGTCCGGTCCGGAACGGTTCGCGGGAATGCTGCGGGGACGGTGCGGGCGGCCTACTCGGGCGACGGAGGAACCACCTGGCAGTCCTTTGCTTCCGAGCCGCCGCTGCCACCGGAGAGCGCCAACCTCAGGTTTGCCGGCGGCGCGGGTCATCTCGCGGTGTCAGCCGATGGTACAGTGGTGGTTTGGACTCCCCGCGGGGGCTCGCCTTACGCCACGCGCGACTGGGGCAAGACGTGGACGGCTTGCGCCGGCACCGTCCCGGCCTTGCGGGTCGTCGCCGACCGGGTGAATCCGGCGAAGTTCTATGGCTTCGACACCCGCAGCGGCACGGTCTTTGTGAGCACGGACGGCGGGGGCAGTTTTGCCCCGGCTGCCAACGGTCTGCCGACCGAGGAGGGGTTCTTCTTTCCCGCTCCGGGCGACCTCCAGGCCGTCCCGGGAGTGGAAGGTGATCTGTGGCTGCCCGTGGCCAAGACACTGTTTCATTCCACCGATTCCGGAGCCACGTTCGTCCGGCTTGGCTCGGTGCAGGAGGCCTATGCGCTGGGTTTTGGCAAGGCCGCACCTGCAGCCGCCTATCCGACGATTTTCCTGGCGGGCTCGGTTCAGGGCCGGCCGGGAGTCTTCCGCTCAATCGACGGCGGGACCACCTGGATTGAGATAGCGGATGACCGGCATCAATTCGCCCTGATCATTCATCTCACCGGCGATCCCCGCATTTTCGGGCGGGTCTATCTCGCGGTCCATGGCCGCGGGGTGATCTACGGCGATCCAGCGCGATAGGATCAAACGCCGAGCGTGTCGATGCTGACCATGCGGCGGGCCTTGTCGAATTTTACCACGCCGCCCTTGAGGGCAAACAGGGTGAAGTCGCGCCCCATTCCGATGTTCTTGCCGGGATGAATCTTCGTGCCGCGCTGGCGGACGATGATGTTGCCGGCGATGACGGACTGATTCCCGAATTTCTTGATGCCGAGTCGCTTCGAATGGCTCGAGCGCCCATTGGATGCGGTGGACTGGCCTTTCTTATGTGCCATGGCGAGATTCTCCTTAGGCTCTGATGGACTCGATCTTGATCACCGACAGTTCCTGCCGGTGCCCGCGCTTCTTCTCATAACCCTTGCGCTTCTTTTTCTTGAAAACGATGACCTTCTTGCCGCGCTTGTTCTCAAGCACTTTCGCGGTGACGCTGGCATCAGGCAAAAAGGGTGCCCCGACCTTGAACGAGTCGCCTTCACCCGTGGTGAGAACCTCCTTGATTTCGATCGACGCCCCCGCTTCCGTCTGCGGATAGCGGTTGACGATCAGGACGTCCCCCTCGGACACGGAGAACTGCTGGCCCTGGGTCTTGATGGTGGCTTTCATAAATGGAAGCCGCGAAATAAGAGGTTTCGCGCTGGCCAACGCAAGGATTAAGTTGGCGTCAGGGCGGCGGGTGGACTGGCGCGCGCTCGGGTTCCTCCAATTCGCGCTGGCGTTGGGATGCGGATGGCGCAGATTCCATCGCGACATGAGATTCCTGGTTTGTGTTCTGGCGCTGTTTGCCTTCCGACCGGTCCTGGAGGCGGCGTTGCAGTGGCAACGCACTGACGTGCAACTGGTCGCCGGGCCGGGTGAGGACTCAATGAGAGCCGTGTTCGCCTTCCGCAATGTGGGTGCCGGGCCGGTTTCGGATTCTGGCGCTTGATCCGAGTTGCAGCTGCATGGCGGCCGAGCCGGACAAGGCGGTCCATGCCCCCGGGGAGTCCGGCGAGATCCGGGTTGACCTTTCCCTGACCGGCTTCGTCGGCCGGGTCCATCGGACCCTCGCCGTGACCACCGATGATCCGTCGGGAAGATTCACGGACCTGACCATGACGATCGACATCCCGGAATGGGTGACGATTACTCCCCGGTTCCTGTTCTGGAGGGTGGGAGATTCTCCGGACGAGAAGACGGTGGACATCTCGATCGTTCGACCCAAAGGCCGCCACGGTTGACAAATTGGAATGCGCGAATCCCCGGTTTCAGGCGAGGCTCCTGCCCCGGCAGGCTGGCGGATACCTCCTGACCGTCAAGCCGGCGGATACACGGCAGGGCGACGAAGCTTCGCTGCAGCTGAACATGATCGTGGGAGGCCGGCCGCGGCCTTACCTGGTCTACGTCGCGGTGAAATGACGGCATGGATCGAGGCAGAAATCTGTCTACGATGGTCACGCTGGCCGCCCGGATCCTCCTCGGCGCGGTCTTTGTGTACGCCGGGGCAACGAAGGCGCTCGATCCGGCGGCGTTTGCTGCGGCGATCGACGCCTACCGGCTGCTGCCGTATCCCTTGGCCGTACTCGTGGCTTTGTATTTGCCGTGGCTCGAGATCGTTTGCGGCCTCGGGCTGTTCTGGCGACGCATGCGACTGGGGTCATTGTGGGTGATCTTTGCCCTTTGTCTGGTGTTTACCGGCGCCCTCGCGTCGGCATGGATCCGCAATCTCGACATCTCCTGCGGGTGTTTTGGTGCGGGCGCAACAGGCGCCGCCGCCCTGCGGCGCAGCCTGCTGCGTAGTCTTACGCTAGCATTTGTGTCCTCGGGGCTGCTTTGGAGGGAGCGCCTCGCCAGGAGATCGAGCTCGCAATCAACGCGTTCAATTCATTAGGCAATCCACGCCCGAACCAGAAATGTGACCATCATCGATCGCTACATTCTCCGCGAATGGCTCAACACGCTTGCGCTGGTGCTCGCGGCGACGCTGGGCGTGCTGCTCTTGCAGGAGATGTACGACAGTTTCAGCGATCTGCTCGATCATGGCGCGGGGGCGGCCGACATTGCGGTCCTCTATGCCGTGCGCCTGCCGAGCTTCCTGACGGAGATCCTGCCGCTCGACGTCTTGGTGTCGCTGCTCTACTGCCTTGGACAGTTCCATCGGAACAACGAATTCGTCGCCATGCGGGCGGCCGGAATGAGTCTCTTTCGGCTGACCTACGGGATTTGGGCCATCGGCCTGCTCTGCTGCGGTTTGATCTGGGTGTGTAATTCGCGGTTGGTGTCGTGGTCGGTCGAGGAATCGCGGCGAATCGACGACCGCATCCGGTTTCGCCACGAGGCG
Organism: uncultured Verrucomicrobiae bacterium; assembly: GCA_963804395.1. Taxonomy (GTDB): domain Bacteria; phylum Verrucomicrobiota; class Verrucomicrobiia; order Opitutales; family Opitutaceae; genus Fen-1467. The sequence goes on along the minus strand of CAWDQK010000089.1, from coordinate 6,959 downwards.
CAAACCGCGGGCGCGGAGAGTGTCGGCTTGGTGAAAAGCGTCACTTTTGACAATCGCCCGGAAGGACGACTCTGGTTCATCAACCGATACAGCCGGTTCACCGGCCGGGCCTACGGCGTGACTGTTTCGATTCTCGACTCCCGGAGGCGTGAGGTCGTCCGCTACCTGGCGAAGGAGGGGGAATATCATCCGGCCACGCGCAGCTGGACCTTTCGTGATGGCAGCCAGATTGAATTCGACGTTGAGACCGGCGAGACCGTGCGACCCACAACCTTCGCGGAACGGTCGTTTCCGAACTTCCACGAGAATCCCCAATTGATGCTGCTCATCGACCGCAACCCCGGCGATCTGTCCTTCCGCGAACTGCGCGAGCTCATTGACTATCTGATTTCAGATGGAAGCCCGAAGGTGACCAAATACGCCTTGCGTTACTACGGTCTGATTGCGGACACGCTGGGCTGCCTGATCGTAATCGGAATCGCCATTCCGTTCGCGGTATCCGGCGTGCGCGTCAGCCCGGTGGTCGGGGTGTCCAAGTCAATCGGGCTCTTCTTCGCTTACTATCTGCTTTCCTGCCTGGCGAATGCGCTTGGCGGGCGCGGCCTGTTGACTCCGGAGGCCGCCGCGTGGGTTCCAAACCTCGTTATGATTGGTGTGGCTGGCTGGTTTTTCGGGCGGATGAGGTGAGCGGGGCGCGCACCGCGGTGCGGCGCATCCCGATGGCGCCGCAGACGAATTCGATGACCTCGTCGCGATAGCCGATGAACTCCAGCACGCGGGTCAGAAACCGCCGCTTGGTCGCGGTGTCGATGTTCATGATGGCCCAAAAATGGGTGTCGGGTATCTGCCGCGCCTGGTTGTGCTGGCATTGTTCGACGATCGCCTCGCGCGACAAACCCAGATACCGGCGACCGCTGGCGCTGCCGGATAGTGAGAAAATGAATTCGTTGAATTCGGGCGCGTGTCTGGCGGCGAGCCAGCCGAGAATGGAGAGGTACTTGTCCGCGTCGGTGAACCTGGTTCGGAATTCCGTGCTCAGGAGATATGCGATCAAGGGTTCGTCGGCAGCGTCCGGTGCAAGGCCGATGTTGAGGAGCGTCGCCAGCACATCGTTCGGACTTTGATGGAAACCCGTGGTCAGGTTTTTAAGTGTTTCATAGACCTCGTCGCTGACCTCGATCCTCTTCATGAAGACAGGTTGAACCGGTTTAATCTGTCTTGCAAGGTAAAAGTCGAACAACGGGCGCGGTGATGGCGATGCGAACAGCGGAAAAGGGGTGGGAGAAAGAAAGGCATTCCCAACGACTCGGCGAAGCCGGAACCAAAGTGGCGAGCATCGGGTAGCGAGTGGCGAAGTGGCGAACAGAGTGATAGACTATTCTCGCCAACATCATCGTTGTTTACGAGTGAGGAACCAGACGACCGTCAGCATCAGCGACGGGTCCGTTTTGGAATTGCCGTGCAGTCAGGTTCGGGTTGCCAATATCCGCACATGACCGTTGTCATCGCACGCCTCATCGCGCGGATTACGTCTGATCGGCGCTTCGGCGTCATGCTGGCGATGCTGGCGCTGACTGCCTATGCGGTAATGATCGTACTGCATATTGGAACCTATGCGGCCGGCTCAGATGCCTCTGGCTACATGAACCACGCCAGGCTGCTTGCCAGCGGAAACCTGCATCCGAGGCCCCGCGTGCTGTCCGGCCTGACGCCTGACGGACAACATAGCACGCTTTTCGTTCCTCTCGGTTTCGTGCCGTCGATCGATGGGAACGGGATGGTGCCGACCTACCCGTCCGGAGTGCCGCTCATGGTTGCGACGGCGGCTCAGTTTGTGGGTTGGGAACGCGCCGGTGATGTTGTGCTGTGCGTCCACTCTTTGCTGGGCTTGCTGTTGGTCTATTCACTCGGTCGCACGATGGGGCTGTCTCCCCGCGGTTCCGTGCTTGGGGCGGTCATTCTTGCCGCAAGTCCGCTCTACATTAACTATTCCATCCAGATGATGAGCGACCTGCCGGCGCTCGTGTGGACGCTGGGCGCCGTCCTGGCCGCGTGGCACAGCCGGGAGCGTGCCCAGTGGGCACTGGTCGCTGGTGCTGCGGCGGCTGGCGCGGTTCTCATCCGGCCCACCAATGTGCTCATCTTCGCGCCGATCGCGGTGGCGCTCGGCTTGTCACCGCGCCGCTGGATTCTGCTGACGGTCGGCGGTTTGCCAGGTGCAATCTTCTTCTGCTTCCACAGTCACTCACTTTATGGCCGCCTCTTCACGACGGGCTATGGCAATTTTACGTCATCGTTCGGCCCGGAATGGGTTGGCGTCACTTGGTGGCATTATGCTCTCTGGCTGCCGGCGCTATTCACCCCCGTGGTACTGCTGGCTGGCGGCCTGCCGTGGCTCGCGCGCACGGAACCGCGGAAGGCAGCACTTTTGGGGACATGGGCACTTGTTTTCGCTGCCTTCTATTCCGCCTATGTTTGCACCCATGAGACTTGGTGGTATCTACGGTTTCTGCTGCCCGCACTCCCTCCGCTCGTGGTTGGCGGCCTCTTGGTCGCCAGGCAAGCCGGCGTCGGTCGCCGATGGCCCCTTGTGCAGAACCGAGTGTTCGCCATCGCCTTGATTGCCATCATCGCAAACTCCGCCTTGTGGAATAAGCGACTGCCGTCCTTCGACATTGGCCGCGACAACAAAGTCTACCAAATAGCCGCGGCATGGCTTAATGCCAATCTGCCCGACAACGCGGTGATTCTGTCCATGCAGATGAGCGGCACCTTGTATTATTACACAGACTTCACCTTCCTTCGGTGGGATTCCTGTGACGCGGAGAATCGCCCCGGCATACTCGCTGCGTTGCGCGACGGGCGCCGTCCGTTGTATGCGGCCCTCTATCAGTTCGAAACCGAGACCGCATTGCACGAGCGTATGCCAGGACGGTGGACTCTGATCGCCACCGGCGGATCTGAACCGGAGATCTGGCGATACGAACCGGACGAAGCTGCTGCCCCCCTCGCGGTGACTCCCAGTCGGATTCAGGAAATTCCAACCCCTGTTTGGCGCCTGCCGATTGACCAGTCGCCGCCGATCCGGCGCGCCTATTTGCTTTGCAATCTAATCGCCTGGCTGGCGCTTGCCATTCTGTTATGGCAGCTAATTCCAGGGAATGATTGGCGCGCTTGGCTGGCGCGCGGCGGTGTTTTGTTTTCCGCCGGCGCAATCGCAAGCATCCGATTCGCCTTAACCGACCTCATCACACTGGCCTTGCTTGCCGGGGCGATGCTGGCCCTCGAGCGCCGGCGTCATGGCTGGTCCACTTGCCTGCTGGGGGTCGCAGTCATCGGCCGCAACGCCACGCTGCTTGCGCTGCCCGCCGTGGCAACGCCCCCCTGGCTTTCGCGATCAAATCTCCTGCGCGTCCTGGCGGTTCTCGGTCTGATCACTGTCTCGACAACCGCGGTCTACTGGCGCCTCGGTTTGTTCGGACAGTTCTACAGTCATGTGGCCTGGCCGTTTGGCAGTTTCATGGGCAAGTGGGCCGATTGTTTCGCTGCCATCTTTCAGGGCCGGGGCCTGGGTTTGGCGTGGATTGGCTTCGTGGCTATCATCGGCATAACAGTGCAGGCGGTATTCTTTCTCCGACGCTGGAGCATTGACGAGCCGTGGTGGCGATTCGGCATCGCGTATGCCGGCCTGATGTGTCTTCTGGATGACACCATGTGGCGGGGCGCCGCCGCCGGAGCAACCCGCCTGTTGCTGCCGCTCACCCTGGCTTTCAATGTCGTCGCCCGCCGCTGCCGCGTATCACCGGCTTGGCTGCTGGCCGGAAACCTGGCCGTGGCCGCCGGGTTTTCCAGCCTGTTCTTTCCTTCCGATCCCCCTTGGGATATGGCGGCCATTCGCGCCGCCGGGTTCGGGCAACTCTCGGCCCACGACGCCAACTGGTATGACATTCAACAAAGCGCCCGCCACACTTGGTCGTGGAGTCGGGGATCGGCCGGCTTGAACGTCGAAGCATGGCCGCATTCTTTGGAGCAGGTCGGCGTCGCGTTCTCGCTCCGCAGCCTGACACCGCGGACAGTCGTAATCCGCCAAGGCGTGCAAGTTCTGTGGGCTGGCGCGGTGAACCGAGATTATACCCGCGCAGCATTCTCCTGCCACCTCTCAGATGGGCGCGCCTTCCTCGATCTTTCTACGGATACACCTGCGGTTGCGGAGGAGAGCGATCCTTATGGGCGTCGATTCGCTTTTGCCATCTATGATCCACTCCTCGCGCTGCGAGATCATTAGGTCCGTTTGGCGGGATTTGGTGTTTTCCCTGCGGTCCCTCGCGCGGGCCAAGGGGTTCACAACGACCGCGGTGCTCACCCTTGCCCTGGGCATGTTTCTCACGGTAACGGTCTGGCTCTTCAGCGCCTGGACGATGACGTCCACCAGCGCCTATCCGCACCCGGAGGAAGTGTACGCCATCGGGTTCACGACGAAAGACTCGGCGGACTTCGCCCCCTTCCAGGTCGCGCCGCAACTGGAGGCCTACCGGAAACAGCTGGATGTATTCGCAGAGTACGCGGCGATCACCAACCAAAGCTGCAATGTGGTTTACGATCGTGAGCCGGTCGCAGCCAACGTCGGGCGCATTGCGGAAGGCTCCTTCAAGATGCTGGATCTGGTCCCGTCGCTCGGGCGCGGCTTCCTGCCGGAGGAATACCGTCCGGGCGGAGACGACGTCGTTGTCCTCACCGCCCAGTTTTGGAAGGAACACCTGCACGCCGATCCCGGGGTGCTGAACCGGACGATCACGATCGACGAGCGCATTTGCCGGATCGTCGGAGTCTTCTCCGAGAAGCAGGACTATCCCATTTTCTTTTATGCGGGAGTGTATCGCCCGTGGGTGCCGGTCCTGGATCCCGCCAAGCCTTATGAATGGCCCATGATGACCCTGGTGCGGCTCAAGAAGGGCGTCACCGCGGAGCAAGCCACCCAGGCGCTCCAAAGCGTCAAGGTGGATCTCAGCCCCGACTACCTGAAGTGGCTCAACCAGGAAAGAACCTCGTTGCGCAAGCCGAGCCAGACCTACCGCCCGGAGGTTTTTCATCTCCTGTTCGGCGCGGCGCTCTTCCTGTTCGCCATCTCCTGCCTGAACACGGTGAACCTCATGCTGGTGCGGGTGCTCGGTCGCAGCCGTGAGTTCAGCATCCGGCTGGCGATCGGCGGCACGCAGGCGCAGGTGGTGAGGCTCATCGCCATGGAGGCGGCCATCATCGCCCTGGCGGCCGGTCTGGTCGCTTTTGTCGCCATGGGGTTGTTCGCGCCGCGCGTTCTGGCGTTGTGGACCGAATATCCAAGCGACGAGTCGTTGTGGGGGGCGTGGATCGCACACGAATGTCTCGCGGTGCTCGCTGTCGTGGCGGCGGTGTTGCTGGCGGCAACAAGTGCCTGGCGCCTTCGGCACACGAACATCAGCCGGGGTCTGAAGGAGGGCGGTGCATCCGCCGGTGAGAGCCGCCGGACCGGTCACGGGCGGGCGTTGCTGGTGACGTTGCAGGCCGCCTTTGCCGTGGTGCTGCTCGCCGGGGCGGGATTGATGATCCGGACTTTTCAGAACACCGCCCGGGTGGATCTCGGCCTTGACCTCAACGGCAAGGTGACTGTCTGGCTGGCCTACCCGAAAAACGTCCATCCAGCCGATGAAAGCCGGCTCCAAGACTATGCCGGAATTGAAGAAGTCTTCCGCCACCTGCCGGGCGTCCGGGCGGTAGGTTCCGGAACGGGCATCAGCCTGTGGGGCGGGGGCGGGGAAGGGGAGCCAAGTCTGCGCCTGCCGGATCCTCCATTCCCTTTTACCCTCCCTCCCCTTCCCCACCCCTTGTCCCCCTCCCCATCCCCCCTCGCGTTAGACGCGCCCCTCCCCGGCCGCGTTAGACGCGGCCTCCCCGTCCCCGCGCCGCCTGTGGGCGGCGCCCCCGGAAAATTTTTGAAATGCTATATCGCTGTAGGTGAGTTTTAACGCAATTTGCCAAGCTAAAAGTACTTTGTAAGTTTGTGTGTTTTTATGTCAGAATGTCAATTTTTTGCCTACCTTTTCAGGTTTCAGTAGCATAAATTTATTTTTGGGCATTCACGAACTGACAATTTGCTGTGTAAAATTGGTATAACACTGCCCCCGGGAAAAATTTTTGAACCTTAGATGCCCGTAGGTGAGTTTTAGCACAGTTCTGGCCAATAAAATTGCTATTTTATTTAGGTACTTTCGTCTCCAGAAATTGTTAATTTTAGGCTTAGCTCTAAAGGCAATGTTCAAGAAGTCATAATTAACACTTGACAAGGGTCGTGGGCGGTTTGGCCTATCATATAAATGCAATAACTGGCATGCTAAGTCGTAGAGAATTAGGCTGCGTTACTGCGCAGTGGCGCCAGCTCTAGTAGCTGCTGCAACGAATTTTTCTGCATTGTGATACATCCCAAATGAATCAGAATAGTCTGTTATTTTCATGACCTATTGCCTATTATGAAATCAATCTTTATCTTTTTATTATTTTTAGTTTAGATAGCATGATGTTTCTGGTTTTATTTTGCCATTTGTCTCCTACTCTCCTTTTCATAAGTATAAGTTTTCAATAAAGGTTGGTTGATTAAAACAATAATAGCAATGTTTGTCGTGACAACATTCTAAAATTTCAAATGGCACATAATGCCATAACTCATAAGGTTACATGCATTGGCCTCAGTGAGATGTGAGAAAGTATAAATACTGATACAGTATGAAGTGTCGTCAGTTAGAACGTTATTAGCGAGTGGCAACTGGCGAGAATTTAAAAAAACAAGACTGTTTGGTGCAGTTTGCAAGGTTAGAAAATTATCATGCAATAAAGTATATAATTTTTTTTCGGTTTTTGTCAAATTTGGCGGCCCTCCAAAATCGGCGGCCCTGTTCCGCCGAACACCTGGAACATGTGGTAGCGAC
>CAWDQK010000088.1:0-85057 GCA_963804395.1 uncultured Verrucomicrobiae bacterium | reverse complement strand
TCCGCCCGCTGGATCGCCTTCTCGGCGGCGTTCTCATCGATCTGAGCCTCATTGATTGCGAACTCAGCGAGAATCTTGACGCGGTCACCCTCGATCTCGGCAAAACCAGCGCCCACCACCAGCCCTTTCGTGTCCGAAACCCTTGGTCACCCGCAGTTCGCCGTCGGCCACCTGCGTGAGCAGCGGAATGTGGCCGGGCAGGATGCCAATCTCCCCCTCGACCGTCGGGATGACAACCGTGTCAACCGTGTCGCTGAAAACCCGGTCTTCCGGAGTTACAATTTCGAGCGTCAGAGGCATGGGGGGAGGAGAAAGGCCAGATTCCAAACGCCAAATTCCAAGGATCAACCACCAAGGATTAGGCAATAGGCAGAAGGAGTACTGTTGCTGGACGATTCGTCTATATCCGCCACTTGTTCCCAGTTCCTTGGAACTTGGGATTTGGAGTTTGGGATTTGGAGTTTGGAGTTTGTTATTTCTTTGCAGCTGCCAGCACATCCTCGATTCCGCCCTTCATGTAGAAATCGCCCTCGGAGACGCTGTCGAGTTCGCCATCGAGGATCATCTTGAAGCCGCGGACGGTATCCTTGACCGAGACGAATTTGCCAGGGAAGCCGGTGAAGACTTCGGCCACAGTGAACGGTTGCGAGAGGAACTTCTGGATCTTGCGGGCGCGATAGACGGACTGCTTGTCCTCAGGTGACAGCTCGTCGAGGCCGAGAATTGCAATGATGTCCTGCAGATCCTTGTAGCGCTGGAGGACGCGCTGCACGCCGCGGGCGACGTCGTAATGTTCGAGGCCGACGATCTCGGCAGCCAGCGCCTTGGAGGTCGAGCTCAGCGGATCGACCGCCGGATAAATGCCGAGTTCGGAGATGGCGCGATCAAGAACGATCGTCGAATCAAGGTGGGCGAATGTGTTGGCGGGTGCGGGATCGGTGAGGTCGTCGGCGGGCACGTAAATGGCCTGGAAGGACGTGACCGATCCTTTCTTCGTCGAGGTGATGCGTTCCTGGAGCACGCCCATTTCGTTGGCGAGGGTCGGCTGGTAGCCGACGGCCGACGGCGAGCGGCCGAGGAGCGCCGAAACCTCGGATCCGGCCTGCGAGAAACGGAAAATGTTGTCGATGAAGAGCAGCACGTCCTGGTTCTTCTCGTCCCGGAAATACTCGGCCACGGTTAGCGCCGAAAGACCCACGCGGAGGCGGGCGCCTGGCGGTTCGTTCATCTGGCCGTAGACGAGGGCGACCTTCGACTTGGAAATGTCATCCTGATTGATGACCTTCGACTGCGACATTTCATGGTAAAGATCATTGCCTTCGCGGGAACGCTCCCCCACCCCGGCGAAAACGGAGTAGCCGCCGTGCGCCTTGGCAATGTTGTTGATCAGTTCCATGATCACGACGGTCTTGCCGACGCCGGCGCCGCCGAACGCGCCGACTTTGCCGCCGCGGACGAACGGACAGATCAGATCGATGACCTTGATCCCAGTCTCGAGAATGGTTGATTTGACGTCCTGGTCCACGAGCAACGGGGACGGTCGGTGAATCGGGTAACGCTTCTCATGCGGCACCGGGCCCCGGTTATCGACGGGATCGCCGGTGACGTTGATGATGCGGCCAAGCACGCCTTCGCCAACCGGCACAGTGATCGGAGCGCCCGTGTCGGTGATCTCCATGCCGCGGACGAGTCCCTCGGTGGTTGACATGGCGATGGTGCGGACGACACCCTCGCCCAAGTGCTGCTCGACTTCGAGCGTGAGCTTTTCCGGCCTGCCTGCCGCGGAGAATTCAACGGTGAGCGCCTGATAGATGGCGGGCATGTTCTCCACCGAGAATTGGACGTCGACCACGGGGCCGATGATTTGGACAATCTTACCGATATTGCTCATGAGCGAAATGGAAGGGAACGGTGGGTCAGCGAAGAGGGATCGGAACTATTGGGAATACTGAGCCGCGGCGATTTCGAGGATTTCCTGTGTGATGGCAGCCTGCCGGGCCTTGTTGGCTTCGAGAGTCAGCACGTCGATGAGTTTGGTCGCGTTGTCCTTCGCTGTCTTCATGGCGACCATGCGCGCGCTGTGCTCGGACGCCTTGGCATCCAGGACCTGGTGAAAAACCTCCCGGTTAACGTAGAGCGGAAGGAGCGCCGAGAAGACGTCCGCGGCGTTCGGCTCGAAAAGCATGGGCCGATCATCCGGCCGCGCGGGGGTGCCGCCGGCGTGCAGCCGAAGGTTAGCAATGGCGCCCTGCAGATTCTGCAGAGGCAACAGGGGCAGGATCGACGGCTCCTGAACCAAGGTATTCTTGAACCGGGGCCAGATGATCTCGACGGTGTTGACCACGCCGTCGAGGAATTGCTTCACCATGAACTCGGAAACGGATCGTACGTCGGCGAACGGCACGCGGTCATTCACCTGGAAATCGGCGAGCAGGTCGCGCCGGGTCCGGGCCAGGAACTGCGAACCCTTGCGTCCGATGACGGCAAACTTCGCGGGTTCCTTGATCTCCATCACGAGTTTGAACAAATTGCCGTTCAGCGGGCCGCACAGACCCTTGTCCGTCGTAACCAGAATGATGCCGCGGGTCCGGACCGGGCGCTGGACCAGAAACGGATGAAACGACTCGTCGGCCCGGCTGGCCACGGTCGCCAGCATGTCGGCCAGAAGCTGCGCATACGGCCGGCCGGCGAGCGCGGCCTGCTGCGCCTTCTTCATCTTCGACGCCGCCACCAACTCCATCGCCTTTGTGATCTGGCGGGTGTTCTTGACCGATTTGATTCGGCGGCGGATGTCGCGGGTGGAGGGCATTACGTGGGGAAAAGCTGAAAGACTGAAAGGCTGAAAGCTGAAGGGCTGACAAAGAAAAGGCTGAAAGGATGAAGGGCCGAAGGGCTGAAATACAGATCAGCGCTTCTTCGGCAGATTGCCGGGGACAGCGAACAACTGACCGTCGGCCTGATTAGATATGAAGATTCTTGGATCATTCAGCCCATCAGTCGTTCAGTTCTTCAGTCTTTCCGCGTTCAGCCTTCAGTTTTCAGCCTTCAGCCTTGATAGGACGCTTTCCATTCTTCGAGCGCCTTCTTGAGCTCGGCGGCGATCGTGTCGTCGATGGCGGCCTTCTGGCGGATGGCGTCGAGCAGCGCCTGTTTCCGGGTCTGGAGGAACTGCTTCAGGTTGTTGGACGCGTCGACGATCTTCTTCACGTCGACCGAGTCGAAAGAGTTGTTCTGCATCGCCCAAAGAACCGCCGCCTGCAGTTCGATGGGAATCGGGTTGAAAGCGGGCTGCTTGAAGAGCTCGACAATCCGTGAGCCACGGTCGAGCTGGGCCTTGGTGCGCGCATCGAGATCGGACCCAAACTGGGCGAAGGCGGCGAGTTCGCGGAACTGGGCGAGCTCACCCTTGAGTTTGCCCGCGACCTGTTTCGTCACCTTCAGCTGCGCGCTGGACCCGACACGGGAAACGGAAAGTCCGACGGAAACCGCGGGGCGCACGCCCTGGTTGAACAGGTCGGTCTCGAGGTAGATCTGGCCGTCGGTGATCGAGATAACGTTGGTCGGAATGTAGGCGGAGACGTCGCCGGCGAGTGTTTCGATGATCGGCAGGGCCGTTAGCGAACCTTTGGCCGCGAGGCGGGCGGCGCGCTCGAGCAGGCGCGAGTGCAGGTAGAAAACGTCTCCCGGGTAAGCCTCGCGGCCGGACGGACGCTTCAGGATCAGCGAAATCTGGCGGTACGCGACGGCGTGCTTGGAGAGATCGTCGTAGACAATCAGCGCGTCCATTCCGTTCTCCATGAACCACTCGCCCATGGCGGCGCCGGCATAGGGCGCGACGTATTGGTTGGCGGGGTTGTCGGCCGCAGGGGCGGCGACGATGATGGTGTATTCCAACGCCCCGGCTGCTTCGAGGGTGGCGATGGTGCGCGCGATGTTGGAGTTTTTCTGGCCGATCGCGACGTAGATCGAGTAAAGCGGACGGAACGCGGGGTCATTGGCGGCCAAGCCCTGGCGGTTGATCCGCGCCTGGTTGATGATCGTGTCGATGGCGATGGTGGTCTTGCCCGTGCCACGGTCGCCGATGATCAGTTCGCGCTGGCCGCGGCCGATCGGGATCATGGAGTCGATCGCCATGATGCCGGTGAGAACCGGTTGGGAGACCGACTTGCGGACGATGATGCCTGGCGCGATCTTCTCCACCGGATAAAACTCCGTGGCGGCGAGGGGTCCCTTGCCGTCCACCGGGCGCCCGAGCGCGTCGACGACCCGGCCCAGCAGCGATTTGCCAACGGGCACGGAAAGAAGCTTGCCGGTGGTCGCCACCTCGTCGCCTTCGCGCAGGGCGGAGACGTCGCCCAGCACGACGCAGCCCACTTCGTCCTCCTCGAGATTGAGCGCAATACCGATGGCGTTGCCGGGGAACTGGACCATCTCGTTATACATCACCTCGGAGAGGCCGTTGACCTTGGCGACGCCGTCGGCGACGGAGCGGATGATACCGGTGTTCTTCTTGACCGCCTTGGAGGAGAGCTGGGCGATCTGTTGTTCGATTTGTTCGATGACGGTGCTCATGAGCGCGGCACGCAGTGGGTGGTTGAAAACGCGAGAATCAAGAAGGGATCAGGCAGGAGCGGACAAGGTGGAGAGCTGGTTGGCCACGGAGGCCTCGTAGACGTCGTCGCCCACTCGGACGCGCAGGCCGGCGATGAGATCAGGATTGGGCCGGGCGACCGCGGCGACCGGCCGCTGATATTTCCGGGTGAACGCCGTCTCGATCGTGCGCAACAGGCCGTCGTCAACCGGCCCGCCATGCTCAACCAGCGCGCGATTGCGCGCCAGCTGGCCGGCAATCAGGCGGTGGTAGCGGCGCAGGACCGCCAACGGCTGCCGCGGGGGCTGCCGGGCAAGATGGGCGAGCACGCCGGCAACGCGTTCAGCCGAAACCTGCCCGGCATCAAGGCTGATGCGGAAGAGCTGGCGGGCGAACACGTCGGATTGCTTGCTGGCGCGCATGGGGGATAAAGGGCTGAAAGAGTGAAGGCGGAAGGACTGAAGGAGGGCGAACGCGAGAGGGCTCAGCGGTGTCTATGCGATTTGTAGGAGCGAGCTTGGTCGCGACTCAGATTCAGTTCGGCGTGCGGTTTGCGCTTTTGAGTCCTTCAGTCTTCAGTCTTTCAGTCTTTCATTTCATCAGCCCTTGATTTCAGTCAGCTCGCGGGTGGCGGCGGTGTTGTAGCGGGAGCGCTCGGCATCGCTCAACTCCCGGGCGAGAACCCGCTGGGTGGTGGTGACGACGAGCCGGGCAACTTCGGTGCGGGCCTCCTCCATCATCCGCTTGTGCTCCAGTTCAATCGCCTGCTGGGCCTTGGTGATCAGGTCATTGGCGCGGTCGATCGCCTCCTTCTGCTGGCGGTCGGAAAGTTCCTTGGCGGTCCGGCGCGCCTCGTCGATGAGCTTTGAGCCGTCGAGCTGGGCCTGTTTGGCGATGGCCACGCTCTCCTCCTGGGCCTGGGCGAGCTTGGCCTTCATCTCGTCGGCGTAGCGAAGACCGGCGTCGATCTGCCGCTGCCGCTCGCCCATCGTCGCGAGGACCGGCTTCAATAGAAAACGATACAGGACGAACGCGAGGATACTGAAGCTGATCACCTGCATAAGCAGGTACTTCGGCTCGATGCCAAACTGATCCAAGATGTCATGGAATCTGTCGGCGAGGCCGGCGGCAGCGACGATGGCTGGCATGGGATGCAGAAATTGATTTCCCGGCACGCCACGTGAAGCGCGTCGGGAGTTGCAGGGAAGGTTACCTCGCGAGGAAGATCACGTAGAACGCGATCGCCTCGGCCAACGCCATGCCCAGAATCGACTGGACAAGGATCTTACCTGAGGCGCCGGGGTTGCGACCGACGGCTTCAACGGCCTTGGTTCCGACCGCGGCCACGCCGATGGCTGCTGCGGTGGCACCGAGTGCGACATGGATGTTACCGGTAATGCCGGCTTCAGCGATGATGTGGATCATGGGATGATTGTGGTTGTAATATCCTGTCGTCCGCGCCGCGATGAGCACGGTCCCGGCAGGAAAAGGGTCTTAATGGGCGTTGTTGGCCTCCTCGGCTGGCTCATGACCAGGAGCGTCGTGATCCTCGTGATCGTCGCCATGGTTGCAGATGAGGCCGATATAGACGCTCACAAGCAACGTGAACACCAAGGCCTGCACAAGGCCGATGAGGAGTTCAAGCACGTAGAATAGGACAAAAAAGCCGGTGCCATGCAGCAGGTTCTCACCACCGAACACGTTGCCAAACAAACGGAAGGATAGAGACACCGGCCGGATGCAAATAGAGATGACCTCGACGAGGCCGACAAAGAAGAAGATCAGGAACAAAAAGTAATAAAGTGGGGCCGGCATCTCCCGCCGGTCAGCCTTGTTGCCGAAGAGATCAAAGATCACGGCCTTGAAACCGGCGAATCTCAAAACCAGGTACAACCACATGACCATCGAAATCGCTGCCAGCGCAAGGGTGCCGTTCATGTCGGCAGTGCCCGGCCGGACGAAGGGCCTGAAGACCTCATGACCAGCGGCATCGATCGTGCGCAGGCCGATGGTTCCCACCCCAGGCAGCAACCCCGTCCAGTTCTGCACCAGAATAAAAATGAACAAGCAGACCAGAAACGGCAGGGCGGCACCGGCGGCGGCTTTCCCAACGATCGGACTGACGAGATCCTTGATGCCTTCGAGCATACTCTCGACGGCCGCCTGGCCCCTTGAAGGGACAAGCGTCGGCTTTCGTCCAATGGCCAGGCGCACCACCACGATCAAGACGAGCGAAATGAACCACGTCGTCAGAATGCTGTTGGTGACGGGCAGCGGCCCAATGTGGAAAGGCTCCGCCCGGGCCGAAACTCCGCTTTCTTCTGCGAAAACGGTAGCAGTAGAGGCAAAGATGGAAGTTAGAAGGGCCAGTTTTCTAGCTGGGAGCATCAGACGCAGACCGTGAGGAATGGTAATAAAAGGGCTATCTGATAGACAGACGCTCTAATCGGCGTCAACCCCTGAAAGTTGAATGCGCCCAGCTTCGCGTACGATTGCAGGGACGGTGCATGAAGCCAATTCAGAACGCTGATAACGAGGCCACCGGCGGTTCGTCCCGGACCGCACAAACGGCCGAAAGCGAGTGAAAAGTTGCCGCCCGGGATTGGAAGATCGAGGTATGCTCGAAAGGAAACGGTCCCGGCGGCTGAAGGCGCCAGCGCGGATGGGCGGCGACGACCTCGTGCGCCGCATCGAAATAGGGTTTGAAATCGGTGCGGAAGAACAGGCGGCTCCCCTGCCCTGCCCGGGCGGCAAGCTCGTCGAGAAACTCCGTTTGCAGCATGCGGTTTTTGTGGTGCCGTTTCTTGGGCCAGGGATCGGAAAACAAGAGGTACGTGTCCAGCAGCCGGGCGTCCGCCGGCAGTTCCTGCAGGAGATTGCGCACATCGCCGCGGAGAAAATGCAGGTTCGGCAGACTGGCCCGCCCGCACTTGCGGAGCGCCTTGTCGATGCGCTCCAGCCGCAGATCGATGCCTACACAAAGCTGATCGGGATGGGCCGCGGCGTAGGCCGTCAGAAAATGGCCGTTGCCGCAACCGATCTCGAGCACCAGCCTGGCCCCGGCCGGGGGCAGGATTGCCGCCAGTTCTGAGCGCAACGCGGCACGGCGGGCGGATTGAACTGCGTCGAAGATTTCACGGGGCATCGCGGAAAAGGCTGAAGGACTGAAGGCTGAAGAGCTGAAGACGGAAAGCCGAAAATCGGCAGAACGAAGGTGCGCGATCCGAAACCGACATGATTCCGGCAGGGAACCCGATCGTGCACCGACCGTCCCGATGCCGCGGGTCTCGGTGTTCAGCGTTCAGCCTTTTGCTCCTTCTCCTGGCCCGCCCGCTGCGGCAGGGTGAAACAGAAGGAAGCACCCTTCCCAAGTTCACTGTCCACCCAGGCCCGCCCGCCGTGAAGCTGGACGATGTGCTTGACGATGCTGAGCCCCAGCCCCGTGCCGCCCTTTTCGCGCGAACGGCCCTTGTCGACCCGGTAAAACCGCTCGAACAAATGCGGCAGATCCGCCGCGGGGATGCCCGGACCATTGTCGCGCACGCACACCTCGACCTCATCGTCGCGCCGCCGCACGGTCACCTCAATCCGGGAGCCGCGCGGGGTGTATTTGAGCGCATTGTCGATCAGGTTCTCGCAGACCTGGGTGATCTTTAGCGGGTCAATCAGAACCTCACCGACCGCCGCCGGATCAGCCGCCAGCGAAAGCTGATGCCCGCCCGCCGTCGAACGGTCGCGGACGTCGGCGATCACGCCCGCCAGCAGGTCCGCGAGCACGGTGGATTCCCGTCGGAGGCCGGGGTTGACCGACTCGAGGCGCGAGAGCGCAAGCAGATCTTCGAGCAGGCAGTTGAGCCGCTCAGTGTGCCGCTGGATCGTCTGGAGAAACCGGTCGCGGTCGTCGACCGGCATGTCCCGGTGTCCGTCGACGAGGGTTTCGACGTAACCCTTGATGATGCTCAGCGGCGTGCGCAGTTCGTGGGAGACGTTTGCGACGAAATCCTTCCGCACCGCCTCGAGCTTCTTCTGCCGGGTAAGGTCGTGGAGGACGAAGAGCGCCCAGCTGTCCCCCTCGCCGCTCAGCGGCTTGACCGGCGAGCCGGTGACCTCGATCCAGACCGAGCTGCTGCCCTCAATGAATTCGAGTTCATGCCGCGGTTCGGCGCGGCCGGCGCGAACCGCCGCCACGTAATTGAGGAAGCTCACACTGTGCAGCACGACCTCCAGCCGCTGGTGGAGGATGTTACGGGCCCGGGGAAAGATCGCCTGCAGCGCGTGGTTCGCGAGGAGAATGCGGTTTCCGGCGTTGACCAGCAGCACCGCCTCCTGCAGGCTGCCCAGGGTGGCTTCCAGCTGAGACCACTGGCCGGAACTGGTCTGCTGCAGTTCCCGGGCCTCGGCGATGAGCGCATTGGTTGCCGCGATCAGGCGGCTCCAGTCATCGGACGCCGTGGCGGTCGCACTGTGCTCCCGGATCAACGGCCGGCGGTCCAGGAGGGCGCGGTACAGGCTGCGGACGGTCTGGCGGTGTCCGTGGAGCCTGACCAGCGCGAACACCAGGCCAACCGCCAGGACCGCGATAATCAGATCGTACATGCTCCGGCTTTCCGTTCCGCCACCCGGTAACCCACCCCGCGGATGGTCTCAATCCAGTCGGCTTCCGCCCCAAGCTTCTCCCGCAAACGGCGGATATGGGTGTTGACCGTCCGCGTCTCGATCTCCGTCTCGTAGTTCCAGACATTGATCAGGAGGTGCTCGCGGGTCTGGACCCGGCCCCGGCGCTCCATCAGGAGGCGCAGGAGCTTGAATTCGGTCGCCGTGAGTTCGACGGGCCTCCCCAGAACGGTCACCTCGTGACGCTCCGTGTCGAGGACGACCTGGCCCACCTGCAGGCGCCGGGCGGCCGCCGGGGATGGCTCTTCGACCGCCCGGCGAAGAATCGACTGCACTCTTAGTACTAATTCTTTAGTACTGAATGGTTTACAAATGTAATCATCGCATCCTGTCTCGAAGCCGGAAATCCGGTCGGCCTCCTCGGCCTTGGCCGTCAGGAAGATGATCGGCACCCGGGCGAAGCGCGGATCGGCGCGGAGAATGCGGCAGACCTGAATGCCATTCAGATCCGGCATCATGATATCGAGGATCACGAGATCCGGCAAAAAGGAACGAGCCGTGCCAATGCTGACGGTGGGGCTGTTGACCGTCTCGACCCGGTAGCCCTTTGCCTTCAGGTGATAGGCGACAAGATCGGCAACGTCCGGCTCGTCATCGACAATGAGAATCTTCCTTGGTTCTTGCTCGGGCACGGGTGGGAAAATAGGCCGCGGAGACGGGTTGGCTAGTGAATTTCCAATCGTCACCTGATTGTTACAGCGAAAACGGCGCCGCGACCATCTTGTTCTGTCTCACGATCCGTCTGGCTGCGCGGCCGCCCTGCATCCCGGAACCCTGCCCGCCCGGATCAGGACCATCAAAATGCTCACGTCGGAGGGATTGACTCCGCTGATCCTGCCAGCCTGGCCCAGGGTATAGGGGCGGATCTGGCTGAGCTTCAGCGCGCTCTCCCGGCGCAACCCCGGAACCGCCAGATAATCGACGCCGGCCGGGATCACAACCCGGCCGACCTCCCCAAGCTTCTCGATCTGCCGCAGCTCCCGCTCCAGATAACCCCGATACCGGATCCGGTAGAGCACCTCGTCGCGCACCGCCGCCGTCTCGCCGAGAAACTCGGCAGGCAGGCCGCCCCCGTCCATCCCGCGGCGCAACCGGTCCCCCCAGCTTCCGCTCCCGCTCCCGCCTGCCTCCAACCTCGCCACCCAGCCGTCAATCGTCACCCGCTTTTGCCTGATTCGTTCCAACCTATTCTCTGTTAGAAGCTTACAAGCCTCAGCATGATGGAATAGCCGCAACTCTGCGCTTCCATGATTGAAAAGCAGACGGTACTCCGCCCGGCTCGTAAACATTCGATACGGTTCAGCCGTCCCTTTCGTCACCAAATCATCGATCATTACGCCAATATATCCCTCGTCCCGTCCGACAACCAACGGAACCTCTCCCCTCACCTTTCGCACCGCGTTCACCCCGGCCACCAGCCCCTGGCCCGCCGCTTCCTCATAACCCGAAGTGCCGTTGATCTGACCGGCCAGAAACAGATTCTCCACCTTCTTCGACTCGAGCGAGGCCTTAAGCTGGGTCGGCGGGGAAAAATCATATTCGACTGCATAGGCCGGCCGCAAGATCGCCGCCTGCTCCAGACCCGGGATACTGTGAACCAGATCCAACTGCACATCAAACGGAAGGCTGGTTGACAGGCCGTTCACGTAATACTCGTCCGTGCCCCTCCCCTCAGGCTCCAGGAACAGAATGTGTCTCGGCTTGTCAGCGAAGCGCACAAACTTGTCCTCGATGCTCGGACAATAGCGCGGCCCCACTCCCTTGATTTCGCCGCTGTACATCGCCGACCGGTTGAGATTCGCGCGGACCAACTCGCCCGTCCGCTCAGAAGTGTAGGTGATCCAACAAGACACCTGCTCGGAGCCGGGCCTCCAGCCGATCCGTCGCTCCCCCGATTGTTCCACGTGGAACAAATCCTCGGGCTCGCGAGTGTCATGAAACGCAAAAAGAGTGGGCTCAGGATCTCCCTTCTGCTCCTCCATCACCGAGAAGTCGATGCTCCTCCCGAGCAATCGCGGGGGCGTCCCCGTCTTCAACCGGCTCAGCTCGTGCCCGCCCTCAATCAGGCTGGCAGACAGCGTTTTCGCGCTAAAATCGCCCAGCCGGCCGCCTTCATTCTTGTTCTTCCCGATGTGCATCAATCCCCGCAAAAAGGTTCCGGTCGTAACCACCACCGTCCGCCCCATAAACTCAAGGTCGAGATTGGTCCGGCAACCAACTACCTTGCCATCGCGCAGAATCAGCCCGGTGACAGTGGCCTGGAAAAGATGCAGGTTTGGTTGCAACTCCACCGTCTGTTTCATCCGAAATTGGTAGGCCTTCTTGTCGCATTGGGCCCGGGGCGACTGAACCGCGGGTCCCCGCGATTCGTTCAAGAGCCGGAACTGAATCGCCGTGACGTCAGTGTTGACGGCCATTTCACCGCCCAGAGCATCTATTTCCCGCACGATCTGACCCTTGGCCTGGCCACCGATGGCCGGGTTGCAGCTCATCTGCGCAATGGTGTCAAGATTGCCAGTCAGGAGCAGGGTGGGGGCTCCCATCCGGGCCGCGGCCAAAGCGGCCTCCACTCCGGCATGGCCGCCCCCACAGACGATGACGTCGAACTCCATGTTATTATAGATCAATCGATTCCGACTAAACTTCTGTCCCACCTGAGAGCCTGGCAGGATTCACTTTCCAATGCAAAAAGTCGCAAACAAGCGGTCCAGTACTCGCTCGTTGTCAATCCTCCCGGCGATCTCCCCGAACGCCTCCAGCACCCCGCGCAGGTCGCTCGCGAGCAGTTCGACCCGGCAATTCGCGTTCAGGCTGAGCTGGGCCCGGGCAGCCTGCAGCTGTTCCGCCGCCCGGGCCAGCGCGGCGGCGTGGCGGGCGTTGATCGCGACCCCGTCTTCGCCCTGTCCCTGCCGGAACGAGTCCGCGCACCCGAGGATCGCCGCCACCAGGGCGTCGCAGCCGGCTCCGGTGAGAGCGGACACCCGGACCACCGGCAGACCGGCCGGCGGCGCCGGTCCTCCGCCGTCCGCGACCAGGTCGGTCTTGTTGACCACCACAAGGGCGCGTCCCGGCGCCAGCCCGGCCTCGATCTCCGCTGGCAGCGGCGGACTGGGGCGGGTCGCATCGAGCACCAGGAGGACCAGGTCGGCCTCCGCCGCCCGTTCCAGCGTCTTCGCCATCCCGGCCCGCTCGACCGGGGTGGGGGAGGGGTTGAGCCCCGCTGTATCGATGAAGCGGATACAATGGGGCCCGAGCCCGACCGCCTCCTCCAGGTAGTCGCGCGTCGTGCCGGGCTCCGCGCTGACCAGCGCGCGCTCCCGCCCGACCAGCCGGTTGAGCAGGCTGCTTTTGCCCGCGTTCGGCTCCCCCAGGATCACGGTCCGGACGCCGGCGCGCAACACCGCGCCGTAGTGGCTGGTGGCCAGCAGCCGCGCCGTGTCCGCCGCCAGGGCTCCCAGTCCCGCGGCGAGTTCGCCCCGGTCCGCGGGCGGCAGGTCCTCCTCGGGGAAGTCGATCCAGGCCTCCACCCGCGCGAGCAGGCCGACCAGCCGGTCGACCAGGTCCTGCATCCTCCGCCCCAGGGCGCCGCGGAGCTGCTGGTTGGCGGCGGCGAGCGCCCGCTCGCTGCGCGCGTGGATCAGGTCGACCACCGCCTCGGCCTGGCTCAAATCCATCCGGCCGTTCAGGAACGCCCGCCGGGTGAATTCACCCGGCTGCGCCGCGCGGCACCCGCGGGCCAGGAGGTCCTCCAGGATCCGCTGGACGATCAGCGGATTCCCATGGCAGCTGATTTCCAGCAGGTCGTCGCCGGTGTAGGAGTGGGGCGCCCGGAAAAACGTGTACACCACCTCATCCACCACCGCGCCGGCGCAGTCGCGGTAGTCCCCGTGCACCGCCTGGCGGGGCAGCGGACTGGCCCCGAACAGCTCCGGCACCAGCCGGACGCACGCCGGGCCGCTGGCGCGCACCACGGCGAGCGCCGAGGTTCCAGCCGGCGTGGCCGGGGCGGCAATGGTGTCGAGGAAAGGCGCCATGCAGCCCACCCCAATCGGGGCCGCCGCCGAAGGCAAAACCAAAGCGCAGCCAGGAGCCGTACCGCAGCCGGTCCGGCTCCTGGCTCAGCGTCCGCTGCGCGGACGCGCCGACCAGGGGAGCGGAACCGTTCTCGCGACCGGAGGAATCCCGTTGGAGGGCGGTGTGCTGTCCCCGCCAGTCTTTCGCCTGCAAGATGCGCTTTACTGCGCAGTCAGGCCTCTGATTGCGCGAGATCTTTTCTTATTCCGCGGCGGCGTCCGCGCTGGCGGCGATCTCCGCCCCGCCGGTGACACTGACTTTCCCGAGGATCTCCCGCCTGATCTTTTCCGCCAGCTCCGGGTTCTTCGCCAGGACGTCCTTGGCGGCCTCGCGCCCCTGGCCGACCAGTTCCCCATTGTAGGCGATCCACGCGCCCTTCTTCTCCAGCACCTTGTGCTCCACCCCCAGGTCGAGCAGCGAGCCGGTCTGGGAGATGCCCTCGTCGTACATGATGTCGAATTCGCACTCCGTGAAGGGTGGGGCGACCTTGTTTTTCACCACCTTGATCTTCGTCCGGTTGCCGACGACCCGGCCGTCGGGCGTCTTCAGCTGGTCCTTGCGGCGGATGTCGAGCCGCAGCGAGGAGAAGAACTTCAGGGCGCGGCCGCCGGGCGTCGTCTCGGGATTGCCAAACATCACGCCGATCTTCTCGCGGATCTGATTCGTGAAAATGCAGACGCACTTCGTCCGGCTGACGACCGAGGTCAGCCGGCGCATCGCCTGGCTCATCAACCGGGCCTGCGACCCCACGGTGGCATCGCCCATCTGCCCGTCCAGCTCCGCCCGCGACACCAGGGCCGCCACCGAGTCGATCACGATGACATCGATCGAATTCGAGCGGATCAGCGCCTCCGTGATGTTCAGTGCGTCCTCGCCGCTGTCGGGTTGCGAGACCAGCAGGTCGTCGAGCTTCACGCCCACGATCCGGGCGTATTTCGGGTCGAGCGCGTGCTCCACATCGATGAAGGCGGCGAGCCCGCCCCGCCGCTGGGCTTCCGCGATGACGCTCAGGCAAAAGGTGGTCTTGCCGGACGATTCCGGCCCGAAGATCTCGATGATGCGCCCGCGGGGCAGCCCGCCGACGCCCAGCGCCAGGTCGATGGCCAGCGAACCCGTGGAGATCGTGTCGACCACCATGCGCGTCGCGCTGCCCAGCCGCATGATCGACCCCTCGCCGAACTGCTTGGTGATCGCGGAGACCGCGAGCTCGATGTTCTTGGCCCGGGCGGGATCGGCCATGCGCTCGGCAGCCGTGCTGCCGGGTTTCACGTCGGCGGGGGATTTGGCGGGGGGGACCTTGGACATGGTATTTTGGTAGTTTGTAAATTTGGATTATGAGGAAACAAGCGGGAGACCGGATCGACCCGGCACCTCGTGAACTGGCGCAGTTGTTCCCCAAAGCCGCCGGTGGCGCAAACGAAAAGAAGCCACCTGGCAGCTGGTCGGGCTTCGCGCCCTCCCAGCTGCCAAATCCCAGCCACAGGGCCGGCACCACCCACCGGGCAGAGAGCCTAAGCCGTATGGATGCAAATCGTTGGAGCAAGCTTCCGCCTTCGCTGAAGCTACGGAGGACAGGTGCTCGCGACCTGTCCTCCGTAGGCCCGGCGAAGGAGGATTACCGAGGACGAAATCGCCTGCAAGCAGGCTCCTACATCGGTCACCCGGCGGCGTTGTTGTTCACGAGCGAGAACGGGGTATATCGAACAGACATGGCCTTGGGCGAGGTCTGCCGATTGATTCCCGCAGGCCGGACTCGCTCCTGCCAGAAGAAAATAGGCAAACCTTTCGCTTGATTGCGCAAAAACCGCACCTATAAGTTGCGCCGCTTTTGCCTCTCGGCATTGTCTACGCATGAACATTAGGGCATACCTGAAACCACACTGCGGCTGGTCGCGCGGCGTCCGGGCCATCATGCGCAAATACGGCCTCGAGTTCGAGGACGTCGACGTTGTCAACGACCGGACGAATTACGAGGAGATGGTGCGCAAGTCAGGCCAGCCCCTTTCCCCCTGCGTCGAAATCGACGGCGTCATGCTGGCCGACGTTTCCGGCGAGGAAGTCGAGAACTACCTGCTCGCCAACGACCTCGTCAAACCCAACGACGCCCGACCGGAGGAGCCGACCAACGCCGGCTGCTCGGACGGGGAGGATGCAAAAATGGCCACCAAAACCATCCGATTCTTCTGACGAGCCAACCCAGGCATATAGCATTCTGTTTTCCACCGGGCCGGCTCGCGCAGCGCGACCGGCCTTTTTTTGCGTCCGCATGATCTCCCAACCTGTTTGCCATTGACCTGACGGCAAACGCCACACGGTATCCGAAAAATGAACAATCGAAGTGACCGCACTTCCGGCGTCCGGCCAGCGCGGACCGGGCTGCCGCCCAAGCAGGGCCTCTACGATCCTTGGTTTGAACATGACGCTTGCGGCGTCGGTTTTGTCGTCGATATCAAGGGACGCAGGTCGCACCAGATTCTGCAGCAGGCGCTGCAGGTCCTGAGGAATCTCGATCATCGCGGCGCCAGCGGCAGCGAGCCAAACACCGGTGACGGAGCCGGGGTGCTGCTGCAGATGCCACACGCCTTTTTCAAGGACGTCTGCCGGAAGGCGCGGATCAACCTCCCGGAGGCCGGCGAATACGGCAGCGGCCTCGTGTTCATGCCCCGCAACATCAACAAGCGGCGCCGTCTGGAGGAACGCTTCGAGCAGATCATTCAGTCCGAGGGCCAGACCGTGCTCGGCTGGCGCACGGTTCCGACCAACAACGCCTCGCTCGGCGAAACGGCCCGGTCCTGCGAACCCGCCATCCGCCAGGTGTTCATCGGTCGCAATCCCGCGCTGACCGATCCCATGGCGTTCGAGCGCAAGCTCTACGTCATCCGCAAGCGAGGCCACAACGAGATCCGCGCCTCGACGATGGACGGCGCCGAGTTCTGGTACCTCTGCAGCCTCTCCTACAAGACGTTTGTCTACAAGGGCATGTTGCTGACCACGCAGCTCGAGGGTTATTTTCCCGACCTGCAGCAGCCCGCGGTGGAGACCGGCCTGGCGCTCGTGCACTCCCGTTTCAGCACCAACACCTTTCCCAGCTGGAACCGCGCGCACCCCTACCGCTACCTCGCCCACAACGGCGAAATCAACACGCTGCGCGGCAATATCAACTGGATGCACGCCCGCCAGGCGCTCTTCGTTTCGGAGGCGTTCGGGGACGACATCAAGAAGGTTCTTCCCATCATCGACCCGAACGGCAGCGATTCGGGGATGTTCGACAACACGCTCGAACTGCTCGTGCTTGCCGGGCGGCCGCTGGCCCATGCGATGATGATGATGATCCCCGAGCCCTGGTCGAACCACACGACCATGGACGACGACCGGCGGGCGTTCTACCAGTTTCATTCCTGCCTGATGGAGCCGTGGGACGGCCCGGCCTCCATCGCCTTCACCGACGGCCGGCAAATCGGCGCGGTGCTGGATCGCAACGGGCTGCGCCCATCGCGCTACTATGTCACCAAGGACGGCCTGGTGATCATGGCTTCCGAGGCCGGCGTGCTCGAGGTTCCGCCCGAGCGGGTGCTGCAGAAGGGCCGCCTCCAGCCGGGCCGCATGTTCCTGGTCGACACCGAAAAGGGGCGCATCATCGACGACACCGAGATCAAGGCCGAAATTGTCTCCGCGCGCCCCTACCGCCAGTGGCTCAACGAGTACCTGGTGCATCTCAACGATCTCCCGGAGCCGCCGCATGTGCCGGCGCCCGATCATGAGACCCTGCTGCAACGCCAGATCGCCTTCGGCTACACCCATGAGGATGAACGGATCATCCTCACCCCGATGGCCCGCGATGGCGTCGAGGCGGTTGGTTCCATGGGCAACGACGCCTCGCTGGCCGTCCTCTCCAACAAGCCCCGGCTGCTCTACGACTACTTCAAGCAGCTCTTCGCGCAGGTCACCAATCCGCCCATCGACTGCATCCGCGAGGAGATCATCACGTCCGCCGAGACCCGCCTGGGCTCGGAGGGCAATCTGCTGCATCCCCAGCCGTCCGCCTGCCGGCGCGTCGAGCTCAAATGGCCGGTGCTGACGAACGAGGAATTTGCCAAGATCCGCCGCACCGAGCTGCCCGGGCTCAAGATCGGCGTGCTGCCCATCCTGTTCCGCGTCACCCGCGGCGAACGCGGTCTGGCCAAGGCCATGGAAGAGCTCAGTGCCATGGCCCGCCACCTGATCGAGGAGGACGAGGTCAACGTCATCATCCTCAGCGACCGGGGAGTGAACCACGATTTCGCCCCCATCCCGGCGTTGCTGGCGATCGCCGGACTGCACCACTACCTGATCCGCGAGGGCCTGCGCACGCGCGTGAGCCTGATCCTGGAGACCGGCGAGGCCCGCGAGGTCCATCACTTCGCGCTGCTCATCGGCTATGGCGTCAGCGCCGTCAACCCGTACGTCGCCTTCGAGACGATCGACGACATGATCCGCGAGGATCTGCTGACGAACGTCGACCACAAGACCGCGTGCAAAAACTTCGTCAAGGCCGCCTCCAAGGGCGTGGTGAAGGTCATGTCCAAGATGGGCATTTCCTCCATCCAGAGCTACCGCGGCGCGCAGGTGTTCGAGGCGGTGGGTCTGCGCCAGGATGTAATCGACCATTACTTCACCTGGACCCCGTCCCGCGTCGGGGGCATCGGCCTCGATGTGATCGCCCAGGAGGTGCTGGCCCGCCACCGGGCGGCCTATCCGGAGCGCCAGGTCGACGGCCACGTGCTGCCCTCAGGCGGCCAGTACAAGTGGCGCGACGACGGTGAATATCATCTGTTCAATCCCGAGACGATCCACCGTCTCCAAAAGGCGGTCCGCACCGGCAGCATGGCCGTCTTTCGGGATTACGCGCGGCTGATCAACGAACAGACGACTAACCTCTGCACGCTCCGCGGCCTGCTCGAATTCAAGGCGGGCGAGCCGGTGGCAATCGACGAGGTTGAGCCGGTCGAGGCCATCATGAAGCGCTTCAAGACCGGGGCCATGTCCTACGGATCCATCAGCAAGGAGGCGCACGAGAACCTCGCGATTGCGATGAACCGCATCGGGGGCAAGTCCAACACCGGGGAGGGCGGTGAGGATCCATCCCGCTACCAGCCGCTCCCAAACGGCGATTCGCGCAACTCCGCCATCAAGCAGGTGGCCTCCGGCCGGTTCGGGGTGACGAGCGAGTTTCTGGTCAGCGCCCGCGAACTCCAGATCAAGATGGCGCAGGGCGCCAAGCCCGGCGAAGGCGGCCAGCTGCCCGGGGCCAAGGTCTATCCGTGGATCGCCAAGACCCGTCTGACCACCGCGGGCGTGGGGTTGATTTCGCCGCCCCCGCACCATGACATCTATTCCATCGAGGACCTGGCCGAGCTGATCCATGACCTCAAGAATGCGAACCGCCGGGCGAGGGTGAGTGTCAAGCTGGTCGCCGAGGTCGGCGTCGGCACCGTCGCCGCCGGCGTCGCCAAGGCCCATGCCGACGTGGTCCTGATTTCGGGACATGACGGCGGCACCGGCGCCTCGCCGCAGACGTCCATCAAGCACGCCGGCCTGCCCTGGGAACTCGGCCTCGCCGAGACCCACCAGACCCTCGTGCTCAACAATCTGCGCAGCCGCATCGCCGTTGAGACCGACGGTCAGCTCAAGACCGGCCGCGACGTCGTCATTGCGGCCCTGCTCGGGGCCGAGGAATTCGGCTTCGCCACGGCGCCGCTCGTGGCTTCCGGCTGCATCATGATGCGCGTCTGCCATTTGAACACCTGCCCGGCAGGCGTTGCCACCCAGGATCCCCGGCTGCGCGAAAAGTTCGCCGGCAAGCCGGAGCATGTCGTGAACTTCATGCGGTTCGTGGCCACGGAAGCCCGCGAACTCATGGCCCAGCTCGGATTCCGCACGGTGGCCGAGATGATCGGCCGCGTCGACCGCCTCGAGGCTCGCAAGGCCATCGATCATTGGAAGGCGAGGGGACTCGACTTCTCCAACATCCTCTACTCGCCCGATGTCGGGCCCGAGGTTGGGCGGTACTGCCAGATCCCCCAGAATCACGGGCTGGAGGATTCACTGGACCTAACGCAGCTGCTCAAACTGTGCGAGCCCGCCATCGAGCGCGGCGAACGCGTGGTCGGCGAGCTGCCGATCCGCAACGTCCACCGGGTCGTCGGCACGATCACCGGAAGCGACGTCACCCGGAAATGGGGCGCCGCCGGCCTGCCGGAAGACACGATCCGCCTGCATTTCAAGGGTTCGGCCGGACAGAGTTTCGGCGCCTTCATGCCGAAGGGAATGACCTTCAGCCTCGAGGGCGACGCCAACGACTACCTCGGCAAGGGCCTCTCCGGCGGCAAGATCATCGTCTATCCTCCGGCCGGCTCCACGTTCGTGGCGGAGGAGAACATCATCGTCGGCAACGTGGCCCTGTATGGAGCCACCGGCGGCGAGGCGTACATCCGCGGCATGGCCGGCGAGCGCTTCTGCGTCCGCAATTCGGGCGTCAACGCCGTCGTCGAGGCCGTGGGCGATCATGGCTGCGAATACATGACCGGCGGGCGGGTCGTGGTGCTTGGCCCGACGGGACGGAACTTCGCCGCCGGCATGTCCGGCGGCATCGCGTATGTGCTCGATGAGCACGGCCGGTTTGCGCGCGATGTGAACCTCCAGATGGTCGGCATCGGCAAATTGGAGAAGCCGGCCGAGATCGCCGAGGTGCGCGCGATGGTCGAGCGCCATCTGGCCTGGACGCAAAGCGACCGCGCCCGCCAGATCCTCGCCAACTGGGACCAGCTGGTGCCGCACTTCGTCAAGGTGCTGCCGAAGGATTACCAGCGCATGCTCGCCTGCATCGAGCGGGCGCACGCGCAGGGTCTCTCCGGCGACGAGGCGATCATGGCCGCCTTCGAGGAAAACGCCCGCGACCTGTCGCGCGTCGGGGGAAATTAAAGAAAAGGCTGAAGGACTGAATGACTGAAGGCTGAAACCGATCACCGCTTCATTCCCAATGTCGTTCGGCGTTTCGGCCGCATCTCTCCAATGAACCTCGCTCCCACTCGCAGACAGAAACGTCCTTGGTGATTGATGTAGGAGCCTGCTTGCAGGCGATTCTCATCACGGAATCGCGAGCAAGCTCGCTCCTACAATTCGCTTCGTCACAGCTCAGCCCTCCAGTCATTCCATTTCAGCCCTTCAGCCTTTTCTCCCCATGGGTAAACCAACTGGATTCATCGAATATCTGCGGGAACTGCCCGTGGACCGACCGCCGCTCGAGCGCGTGCGCGACTGGAACGAGTTCCATCCGCACATGGAGCAGAAGAAGCTCCGCAATCAGGGCGCCCGCTGCATGGATTGCGGCGTTCCGTTCTGCCACACGGGCAAGCTGATCAGCGGCATGGCAGCCGGTTGCCCGATCCACAACCTGATTCCCGAATGGAACGACCTGGTCTATCGGAACCTCTGGCGCGAAGCCCTCGAACGCCTGCACCGGACCAATAACTTCCCGGAGTTCACCGGACGCGTCTGTCCGGCGCCCTGCGAGGGATCCTGCGTGCTCGGCATCAACAACCCGCCGGTCACGATCAAGAACATCGAGTACTCAATCATCGAGAAAGGGTGGGAGGAAGGCTGGGTGGTCCCGCGCGCCCCGCGCGTGCGTACCGGCAAGAAGATCGCGGTCATCGGCTCCGGCCCCGCCGGCCTGTCCGCCGCCGCCCAGCTCAACAGCGCCGGACACACGGTGACCGTCTTCGAGCGGGCCGACCGTCCGGGCGGGCTGCTCATGTACGGCATCCCGAACATGAAGCTCGACAAACAGGAAGTCGTGAGACGCCGCCTCGACCTCCTGGAGCAGGAAGGCGTCAAGTTCATCTGCAACGCCAACGTCGGCGACAACGTCGAACCCCAGATCTTCCTCAAGGAGTTCAACGCCACGGTCATTTGCACCGGCGCGACCCAGCCGCGCGACCTGCCCGTCGAGGGGCGCGGCCTGCCGGGCGTCCATTTCGCGCTCGAATATCTCACCGCCAACACAAAGACGTTGCTGGCCGGCAAGCCCGAAGCCAACCCGCTTCACGCACGCGACAAGGATGTGGTCGTAATTGGTGGCGGCGACACCGGCACCGATTGCGTCGGCTCGGCCCTGCGGCACGGCTGCCGCACCATCACGCAAATTGAAATCCTGCCCAGGCCGCCGATGGACCGTGCGGCCGACAACCCCTGGCCCGAGTGGCCCAAGGTCTACAAGATGGATTACGGCCAGGAGGAGGCGGCAGCCCGGTTTGGCGCCGACCCGCGCATCTACCTCACGACCGTGAAGAGATTCGTCGGCGACGACGCCGGCCGTGTAAAGGAACTGGTCACCGTCGAAATCAAGTGGGAGCGCAACGAGAAAGGTCAGTTCATTCCCCGGGAGCAGCCCGGAACCGAACGAACTCGTCCCGCGCAGCTCGTGCTGCTGGCCATGGGATTCCTCGGACCCGAGGCACCCCTGCTCAAGGATTTCGGCGTTGAGACCGACGCCCGGAGCAACATCAAGGCGGAGCACGAGAAATACGCGACCAACCTCAAGGGCGTGTTTGCCGCCGGCGACTGCCGCCGCGGCCAGAGCCTCGTCGTCTGGGCCATGAACGAAGGCCGCGGTGCCGCCCGGGAATGTGACCGCTACCTGATGGGCTCCACGGATCTGCCATAGGATTCGCGCGGCCGCGAATCCTTTGGCGCCGTTTGGCTCGTGGCTGCGAGCGCCAGCGAGCGGGTGGCGAGGGTAGCTACGAGCATGAGCGAACTGGCCGTCTCCGTTGCCACGAGCGCCAGCGAGCGGATCCGACCCGAACCTGATTGCACCACCAAGACGCCAAGGCGGAAAGGGAAGACCCCGGCCTCCGAGCCTCCGTTGCCTCCTGTAAGTCTGCCTGGGGCATCCGTGTGATCCGCTAGGTCATCCGTGGTCAGAAATGGATTGGCCGCAAAGAAGCGCGAGAAGGCGCAAACACTACGGCCGGTTTCCGCGTGTTTGGCGTGTTCCGCGGTGGCAGACCATTCCTATTACAGAAGGCAACCAAGGGAACGAAGCTGGCGCCCTGCCGTCCCGTCCGCGGTGGTTGATCTTACAGGAGGGCGCTGAGGCAGCAGAGGATACAAACGAATCCCCAATCCCCGGCGGACCGATAAGACCCGAGCCCGCGCCTGGTCAGGACCGTCGCTGCGAGCGTGTGCGAGCGGCCACTTGGCCGGCCACCGGAATGAAAGACCGAAAGCTGGGGACGCGACGTCCCCGTCGCGGATCTCCGCTGAGAACGCGGCGAGGGCGCCGCGTCTCCAGGAGATCCCCGGGCCAAATCCATCCACCGCGGATCACACGGATGGGCGCGGATCGAGGACGGACGATCCCCGAAAGCAGTCGAAGTTGCCACCTGCCGCCAGTAGCGCAGGCTTCCAGCCTGCTTTGAGCGTTTCCGCGGTCGCACAAATCTGCGCCCTCTGCGCAATCTGCGGTTCAGTTCCGATTCGTTTCAATCGCAGATAACGCCGGCGATCACAGATTCCGAGGCAGCAAGAATTGAACCACCAAGACGCGGAGGCACAAAGGCCGGGGTGGAGCGGCCTGAGACAATTCGCTTGGCGCTCATGCCTCATCCGTGGCGGCATCGAAGACAATACCACGCCTGCATGGCCGGGCCTTACTGTCTTGCGGGCTATCCGAAATTCGAGCATTGTGCCGCAAATGGGTTTGGTCACGACCGCGATCACACTACGCAATCCGCGCTTCCCGGAGAAAGAACCGATGGAGGTCGAGGCACTGGCGGACACCGGTTCCGTGCACACCTGCGTACCACAGCACGTTGCCCTTCAGCTTGGCCTCGTAGACTACGGCACGAAGGAAGTCACGATCGCTGACGGTTCACACCACGTCGTGCCCTACATGGGACCGTTGGAGTTGCGTTTCAAGAACCGCGTGGGGCTCGGAGGTGCGCTCGTGTTTGGTGATCAGGTCCTCTTGGGAGCAATCGCGATGGAAGATATGGACCTGATCGTTGTGCCAAAAGACCGTCGGATCGATGTCAATCCGTTCAGTCCAAACATCGCCTGTTCGACTGTAAAATAGTGCCGGGCCCAGAAGGTCGTGTACCGGACCCAACGGCCCTGGCTGTGGGTGGCTGCCGCTTGGTCGGCGCTCGCGCCGGGTCCGTAGCGTCCCAACGCAAAGAATGAAGACCCGTACGAAATAGCCGTGGCCAGGAATTCATAGCCCGATTGGAAGCAAAGCAGGCTGGGAAGCCATTCGACGCGGGCTTCGCTCCGCCCAGCCCTTGCTCGTGGCAAGCCCTGCGCTACTTTCGGTAATGCTCCGGGAGCATCGGCAAGCCCGTGATGTGCCTTGTGACCGGCAGCCTCGCGACCCTCACTTCGCCGGCGGACAGATCAGCGGGATGCTCTGCCGCCGGTTCCGGCGATAGACAAGGAAGTCCTGATCAATTGTCACCACTGCGGATCCCGGATGCAGTTCGCTCAGCCGCACAATGCAGGCGTCCGCCAGATCCATCGGCACGTCCCGGTACCGAAAAATCAGCTGGCGAAGCAGCGCCGGATCCAGCTCCGCCAGCGAAGCCAGCTGCAGCCCGCCGGTCTCCAACAGGGCCAACAGACCGTCCGCCCCGTTTCGGGTTCGGGACAGAAGATAATGAGCCTCGGCAATCACGACATCGCACGTAACCAGGGGCGCCCCGAGTTGTTTGAACACCGTAACCGCCCAGGCATGGGCCGAGTCGTCCTGGGACAGGAACGCGACGAGCGGACCGGTATCAACGATCGGCGGGGTCACGTCCGAATCCTTCCAGGTATTTTTTATTGGTGGAAAGATCGGACGGGCCGTCTTTGCCGACCCCGCACTGATGCCCCGCCAGTCCCCAGAAGGTCCTGGTTTCGGAGGTCACGGCCCTGAAGGCAAATTCCTCGCCGGTCTTCTGATCCCGGACGCGGATCTCGCCTCCGGCCGCCGCGACCTTGCGCATGCGGCTGAACCGGCGCTGAAATTCCCGGACGGTGGTCGTCATGTCTGACACGGTGGCTGACATGGCTGGCGCGTCAAGCGGGATTCCTCCCCGGCGCGAACGGCTACTCGGCCAGCACGAAGCGGAGGTCGTCGAGACTCATGACGGTGGCGACGTTTTCCTCCTGCACGATGGCGCGGGCGAGTTCCCCCTTGGCCTGCTGGAGCTTCCGGATCTTCTCCTCAATCGTATTGCGCGCCAGCAGCCGGTAGGCGTTGACCTGCTCTTGCTGTCCGATCCGGTGCGTGCGGTCGATCGCCTGCGCCTCCACCGCGGGATTCCACCACGGGTCGTAGAGCACAACGTAGCTGGCGGCAGTGAGATTCAGTCCCGTGCCGGCCGCCTTCAGGGAAAGCAAGAAGACCGGCGGGCCCCCCGCGGACTGGAACCGGTCAACGAGTGCCTGCCGGTTCTCCGTCTGGCCGGTCAGCACGAGGTGGCCAATGCTGCGCGCCGTCAGCTCGAGGGCGATGAGTTCGAGCATCGAAACGAACTGGGAGAACACCAGCACCCGGTGGCCTTCCTCGACGAGGGGCTCAAGGGTCTCCATCAGTGCGTCGAGCTTGGCGGAACTGCCGGACACCTGGGCATCGTCACCGGCGGTGCGCTGCCCCGCTTCGCCACCGGCCGGGGCCTCCATGCCGACGAGACGCGGATCGCAGCAGATCTGGCGCAGGCGCAGGAGCGACTGGAGAATGTTGAACCGTTTCCGGTCGAACTCGCGATCCGTCGTCACCCCGAGCAGCATGGCCCGCGTACGCTTGAGCTCAGCATCGTAGAGCTTGCGCTGCGTGCCCTCGAGATCCACGAAGAGATCCTCCTCGATGCGCGGGGGCAGGTCGGCGGCGACCTGGGATTTCGTGCGCCGGAGCAGGAAATGCCGCACGCGGCGCGCGAGGCGGGCCCGGGCCAGCGGGTCGGATTTGTCGTTGAAGCTTCGTTTGAACGCCGTCTGCGATCCGAGCAGGCCGGGCATCGCGAAGGCAAAGAGGCTCCACAGGTCGAGCGCCCGGTTTTCGATCGGCGTGCCCGTGAGCACGAGGCGGTGCCCGGCGCGCAAGTCGCGTGCCACGCGGGCGGTCTGCGATTGCGGATTCTTGATGTTCTGCCCCTCGTCGAGGATCACCGCGTCCCAGGTCACGGCGCCCAGCGCGCCGGCGGCCAGGCGCAGTTGCGCGTAGTTGGCGATCACGAAGTTGGCGCCGGCCGGAAGCTCCGTCCGCGATTTCAGCGGTGCGGTGGTGAGCACCGGAGCGAAACGGCGGGTTTCCAGCTCCCAGTTGGACATCACGCTCTTCGGGCAGACGACCAGCGCCCGCAGCGGCCGGGCGGGGGACCGGGCGGCGAGCGAATCTGCCAGCTGGAGCAGCCAAGCAAGGGCCTGGACGGTTTTGCCGAGGCCCATGTCGTCGGCCAGGACGCCACCGAGGCCGTTGGCGGCGAGGTGAACCAGGAAGTGGTAACCATCCCTCTGATACGGGCGCAGCTCGGCGGTGAGTCCGCCCGGGACGAGTGGCGGCGCGATCGCGCGCAGGCGCCCGGCCCGCTCGCGCACCCGGGCGGCGTGGGCCTCGGGCAGCAACCCGGCGATGCGTTCGTCGGCCAGCTGCAGCGCATGAAACCGCTGGCGCTCCGCCGGGCCTTCGAGCGCCGCGGCGTCGAGACCGAGTTCGGCCAGCCGCGCGGTCTCGGCCTCACCCAGCTCAAGCTGCAGGCGGCGCCAGCCCTTTCCCGGCAGGCGCACAAAACGGCCGCGCGCCTTGAGCAGGAGCTGGATTTCATCGTCGGTCAGCGCGGCATCCTCGGCTCGCACGACGACCTGAAGATCAAACCAGTCGATCTCCGCCGTCTCCTCTCCGACCGGCAACGCCCGCACTTCCACCCGGGCCCGGTCCGGGGGACGGACCAGTCCGGCCAGCAGAGGATCGCATTCCAATTCCACACCCGCCGCCCGCACCTGATCGGCCCAGACGGCAAATTCCTCGGGAAAATTGTTGCTCAGCAAACGCCTCACCCACGCGCGCCGGGCGTCGATCCACATCACGTGCAGGCCGCCCAGCAGTCCGCGGGCGGCGTCGGCATCCGCATGGTCATAGTCCAGGATGGTGGCTGCATCGGATCTGGCGGGGGCCGGCGCGGCGGTGCCCTTCAGTGTCGTCCACGCGTTGCCCTGCCAGCGTTGCACCGGCCGGCCGTGGGTGCGACCGCGTGGGCCTCCACCTCAAACACGTTGAGGGAGCCGGGAGGAGAATACTCATCGTCGCGCAGCCGGCACAGGAAGCGGGGCCGCAGGCGCACGACTTCGATGGCTGGCAGATCGAGGCCCTCGAGCCGGGCCTCCGTCTGGCGCAGGTGTCGCGCGGCGGCCGGCGTGAGCAGCGCCTCCCGCGGCACCACCACCCGGTGATAGCCATGACCCGGCAGTGGCGGCGGCAACGCAAAAACGACATGCCCAGCCAGAGCGAGCGGCGGGTCTCCGGAGAGCTCAAGGAGATCGGTGGGCGCGGGCGAATCATCAGTCCGCCGGAGATCGAAGGAAATGTCGTCGGGCCTGTCCGGCAGCGACCGGCCGAACCAGCGCAGCGGCACCGGATCCGGATCGAAGGCCTCACCGGCGGCATTAACGAGCAGGTGGCGCATCGCCGGCTGAACCAGAATCCAGCGCATCAGGTCCAGCGTCGTCGGATCGTCGAGCTTGAGCGTTTGCGGCTCGGTCGATTTCCAATAATTGGTCCGGGTGCAACGCAACTGCACTTCCTGGAGCAGCGCCAAGGAGGCGGGAGGAAGGCCGGCCGGATGGTGTGCTGCGGTCTCGAACCATTCGCGCACCCGCCCGCCTTTGACCGCCTGCCATGGCTCTTCGGCATTTGCGCGCGCCTCCCACGTGAGCTTCGGCGTGGTGAGCCGGAGGCGAACTTCAGCCGGCACCGCGGAAACCGGCGCGACCGGAAACGCCTGGCTCCGCTCGGAGAAAAGCCGGTGCCAGTTCGCGACCTGCTGCCGGCGCTCCCGCGTCTCGACCCGCCGCCGGACGAGTGCCGTGTCGGTGAGCGGGCGCATCAGCTCTGGAATCGGGATTTCGCGGCGTTCCGCGTAAAGCGCGAGGAATTGCCAGAATTCGAGCGGCGAGGCGACGGGCTCGGCGCCGTCCCACCACCCGGCGATGACCGGGTTGGGGTTGTGGAAATACCCCTGGCGACGATCGAGCTCGAGCACGACGAGGTCGTGTTCATAGAGCGTGCCGGTTGTCCCCAGCCGGCGCCAGGAGGAATCGAGTTCGCGCAGAAAGCCGCGCTCCTTCCTGGTCAACGGCCGGCCATGGCGCTGTTCGAGCAACGCCTCGAGCTGTTGCACTTCCGGCGGCTCGGTGGGGGCGGACGGTTTGACCAGCAGCGCGCCGCTGAACACGCCCGGAATCGTGGCCGACGCTCCATCGCCCAGCGCCGCCAGCGCCGCAGCGTACGCGTGCTTGCAGGCGAAGCCGACCGGGCAGTCGCAGGCGTGTTCCCAACCCTTGCCGTACGACCATTCGACAGTGTAGAGCGTGCTGCCCTGCACGTCGGCCTCGAACGTCGTCCCGTCATCCAGCACCCGCAATTCGCGCACGGCTCCACGACGCCAATATTCCCTTCCGCGCGACTGGCTGCCGTAGTCGAAGGCAGCAAGCGCCCGGCGGAGCGCACCGCGCTGGGTCTCGGACAGCACAACCGGATTCTTCACGCCGCCTGGATTGCGCCCGCCCGCGGTCGGAATGCAAAGAAAAACCGAAGCCGGAGATTTCCCGCGCGCCTTTTCGCCGCCGCACCGTGGTTCTTCCACCGATCGTCTTGTCCGCGCAGCGGACACTCAGCGAGGCGCTGACTCCGGATCCGGCCAACCCCCCGGCATCCCGGAGTCCTCAAGGCTCGAGCTTGGTCTGCGGTGGCGCCTCGCTAAACGTAGTCCCGGTACACGGGCACGAACATGCGGGCGCGGATGTCGGCCTCTAGATCGTCCGGGCGTGGCCGGCCGGCCAGGCCCCGGCAATGCGCCTCGTCGGCGACCGCGGTGGCGATTTTGACGGAGACTTCGCGAATCTTCGAGAGCGCCGGGTACACCCGGCCCAGCGCCAGATCTTCCTCGCCGACCTGGGAGGCGAGCGTCCGGGCCGCCGTCAGGAACATGCCGTCCGTGATCCTGCCCGCCTCGCACACGAGCGCGCCCAGGCCGACGCCCGGGAAGATGTAGACGTTGTTGCCCTGGCCGGGCACGAGGGTCCGTCCGCCGATCGGGACCGGCGGGAACGGGCTGCCGCTCGCAAACACGGCGCGTCCGTCGGTCCACTGGTACGCCTCCTCGGCCGTGCATTCCGCCTTTGAGGTGGGATTCGACAATGCGAAGATGATCGGCCGCTGGTTGAGGGCCGCCATCCGCGACACGATTTCGCGGGTGAAGCTGCGCGCCTGGCCCGAAACGCCGATGAGCACCGTGGGATGGAGTGCTTCGACTGCGTCCGCGAGCGTGGCCAGCGGAGCATGTTCGTGCGCGTAGGGTTCCTTGTGCTCGGCGAGCCGGCCCGGCCGGCCGCGGACGACCAGGCCCTGGGAGTCGACGAACCAGCAGCGGGCCCTGGCCTCAGCCAGGCTCAAACCGTCGCCCTGCAGTGCGGCCACGACCAGATCGGCGATCCCGGTGCCGGCTTCACCTGCGCCCAGGAACAGCAACCGCTGGTCGCGCAGGCGCCCACCGGTCAGGCGCAAACCGGCCGTGATGCCGGCGAGGGCCACCGAGGCCGTGCCCTGAATGTCGTCGTTGAAACTGCAGATGTGGTCGCGGTACTGCCGCAGCAGCCGGAAGGCGTTGGTGTTGCCGAAATCCTCCCATTGCAGCAGCGCCTTGGGATAGGCCTGCCGGACGGCGCCCACGAACTCGGCAATGAACGCGTCGTACTCGGCCCCGCGCACCCGGCCCTGGTTGATCCCGATGTAAAGCGGATCCTCGTGCAACCGGGCGTTGTCCGTGCCGACATCGAGCGTGATGGGCAGGCAATAGTACGGGTGCAGCCCGGCGCAGGCGGTGTAGAGCGAAAGCTTGCCGACCGGAATGCCCATGCCCAGCGCCCCGAGGTCGCCCAGCCCGAGGATGCGCTCGCCATCCGTCACGACGATCATCCGCACATCCGGGTGCGGCCAGTGGCGCAGGATCTCGGCCACCCGGCCGCGTTCGCGGATGCTGATGAAAAGCCCGCGCGACCGGCGGAAGATGGCGCCATATTCCAGGCAGGCCTGGCCGACGGTCGGCGTGTAAATGATGGGAATCATTTCCTCCGCATGCTCCTCGACCAGACGGTAGAAGAGCGTCTCGTTGCGATTTTGCAGCGTCGTCAGGAAAATGTACTTCTCGAGCGGATCGGGTTTGCGCCGGAAATTGCCGTACACGCGTCCCAGCTGCTCCTCGATCGTGAAGACCCGCGGCGGCAGCAGCCCCCGCAGCCCGAGGGCGTCGCGCTCGCGCTCGGTGAACGCCGTGCCCTTGTTCAGCAGGGAATTGGTCAGCAGCGAGTGCCCCACCGGCAGAATGGAACCGCCCTGAGGGCGAAGGCCGTCATCAATGGATTGGGCAGGCATGGAGGGAAATCAAGCGGCCGCCCGAGCGCGGCGACCGGGGATGATCCGACGGATCGCGCCCGGGCGCAAACCAGATTTTCGGCGCCCGCCCCGGGCCTGATTTGCGCCGCCGCCGTTCGCCTCGCGGACGACGGCCCCGGCTCCCGGTCGGGTGACATTGGTATTTGATTTTCTGATACCCAGGAGGGCGCCGGTCCGGGCCCCGCCGAGACGGACCGGGGCGACGACCGTCGTCGCTGGCTCAATGATCCACCGGAGGACGCCGCCCGGGCCGCGCCGGGCCGACCCGATCCGTGTCACAGCTCGGCCACTACGCGGCGCCAGGCCGCCCGTTTGTCCAGGGGGAACGGGCCCGCCGGGCGCGCCTGACGCCCGCCCGCCGGCGGGCGGGGCCGGCGGTTTTCCCTCTGAGAACCGCCTGATTTCCCTCTAGAATTTCGTTGCATCGGGAGGGAACGCCACTATGACGAACTTCACTATGCCAAAGAAACCCGCCCGTATTCCGAACGCCAAGTTCATGGCCCCGGTCACTCCGGACGCCGTCCTTTCCCCCGTCGTCGGCAGCAAGCCGCTGCCGCGGACCGAACTCACCAAGAAGCTGTGGGATTACATCAAGAAGAACGGTCTGCAGGACAAGAAGGTGAAGACCCAGATCAATGCCGATGACAAGCTGAAGGCCGTGTTTGGCGGCAAGGCCAAGGTCAGCATGTTTGAAATGACCAAGCTGGTCGCCGGCCACGTGACGAAATAAGCCCTGCGTTCCCCTTTTCCCAGACGCCGCTTCGGGGTTGATTTCCCGGCGGCGTCTTTGTTTTGCCCGGACCGGCCCGTCAATTGCCGCCCGGCCTGCCGGGAGGCGGGGTTGCTGGAGCGATCGCCAGCCGCAGCAAACGCTTCTGGGGCTGGCTGGCGCTCGCAGCTACACCCTGGGCAAAGATTCGCAGCAATTCGGGAAATCAATGCTTGACTTTAGAGATATTAGAGTGATATCACTTCAATATCTCCAATGAATACCTCTGAAAACCCTGTTGATACGCCTAATCACGAAGTGCCGGTCCGCGCAGCCAATGGCTGGCTGCTGTTGTTGATCACCCTGGCTCTTTTTCTCACGACAATCTGGGCCTTTGTTTCCGGGATTGGGTCGTTTGCCACGCATGACGGAACCGCCGGGGGCTGGCTCCTCCTCACCGCGGGCGTCTTGCTGGTCCTGGGAATCACGATCAGCAACGGCTTCTTCACGCTCCAGCCGAACGAGTCGGCCGTGCTGATCCTGTTTGGAGCCTACCGGGGAACCGTGCGAGACAGCGGTTTCTCCTGGACCAATCCCTTCAACAAGCGGATCAAGATTTCGCTCCGCGCCCGCAACTTCAACGGTGACAAACTGAAGGTAAACGACAAGCGCGGCAACCCGGTCGAGATTGCCGCGGTCATTGTCTGGCAGGTCCAGGACACCGCCCAGGCCTGCTTCGATGTTGACAATTATGAGCACTACGTCGCCGTCCAGAGCGAGTCGGCCGTCCGGCACCTTGCCAGCGGCTATGCCTATGACGACGGGGAGCAGGATGAGGTCACGTTGCGGGGCGGCAGTGACGCCGTCTCAGCCGCGCTGCGGGAGGAATTGCATCAACGGCTGACCAAGGCCGGGGTGCACATCGAGGAGGCTCGGATCACCCATCTGGCCTATGCCCCGGAGATCGCGCAGGCGATGCTCCGCCGGCAGCAGGCCGAAGCGGTGATCGCCGCGCGCCAGAAGATCGTCCACGGCGCGGTCAGCATGGTCGAAATGGCCCTCAAGGAGCTGGCCGAGAAACATGTCGTCAATCTCGATGAGGAGCGGAAGGCCGCCATGGTCAGCAACCTGCTGGTCGTCCTTTGCGGCGAGGCCGAAGTTCATCCGGTCGTGAACACCGGCACGCTCTACAATTAAGCCCGGATATCTCCTGGGGACGCGACGCCCTCGTCGCGTCTTCGAGGGAGGCACGCGACGAGGGCGTCGCGTCCCCAGGCACAGTTTGCACCAACAAACCATTCTTGGAGGGAGACACCCGAATTAGGTCATTCGCCACATGAACTCGCCCAAGTACATTCCCGACGCTGAATTCGCACCGGCACCGCCCGGCACCCGCGTTCGTCTGACGACCTTGTGCTCCTTTGTGGCCGTCTTTCTGGCGATAACGGTTGTGCTGGTAATGGTTTTGAAGGACCAGCATCCGCCTCCAGGACCAGTGGTGGGCGGCATCGGCCTCGTCCCAGTAGCCTTCAGCGTCGGCTGGTTTCTTTCCCGGATCCGACACTATCGTTTGGTTGGCAATGAACTGCGGGTTGAACTCGCCCTCCGCACCGTGCGTTTCCCCCTCGAAGGCTTGATCCGCGTCGATCCGGACCGCGAGGCGATGCACCGCGCCTGGCGGACTTGTGGCAACGACGGGCTGGGAGCGATCAGCGGTCGCTTTCGGAGCAAGCGCCTCGGCGCGTTCCGCGCCTACCTGACCGACGTCGAGCACGCGGTGGTGCTGCGCTGGGCGGACCGGTGTGTTGTCATCTCGCCGCACCCGCATTCCTATTTTGTCGAGGCAGTGCGCAAACGCGCCGGCCTGTCCTCCTGATCCCGATGGCATCCGAAGATCGCAAAGCTTTCCTGCTCCGCATCGATCCAAAGTTGTGGGCGGAGCTAGAGGCCATGGCAGGCGACGAACTGCGCAGCGTCAACGGTCAGATCGAATTTTTCCTGCGCCAGGCCGTGCAGCAACGCCGCCGGCGGCCGCCGGCAGAGGAGAAACCGGCACCCCACCAGGGTGGCTGAAGCCCGGTTTTGGCCGCGGGGAATGGCTGTCCGCGCAGCCTAGCTTTGCAGTCGCCGTGGAGAACCGGACCGATCTAGGCTGCTGAATCATGCCCGCGCCGACCACCGCGCCCCGACATCTGAAGGCCGTTCTTATGCTGGTGCTCGCGAACGTCCTTTGGGGGCTGAGCTTTCCGCTGATCAAGGCGATTGCAATTGAGCATCAGCTGCTGCTTCCGGGGAGCACCAGCTGGTTCATCACCGCGTGCATGCTGGCGCCGCGCTTTGTGCTCGCCACGGCAATTCTGTTGCTGGTGCAGCGCGGCAACCTCCGGGCCATCAATGGGTCTGAAATCCGCCAGGGCGTCAGCCTGGCGCTGTTCGCGGGACTTGGGATGGCGTTCCAGAACGATGGCCTGCAGTATACCTCGGCCTCGACCTCGGCCTTTCTGACGCAGATCTATGCAATCCTGATTCCCCTTTGGCTGGCGCTGCGCCTGCGACGGCTGCCGTCGGCGGTCGTGTGGGTCAGCGGTGCGCTTGTGCTGGCGGGCGTGGCCCTGCTGGCGCGGTTCAACTGGCAGGAGTTTCGCCTCGGCCGTGGCGAGTTCGAAACCCTGCTCAGCTCCGTGTTCTTCATGGGCCAGATCCTGCTGCTGGAACGCCCCGACTATGCCGCCAACCGGCCGATTCCGGTCACATTGACGATGTTTGCCGTGGAGGCCGCAGGCGGGCTCGTGTTCCTTGGCGCCACCGCGCCGCGATGGGCGGACGTACCGGTTTTGTTGACCTCCGTGCCCTGGCTCGGCTTCACCCTGGCGCTGACCCTCTTCTGCACCGTTGCGGCGTTCACCATCATGAACACATGGCAGCCGCGAATCACCGCCACGGAGGCGGGGCTCGTTTACTGCCTGGAACCGCTGTTCGCCTCATCGATGGCGCTTTTCCTGCCCGGCCTCTTCTCGCTTTGGGCGGGCCTTGGCTACCCCAATGAAGTCGTGACGATCAACCTTCTGCTCGGCGGCGCCCTGATCACCGCGGCCAACGTGCTCATTCAGCTCAAGCCGCGGCCGAAATCTTGATCGGATTGATGCGGCCTCCACGGCAAAACGCGTTTTGCTTCGACCGGGAAGAAACCTGTAGCCGGGGGCGCCGACCCCGGCAGGGTCTTTCGAGCTCCCGGACCGGCCTCAACGCGGCCGGCTACACGGGAGATAGGCGTATCCTCAAGAAGCTGCGGCGGACACGGAGGTCCGCCCTCCACGCAAGCGTTGTATCCGGGATGGAACGCGACAAGAGCGTCGCGCTTCCAACCCACACTCTTTACCACAGGGCCGTTTTCAGTGCGAAATCTGCCTGCTAAACTCCAGCCGGCGGGGCGGCGGCAGTCACACCGGTGCGCAGGCGGTGCAACGTGCACACCGTCACGGCTGAAAGCACAATCACGCCACCGACCAGCGACAGCGGGCCCGGCCGCTCGTGCCGCACCAACAGCACCCACACTGGATTGAGGATGGGCTCGATGACGGGAATCAGCACGGCTTCGAGGGCCGTGATGTGCCGGATGGCGCGGGCATACAAGAGATACGAGACCCCCAGCTGAACGATGCCGAGCAGGGCCAGCGCCACCCAGCCGCGGGCGTCAGGAAGGGCAGGGGCCGCGAGGATGAATGGCAGGCCGACCGCACCCGCCAGCAGATTGCCGAGGAAAATGGACTCTTCCGCCGACGTGTCCTTCTGTTTGCGCAGGAGAAGGGTCATCGCCGCGAATGCCACGCCGCTGGCCAGAGCAACCAGATTGCCCGTAAACGCGGCGATCTGCAGGCTGTCGCAGAAAAACAAAACCATGCCGCCAAAAACCACTGCGATGGTGAGCCAGTCAGCCCGGGTTGCCCGTTCGCCGAGGAACCAGGCGCCAAACAGCGCGATCCACACCGGAGCCGTGTACTGGAGCAGGATCGCGTTGGCCGCCGTCGTCAGTTTGGTCGCGGTAACGAACAAAATGGTCGTCGCGGCATAGGCGACCGCCCCGCCGATCTGGGCGGCCGACCAGGTGAAGCGGAAACGCGGAGCGAAGACCGCGAAAAAAGCCGCCGCAATGAGGCCGCGACCGCCCGCCACCGCCAGCGGGGGCCATGCCACCGACTTGATCAGCAATCCGCCCAGGCTCCAGCAGAGCGCCGCTGCCGCCATCAAGCCCACCGCCCGCGCGTGTGCCGCGTTTCTCATGCTGCGCATGGATGTCTCAAGCCACGGTCCGACGCACGGAAAAACGACATCTCCAGGAACATGGAGGGCGAAGCCCGACCGGTTCCTCGGCGAGCCACATTGAAGCCGCCGGCTTGCAACCAACGGCAACCACCCTAACTTTGATCGCTCAACCCGTTCACTGATGTTTCATCGAACCGCCAGTCTTCTGTTGGCCCTGTCGTTGGTCCTTGCGACCGCGCGCGCCGAGCCGGTCACGCGTCGCGAAGTCCTGGCGGCCATCGCCGTGCTCGAGAATGATGTGACGAGCGCCGAGGCGGTGGACGCGGCCGCAACCGTCGCGCGCTTCGGACGGGAGAGCGACGACGTGCTCATCAATGTGGGAGCCGAGACGCTTCCATGGGTGCAGACCGATGTTTCGGAATCCGAGGCCAAGGTTCGGGCCTTGCTGATGGCGGCCTATTTTGCGGGGGACATCAAGTCACAGCTGGCGAAGCATCGTCCGGTTGACGATCCGTACAGCGGCTGGCTTGCCGTGATCCGCGCCTACCGGCAGATGCTCAAGAAGGAGCCCGGCCTGGCGATTCCGGAAGTCGAGGA
Source organism: uncultured Verrucomicrobiae bacterium (assembly GCA_963804395.1). GTDB lineage: Bacteria > Verrucomicrobiota > Verrucomicrobiia > Opitutales > Opitutaceae > Fen-1467. The sequence continues at coordinate 49,459 of CAWDQK010000088.1, read as the reverse complement.
ACTGGTGAAGAAAGAGAAGACCGGCACGCTCAAGCACGAGGCGGATGAATTGCGCCGGCAGCAGGAAGAGGATCAGCAGCCGGAACACCGTCCGACCAACATGGTTTAGCCCGCACCTTTCCTGGTCGCGACCGTCGCCGTGGTCATCGGCCGGTCTTTGACGGTCATGCCGGCAGCGGAATGGCGGGTGCGGGCTAAAGGCGCCGTCGCAACTCCGCCGGCAACAAATCCAGCCCGAGAGCGCGCAGCCGTTGATCTGGAATTGCCAGATCACACGCCTTCCACAGCACGTGCAGACGGTAAAGCGACTCGGTCGTCAGCGAGCGCAGTTTCGCCTCATCGACTTCCGCCAGGCAAAGGCGGACCTGTTCGCGGGCCAAGTCCATGTGCTTGCTGCGCGCCAGCACAATGGCCAGGCTGACCCGACGGTCCCACGGCAGGCCGCGGTCTGCGCCGTTGGCCAGGCGCCGCTGCAGCAGTTCAACGGTGCGGGCGGAGGCGGTCGCGTCGCCGCGCGCGATTTCAACCTGGGCCCGTGCCGTCAGTGCGCCGAGATCGGCCGGATAGCGCCGCAGCGCCTGCCCTGCCAGAACCGCCAGGTCAAGCTGCTGCATTTCGACGAAATACTCGGCGATCCGGCTCAACGCCTCCGCACTTTCCTGTTCCTCCACGACTTCCAGGACTGCAACCGACTGCCCTTCAAATCCGGCAATGCCCGGAAGCTGATAGGGCACCGGCCGGAGCCAGGCCGGCAGGTTCCAGTCATGCCACGTCTTGAGTGCGGTGCCTTCGACCTGGCCCATCCCCATGCGTGCATAGCTGTCGAGATAGGGATCCCACGAGGGGATGACGATGAAAGTGATTCCACGCCGGTCGATCAACTCTTTCGCCTCCTCAGGAGTCGAAGCGCTGACGATCCGGACCGCTGCTTCGAGGCCGGCCCGATTCTCCCACCCGAGGGTCGCGAGTCCACGCAGTCCTCCATAATAATACAGGGTGGCTCCCGTGTCGTGCGGCGCCAGAATCGTCACGTCGCGCGTTCCCGCGTGCCCCGCGAGCCAACGGGCCAGATCGCGTTCGATCAATCCCAGGAACTCAGTTTCTTCGAGTACATTCTTCGTCGCGGTGCCAGCTGCCGGGACAATCTGGATGGCCCCCAGCACGAAGATCGGCGCGAGAAACCCCACCCAGATCCAGCGGGAGAAGCGATGGGTGAACGCTTCGTTCACCCCCACCGTGGCGGCGACCAGCAGCGCCAGCAGAATCGCGTCGGCCTGATTCCACCACCGCAGCTGCCAGCAGGCGAGTCCGATGCCGGCGAACACCGGTCCCAACGCGATGGCAAGCGACGCCCGGGACGCCAGTCCCGTGCGGCGCAGCAGGATCAATGCCCCCGCCGGCAGCACCAGCAGCAACGGCAGCAGCGTCGCCCAGACCTTCGGCGTGAAGAATTCATCAACCAGCCAGGTCCACAAGTTGACCTCCCGCAACTCGCCTGGCAGCCTGGTCAGCCGGAATGCCGCCAGATCCGCTTCCAGAAAGCCCTGATCGTGAGTCAGCCGCATCACAACCGGCACCGCTGCCAGGGCCGCGACCGCCAACCCCAGGACAACCGTTTCGCGAAGGCTCCAGGAGAACCTGCCCCGCTCAATCCAAGTCACCGCCCGCGCCAGCACAGCCCCCGCGCCGAGCCAGGCGAGTCCATAGAGCGGATGATTGATTCGCAGCTCCCATGATCCCAGGTGAGCGGGGAAGAACTCGATCAGGTAAGCCGCCAGGCTGGCGGAAGCTCCTCCTAGCGCCCAAGAAAGCCAGGGCAGGGCCTCCCGCGATTCTGCCGAGCCCGGCTTGGTGTCCCCACGGCTGACCGCCGCCGCGATCAGTGCCCCCAGAGCGATTCCGCCGAGGATGGGGATTTCGCCGGCCACGCCGATCCACAGGCCGAGACCGCCGAAAAGTCCGGCCATGAAGAACCAGCCGCGCGCCCGTCTGGCCGCGTCCGTCCCCGTCGAATAAGCGGCACGGGCTCCAGCGAGCAGAGGAAGCACGCTCCAAAACGCAAGGATCCGCACCAATCCCTGATCGCTGGGCGTTCCGGGCAGGAATCCCGCCGCGAACGGGAAAATGACCGCCAGCCCGATCGAGAGCAACACCGCCGGCCAGATCCCGAACTGCCACGCCACGAACGCCGCGGTTCCCGCCAGGAAAAGAACATGGAGCAACGGATCGGAAAACAGCGCGGCCCGTTCCACAGACGCGCCGAGCCCGCGGCCGTAAACCACGTGATCAAGCCAGGCCACCGCGCCCAGCCACCATCGATACGGCGAGGCCGTTGACACCTCGTGACCGAACGGCGCATTTTCATAATCGACGTGCCGCACCCGCCATTCGCGGCGGGCAAACATCTCCCGGGTCTGGTCGAGCCATTCATAACTGCTGCTGTCGTGATCCGGCACAATCAACTGGGTCTGCCAGTCAGCGTCGCGTTCCGGCCTGGGCGGGCCGGTCAATGGTTCCGTCGCGCCCCATTCGACGTTTCCGGAGACGTATTCAACATGGGCCACCCGGCGTGCGCTGGTCAGGACCAGGAATCCAATGGCAAAGAGCGGGAATGCCAACCAGGCGAGGGACGAAAGTCGGAGGTGGTTGCTCAATGGGTGACGGCGTTCGCCGCAGGTTGTGAACGCTGGCAGGCAAGCGGACAAGAGAGTGCGGGGCAAGCAAAGTTCGGGTTCGTGATGCCGGGACCCTCGCAATGACCAACGGCTCCACCACGACGGAATTCAGCGGGCACATCTCCCGATTGACGGTGAAGCAGGCTGGAAGCCTGCGCTACGTCCGGAAATCGCCCTCGACAACCGTCAATCGGCAGATGCACCCGAATTCAGTAGCTGCCCAAAACTCCACTTGACTCGGCAGAGTGGGCTCCGTCCCATCGTCGCCCAACGATGTTAGCCGGCATCTTTCCTGGAGACGCGACGCCCCCGTCGCGTTGCCCTTGCCAGTCCACGGCGCGGGGGCCGCAATCCCCGATGGCTCGCGGAGCGGCGGCCTGCGTGCCGGGCTTTGCCTCGTTCGCCGCCGCGCTGATTCTCGGTGCGGCCGCCTGGGCGGCGGATCCGCAGGGCGGCATCACGGAAAGGCCTCTGCTCCCGCATCCGTATCCGCGCGGGAAGACCATGTTTGCACTGCTCCCGCCGGAAGAAACCGGCGTGCGCACGGAGAACCGCTACAACGATCCGCGGATGTTTGGCGATCTCTATCAGGAATTCGAGGGCGGATCGATCGGCACCGGCGTGGCGATCGGCGATTATGATGGCGACGGCCGGCCCGATATCTTTGTCGTGAGCAAGACCGAGAGCTGCCGCCTCTTTCGCAACCTCGGCAACTTCAAGTTCGAGGATGTGACCGAGAAGGCCGGGGTTGGCGACAAGGGCGAGGCGGCCCGGATCTGGAAGCATGGGGTGACTTTCGTTGACGTTAACAACGACGGTCTCCTCGATATCTATGTTTGCCGGTACAACGCGCCGAACCTGCTCTACATCAACCAGGGGGACGGAACTTTCAAGGAAATGGCCCACGCCTACGGTCTCGACGTCACGGATGCGTGCGTCATGGCGTCCTTCTGCGACTACGATCGCGACGGCTGGCTCGATGTCTACATTACGACCAATCTGCTGGACAACGCGAGGCATCCGAACGGCCAGCGCGGGTATCTCTTCCACAACAACCGTGACGGAACGTTTTCGAACGTGACCGAGCGCGCCGGCATCAGCGGGGAGACGTGCAGCCATTCCGCCACCTGGTGGGACTATGACAACGACGGCTGGCCGGACCTATACGTCGCCAACGACTACGGCGCTCCCGACAAGCTCTACCACAACAACCGCGACGGAACGTTTACCGATGTCATCGACCAGGTGCTGCCGCACACGTCGTTTTATTCGATGGGTTCGGACCTGGGGGATGTGAACAACGACGGTCTGATCGATTTGCTGGTCGCCGACATGGCCACGACCACCCACCTGAAGGACCAGAACTCGATCGCCGAGGCGCGCGAGAAGGCAGCGGATCCGGACAATTCCACTGCCACGCCGAAATATCACCGCAGCGCCCTCTATCTGAACACCGGCACGGGCCGCTGTCTCGAGGCGGCCTACCTCGCCGGCATCGCCCGCACCGACTGGACGTGGTCGCCGCGCCTGGAGGACCTCGACAACGACGGGCACCTCGACCTATTCGTGACCAACGGGTTCAACCGCGATCCGAATCCTGACGTCTATTCGCGGATGACGAACGCGGGGAGTCTCGCCGAACGCCAGCGCATCATGTTCAACAGCCCGGTGCTGGTCGAAACGCATCTCGCCTTCCGTAATCTCGGCGACCTGCAATTCGAAAACGTCGGTGCGGCCTGGGGCCTCGACCAGAAGGGCGTGAGCTTCGGCACCGCCTTTGGTGACCTCGGAGGAGACGGCAACCTCGATCTGGTCTACTCCAACTTCCAGAGCGGGGTGAGCGTTTTCCGCAACGACAACGACACCGGCCACCGCGTGATGATTGATCTGCGGGGGACGGTTTCCAACCGCTTCGGCGTGGGTGCGACGGTCAGGATCGAAAGCGCCCTCGGCCTGCAGGTGCGCCAGCTCTGGCTTGCCCGTGGCTATTCGTCCAGCAGCGAGCCCGCGGTTCATTTTGGCCTCGGGAACGATACCCTGATCAAGCGCCTGACCGTCACCTGGCCCAGCGGGCACGTGCAGACGTTTGAGAACCTCGGCGTCGACCGCCGCTTCACGATCACAGAGCCATCAGGATCTGCTCCACCGCTGCCTTCCGGACCGCCGCCGCAGCCGGTCGGTCAATTCACCGAGGTGAGCGGGCGGGCCGGTCTGGCGCTGCGATCGCGCGAAGAGCCGGTGGACGAGTCCTCCCTGCAACGTTTCGTCCCCGTCCGCCTGAACCGCCGCGGCCCCGGCCTCGCCGTCGGCGACATCGATGGGAACGGCCGGGAGGCCGTGGTCATCGGCGGAACAACGCTGGATCCCCTGCGCATTCTGCGCGAGGCGGCCCCCGGGCAGTTCACGAGCGCCGATTTCCCCGTGACCGCGCCCGGCCCGGTCATCGACGACGGGCCGCTGCTGCTGTTCGACGCCACCGGCAGCGGGAGAGAGGATCTGCTGGTGACCAAGGGCGGCAATGCCCTGCCGGCGGGTTCTCCGGAATACCAGCCGAAGTTGTTTCTGAACGATGGCCATGGTGGTTTCCGTCCCGCCCCGGACGACGCCCTGCCACCGCTGCTGACCAGCGTCGGCGCCGTGACGGCGGCGGACTTCAATCACGACGGCCGGCTCGGCCTGTTCATCGGCGGGCGGGTTCTGACCGGCCAGTATCCTCTCTCCCCGCCGAGCGCGCTCCTGGCCAACCGCGGTGGCCGGTTCGAGGACGTGACTGACTCCCTCGCTCCCGGATTGCGCGAAGTCGGGATGGTCACCTCCGCCCTGTGGACCGATGTTGACGGCGACGGGTGGCCGGACCTGTTGCTGACCCTTGAATGGGGCAACGTGAAATACTTCCACAACCAACAGGGAAAGGGGTTCGAGGACTGGACCGAGAAAGCGGGATTTGCCGCTGCCGGCACCGGCTGGTGGACCTCGATCGCGGCGGCGGACTTTAATGGCGACGGCCGCCCCGATTACGTGGTGGGCAACGTCGGCCTCAATACGCAATACCACGCGGACCCCCAACACCCGGCGCTGCTCTTCTCCGGCGATTTCAGGGGAAACGGATCGACGGAGCTGGTCGAAGGCTATTACGAAGGGGACCGGCTCTACCCCTGGCGCAGCCGCAAGGGTCTTGCCGCGGCGATCCCGTCGATTCTGAAGCGCTTTTCGCTGAACGCCCCGTTTGCCCGCGCCACGCTGGGCGAGATTGTCGGAGAGGAGAGGCTGGCGGCCGCCCGCCGTTTTGCCGCCACCGAGCTGCGCAGCGGCGTGTTTCTCAGCCAGCCGGACGGCACCTACCGCTTTGAGCCCCTGCCGCGCATCGCCCAGATTGCGCCGTTGCAGGGTCTGGTCGCGGGAGATTTCGACGGCGACGGGCATGCGGACATCTATGCAGTGCAGAACTCCTACGCACCGGTTCCGTCGGTCGGCCGCTTCAATTGCGGACTCAGCCAGCTGCTGCGCGGCGACGGCCACGGTCATTTCACGGCGGTGCCGGTGGCCACGAGCGGCCTTCTTGTGCCGGGCGATGCGAAGGCGCTGGCCGTGCTTGATCTCGACCACGACGGCTGGCCCGGTTTTCTTGTCTCCCGAAATAACAACACGACGCTCGCGTTTCGCAACACCGGCGTGTCCGGCCGCCATTCGCTGCGCGTTCTGCTGCAAGGCTCCGCCGGCAATCCGACCGCGGTGGGGGCGCGCATTACCGTAACGCTCACCGACGGCTCCACCCAAACCGGCGAGGTCTACGCCGGCTCAGGCTACTACAGCCAGTCCACCGCCGCGTGCTTTTTCGGTTACCCGGATTCCAATCCCCCGCAGAACATCCGGGTCCGCTGGCCTTCGGGGGTCACCACGGATCACGGATTCCGGCCGGATTCAAGCACCCTGACGCTTTCGGCTCCAGCAATCAAACGCCCATGACCATGCTTCCGGCGTGGAGATTCCTTGCCGCCTCGTCTGCCGCCGCCAACGATGAAGGGCCCGGCGCCGTCCGGGCCTCGGCGTTAGATACTGGCGGTGACAGCCTGCCAGCCGTAGCCTCGGCGAAGGCTGGCGCACCGCCCTCCAGTAGAATCATCCCCGGCGCGACGAATTGAATAAAAACATCATGAAACGCGACGAGGGCGTCGCGTCCCCAAAACCCAGCCCGCCCACCGGGCCATTCTCAGTGCGAAACAAGTCCCCCAGTCCAACAACGCGGCGTGCCGTCGTGAACGGCCTGCTCAGCGGAATCCTGGCGGTCATGGTTTTCGCCGCCCCAGCCGCCTGGTCGGCGGATCCCGCGGGCGGCATCACCGGGCTTTCGCTGGCGCCGCACGCCTTTCCGCGCGGAAAGACCATGTTCGTCGAACTCCCGGCCGAGATGACGGGAATCCGGACGGAGAATCGCTACGCCGACCCCAAGATGCGCAACGAACTCTACCAGGAGTTCGAAACCTCATCCATCGGCACCGGAGTGGCGATCGGAGACTATGACGGCGACGGCCGGCCGGACATTTTTGTGGTCAGCAAGACCGAGAGCTGCCGCCTGTTTCGCAACCTCGGCAACTGGAAGTTCGAAGATGTGACCGACAAGGCTGGAGTCGGAGACAAGGGCGCCGATGCGCTGATCTGGAAGCAGGGCGCGACGTTCGTCGACGTCAACAACGACGGCCTCCTGGACATCTACGTCTGCCGGTACAACGCGCCGAATCTGCTCTACATCAACCAGGGCGACGGGACGTTCAAGGAGATGGCCCATGCCTACGGACTCGACGTCAACGATTCCAGCGTCATGGCGTCCTTCTGCGACTACGACCGCGACGGGTGGCTCGACGTCTACATTGCGACAAACATCCTGAACATCACCACGCATCCGAACGGCCAGCGCGGCTATCTCTTTCACAACAACCGCGACGGCACATTCACGAACGTGACTGATCGCGCCGGCATCAGAAGCGAATCGCAGAGCCATTCCGCCACCTGGTGGGATTATGACAACGACGGCTGGCCCGACCTCTACGTAGCGAACGACTACGGCGCCCCGGACAAGCTCTACCACAACAACCGGGACGGGACGTTCACCGACACGCTCGATCGCGTGCTTCCGCACACCTCGTTTTCCTCGATGGGCTCGGATCTGGGCGACGTGAACAACGACGGGCTGATCGATTTTCTCTCCGCCGACATGGCGACGACCAACCATGAGTGGGATCACCACATGATGGCCGACGCGCGCGGTCGGAGCCAGGAACCCCCGGACAACTCGCCCGAGGCGCCCAAATACCATCGCAGCGCCCTGCTGCTCAACACCGGCACGGGCCATTGCCTCGAGGCCGCCTTCCTCGCGGGCATCGCGGCCACGGACTGGACCTGGTCGCCACGCTTCGAGGACCTGGACAACGATGGCCGCCTGGACTTTTTCGTGACCAACGGATTCCCGCGGGATCCAAGCGTCGACGTTGTCTCGCGCATGCAGGCAGCCGAAACACCGGTCGAACGAATTCGGATCATGTATGCCAGTCCACCGCAGGCCGAGGTTCACCTCGCCTATCGCAATCTGGGCGACCTGCAATTCGAGGACGTCAGCGCGGCGTGGGGTCTTAACAAGAAGGGGGTCAGTTTTGGCGCGGCCTTTGGCGATCTGGCCGGGGACGGCAACCTTGACATCGTCTACTCCAACTATCACGGCGGGGTCACCGTGCTGCGCAATGACAACGACACCGGTCACCGGGTGATCATCGACCTGCGCGGAACGGTTTCCAATCGCTTCGGCGTCGGCGCGACCGTGAGAATCGAAAGCGCCCTCGGCGTGCAGGTGCGGCAGCTCGTGCTGGCCCGCGGCTATATGTCCAGCAGCGAGCCGATGGTTCACTTCGGTCTGGGCGCAGACACGAGCATCCGGCGCCTGGTGGTGACGTGGCCCAGCGGCCACGTGCAGACTTTTGAGAACCTGGCCGTTGACCGGCGGTTCACCATCACGGAGCCGTCGGGTCCCGCTCCGGCGCTCGCGACGAAACCAACGCCCGCTCCGGCCGGGCAGTTCGCCGAAATGGGCCAGGCCACCGGCCTGGGACTGCGCTCGCGCGACGACCTGGTTGACGAAGTCGCCGTGCAACGGCTGCTGCCGGTCCGCCTCAACCGCCGCGGCCCCGGCCTGGCGGTGGGAGACATCGAAGGCAACGGCCGGGACGCGGTTGTGGTGGGTGGAACGACCCTGGACCCGTTGCGCGTTTTGGTCGAGTCCGCCCCGGGGAAGTTCTCCACCGCCGCGACCCCGGCGATCGCACCAGACACGGCGGTCGATGACGGACCGACGCTGCTGTTCGATGCCGATGGCGATGGCAGACGAAGATCTGCTGGTCACCAAAGCCGGCATCGCGCTGCCGGCCGGTTCGCCGGAATACCAGCCGCAGCTCTTGCTGAACGACGGCCGGGGCGGCTTCCGGCCGGCGCCGGACGGATGATTGCCGCCACTCCCCGTGAGCGTCGGGCGCGGTCGCCGCCGCCGACTTCGAACGCAGCGGCCGGCTCGGTCTATTCATCGGCGGGCGGATTCGAACCGGGCCGTATCCGCAACCGCCCCGAAGCGCCCTGCTCGCCAACCGGGGAGGCACTATTTCGATGCGTGATCCGACTCCTCGCGCCCGGGCTGCGCGAAGTCGGCATGGTCACCTCCGCCCTCTGGAGCGATGTGGACGGCGACGGCTGGCCCGATCTGTTGGTCACGCACGACTGGGGTAACGTCAAATACTTCCACAACATCAGGGAAAGGGCTTCGAGGATTGGACCGGGAAGGCAGGTTTCGCCTCCGCTGGCACGGGCTGGTGGAATTCGATCGCCGCGGCCGACTTCAACGGCGACGGCCGGCCGGATTACGTCGTGGGCAACGTCGGACTCAACACCCAATACCGCGCCGACCCCCAGCATCCCGCGCTCCTTTTCTCCGGCGATTTCAAGGGCGACGGTTCGACGCAGCTCATTGAAGGCTACTATGAGGGCGACCGGCTCTACCCCTGGCGCACGCTGCGGGACCTCGGCGCCGTGATTCCCTCACTTCACAAACGCTATCCCCGGTTCGACCTCTATGCCCGGGCGACGTTGGGCGAGATCTTTGGGGAGGACAAACTGGCGGCAGCCCAACGCTTCACCGCCACGGAATTGCGCAGCGGGGTGTTCCTCAGTCAGCCGGACGGTACCTACCGCTTTGAACCATTGCCGCGCCTCGCACAGATCGCGCCATTTCAGGGCGTGGTCGCAGGCGATTTCGACGGCGACGGCCATGCGGACATCTACGCCGTGCAGAACTTCTACGGACCGGTCTTCAGTGTCGGCCGGTTTGACGGGGGACTAAGCCAGTTGCTGCGGGGCGACGGACACGGCCACTTTGTTCCGGTGCCGGTGGCGGAAAGCGGCCTGATCGTGCCAGGCAATGCCAAGGCTCTCGCGATCCTGGATTTCGATCGGGATGGTTGGCCCGATTTTCTGGCCTCACAGAACAACGACATGACCCTGGCCTTCCACAACCGCGGCGTTCCTGGCAGACACTCGTTTGGCATCCGGCTGCAGGGACCAGCCGGCAATCCAACTGCCGTGGGGGCCCGGATCACGGTCGAATTGACGGATGGGTCGAGCGAGACCAGCGAGGTCTACGCCGGCTCCGGGTACTACAGCCAGTCCACGGCCACCTGTTTCTTCGGCTACCCGGAGGCCAATCCGCCGAAGAAGATCCGGGTGCGCTGGCCGTCGGGTGCCGCAACCGAACACGATTTCCCGCCGAACTCGTCCACCTTGACTCTCTCCGCGCAGCAGTAAGCCAGAAAATGGCTCCGGTCATTTTTCTAGAGGCTGCTGCGCAAATCGCCGGGCAACAAATCAAGCGAGAGCTCGCGCAGTTTCGGATCGGGCGCTGCCAATCCGAACGCATGACTCAGGACCAGCAGGTTGTACAGGGAGCCGGTCGAGAGTGATCGCAGCTTCTTCCCGGTAAGCTCAGTCAGGCAACGCCGCACCTGTTCGCGCGCCAGGTCGATGCGCCCCGCCCGGGCCAGGACGATCGCCAGGCTGACCCGGCGATCCCACGGCAGGAAATGATCGGCGCCAGTCGAGAGGCGGGATTGCAGGGAGTTGAGCGTTTGCGTCAAACCCGCCGCGTCGCCCCGCGCGCTCTGCACTTGGGCGCGCGCCGCCAGGGCTCCGACATCCCCGGGGAATCGTCGCAATCCTTCACCCGCCGCCGCCGCCTGTTCGAGCTTGCCAGTTTCAACCAGATACTCCGCGATCCGGCTCATCGCCACCGCGGGGCTTTGTTCATCAACCACCTCCAGGACCAGAACCGATTCCCCCTCGTATCCGCCGATCTTCAGGATCTGGCAGGGCAGTGGACGCAGCCAAGGGGGCAGATCCAGACGGCGCAGTTCGGGAATGAGGATGCTCTTTCGACTGGATTGAGCCTCGACCAGATAAAGGCCCGCATATTCGTCAAAGAATGAATCCCAGGACGGGATGACGATGTATTTGATCCGGCGCGTCTGGACGAGGATCTGCGCTTCCGGAAGGGTCGTCACGCTCGCGATCATGATGGTCCCCCGAAGGCCGCCGCCATTGTCGGCACTAAAGGTCCCGATCCCCCTCAATCCACCGTAGAAGGACAGGCTCGCGGTTTCGCGGGGAGGCGCGAATACAACCGCGCCTTCGCCCTCCGAGTGTTTTGCCAGCCAGTGCGCCAGATTGCGTTCGATCAGTCCTTCGGCTTCGGCAGACGTGAGCTCATCCTCTGCCCTGGTGATCGGCTGGGGCCATAGCTGAATCACGCCGGGAATCATGACCAGAGCCGAAAGTCCGGTCCACAGCCACCGACCGGACCGGCCATCGCCGGCCATATTCGCATGGACAGCGGTCGCCACCAGCGCGAGGAGCGCACCGTCGAACACCTGCCACCAGCCGAGCCTCCAACAGGCGAACGCAAGAGCGGCTGTCACCGGACCGAGAGCCAGGGCAAGCGTTGCGCTGGTTTCTACGCCCGTTTTGCGGCGCAGCATCAACCAGATCGCCGGCAAGACCAGCCCCACTGGCAAGATCGTGACCAAAACCCCGGCAGTCATTCCATCACGAATCAGCCAGCCCAACAGGCTTGAAGCCACCACGCCATGAGGCAGCGCCGTCAGCCGGAACCAGGACAAATCCATGGCGAGGAATCCCCGGGCATCGGTCAACTTCATTGCAACCGGGACCGCCGCAATGGCAGCGACGGCCAATAAACCCGCAACAAGATCGCGGGTCCGCCTGAACGGATTCTCGTGCCGCTGAATCCATTTCGCCGCCAGCGTCAGCAACTCGCCCGCGCCAATCCAGGCGAGCCCGTAAAGCGGATGCACCGCGCTCAGCTGCCACGAACCAAGGTGGGAGGGATCGAATTCGACCAGGTAACTCACCAGAACCACGGCGCCGCCGCTGCAGGCCCACAGCCGCCAGGGTGGCACCAATTGATCTCCACCCGGGTCTTTCGCTCCACCCCGCCGAACAATCCAAGCTGCCAGCAATGCCCCGAACAGAATGCCCACAAGGATGGGCACCTCAGCGGAAACGCTGATCCAGACGCCGATGCCGCCAACGGCGCCGGCAACTACAAACCACCGGCGCGCCGACCGACGACCGTCCTGGGTTTGGTCCCGGCCATCCGCCGCCCGAAGCGAATTCATCCCGGCCAGCAAGGCCAGGGTTCCCAACAAGGCGCAGCCATTCGCCAGCCCGTGGTCGTCCGGCACTCCGGGGAGAAATCCCGCAGCCAATGGAAAGACGCTGACGAGCCCGATGGCGAGCAACGCTGCGGCAAACGCGCCAAATTGCCATGCGACCAGAATCGTCAACGCCAGGACCAAGATGCCGTGCAACAACGGCTCCGACCAAAGCGCGGCCCGCTCCACGGACAAACCGATCGGCCGGCCGGAGATGCAGTGGTCCACCCAGGCAACAAGCCCGAGCCACCACCGATACGGAGAGGCCGAACTCACGTCGCGGCCAAACGGAGCGTTCTCATAATCGACGTGGCGCACCCGCCATTCCCGCTGCGCGAACATCTGCTGGGTCTGGGCAATCCAATGAAAACTGTTCTCGGAACGCTCCGGGATGACCAACTCCCGCTGCTCATGGGCGTAGCCGGTCGGCGATCCGGAATCAGGCAGATCCACCGATTCCGCCCGGCCCGGCAGATTCGAGATGAACTCCACCCGTTGGACCCGGGCGCGGTCGATCCAGGCGAGAAATCCGAGCGCCCCGATCAAGATGACGATCCAAATTCGGGAGTAGAAGTGACCCGGTGGGCTCATTGGCGCTCGCGCGGAACTGGTTTGCAGAAGCCACACTCAATCGTTCGTGAAGTTTCGGCGCAAGAACAGTTCCGTCGCGGCCGGGCTTAGGGCAACCTTGACTACCTTTCCGGGCACGCACTCTATACCAAAAAGTCGGAAGCCTTGCTCTTGTCCGCCCGGATTCCTGCTCGCCACGTGCCATTCGATGCCCGCTACTTTGGTTGCAGCTCCGCCGCGCCAGAGCAGTTTCATAAAAAGTGGGGCCGCGAGCGCGAGCGAGTGGACGAATCCCCCGCTCGCTCACGTTCGCAGCTACGTTTGCCTTCTCGGCTACAGTTCAAATTAAACCGCTTCAGGAACTTTGCCATGTCTGCCGCAGCGAACAGCAACCGCCCGACAGGATCACGCGCTGCCGGGCCATTCTTGCGCTGGATCTCGTCGCTTGGGTTGCTGCTGAGCTGTGCCATCGGATGGCCGGCCGATCCCGCGGGTCAAATCGTTGAGACGCCACTGGCTCCCCGCACCAGACCGCGTGGCGCAACTCTGTTTACCGAACTGCCGCCGCAACAGACCGGACTGATTGCCACGAACAATTATTCGGATCCGAAAATGTGGTGGGAGCTCAACCACGAATTCGAGAACGGAGCCATCGGCACGGGGGTGGCCATCGGAGACTACGACGGCGACGGCCGGCCGGACATTTTCGTAGTGAGCAAGACAGAAAGCTGCCGGCTTTTCCGGAATCTCGGTGACTATCGTTTCGAGGATGTCACCGAGAAGGCGGGGGTTGGCGACAAGGGCGAGGCCGCCGGCGTCTGGAAGCAGGGCGCGACGTTTGTCAACATCAACAACGACGGGCTGCTGGACATCTATGTTTGCCGGTTCAACGCCCCGAATCTGCTCTACATCAACCAGGGCGACGGGACCTTTAAGGAAATGGCCCATGCCTACGGACTGGACGTAAAAGATGCGTGCGTCATGGCATCATTCTGCGACTATGATCGCGACGGTTGGCTCGACGTTTATATTGCGACCAATCTCCTGGATTATAGCAAACATCCGCACGGGCAGCGGGGCTACCTTTTTCATAACAACCGGGATGGGACCTTTACCGATGTGACGGAGCGGGCGGGCATCTACGGTGAATCCCAGACCCATTCAGCGACCTGGTGGGACTATGACAACGACGGCTGGCCCGATCTTTATGTCGCCAACGATTTCATGGTTCCAGACAAGCTTTACCACAATAACCGCGACGGAACGTTTACCAACGTCATCGACCAGGTCGTGCCCTACATGCCCTTCTCGGCCATGGGGGCGGATCTCGGGGATGTGAACAATGACGGACTCATCGATTTCCTCGTCACTGAAATGTCGTCGACCACCCACGAGAAAGACCAACGCCAGATGGTTAATTCGCGCAGCCAGGCCATCGAACCGCCGGACAAATCCACCGAGGCCTCACAGACCTATCACAACTGTCTCTTCATCAATACCGGCACCGGACATTGCCTGGAAGCCGGGTTTATGGCCGGACTGGCCGCGACCGACTGGACCTGGTCGCCGCGGTTTGAGGACCTGGATAATGACGGTCGTCTTGATCTTTTCGTCACCAACGGGATGTACCGGGAGGCCAACAATGCCGACATCCTCGCCCGGCAGATGGCCGCCGAGTCCCCCCAGGAGAGGGTGCGCATCATGCGCGACAGTCCCGTGCTGAATGAGCGCCATCTCGCCTTCCGCAATCTGGGCAATCTCAAGTTTCAAGACGTCAGCAAGGAATGGGGATTGGACAAACGGGGAGTCGGTTTCGGCTCGGCCCTCGGCGATCTGAGTGGCGATGGCAACCTTGACATCGTCTACGGCAATTTCCAGGCCGGCCCGACGCTGTTGCGCAACGACTGTGACACCGGGCATCGGGTGATCATCGCTCTGCGAGGCACGGTGTCCAACCGGTTTGGCGTGGGCGCAACCGTGCACCTGGAAACTGCGGCCGGACGACAGGTTCGCCAGCTGGCCCTGGCCCGGGGCGTGCTTTCCAGCAGCGAGCCAATCCTGCATTTCGGCCTCGGGGATGACACCGTGATCAGGCGTCTGACGGTGGATTGGCCAAGCGGACTGACCCAGGCGTTCACCAACCTCGGCGTCAACCGGCGTTTCGTCATCACCGAACCTGCGGGCCCGGCAAGAGTGGTTCGGGCCGGAGCCGTGCCACCGCCCGCTTTCCAATTCGCGGAGGTTTCCAAGGCAATGGGTTTGGAGCTGTTGTCGCGGGAAGAACCGGTCGACGAAACCGCCGTTCAACGGCTGCTCCCGGCGCGCCTCAACCGCCGCGGACCCGGGCTGGCCGTGGGCGACCTTGAGGGCAACGGCCGGGATGCGGTGGTTGTTGGCGGAACAACCGTCGATCCCTTGCGCATTCTGCTTTGCACCGCTCCGGGGCAATTCACGGCGGCCAAGACTTCGTTCCCCGCTTCCGGCGCTACAGTCAACGACGGACCTGTGCTGCTCTTCGACGCCACCGGACGCGGTCGGATGGATTTGCTGGTGACCAAAGGAGGCAATGCCCTGCCTGGGGGCGCCCCGGAGTACCAACCCCGGCTTTTCCTGAACGATGGCCGCGGCGGTTTCCAGCCGGCGCCCGACGATGCCCTGCCGCCACTGCCCATCAGCGTGGGTGCCGTGGCGGCTGGAGACTTTGCCCATGAGGGACGGCTGGGATTGTTTCTCGGAGGCCGCGTGCTTCCGGGCCAGTATCCTTTGGCTCCGCGAAGCGCCTTGCTGACCAATCGCGGCGGGCGCTTTGAAGATGTGACCGACGTGCTTGCACCTGGGCTCCGCGAAGTCGGGATGGTCACCTCCGCTTTGTGGACGGATGTGGACGGCGATGGCTGGCTTGATCTGCTCGTTACTCTCGAATGGGGAAACGTGAAGTATTTCCACAATCAGCAGGGCCGGGGGTTCGAAGACTGGACCGAAAAGGCGGGCTTTGCAGCCGCCGGGAACGGCTGGTGGACTTCGATTGCCGCCGCGGACTTCAATGGCGATGGCAAGCTCGATTATGTTGTCGGGAACATCGGTCTCAATACGCAGTACCATGCAGACCCGGCCCATCCGGCGCTCTTGCTCTACGGAGATTTCGAAGGGGAGGGCGGACAGCCCGAGATTGTCGAGGCTTACTACCAGGGTGATCGACTCTATCCATGGCGCAGCCGGACCGACCTTGGCGCGTCCATTCCTTCCGTTCTGAAACGCTTTCCCAAGAACAATGGCTATGCACGTGCCACGCTGGACGAGATTCTGGGCAAGGACCAACTCGCAGCGGCACAGCGTTTCGCCGCGACGGAGTTCCAAAGCGGTGTCTTTTTGAGTCAGCCGGATGGCACGTTCCATTTCGAGCCCTTGCCCCGCATCGTGCAAATCGCGCCCGTCCAAAGCTTGGTGGCCGGCGATTTTGACGGGGACGGTCATGCGGACATTTACGCGGTGCAGAACTCCTTCGCGCCAATTGCGGCAATCGGTCGCCTCGATGGCGGGCTCAGCCAGCTGCTCCGCGGCGATGGGCACGGCCATTTTGCGCCGGTGCCGGTGGCAGAGAGCGGCCTGCTCGTGCCGGGCGACGCCAAGGCTCTGGCCGTGTTCGATCCCGATCAGAACGGCGGGCCCGGCTTTCTGATCACCCGCAATAACAATACGACCCTGGCCTTTCGCAACAAGGGCGCAGCCGGCCGTCATTTTCTGCGCATCCGGTTGCGCGGCCCGGCGGGCAACCCGACCGCGGTGGGCGCGCGAATCACGGTTGTGATGGCGGACGGCTCCACCCAGACCAGCGAGGTCTATGCCGGCTCAGGCTATTACAGCCAGTCATCATCAACCTGTTTCTTTGGCTTCCCGGATGAGAATCCGCCAAAGACTGTCCGCCTTCGCTGGCCGTCGGGAATCACCGCAGAACAGAGCGTTTCGCCTGCTTCCTCCGTCCTGACTCTGGCACAGCCGCTGCCATAAAAAAGTCCGGCGGCTTTCGCCGCCGGACTTGAATGCTGTCATCTCCTTGAACGGGGAAACCGCTTTCAGAGAGGCCGCAAGCTTAGAACGAGAACGTGTTCGTCAGCTGCCAGCCCATGCCCTCTTCGATCCGGGTGAGTGCGATGCTGCCATCCGGATTGATGCGCGCTGCTACCAGGCGGTCCTTCTCTCCAGCGTTCTTCAGGTTCACCGCGATGCGCCAGTTGATATCACGCGTGATCTTCTTGTTGTAGCCAACCCAGAGATCAATGTGATGCTCGCTGGAGCTCATGTACGGCTCATTGATGTTCAGGCCGCCCAGGGTGAGTCCAAGAGGATTCATCCCGGTCGTCGGATTAAGCTGATAAGCCGCCAGGCTGCTGTTCACGTTCTTGAACGTCGAGTCGAACTTGTAGCCGATGATCCGGCCGGCTTCAACGCGGAGGCCGCCGCCGAAGAACACGCCCTTCGCAATGCCATGATCAATCTGGTACGTGGTGACCAGATTCAATCTCCAGGGCGAGACTTCCGGCGCTGCATGTCCCTGCTCGTTCAGCTCCACCGTGTAAGGGGCGACGAGGCTGGAGTTCCACTGGGCTCCGAGCGTGCCGCCGCCGTTGTACCACTCGCGGACCTGGCCACCGGGTCCGTTCATGAACTGCGTCATCGAAGCCATGAAGCTCTGGGTCACGGGGTCAACGTTCTCGTGCACCGCATTCACATGGCTGTAGTTGACCGTGAGATTCCAGTTCTTCACCGGCTGGTAGGTCATTTCAACTTCGTAGCCGCTCGACACATTGGTGACCGTCGTCTGGTGATTGCCAAACTGCGATCCACCGCCGGTCGGCACACCGCCAGAAACGCCGCCGGAGACGCCGCCAACATAAGCATCCACAAGCTGTCCGCTCGCTTTCGCTAGCGTCGGATTGAGAGCCGGGCTCAGATTATCAGCTCGAGAAGAACGTGGCCGGGAATGGTGCATTCAACCAGGCGTTCACAATGGCGTAGCCGCCAATGTACGTATGGACGCCGCCATTGGCATCCGTGTAGGAGCCGCCAACCGTGTTGTAGGCGTTGTAGGCTGCGATCTGCGCCGGAGTATTCTTCGGCAGACCGTCGGCGCTCGCGGAATCATACTGGCTGTTGTTCGGCGTCAGGCCCTGCAGGCCCAGTTGGACGTCAGTCGCCCAGGCCCAGCCCCAAATCGAACCATCGGCGAGGAAGTAGCCGTTGCCTCCCGTTCCCGCGATTGAATTCTGACTGGTCGAGTCCAGCGTCGCGTTGGCCTCGGTGGTCCGGAACCAGTCAACCTTGAGCGAGAGCTTGTCTTGCAGCGTGTTGATGGTGAAGCCATATTCCCGCGTCACACCGGACGAATTCGGGAGCGTCCTGCCCGACAGATCCAACCGGGAGGCGTCGGCCTTGAAGTTGTCCGAATGATCGAAGAACAGGCTGATGGTCGTGTCGCCTGGGAGCTTGGACGTGAGGAACTTGGGCAGGTGAAAAACACCGCCCCAGGTCTTGCTCCGGCCAGTGACATCCGTACGCGAGCTCAGATCGTCGGGATAATTCAACGAGGTGAATCCGGTGTTCGGGTCGCTGGGTCCATTAGTGTCGTAACTCGTGATCTTGTCCTTGCGCCAGCCGAACGTCGGGACGAGGTCTCCGTTGAGGAAGTATCCCTGATAGGTGAAGCCATCCGAGATGTCGCGATAACGGGTCCGGCTGGCGGACTCAACGAGGCTCGGGAAATCCTTGGGATCGCTGGCCTTCATCCAGGTCACTGACTCCGAAATCCATCCGAGGTAATTGGAGGCATTATTATACTGACCCGTGTTCTGCACGGTGCCGTTCGTGAAACTCGTATAGCTGAAGGGCGCGCCGGGATCGACATAGCCAGCAGGCGGCGCGACTGGATTCACGTAATAAGGCTTGCCCGTGGTCGAATTCCATTGTGCGAGAACCTGACCATTCGGCAGGTTGATGATGCTTCCGGAAGGAACATCAACATAGCCGGGCGTGCCCGACGTGCCGAAGGTAAAATCGCCATTGCCCTGCTTCACGAAGGTGGACGGAAGCGCATTCCAGCCGGGATCCGGCCGGTTCCACGTCGCATTGAAGTTCAAGACCGTCTGCGTTGTCGGCGGCGCAATCGTGTAATTGAGGCGCTGCAGATTCGCGCCGGCTGCTGTCGAAGAATTCAACAGGCTTGGCCCGAGGTAGGCAACCCAGTCGAACTCACGACCGGAACCCAATCCGCCAGTCGCCGGAACTGTGGTCTGATTATTGACCAGGTTGTTCAACGACCATGAAGGATCGGTCGCATACTCCGCAAAGGTGTAGTAATCATCCCTTACGTTGTTATCCTCGTAAAGGCCCGTGAAGATGGACTTGCCGAGGATCTTGGCGAGAGTCGTGTTGCCAAAGAGATCTTCGAAACGCAGCTCGTAGGTCGGCGTGAACCGGAATGTGTTGCGCGTCCTGGTGTCGCTGTAATTCAGCCCGGGAGCCGATGCAGCATTGCCGGCATACGGGCGGCCGACATTTGGATTCAACGCGCCATTGGCATACGTCGCATTGATGTCCATGAAGATGCCATAGTTCTGGCTGTTCAGCCAGCCATCCGTGCCGTTGGTATAGCTCTGATGGTCAATGACGAAGAGCAAGCCGAGGCGGTCATCGAAGAAGGTTTGCTCGAGCGAGACATTGATCGCATTCCACTTCTGCCATTCATGCTTGTTCGGGCCGTCGAGCAGATTCTTGTAGAAGTTGAAGATGCTGGGATCCGTGAGGGTCTTGTCCGCGTAATAATTGCCGCCCGGGACCGGGTTCTTGCCACCGGGGACATCGGTCAGATTGTATGTGCCGATGGTGGACGCCCAATTCGCATACGTTGGGAGCGTCAATGGCAGGAAGGCCGGAAAGGCGGTTGCGGCAGAGTTATTCCCGGTGTCCCTGATTCCAATGGCCGTATTGGGTTGGGCCGCGATCGACATGATCGGATTCCCATTCTGCATCGTGGGCGTGGCGGAACCAACCGCACCACCGACAGAAACATAAGGAGCAGGATTCACCACCTTGTTGAGGTTGGAAGGAGTATCCTCATAGTAGTTGTCAATGTCGGCCCAGTAGGACCGCGTCTGGTTCCAGAGGGCCATGCCATTGGCCAAGTCTCCGCCCTTGCCAGCAGCCATTGTTAACGGGAAACCGGCCAAACCAGCCCATGGAGTGGTCGCGGCGGTGTTGAACTGGTTCACAACAATCTTGTTATAACCATAGTGTCCCAGCGAATCCACCCCGGAATTGAACCACTGCGAGATGGCGTCAAGCGGCGGAATTGACCGCGGATTGTTCGAGTCAACATTGCCATTCTCGATCTTCACTTTGATGGAGGTGTGGCTGTCGGCTGAGAACAACTTAGGATCAAACCGCAGCGCTGCATAGTAGCGGGTGGCGTTGTTGTACGCCGGCCGCTGCTCGTAGAGCTCGTTGTCCTTCACGGCTGCAACGCGGATGGCGAGGACGCCTTTGACCAGTTCCTGATTCAAATCGATTGAATCACGAATCGAACCGTATTGGCCAAGGCGGTTCTCGACCGTGTAGGCAGTCTTGAACGCGGCATCGTTGATGCTCGTGTTGTTGATGCCCGCCGGGCTGCCCGTGCCGAACAGAATCGAGTTCGGGCCGCGCTGGAGGTCAACGCGTCCGACGTTGAAACCATCCCACGGGATATCGGTCAGGAAGTAGTCACGGGTATTGTCGGCCGTGTCCAGCCCGCGGACGCGGGTGGTGCTGCTGATCGTGTTTTCTTGATAGGTTCCCGCACCGGCGACGCCGCTGAAGTTACCACGGATGCCACTGACCTCAGTGCTCGGGGTGTAGACCAGAAGGTCTTCCTGGTTCTTGGCGCCCGTATCCTGGAGGAATTGTTGGGTCACCACCGAAATGGCCGAAGCAACGTCCTTCAGGTCGGTGCGCACTCGGGTTCCAGCCAGCGTGCTGGTCGCCTTGTAACTGTTCTGGTCTTCACTGGCATCGACTACGAACGGCGACAAGACAACGACTTCTTCACTCGAACCGGTGGAGACAGCCGAAGCCGGCTGAGCGCCACCAGTATTGGTTCCAGCAGGCTGTGGCTGGACCGTTTGCGCCCGCAGGTAGGGCGCAATGACTAAACAAAGCACAGACACGGCCGACAAGGCGCGTGGCTGCGCAACATGAAGTTTCATCGGGATTGCAGTTATTGGTTGTGAACTAACGGATCTAACAACCGCTACCCCTGAAATCTGCGCCGACAGTCAGGGACGATCAGCTTGATGTCGTGGGTAGACGGTCCGGTATTAGGGGTGAAACGAGGTCGACTCTATGGGGAGGAGGACTGAAGGCAAATGAATAATCTGTATAAGAATTGAGAATGGTTGCCGCAACCAGGATCGCATCTCCGAGCCGGTCCCTGCGGGGCCGGCTCCGGCTTTGCCGAGGCTTTGCTGAGCAGACCGGGGTTGACGCCCCCGGCTACAGGAAACAGGTCGCGTTGTAGCCGGCCGCGTTGAGGCCGGCTCCGGGGTCGACCCGTTCGACAAGCCCCTCGACAGGCTCGGGGCCTTGAGCTTGCCTGCGGTGAGCTTGTCGAACCCGTCGAAACGGCTCAGGGTCCCGGAGTCGAGGGACAGGCGATTTCGTCTTCGGCAATCCTCCTTCGCCGGGCCTTCGGAGGACAGGTCGCGAGCGCGTGTCCGCCGTAGCTTTAGCTAAGGTGGAAGCTCGCTCCCACAATTTGCATCGATCCGGCTCAGGCGGCTTCGCGAGGAGGCAGAATCCATTTTGCCCGATCAAAACACTCAGGCTTCAGTCTGGGGCTGATTCTTTTTCCGATAGCGCCCCGGCGAATCGCCGGTCAGCCGCTTGAACACCACACACAGGTATTCGACGTGCTCAAATCCAGTGAGCTCGGCGATCTTCTTCAACGGGAAATCTGTTTCGAGCAACAGCTGCCGGGTCTTCGCCACCTGGATGTTTCGGATCTCCGCCTGAGGCGAACGCCCCAGAAAGCGGCGAAACTTCTTTTCCAGCTGGCTGCGCGAGGCGGACGCATACTGGAGCACCTGACGAACATTGATGCCCTCGCAGGCGTGCTCACGGATGAAACTGACCGCGGCAGCGGTGTTCTTGTCGTCAATTGCCAGCACGTCGGTCGATTGCCGGGTGGTCACGCTCAACGGCTCAATCCGGCGGTCGTAAGTGTCCGGTTTCCGCTTGTCGATCAGCAATGCCAGGGTCTCGGCCGCCCGATAGCCGGAAAGAAAAGTGTTCGGTGCGACGCTGGAGAGAGGCGGATAGGACAAATCGCAGCGAATCGCGTTGTCATTCGATCCCAATACGGCGACTTCCTCGGGCACGAGCAGCCCGGCCGCCTGCGCCGCTCCGATGGCCTGGAAACCACGCAAATCGTTGCAGGCCATTATGGCGACAGGCTTCGGCAGACTGCGCAGCCACGTCCCCAATGTTTCCATCTGCTTCGCATCCCAAAACGGTGTGAAGTCTCCCGGCCATTCGACGTCAAAGACACTGCATCCGTGCCCGGCCAGCGCCAGTGCCTCAACAAACCCGTCGCGCCTCTCGCAGGACCATCCGTTGTTGGCAAATCCGCAGAAACCGTAGTTTCGGTAGCCGCGCTCGATGTAGTGCTCGGCACCCAGGTGGCCAATGGCTGCGTTGTCCGGGCGAATCTTGGGCACGCCAGGAAACAATGGACCATCATTGAGGTCGACCAGCGGAAGGTTGAGCTCGGCACAGCTCTGCACCAGTGCCGGGGTGGTATGCCGGCTGATCACGCCCTGCCAGGTCTTGCTGCGCAACCACCGTGGGTCGTGTTCGGCGCGCGCCTGGTCGTCGAGAAAGGCCGCCCACTGCCGGTGGTAACGCTCGAACTGCGCCACCCCTTTGAGCATCGCGGTGCATTCCTCCAGTCGCGTCATGAACACGAGCAACACCTCAGGTCTCACGGTCGCAATCTGCATGAAGCAACGGGTCGATGCAAGCGCGGCGCCGGTTTGGACGTTCGAACCGGCCGCTCCTGCCAGATCGTCACCACCACGCGCATTTTTCTCGCCTTGCCTCCCGGCGGCCCTACGACTGATCGTCAGCGCTCCGCGCGAGAGCGCGCAACCCCCGCCATCCCATGGCAACCCCCGAAAAACTGCGACTCCGCGAGAAACTTTGCTACGGCTGCGGCGATCTCGCCTCCGTGCTCTACTGGCAGACGTTCATGGTGTACCTGACGTTCTTCTACACCGAGGTCTTTGGCATCGGGGCGCTGGCGGCGGGCACGATGCTCGGCCTCAGCCGGACCGTGGATGCCTTTTTCGATCCGGTCATGGGCATGATCGCCGACCGCACGAAGACCCGCTGGGGCAAGTTCCGGCCGTTTCTATTGTGGTTCTGCGTGCCGTTTGCCGTCGTCGGCGTCCTGACATTCACGACGCCAGGCTTCGGCGACTCGGGCAAACTGATCTGGGCTTGGTGCACCTACAATGCCCTAATGCTGCTCTACACGGTCATCAACATTCCCTATACGGCGATGCTCGGAGTCATCTCGTCCGACCCGAATGACCGCACCTCGCTGTCGTCGATCAAGTTCGTGGGCGCCTTCGCCGCGGGAATGATCGTCTCGCAGTTCTTGCTGCCGATGTCGACGGTCATGGGCCACGGCAACGCGGCGCTCGGCTGGCAACTGTCGTTTGTGATCATCGGAATCGCGGCCATCGTGTTCTTCCTCATCACATTTCTGAATACCCGCGAGCGGGTTCAGCCGCCGGTGGCGCAGAAGACCTCGGTCCTGCGCGACTTGGGCGATCTCCTGACCAACGGGCCGTGGCTGGTCCTGGTGGCCGCCACGATCACGTTTATTCTCTTCGTGGCGCTGCGGAGCAGCGTGATCGCACACTACTTCAAGTACTACATCGGATCCCAGACGGTCACCCTGCCTGCCTTCCTGCCGTGGATTGGTGGGACGCAGGAATGGCATCTGGAGGGCTTGGTTTCGACCTTCAATTCCAGCGGCCAGTTGGCATCGCTTCTTGGCGTCATTCTGGTGCCCTTCTATGCCCGATGGGTGGGGCGGAAGGTGGCGTTTGTTTCGATGTTCGCCGTCGCGATCCTGAGCACGGCCGCGTTTTGTCTGTTCAAACCGGATCAACTGGCTCTCATTTTTGGAGTGAATCTTCTGGGCTCGATCACGGGTGGCCCGCTCAGCGCGTTGCTTTGGGCAATGTATGCTGACACAGCGGACTACGCCGAATGGAAGAAAGGCCGGCGGGCCACCGGGCTCGTTTTCTCTGCCTCGATCTTCTCCCAGAAATGGGGCTGGGCGATCGGCGCCTGGGCCGCCCTCGCCCTTTTGTCGAGCGTCGGTTTCAAGGCCAACGTCATTCAGACGCCGGCGACCTTGCATGGCTTGGTCATGCTGGTCAGTCTTTTCCCAGCAGTGATCGGAGTTGTCTCGATTGCGATCGTCCTGTTCTACCCGCTGAACGAGTCAAAGATGGCACAGATCGGCGCGGAGCTGAAGGCGCGCCGCGCGGCGGCCGGCGAAGGGGAGGTCGCCGCCGCCAGCTGATTCAGTTTCCTCGACGGGCGGGAGACCGCCGGCGCTTTGGCTGGCCTCGCGGTCCACCTCCCCGGGATCCACGTGGCGCGCTGGGACCGATGTCAACTATTAGATGACATTTCGACGGGGGCGCCTTCCGCGGAGGGGACGCGGCGCAGATCCAACGACCGATCCCCGGTGGCAGCGCTTCCAGCTTGGGCGAAGCCGTCGCACCTGCCATCCTTCTTCGCCCGGCTGCCGGGTCCAGCGTGTCGGACAGCAGGCGATTGCGATGCAGGGCCGCGGTTCGCCGCAGGCGAACCCCTGCGGTTTCCAGCGTCCGCTGGAAACCGCGTTAGACCTTGCCGCGGCGGGCCTCGAGCGCCGCACGGATCTCGGCCATTTTCTCCTGCGAGAGCGGAAAGCGGGCGAGCGCGACCAGCGCCAGGAAAAGGCCGATGATCGGAATCGCGGCGAGCAGGAAGCGCACCATGAAGATCGTGTGCGGGGTCTGGATGGTCAGCTTCGAGTCGAATCCGATCCACTCGAGGATGAAGAACCCAAACCCGGCGCCGACCGCCATGCCGAACTTGTTGATCCACGAACTGCAGGCCGCAAACGATCCCTCGCGGCGGCGGCCGCATTCAAGCTCGTCATAATCCATCACGTCGGCGCCCATCGAACCCATGATCGTCCAGTAGCCGGCGCCGATGAACGCGATGAGACCCGAGGCGAACATCTGGAGCCAGAGGATGCTCGGCGTGTATAGATACCAGGTGCCGATGAAGACCGCGACGGCGCACCACAACACGGCCATCAGGGAGTGGCGCTTCCCGAAATGGCGGGCGACGACGGCAAACACTGGGATGCCCAGAAAACCCAGGGGCATGTTGGCGAGGCCCATCCACGAGTTCCAGAAGTTGGCCTCGGAATTGTTGCCCAGACAAACGTAGGAAAGCGTCGCCACATAGCCGAGGGTGCCGACCATGCTCAGGCCGATGTTGAAGGCCAGCGCCATGTAGAGCTGAATGCGGAACGGCTGGCATTGGAGGGTCTGCCAGAGCGTTTCGCGGATGGAGACTCTCGCCTTCGTCGTGGCCACGAGTTTGCTGTAGTACCGCTCACGCACCAGAAACGTGCAGGTCAGGCCGACGATGATAATGATGATGCCGCACATCACGAGATAGGCCTGGGCGCCCAGCAGCATATTGGGCGCGGTGCCGTCCGGCGCCGTCTGCCAGGCGTCCGGCAGCGTGAACAGCAGCTTCAAGCGCCCCCACAGACCGGTGACCGAACCATCGAATGCCTTGTGCCAGCCGCTGGGCACAGTGAACAACAGCTGTTTTAAGCGCTGGAACAGGTTGCTGGAATCGGCGCCGACCCAGGCACCGGTGGAGAAGAACCGGCCGAACATGAACAGGCCGACTTCCGGGATCTTCTGCACGGTGTTCTTGAACGAGAACACGCTGGTGCGCTCGTGGTAGTCCGGCGTGAGCTCGTTGCCGAGGCTCACGAACGGCATGTTGAAGCAGCTCACCATCGGCAGGTAGAGCGCCGACGAGGCCAGCATGAACCAAAAATACTTGGAGATCTGCAGGCCGAACACGTTGGTCGAACCCCAGTCCGGCGTCACCGCGAGGAGGAACGGGAGCCCGACGCCGGCGAGGACGCAGCCCACAAGCATGAACGGCCGGCGGCGGCCCCAGCGCGTGCGGGCGTTGTCGGAAAGCCAGCCAAACAACGGGTCGGAGATCGCATCGAAGAGACGATTGAGGATCACCGCCACGCCGATCTGCCACTGCGGGACGTGGAGAAAAAGGCCAAAGATCTGGAACGCAATCGTCGGGTAGAGCCAGTGGCCCCACATGTCGGGAAACGTGCCGAGGCCGTAGCCGATCTTTTGCGCAACGGGCACGCGATCCTCCGGTGCCGTGGCCTGGCTCGGGGTTGCTTTCGGGGCAGGGGAGTCGGTTGTATCCATGGGGTGTGGGAGCGGAGGCCCGAAGTTTGGGGCGCTTCGGCGGCAAATCAATGCTAGAACTGGGAACGGAGGGCGAAATCTGCGGCGATTGGTCCAGCGGCTGGAGCCGCGACGCCCTCCTCCCGTATTCGAGAAATGGACGCGACGCGGGCATCGCGTCTCCAAGACAGGTCCTGGCCGGATCGCGCCCTCAATACGTGTCCACGAGGGACCTGAAGGTGAGAACGCGTTTGATTCGCGCCGGCGTCTGCGGGCGGGTGAACTCCACCGTCGCCGTCTTTTTCCCGCCCGGATAAAGCTCGAAGTAGTTGTCGCTGCTGCGATGCGGGAGACCCGGCAGATCGAAGGCGAAGCGGTGCTGGAAGACCGGTGACGTGAACGTAAGAAGGGCGCTCGTTGACGATCCCGCGAACTCAGGCCTTGGGTCTCCTTTCGCAACTCGGGTCTCCTCGGTGATCGAGGTAGGAGCCTGCTTGCAGGCGAATTCAGGAGGCGGATCGCCTGCAAGCAGGCTCCTACAATTGCGGGAAACCGGCTTCGGCGAGAGCATTCTGATCGCGACTGCGGTCCTCGCCTTCGGCAGGGCGAGGAACCTCGGCGGCGCCAGGAACACGGTGTCCCCGCTCACCTGCGCGCCGGCGACATCCAGCGCGATGCGCAGATAGAGATGGTCCCGCCCGTGCTTCGCCATCGCCGGCGCCAGGTCGAGCGTCTGCTGGCAGACGCTCTCACCGTAGCGGAGCGCGACGGCCTTCCGTCCGCGCCGCAGCAGCCGCCCGTCGAAATGGCGCAGTTCCCAGCGCAACCGCCCGCGGGCCGGCTCCGGCGCGTCGTAAACGGTGTACAGGTGCACCTCGCGCACGCTGGTGCGGCGGTAGTTGTTGGTGGTGGTCTCCTCCTCGCCGGGGACGTGGGCGGACACGAGCGCGGGCGCAAAAAACCGGCGCGCCAGGTGGTGCAGGGCCTTCCAGCGCCCGGAGAACTCAAGCGAGCTCCACGACGCCACCGGCCAGCAGTCGTTGAGCTGCCAGTAGACCGCCCCCATGCAGCGCGGCCGGCTCCGCCGGTAGTGTTCGACACCCACGCGCATGCATTCCGCCTGGTTGAGCTGCGAGAGCAGGATCAACGCGTCCTGATCCTTTGGATACCGATACTGCCGGGAGACGTAGTCGAGGATGATCTGGTTGCCGAACCGGTTCTTCTGGTGGTTCGTCATCGTCGGCCCGAAGACGTTCGCGTCCTCCGGCGGACAAAAGCTCCGCTGCGTCTCCGCCGAGGCAAAGCTCTGCATGCCGAACTCGGAGGCGAAGCGGAATTGGTAGCGCTCGTAGTCCTTCACCGGCTTGCGCGCGTGCCAGACGTCCCAGTAGTGCGTGTCGCCGCGCTGCTCGCCGGCGGCGAGGCTGGCGTCCAGGTCGCCGCTCCACGGCGAGCTCGGCCAGTACGGGGTGACCCCGTCGTGCGCCGCCACCTCGTCGGGCAGCGCCTGATGGAAGAGCAGTTCGTATTCGGTGAGCAGGTTCTTGTCCGCCGCGAGCAGGCTGGCGTTGCAGCCGAACACCTCGTTGTTGCCGCACCAGAGCGCGAGCGACGCGCGGTGGCGCAGCCGCCGGATCTGGCCCGCCGCCTCGGCCCGCGCACTGGTAAGAAACGCGTCGTCGGCCGGGTACAGCGTGCAGGCAAACATGAAGTCCTGCCAGACCAGCAGGCCCAGTTCGTCGCACAGGTCGTGGAAATCCTCGCTTTCGTAGATGCCGCCGCCCCAGACGCGGACCAGGTTCAGGTTGGCCTCCACCGCGCTGCGGAGGTCGCGCTCATAGTCGGCGCGGGTCAGGCCGGCGACAAAGCTGTGGGCCGGGATCCAGTTGGCGCCCTTGGCAAACACCGGCCGGCCGTTGACGACGAACTGGAACGACTCCCCCCAGGTATCGGCATGGCGGTCGAGCACGATGGTGCGCAACCCGAGGCGGCGGCTCCACCCGCCGATCCGCGTGCCGTCGGCCCGCGTCACCTCGGCCTCGACGTGGTAGAGCGGTTGCGCGCCCTGGCCGTGGGGCCACCAAAGCTCCGCATTGGCGATTTGCGATTGGCAGTTTTCGATCGTTGCCACAACGCGGCCTGCGAGCGAAACGGTGCCGCGGACGGTGGTGGGATCCGGCCGGGCGAGTTCGGGATCAAAATGGAGGACCACGTTTCCGTCCGCCTGGTGGTCCTGGGTGACGCGGACGCTGTCAACGCGGTTGCCGCTCCAGCCCTCGATGCGGAGATCGCGCCAGATCCCCGCCGTGACGAAGCGCGGGCCCCAGTCCCACCCAAACTGGCACTGCTGTTTGCGGATGATCGTGCAGCCGCCGACCGGGTCGTTGATCTCGCGCGGCCGGTGCCCGGGGCGGTGCGTGCGGATGTAATGCATCGCGCTCCCAAACCGGATCCGCAGTTCGTTGGCCCCGGCGCGCAGGAGCGGCTTCACGTCCCAACGGTGGCCGAGAAACATGTTGTCCGTCCGGGCAACCTCCCGGCCGTTGAGCAGCACCGTGGCCACCGTGTCGAGCCCGTCGGCCACCAGTTCCACGACCTCCTCGGACCGCAGCGTTGCCGGCGCCGCGAAGGTCGCACGGTATTCCCAGTCGCGTTCCTCGATCCACTGGAGTCCGGCCTCGTTGGTGCCCCAGAACGGATCCGGGATCAGGCCGAGCCGCTGCAGATCGCGGTGCACGCATCCGGGCACGACGGCCGGACGCCAGGGTGAACGGCGGGTGGCGTCGCGAAACTGCCACGCCGCCGTGGCAAGGGGAAGCACAGGCATGACGGTGGGTGCCGGCAGGCCTATTTCTTCAGCGGATTGTCCAGCACGAACTGGACGACTTCATTCAGGTCGCAGAAACACAGCGCCGTGAACGTGTCCGCGGCGCCATAGTAGATGGCCGTGTGTCCCGTGGCGGCATCGCACAGGCAGCCCACCGGGAAGCACACGCCGGGCACAAATCCGGAGAGTTCATACGGTGCCTCCGGGCAGAGCAGCTGCTGGTTGCAACAGGCGATGACCTTCCACGGCTGTTCGAGGTCCAGGAGCACCGCGCTCATCGCGTAGACGAAGCCGTTGCAGGTCTGCGTCACACCATGATAGAAGAGCAGCCAGCCTTCGCTGGTCTCGATCGGCGACGGCCCCGCGCCGATCTTGGTACCCTGCCACCACGGCCAGCCCCGGCCCATGACGTGGCGGTGCCGGCCCCAGTAAAGCAGGTCGGGGCTCTCGCTCACAAAGATGTCGCCGAACGGCGTGTGCCCCGTGTCGCTCGGCCGGCTGAGCATAAGAAACTTGCCGTTGAATTTCCGGGGAAACAGCACGCCATTGCGGTTGTAGGGCAGAAACGCGTTTTCCAGCTGTTCGAAATGGACAAAATCCGTGGTGCGCGCGATCCCGATGGTCGGCCCGTGATAACCGTTGCACCAGGTGACGTAGTACACGCCATCGACCAGCGTGACCCGCGGATCGTAGGCATATTCCTGCCGCCGGACCTCGGGGTCATCGCAGACCAGCTCGATCGGCTTGGGCTCGAAGGTGAACTTGAAGCCGTCGGCGCTGCGGCCCACGTGCAGGTGGGGCACCCGGTCCATGCCTTCCGTGCGAAACACGCCGATGAATGCCCCCTCATACGGCACTACCGCACTGTTGAAGATACCCGTGACATGGGGTAGCGGCCGGCGGCCGATGACCGGGTTCGCGTCATAGCGCCAGACGACGTCGGTGTTCCCCGCAGGCTTTGGCTGCCAGGGGAGATTGGGAATTTCAGGGCCAACAATGGATAGTTTCATGCGGTTTTGGAAAAGAAAGGGGGAGGCAGGAACAACCGGCCTCCGCCAGAGCATCCAAAGGCGGGGCGGCTTGTCGAGCGCGACCGGGAACGCGAATTGGAACCGGCGGCCGGTGAAACTGGCGCCGGGAACGGTCGGATCACAAGGATAGCGGTTTCAGGGCGGAATGAAATGAGAGTTGGCCCACAGTAATTGAGACCTGTTTACTGCGCCTTCCAACCACAGGAAAACACCTCCAATGGCGGGATCGATCGCGCCCAGGCTCATCACTGGAATGGTTTCCGAAAAGAAGATGATTAAGGCCCTGGCATTCAATGACCTGCTGCAGACCGATGGAAACTTGCCCTTCTGGAGGCGTCATATATCATATGGCAGATACAAACAGCATGCGCCCATTTAAGGCAGCGATTGATTGCCCCTCAAAAAAAGGGCACTTTTGGGAGCCTGCCGCGGTCTCAATCTCAATCGTCAGGATATCACCAATAACCATGAAAACGATCCCGCTCTTCACCGCGGTCGTGCTTGCGACCACTCTATTTGCGGCCGGGGCGACCGCCCAAACTGCGAACCCGACCCCTCCTGCAGCCACCCATGCGGCCCCGAAAGCTCCTGCGGCCGAGCCCGCGGCCACGATCCAGCCGATGCAGGCGCCGGCCCCAAACCAAATCATCTACATTCCGCAGCTTCCGAGCCCAGGGGCGCTCGTCGCCGCCGCAACCGCCCAGGGAGTCACAGTCGAGCTGATCAACCAGACGAGCACGCAAATCACGGTGGTCTACAGATTCAGCAACGGGCAGACCAACACGATCTGCTATCAGCTCCTTTCAGCGGCGGCCACCGCCCAGGCGCCCGCCCAGATGCCCGCTGGCGCGACCACTGTGGCAGTGCCGCCTTCAACGACCGTCATCTATGCGCCGCCCGGGCCGGCATATTACTACGATCCCTTCTACTACCCGTGGCCTTGGTACGCGCCGGTCTCGGTCAGCCTCGGCTTCGGGTTCCACGGCAGAGACGGATACTTTCATGGCGGCGGTGGCCACTTCCATGGCTGGCATTGAGCCGGGCGCGCCTGAGCACGGCAAAGGGGCAATACAATGATTCGGTCCGCCTCGCTCCCGATGGCCCTGATAGCGGCCGGCCTCCTCACCGGGTGTGCCGGCAATGGGCCAAATACTCAACAAGGTGCCGTTACTGGCGGCGCCGTTGGCGCGCTGGTCGGAGGAATCATCGGCAACAACAGCGGCCACCAGACTTGGGAAGGAGCGGCGATCGGCGCCGTGGCTGGGGCCATCGCCGGCGGCACGCTGGGCAACAGCATTGATAACCAGAAGGGGACCGTCTACCGCTCGCCGGAGGAAGCTGCCACCAACGTGGTTGTCCAGCAGATCCCGGCTCCACCACCGCCTCGGGGGACCGAGGCCATCGAGTCCGCCGCCTTCGCCTGCAGCCGTCTGGATTCCGGGTTACTGGGCCTTCAACGGCGCTGGCTACGTCTGGATCGCCGGCTGCTGGGAGATACCACCGCCCAATTGCCGCATCTACGTCGCTCCCTACTGGGCCCAGCGGGGGCAAGGATACGTGTTTATCCGGGGTTACTGGCGCTAGGATCCTGCGGCACTTTGTCCGCAGGATCCTGACAAATGGCGTGCGCCATTTGGTTTAAGCCGCGTGCGAATCATCTCCGCAACGCGGCTCGCTCCTTGCGGCCCGCCGCGGCTCTGTCATGCTCCCCGGCATGGCAACGCCCGTCTTTCCCCAGGCCATCATTGCGCGCAAGCGCGACGGCCACGCGCTCACCCCTGAAGAAATCGCCGCCTTCGTGAACGGCGTGACTCGCGGAGAGTGGGCCGACTACCAGGCAACTGCGCTGCTCATGGCGGTCTTCTTGCGGGGAATGACGCCCGCCGAAACCTCCTGCCTGACGGCAGCCATGATGCGCTCCGGTGAGGTCGTGGACCTGTCCGACATTCCCGGGACCAAGGTCGACAAGCATTCCACGGGCGGCGTCGGCGACAAGGTCTCGCTCATCCTCGCCCCGCTGGTTGCCGCCTGCGGGGTGTCCGTGCCGATGATGAGCGGCCGCGGCCTCGGCCATACTGGCGGCACGCTCGACAAACTGGAGTCGATTCCCGGATTCAAGGTCGGCCTGGCGCTCACCAACTACGCCGCTCAAATCCGGCATCTCGGAGTGGCCATGATCGGTCAAACCGCGGAACTCGTGCCCGCCGATCGCAAACTCTACGCGCTGCGCGACGTCACCGCCACCGTTGAGTCCATCCCACTCATCTGCGCCAGCATCATGTCGAAGAAGCTCGCCGAAGGCATCGACGCCCTCGTGCTCGATGTGACGTTTGGCTGCGGCGCCTTCATGAAGGACGTCGCCCGCGCCCGCCAGCTCGCCTCCGCCATGGTCGCGATCGGCCGGTCCATGGGCAAGCCGACGCGCGCGCTACTGACCGCGATGGACCAGCCGCTGGGCTGCACCGTCGGCAACGCGGTCGAGGTGATCGAATCGATCGAGGCGCTCAAGGGCCGGGGACCGGCCGACCTGATGGAGGTGACCTTCGCCCTCGGCACGCAGATGTTGCTGTTGGGAAAGTCAACGGGAAAGGCCGTCAACGCCCGCCGGCGCCTCGAACAGGCGATCGCCAACGGTTCCGCGCTGACCAAGTTCCGCCAACTCGTCGCGGCCCAGGGTGGGGATGCGAGCGTGATCGATGACTATTCCCGCCTTCCGGCTGCCAGACTCACGCAAGCGGTGACGGCCGCGAAGTCCGGCTACGTCGCCCGGGTCGATCCGATGGCCGTTGCCCAAGCCGCGCTGCTGCTGGGCGCCGGCCGGATGAACGCATCCGCCGCCATTGACCATGCCGTCGGCATCACCGGCCTGGTGAAGGTCGGCGGGCGGGTCCGGAGCAATGACCGCCTTTGCACGGTGCACGCAAACGACCACGAGCGTCTCGGCGAAGCCGTCCGGCTCGTGCAGAACGCATTTGTCATCAGCCCCAGGGCGCCGGCCCGGCCGGTTCTAATCGGCCCATTGATCAAGTAGGGACTGGCATAAGCGCTCCTAAGAAGGCGGTTTAGTGCGCTGCCTGACAAGGCCGATCCTGCATTCCTGCAATCATCGCGCTCGCCCGCCACACCGGATTCAATCATTGTGGGAGGATTATGGCTTCTGCTGGAAATCGTATCGCCTGGCTGCAAGGCCCGGGCGCAACCTGCACCGATCTGGGCCCCGCCCTGGAGCGCCCCTGGCATATTGTGCTGCTCGGGCCGCCCGGAGTCGGAAAGGGCACCCAGGCCGAGAAGATCGTCGCCGAATATGGCGCCTGCCAGCTGTCAACCGGCGATATCTTTCGCCATGCCGCCCGTGACACCAGCGGGAAGCCTCCTTCTCCGGCGATGGCCACCGCGCTGGCCGCGATGAAACGGGGCGAACTGGTTTCGGATGCCACCGTCGTGGAACTCGTTCGCGAGCGGGCCAGCTGCCTCGCTTGTCCGAACGGATTCCTGCTCGACGGGTTTCCGCGCACGCTCGAACAGGCGCAAGCGCTCGAGGGCATCCTCGCCGGCGTGAATCGCAAACTCGACATCGCGCTCAATTTCTTCGCCCCCGAATCCGTGATCATCGCCCGGCTTTCCGGCCGGCGGATCTGCAAGCAATGCCGGACCGGGTACCACGTCGCCAACAAACCACCGCGCGTGCCCGGGGTCTGCGACGCCTGCGGCGGCGAGCTCATCCAGCGCGAGGACGACAAGCCCGAGGCCATCCGCACGCGCCTCCACGCCTACAACGCGACCTGTGATCCGGTGCTGGAGTATTATCGGCGCCTGGGATTGCTGCGGGAAATCGACGCCTCCGGCGAACCTGGGACGGTGTTCGCACAGACCCGCAAGATGATCGAAGGGATCGCTGGGACCTGAGGCGTTTCTATGCGAATTGTAGGAGCGAGCTTGCTCGCGATTCCGAGGGAGAAATCGCCTGCAAGCAGGCTCCTACACCGATCACCCGATAGTCTCATGTCTACGAGTGACGGAGAGGTTTATTGAATAGATACGGCTCGGAGCGCCGGCTCACGTGCCGCGCGTATTCCCGTACAATTCAATCTGCAGCCGGTGGGCATACCGGAAACCGCGTTGCTTGCAAAGTTCACCCAGCCAGGGCGCGCGCTCCCGCAACGCCCCGGCAGTCACGCCCTCGGGCATCAGCAGGACCTGATGCCGGGGCACGTCGCGCCGCAGCTGGACGAGCATTCCTTCAATCTCTTCCACGTCGGCTGGCTGGGTGACGACAAACTTCAACTGCCACGGCCCGGCGTCGAGCCACGCGCGCACCACCTCCGGCTGCCAGCGCAGCGTCTCGTGCTTCCGCCGCCACGCGGCATGCTGCTGCGGATCCGGCGCGGAGTTCAACAGCTTGGGCGACAGCGACGCGAGATCGCACGCAATTCCCCGCGGTGCGATCGTGGCCGCGGTCTCAATCGTCACATGGCGTCCCAGCAGCCTTAGCTCGCTCGCGAGGTCGGCAATCCCCGGGGCCACCATCGGCTCACCCCCGGTCAGGACAACGTGCTGCGTGGGATGCCGGCCCGCTTCCGCCACGATCTCATCGATCGTCATCGGCCTGCCCTCCGGCTGCCAGGAAGCATACGGCGTGTCACACCAAACACACCGAAGATTGCAGCCCGCCGTACGGACAAAGACCGACGGCACGCCGGTCAACACCCCTTCACCCTGGATCGAGTAGAATATTTCCGAGATCAGCATGGGGTGAATCTGGGCCGGCAGGCAGCGCCCGTCTTTGACGGACAAAGCGGCGCATCACGGACCGGCGCGACGTATCGTTGCAGCGTTTGCTCCTTCAAGTATCCTTCGGATTTGGCGTTTCGGAATCCGGAATGAAAGTTTGAAGTTTGGGATTTGGAGTTTGGAGTTTGGGATTTGGACCTTGGGATTTGGACTTCGTCCGGTCCGCCGGTTTCGGCGGCAGCGGCCCGGTCGAGGCGTAGACCGTGGGGTCGGGGAGTCCCGCCACCAGAAACGCCTCGCGGCGTTCCACGCACGTGCCGCAGCGTCCGCAATGGATCTCCCCGCCCTGGTAGCACGACCAGGTGCGCGCGAAGTCCACCCCGAGCCGGGCGCCTTCCGCCGCGATCTGCGCCTTGCTCAGGGCGATGAACGGCCGCAACAACTCCACCCCGGCATACGTGCCCAGGCGCATGGCCTCGCCCATCGCCCTCATGAAATCCTCACGGCAGTCCGGATAGATCGCGTGATCACCGCTGTGCGCGGCAATGACCAGCCCCTGCGCCCCGCGACTCTCGGCCAGCCCGGTTGCGACGGACAGCATGATGGCATTGCGAAACGGAACCACGGTCTGCTGCATCGTCGCCGCCTCGTAATGACCTTCCGGGATCCCGCCTCCCGACTTCAGCAACGCGGAGGTGAAGAGCCGGTTGACAAAATCGAGCGCGATCATCTGGTGCGGTACGCCGAGCCGCTGCGCCTGCTCCGCGGCAAACGGCAGCTCCCGGTGATTGTGCTTGGCGCCGTAATCGAAGCTGAGCGCAGCCACAACCTCCTCGTGCCGGCACGCCCAATGCAGCGCCGTGACCGAATCCATCCCGCCGGAACAGAGCACAACCACCTTCATCCTCCGGAAACTGCCCCAAAAACCCCCGAAAAGAAAGCTCCGAGCAGCCAGGATCATTTGTTCTGGCGATCCAATGCATTGGCCAGATTTTTGTTACGATCGTAACAAAATCTTGGCCATCGCGAATGATCGTCATTGGGTTCTGGAACCAAAACGAAAGACCATGCCTGAACCGCCGGTCGCGGGCGCATCTCCCGATTGACGGTGAAGCAGGCTGGAAGCCTGCGCTACGTCCGGAAATCGCCTCAACAACCGTCAATCGGCAGATGCAGCCGGTCGCCGGCAGATCATCCTTCCCTTCACTTTTTCGGGTGCCAAGATGAATCCTCCGTGGCCTGCCCCCTGATCATCGCCCACCGCGGCGCCTCGGCCGAGGCGCCTGAAAACACCCTCGCCGCATTCCGCCGCGCGCTGGCGCTCGGAGTCAACGGAATGGAACTGGACGTTCGGGTGACGCGGGATGGCGTGCCGGTCGTGTACCATGACGCCACGCTGGTCCGCCTCACCGGCCGCCGCGGCCGGATCGTCCAGCTCACCCTTGGCGCGTTGCGTGAAATCCAGGTTCGCGGCGAGGGCGTCCCAACCCTGGCCGAGGTGCTCGCGCTGGTTCGCGACCGTGCCGTTGTGCAAATCGAGCTCAAGCATGGCACGCCCGTGGCCCCGGTCGTGGAGGCGGTCCGCCGGGCCCGGGCCCAGGACCGCGTCGTGCTGGCTTCTTTTGAGCCCGACCTCGTCGCCGGAGCGCGCGCCCTGGCACCGCGCATCCCGCGCATGCTGATTCACGAAAACCGATGGGGCCGGTCGTTGGCGCCGCAGGCGCAGGCTCGCCGCCTCGCCGGGATTCTCGCCGGACTCGGCGCCGGAGGCGTCAGCCTGAACTATCGGGCAATCTCATCGCCAGGATTCATTGCCGTCTTGAAAAGTCGCGGATTCTGCGTCTGGTGCTGGACGGTGGATGATTCCCGCGCCATGCTTCGCCTCGCCCAATTCGGGGTCGACGCGATTTTGACCAACGATCCCGCACTGCTGCAATCGACTCTTGCGCGCGCCAGCGACCAACTCTGAGAACCCGCCTCTGAATCCGCGGTTGGACCATTGATCTGCACGACATGTCGCACTCGCTACAATCCCTGGGCCGGATCCGCGCAATCGGGTTTCTTCGGCCGCGCAGCGGACGCTCAGCGAGGCGCTGGCCCAGGCCTTGTCCATCCTCCCGCCTCCATTCTACCTCAAGCCACCAATCTGTTCTCCGGCGGCGCCTCGCCCGATGATCATTCTGCACGACCCCCAGTGCGCTGACTACGGCTCCTCCTCCCGCCCGGAACAGCCGACCCGCGTGCAGCAAAGCGCGGCGCAGCTGCGCGCAGCCCATCCCCGGTGGGAATGGCGCATTCCGGCCATCGCAACCGAGGAACTGCTGCTGACCGTCCACACTCCGGCCCTGCTGAAGCGCCTCCAACACCCGCCTGATTTCGACGAGGACACGCCGTATTTTGAGGGCATCTACGATCACGCCCGGCGGTCGGTCGGGGCGGCACTGTGCGCGATGAACCTCGCGCTCGTGCAGCACGAAAGAGCGTTCGCCCTCATGCGGCCTCCGGGTCACCATGCCACCGCCGGGCAGGCGATGGGCTTCTGCTATCTCAACCAAATTGCGATCGCCGCCGTCGCCGCCCGAAACCGGGGCGCCCGCCGGGTGGCGGTGTGGGATTTCGACGCCCACCACGGCAACGGCACCGAAGCGATCCTCGACAACCGCGAGGGTTTCCTCTTCTGCTCGATCCACCAGTTTCCCGCCTATCCCGGCACCGGTACCCGCAACAGTTCCAACTGTCGTAACTATCCCATCCCCCCGCATACCCCGCGCGCCGACCACCTCTCGGAACTCGCCCGATCCTGGGATGCCATCCTCGGCTACCGACCGGACCTCGTACTGGTGTCGGCCGGGTTCGACGCCTATGTGCGCGACCCGGTGACGGCGATGACACTCGAAGTGGAGGATTTCGCCGAGTTGGGGCGGTGGCTGCACCAGGCGGATTTCCCGGTCGCCGGGGTTCTCGAGGGCGGATACAGCGCCGAGCTGCCACAACTCCTCGATGCTTTCCTGAGCGCGTGGGCTTCTCCGGATCCTGGCGTTGAGAAGCCGCGGATGGAGCCGAATCGATTCCAATTCCTGGAGGGCGGCTATTCTGGCATCGGGTGACCATCGCGGCACCCGGCCGACCGGCACCACTCCATTCGAGGGTGCGGTCTGGCGTTGCCGCCGCCACGCGCACTTTCGCCTGTTCAATCGCTTCCCGCCGGCGCAAGCTGCCCCGAACATCACTCCTGACGCTGCTTTGAACGCGACCTCCGGCTACACCTTCATCGACCAACCTGCGCAACTCGCGCCGCTCTTCAGCGCCCTGGACCGGGTCTCGGAGGTCGCGATCGACACTGAAGCTGACAACCTTTTCCGGTACCGCACCCGCATCTGCCTCATGCAGATCATGGCCGGACGGGAGATCTTCCTCGTCGACCTCATCGCGCCGCTGCCGCTTGACGGGCTGTGGACGCGCCTCGCCGCCAAACACCTGATCATGCACGGCAGCGACTTCGATCTTCGCCTGCTCTACGATTTCTGCGAATTCACCGCACACAGTCTTTTTGACACGATGATGGCGGCCCAGCTGCTCAATCTGCCGCGCGTCGGGCTCGCGCCGCTCCTGGAGCACCATTTTGGCGTGGTCCTCGCCAAGGAGGGCCAGAAGGCCAACTGGTCCAAGCGACCGCTTCCGCAAAAACTGCTGGATTACGCCGCCCTGGACGTCTTCTACCTGCCCGGGTTGCGCAACATCCTGCGCGACCAACTGCACCAGCGCGAGCGGCTGGCCTGGCAGGAACAGCGCTGCCGCTGGCAGATCGACATCGCCCGGTCCGGCTTTCCCCAAAATGACGAACATGCCTGGCGCATCGGCCGCTCCGAGCGGCTCAGCCAGCGCGGGCAGTGCGTGCTTTGGGCGGTCTGGCACTGGCGCGAGGAGACCGCCCGCCGGCTCGACCAGCCTCCTTTCAAGATCACCAGCAACGATTTCCTGATCGAGATCGCCTCGCGGGCCGACGCCGGCCTCCCGGAAGAAGGCATTCTTGCGATCGATCTCGGCCGCCGCCATCCGCGCCTGATCGGCAGCCTGACCGAGGCGGTGCGCACGGGTCTGGCGAAAAATCCGGCCACGCTTCCCCGCCGTCACCGCGGCCGGGATCCGTCATTCCAGCCGCTCAATTCCACCGAGCTCGCACTTCAGGACCGCCTCAAGGCCGATCGCGACCGGGTGGCGCAGCAGCTCAATCTCGATCCGACGCTCATCGCCAACCGTTCCCAGCTCGCCCAGATCGCGCGCGATCCGGAGCGGCTCGACGGCATCCTTCTTCCCTGGCAGGCCGACCTGCTCCGCAACGAACCGGCGCTCAAGAACGGCGGCGGCGATCAGGACTAGAATCCTTGAAGTCCGAAAGATCGTGTGATCAGGTCGAGTTTTGATTCGGTGAGTTTTTCTCTGCTTCAAGGAGGTTCGCTCCTATTGATCGTCTGGTCCGCGCAGCGGACCTTTAGCGAGGCGCTGGCTCTAGCCACATGTCAGCCTGGCTCCTGTCTACCGGATGGGAGCCCAAGCTTGGCCTGATGCGGCGCCTCGCTAGGAACAGCCTTGCGCGGCAGTCGAATTGGACGAGCCTGATCCCCGTGCCCGCCGAGTCCGCCAACATCGCGCGCCATCTGCCGCTGATGGCCGCGCGCCAGCCCGCCCGTCCCGCGGTGAAAATTCCTCGCGGCCGGACCCCGGTCGGCGACATCGATTATTTGACGCTCACTTACGCCGAGCTCGATTTCGAGGTCGATGCCTGGTGTGCGCGGCTCGCAGCCCGCGGCGTCAGGCCCGGAGACCGGACGCTGGTGATGGTCCGCCAGGGTCTGCCGCTGATTGCCGCAGCCTTCGCGCTTTTCAAACTCGGCGCCGTGCCGGTCGTGATCGATCCCGGCATGGGTCTGCGCAACTTCCTGTCCGGCGTCGCGCGATCGCAGCCTCGCGTCCTGCTCGGCATCCCGTTTGCCCTGGTCATCAGCAGAGTTTTTCGCCCCTCGTTCCGCAGCGTCCAGGTGAGGGTCAAGGCCAGCAGCTCCCTGACGGCACGGACGGCAGCGGCGGGGTCGCCAATCGCCAATCGCCAATCGCCAATGACCAATCGCCAATCGCCAATGGTGTACAGCGCACCCACCAACCTGGCGGCCGTGTTGTTCACCAGCGGCTCGACCGGCGCGCCCAAGGGGGTGTGCTACGAACACGGCATGTTCGACGCCCAGGTGCGCCTCGTCCGCGAGACCTACGGCATCGAACCGGGCGAGGTTGATCTGCCGCTGCTTCCTCTCTTCGCGCTGTTCGGACCGGCGCTCGGCATGACCACGGTAGTGCCGGAACTTGATCCCGGCCGTCCCGCCACCGCCGATCCGGAGAAGATCGTCCGCGCGATCCGCC
The DNA here is from genome assembly GCA_963804395.1 of uncultured Verrucomicrobiae bacterium. GTDB lineage: Bacteria > Verrucomicrobiota > Verrucomicrobiia > Opitutales > Opitutaceae > Fen-1467. The sequence goes on along the minus strand of CAWDQK010000088.1, from coordinate 8,893 downwards.
AGGAAGGGGTTACGAATTCATTTGGTTCGCCGACGCTCTGGGGCAAGGTCGCGGACTATTGCATGGCCAACCGGATCACCCTGCCCAGCATGCGCCGGGTCCTGTGCGCCGGAGCGCCAGTGCCGGCGTCCCTCTGGACCAAGGCACCCCAATTCATCCCGGGTGGAAGACTGCACAGCCCCTACGGAGCGACCGAGGTCCTGCCGGTCAGCACGGTGACGGCCGATGAGATCGACGCGGCGTCGACCCGCGGAGCCTGCGTCGGCCGTCCGTTGACGGAGAACCAGGTGAAGATCATCGCGATCGACGACCGCCCGATTGCCAGTCTGGCCGACGTCCGCGAAATGGCCCCCGGCCAGATTGGCGAGATCATTGTTGCGGGTCCGACCGTGACCCGCGAGTACGACCAACTGCCGGAAGCAACGCTTCGCGCAAAAATCCAAACGCCAAATCTCAAACGCCAAAATCCGGACACCAAATCCCAAACGCCAAGTTCCAAATCCCAAGGAAGCCCGGATCTGAATGCGTTCCCTGGAACTTGTGCCTTGGAACTTGGAACTTCCGCGCCGCCAGGAGCGGACAGTCATCCTGGAACTTGGAACCTGGAACTTGGAACTTCCGCGCCGCCAGGCGCGGCCGGCGCGGTCTGGCACCGGATGGGAGACGCCGGCTATTTTGACGCCGACGGCCGGCTCTGGTTCAGCGGTCGGGTCGCCGAACGGGTCGAGACTGCGGACGGGCCGCTGTTCACGGAACCGTGCGAACAGGTTTTTCGCGCCCACCCGCTGGCCGCCCGCTGCGCGCTGATCGGCCTCGGCGCCCGCGGCCGGCAAATGGCGGCCATTGTCATCGAGCCGAAGCCCGGCGCCCTGCCGCGCTCGGAGAAGAGCCGGCAGGAATGGGCGCGTTCCCTCGGCGAACTCGCGCGCCAACACCCCCAGACCGCCGCCATTCGCCACTTCTTCTTCCACCCCCGCTTTCCCGTGGATGTGCGCCACAATGCCAAAATCCACCGTCTCACGTTGACCCGTTGGGCCACGACGGCCACCGCGGTGGAAATCCCAGGTCCCAGGTAACGGGTTTCAAGGACCCAGTGACCGGTGACAAGTAACAGCTGACAAGTGATCCCGGGCGCGCTAACGCTTCCTCATCTTGGTCCTTGGAACTTGTGACTTGAAACTTGAATCCGTCCTGGTCACCGGCGGCACCGGCTTTCTCGGGCGTCATCTCGTCGAGCGCCTTCTCAGCCAGGGCCGGACCGTCACCGTCCTCGCGCGACGGCCCGCCCCGGACCTGGCCGCGCGGGGCGCGCGGGTGATCGCGGCCGACCTGACCGATGGCGAAGCGGTGGGTTCCGCCTGCCGCGGCATTGGCACGGTTTTTCACGTCGCCTCCAAGGTCGGCGTCTGGGGACGCTACCAGGATTTCTTCCGCCCCAACGTGCTCGGCACGCGCGCGGTTCTCGCCGGCTGCCGCGCCCACGGGGTGCCCCGGCTGGTGTTCACCAGCTCTCCCAGCGTCGTTTACAATGGCCGCGACCTGGCGGGCGCCGACGAATCGCTGCCCCTCACGACCCGTTGTCCTGCGGCCTATCCGCTGACCAAGGCGCTCGCGGAGCGCGAGGTTCTCGCCGCCAGTTCGCCGGACCTGCGCACCATCGCCCTTCGCCCGCACCTCGTTTGGGGTGCGACCGATCCGCACCTCGTGCCGCGCGTGATCGCCCAGGCGCGCGCCGGCCGCCTCCGGATCGTCGGCTCGGGCCGCAACCGGGTTCGACCTCGTGCACGTCGCCAACGCCGTTGACGCCCACCTGCTGGCCGAGCTGGCGCTCTGTAAACCCCAAAATCCAAATCCCAACTCCCAACTCCTGGATCCGAAATCCCAACTCTCAGGCTCCAAATCCAACACCCCAAATCCCAAGCTCCAAATCCCAAGCTCCAAATCCCAAGGAATCCCGGCGCATCCGCCCGGCGATCCATGTCAACTAATAGATGCCATTTCGAATGTCCCGCGACCCGCGCCCGGCGGGCCATGTAACGTAATACGTGACAAGATGGATCCGGCGCAGCCCGCGGCGGGCCGGGCGTATTTCATCACAAATGGCGAACCGGTGGTGCTGTGGGACTGGGTCAACGACCTGCTGCGCGCCCTCGACCTTCCGCCCGTGACGAAGCGCCTGCCGCTGGGAGCCGCCCTCGCGCTCGGAGGAATCTGCGAGGGGCTCTGGCGGTTGCTCCCGCTGGAGCGCGAGCCGCCCATGACCCGTTTCGTCGCCCACGAACTCGCCACCGACCATTGGTTTGACATCGGCGCCGCCCGCCGCGACCTGGGCTACATCCCGCTCGTTTCGATGGCGGAGGGCACGGCGGAGCTGGTCGCGCACCTGCGCCACCGTTCCGCAAGCGCAAGCCCCTGATTCTCTTTACAGGAGAACGCAGAGTGCGCGGAGCAGCCGTCGCCTGACAGCAGGCAGACAGGTTCCTGCAAATCCATCGTCGTCCCCAAAAGCGGCGCTCTGCTTCCTCTGTGGCCTCTCGAGAAACATCGTCTTTGTGGCCGCGAGCGCCAGCGAGCGATTCTGGAGTCGGCCCTCCCCACGAACGCTACTTCGCGAACAGCTCAGCGAGAGTTCCGAGCACTGCGCCAGTTGCATCCGGATCGAGCTGCCCCAGCCGTTTCACAATCCGGGTCTTGTCCACCGTGCGAAGCTGGTCGAGCACCACCTGCCCGGATTTTCCCTGGAATCGACACTTCACGCGGGCGGGGTAATCGCGTCCTTTGGTCGTCATCGGCGCAATGATGACAGTAGCGACATGAGCATTCATCTCATCCGGCGAGACGATCAGACACGGGCGCGTTTTCTGAATCCAGCTGCCCACCGTCGGATCCAGCGCCACCAGCCAGACATCAAATCGCCGGACTACCACTGCCACTCCTCCGCATCGAACCGGGTGGCCGCAGGTGCATCCTCATGCACCATTTGGTCGTCGCCGACCGCGGCCATTCGTCCGAATGCGTCAGCCCAGCCCGCGCGCGGCGTCTTCACCGACCGGAGGATCAACGCGCCACCCCTGGCCTGCAGCTCCACCTCATCCCCGAAGCCACAATGCTCAATCATGGCCTTGGGAATCCGGATTCCGCGCGAGTTGCCGATCGGAACGATCTTGGTTAGCATAGCCACAAAGTAATTACTCCTGTCATTTCGGGCAAGCCGAGAAGTGCCAGGTTCTTCCGGGTCAGAGGCCTCGTGCCGGCCTTGGATCCTGCTCAGGTGGAATCACGCTGACGCACCGCTTCGAACAGGGTGATGATCGCGGCCATCGCGACGTTGAGAGAATCGGCCTGGCCGGCCATCGGGATGCGCACCAGCAGGTCGCTCTCCTTCAGCCAGAATTCGCTCAGGCCGTACTGCTCGCTGCCCATCACGATGGCGACCGGCCCGCGCAGATCCGCCCCGGTGTAGAGTGCCTCGGCCGCCGGGGTCGTCGCGACGGCGCGGATCCCGCGCGCGCGCAGCCAGGTCCTGACTTCCGTGCTCCCGGCCACGACCACGGGCATCGAAAACAAGACTCCCGTCGACGAGCGGACGACATTCGGGTTGAAAATGTCCGTCACCGGATCGCAAACGATCACCGCCGCGACCCCCGCGGCGTCAGCGCCTCGCAGGATCGTCCCGAGATTGCCCGGCTTCTCGATCGCCTCGACGATGAGGAGCAGCGGCGGTCTTGTAGCCGGGGGCGGTGACCCCGGGCCGCCGGAAGCTTTCGCGAGGGATCCTCCGGCCTCGCCGCGGCCGGCCACAATCGGATCCAGGTCCGCCAGCGTCCGTTTCCACTGCGCCGCCACGGCCAGCAGGCCGTCGGGCCGGTCGCGGTAGGAAACCTTGGCAAACGCCTCCCTGGACAATTCGAACATCTGCGCCCCCGACTGCCGCGCCGCCTCGATCAAGGCGGGCTCGTTTTCGCCGAGGAACCACTCCGGGCCGGAGTAGAACTCCACCGGCTTCACGCCGGCCGCCAGCGCGCGCTTCACCTCCCGGTAACCCTCGATGAGAAACAGCCCGGCCTCGTCCCGCGGGCGCCGGTCGCGCAGCTTCACGAGCTGTTTCACCCGGGGATTCTGCAGGCTGGTGATCGTTTCAGAAGAGGTGGCCACAAAAAGGCGCAACAACGCACAAAAAGGATTTGGTTCTCCGGCTTTTTGTGAATTCTTGTGCCTCTTCGTGGCAACTCCAAAGCGAAAGTTCAACCCTCATCCGTTCGCCTATCACCTGGAGATCGAGCTGGAGATCGCCACGCTCACGAACCTGGGAGTGGGGCTCGGTCGCATCCAGCTGGCTGATTCCCTGGCCCCTGGAACTTGTGACTTGGAACTTCCGCCGCCAAATGCCGGCAGCCCTGCCCTCCAGCGCTTCAGCGGCGGCGGTGGGTCGTGATGGTCCCCTTTGCGCTGCCCGGCGAGCGCGTGCGGGCGCGGGTGTTCCGCAACCACCCGAACTACTCCGAGGCCGACCTCGTCGCGGTGCTGACGCCGTCGCCGCACCGCGTGGCGCCGCCGCCGTGCCCGCTGTTCGGCCGCTGCGGCGGCTGCCAGTATCAAAATCTCGAATACACGGAGCAGCGGCGCTGGAAACAGCGCCAGGTGGCGGAGCTGCTGCACCACCTGGCCGGCATCGACTTCGCCGTCGCCCCGGTGGTGCCGTCGCCGCGCGAGTTCGGCTACCGGTCGAAGATCACGCCGCACTTTTCCGCGCCGCGGCGCGGAAAAGAAGTTCCAAATGCCAATTTCCAATTCCCAACCGCCGGACTCCAAACCCCAAACTCCAAACTCCAAATCCCAGACGCCAAAGCGCAGATCTCAAATTACGGATCCCAAGTCCCAAGCAGGGAGGTGTCCCCTGCACCCGACGGCCAATCGGCCGCTCCGGGCCAGCACGGTGAACCGGGAACCCTGAACCATGAAGCCGGGACTCCAGACCAGGCAGCGGCCGCGCCAGCGGACTTCCCGATCGGGTTCCTCAAGCAGGGGTCGCGGCACGCGATCATCGATGTGCCCCGCTGCGCGATCGCAACCGAGGCGATCAATCTCCGGCTGGCCGGAGTGCGGGCGGAGGTCCTGGCCAGACGTGACACCTTCAAGCGGGACGGGACCCTCCTGCTTCGCGACGCCGCCGAAGGCGTCACGACCGACTACGGCGCCGTCATCACGGAGAGCGTGGCGGTCGCCGAACCCCCGGCCGCGCCGCTGCGCCTGCGCTTTCTCGCGCGCGATTTCTTCCAGAACAATCCCTTCATCCTGCCGGCCTTTGCGCGCCATGTGCGCGACCAGGCGGCCGCGGGCGGGGCGGAATACCTGATCGACGCCTATTGCGGCAGCGGGCTGTTCGCGCTGGCAGCGGCCGGTCGGTTCACGCGGGTGGCCGGCATCGAGGTCAGCGAAACCTCCGTGGCCTTCGCCCGCGAGAACGCCGCGGCCAACGGCATTGCGAATGCGACGTTTCGCGCCGGTGACGCCGCCGCCATCTTTGCCAGGATCGATTTTCCGCCGGCGGAGACCGCGGTGATCATCGATCCTCCGCGCAAGGGCTGCGACGAGGCGTTTCTGCAACAGTTGTTCGCCTTCGGCCCGCGGACCGTGGTCTATGTCTCCTGCGATCCGGCCACGCAGATGCGCGACCTGCGGCAGTTCCTCGCCGCCGGCTACGCGACCGCCGCGGTGCAGCCGTTCGACCTCTTCCCGCAGACCCGCCACCTCGAGTGCGTGATCACCCTTGAGAGATCCGGGGCAGCGGGCACGACTAGCCCGGATTTCTCACCGGTAGTCGATCCATTCCGGTGAACCATATTGCTCGGTCAATCCCGACACTTCCTCTTCGTTTTGATCCGGCCAGGGGACCGGCAGCGCCGGCACTCCGGCGGCCCCGGCCAGCGCCACCGCAAACCGCGCGCCAAATTCCTCCCAGTCGCATCCTCCTGCGGCCGGTTTCCAGATCGAGCCCTGAAAGAGCAGTCCCTGTTTGTTTCGCTTTTGCGCGGCCCCGGCGATCTTCTCGCCCGTCTGCTCATTGATGACGTCGTAGAGTTCAGCCCGCTGGAAGCAGATGCCCGGCCCGGGCAGCGCGAATTGCGCCAGATTCTGCCCGCCCGGAGCGGGGGCGATCGCGGTCCCGGGTTGTTGCGCGACGCCGGCCAGCCGGCCGAGTTCGCGCAGCGCCTGCGCGAGGCATTCGTGCACTACGCGGTAGGATTCGGTCGCCCGCTCCTCCCACCACGCATGGTCGCGCGGAACGACGAGCGTATAAGTCCAGTCCTCACGATGATCCACGATGCCGCCGCCCGTCGGCCGCCGGCACAGATCAAAACGCTCCCCGGGCGGAAGATGTTCCCGCACCCACGCCGCCTTTTGACCAAAGCCAAAGGTAAACGCCGGGCTGCGCCATCCATAGTGCCGGAAGCGGATCGCCGCCACCGGATAACGCTGCAGCAGCAGGAAATCGAGCGCCATGTTCTCGGCGGCACCGCCGGTGCGCCTGGGCAGGACGTGAAGCTCCATGGACGGACGGTAGGACCGCGGGCCACGTTTGCCAACGCAGGATTCTGGCGGGCTCGGCTCGCAGTCGGACCCATGCAGATAAGCCATGAGCTTGCTCGCGATCGACAGAACTGCCCGGTGCGGCCTGTAGGAGCCTGCTTGCAGGCGATTCCCCCTCTGAAATCGCGAGCAAGCTCGCTCCTACAACTGGCTAAGGCCGACTCATCCCTGGCACCCCTGGCAATTGCGCATTGTGTTGACGCGCAAAGCAGAATCTGTTGCCAGGGCACGTCATCCGATGCCGCTCTTCCACGACCTTCATCTCTGGGCCTATCCGTTGCTGTTCGCCGCTGGATTCGGTGCGGGGCTTGTCGACTCGATCGCCGGCGGTGGCGGCATCATCTCGCTGCCGGTGCTCCTGAATCTCGGCCTGCCGCCGCCGCTCGCACTGGGCACCAACAAATTCCAGTCCTCCTTCGGCAGCGTGGCCGCATCCTGGCAATATGCCCGCCGCGGTCTGGTCGCGCTGCGCGACTGTCGCCTCGGCATCCTGGCCACGCTGATCGGAGCCCTGCTCGGAGCGTTTGCCGTGCAGCACGTGGCCGCACCGGTCTTGGGCAAGATCATCCCGGTGCTGCTGGCTGCCATTGTCGTCTATCTGGTCTTTCAGCCGGAGACCGGACTGGAGGACCGGCCCACGCGCCTCGCCCCATCGGTGTTCTATGCAGTGTTTGGACTTGGGCTGGGCTTCTACGATGGTTTCTTCGGGCCCGGCGTCGGGTCGTTCTGGGCGGTCGCCTTCGTCCTGTTGCTGGGATTCAACCTGACGCGCGCAACCGCCCATACAAAGGTGATGAACGCGACGAGCAATCTTGCCTCGCTGGCCCTCTTCGCCACCGCGGGCCTCGTCCATCTGGGCGCCGGGTTGGTCATGGCAGCCGGCCAAGTGCTCGGCGCCCGGCTCGGGGCCGGCCTGGTGGTCCGCCGGGGCTCGCGCTTCGTCCGGCCGGCATTCCTGGTCATGGCCGCCCTGACAATCCTGCGCCTGCTCTGGGTCAACCTGGCCCGATAGATGAGATTGAGATAAGCTGCGACCGAGATCGTAAGCGTAGCTGCGAGCGCCAGCGAGCGGAAGAATTGTCCACTCGCCCGTTCGACAAGCTCAGGGCCCCGAGCGGGGTCGAGGGGCTGGCGCTCGTGGCCACACGTTCCCTGAAGCCGTTCTCGCTGCATCGCCGGGCTTGTGCCGGACCCGGCAATTGCCTTACCTCGGCGGCATGACGCCGCTCCAATACCTCGATCATCATTCGGCGGATCTGGTCGCCGTCTTGCAGCGGCTGGTGCGCATCCCGACGGTCAATCCGCCCGGCGAGAACTACGGCACCATCACCGCGCTGCTCGTCCGCGAGCTTTCCGCGTGCGGATTGCAGGCCCGCCGCCTGTCGATCCCGCACGCCACGGCCCGGAAATGTCTGCCTCCGGAACTGCTGGGTCATCCCCGGTACAACGTGCTCGGATATCGCAACACAGGCGCCGCCAAAACCCTTCATTTCAACGCACATTACGACGTGGTGCCCGCCGGCGGACGCTGGCGTCATCAAAGCCCGTTTGCACCCGTCGTGGAGGGCGGTTGGATTTATGGCCGCGGGACGGCCGACATGAAAGGCTCGATCGCCTGCCTTTTCCTGGCGCTGCGGGCCCTGCGGGCCACCGGCGTGACGCCGCGCTGCAATGTCGAGGTCTCGTTCACCGCGGATGAGGAGACCGACAGCTTCCTGGGCGCCGGCTGGCTGGTGGACCACGGCCGGTTGCACGCCGACTACGTTGTGGTGATGGAGGGTGGGGAAGGCCGTCTCATCGGCTGCGGCCACAACGGCGTGGTCTGGCTCAATGTCATCGTCCACGGCAGGCCGGCCCATGGCTCGACTCCGGGAAAAGGCATCAACGCACTCGAAAAGATGTCGGCGCTGGTCCTGGCGCTTGAGGACTACAAGCTGCTCCTCGCCCGGCGCCGGTTTCGCACGCCCGACGGCCGGGACATGCATCCAACCATCAACGTCGGCGGAGTGTTCGCGGCCGGTCCGGGGGGAAAGATCAACACCGTTCCTGCCGAGGCGAGCTTCAGCATCGACCGCCGGGTGATCGCCACCGAGACCGTCGCCCAAGCCGAGCGCGAGTTGCGGACCTTTCTGGCGGCGGCCGCGCGGTCCATTCCCCAGTGCCGCATCACGGTTGAAAAGGTGTCGGAAAACCACCCGTGTTTCCGCGAGCCGGCGGATCCGTTTTTCGCCGCGATGGCGGCCAGCGTGAAAAAGGTCCGCGGAGGAAGGCCGGTCTTCTATGTCTCCACGGGCTTTAATGA
>CAWDQK010000087.1:0-6829 GCA_963804395.1 uncultured Verrucomicrobiae bacterium | reverse complement strand
ATGAGAACCACATTGCGCAGACTGGCTCGGTCGGCCAGGGCGGATTTGGGATGGCGTTCGTGGCCGGTCGTCGCCGGCCGCGCTGAGGACGGTCCGGCCTTCGCCAGCGCTGCAAAAGTCGGGGCGGATTCGGTGACGCTGGCGGCAGATGAGGCCAGCGCGCGGCGGACATGCATCACCTGAGCGACAATCTCGCCGGACGTGAGATGGCGGCCGAAGCCCATCCGGCCGGTGGCGCAGAATCCGCAGCCCATCGCGCAGCCGGCCTGGCTGCTGACGCACGCCGTCGCGCGCCCGGTGAACCGCATCAGCACGGTCTCGATCCGCCGGCCATCGCCCAGCGCCAGCAGGAATTTGCGGGTGAAACCGTCGGCGCTGTGCAGCTCCGACGCCACCGCCGGCGGCGCGAGCGAAAGCTCCTGTTCCAGCCGGGTTCTCAGCCGGGCCGGCAGTTCCGCCATGTCGGCAAACCGGGTGGCGGAGCCATTGTAAACATGACTCCAAATCCGCGCCGCATGCACCGGGCTGAAATCCCACGATGCGACCAGCGCGGTGAGCTCATCGCGGGTGAATTCGTGGATGTTGCGCGGTGCGCCGGCCTGCATGGCACCCAACGTGACGGAGCCACCAACAAATCCAATCCATTTTGCAGATCACAAAGGAAACGGGGGAATAAACCCGAAGACTCCGGAACAATCCACTCACCGCGGATCACACGGATGGGCACGGATGAGGACCCGGCCTGCCCGCTGCGCACCGCCCGGTTCACTCCGCCCCCAGCACCAGTGGATCAATGTCAACTATTGGATGACATTGGTCCCGGGCGCATCTGCCGATTAACGGTCAAGCAGCAAGCTCCGCGATTCCGTGGCGGAGCCGCGTCCGGCTACTACGTAGGTGCTGTTTGATGCGCGGCGGTGGCGGGCGCACCGCCCTCCACCTGCGTACGGATTGGCGAAAGACAACCTCCCGCAACGCGTCAGATCTGCGGCGAGTCGTTGGAATGATCCGGTTCCGGGGGCGGTTTCGTGCGTTCGGCCCGAACTCCGGATTCCTTGTCCAGGCGCTCAAGCTCCAACGCATGGTCCTCGTGCATTTCGTGCTCGGAGATCCGGCCGGTCAGCCACGCGAGATTCATCGGATAGACGTCGGGATTGAAGATGACGAAATAGAAATGCCAGACGATGATGGCCAGGGTGGCGAGGATGGCTTCGTAGAAATGGACGATGCGGGCGATGTCGAACCCGAGCTTCGTGAGCAGCCCCATCGATGTGTTGTCGAACCAGAGGATCAGGCCAGTGGCGCCCATCAGCACCGTGCCCCAGATCAGGGCCCAGTACTCGGCCTTCTCCACGTAGCTGAACCGGCCGAACTTGGGCTTCTCCGGCGCGAAACCCAAGTTGTAGCGCAGGACCTTCCACGGATCGGTCACGTCCCGCCAGGCCGGGAGCAGATCGAGGAAGAGCCGCCGGCCCTTGGGCGTCAAAGCCAGGTAACCGGCGTGCCACCCGCCGGCAACAATGAGGACGACGCCGGCAAACCGATGAAGCAGGGCCCGCGCGGCGAAGGTCTGGCTGCTGACGCTGCGGATGGCGGCGACCCACCAGGCATCCGGGTAGTGCAGCATGAAGCCGGTCATGACGAGCGCGATGAAGCTGGCCGCCAGCGCGGCGTGCTGCAGGCGCTCATGCACGGTCATGCGCAGGTGCAGGCGGTGCGGGAGACGTTCCTCCGGGAATTCGCTCTGGTGGATTTCCAGCTTGCGGAAGAGCTTCCGGACGAAGTCGGACACGTTGTGGAGCGTCATCCCGCCGATCACGAGGAAGATCAGGACCACGTACAGGTTCGCGATCCAGTAAAGGATTGGACTCTCCTGGCGCTGGGCGGCGCTGACGTGTACCCGGCCCACCGTGAACCGTTCGTTGGCGCCCGGATGGCACTGCCCGCAGGTGGCCACGAGATTGGCCTTGTAGACCGAGGAGGTCGGGTCGAGTGGAGTCTTGATCGCGTGCGCACTGTGGCAACTGGCGCAATTGACCACGACAGCGGCGCCGCCGCGCGCCGACTCGCCGTGGTAGCTGTCGGCAAACGTCTCGACCGCGTCGGTGGCCATGCCGTATTTCTTTGCCACCCGGCCCGAGGCGTGGCACGAGGCGCAGACCTCCTGGGACATGTTGCGCGCGTAGACCGGGGAAGACGGGTTGGTGTGGGCGAGAATGTCGTGCTCGCCGTGACAATCGGTGCACACCGGCGAATCGACATTGCCCTGGCGCAGGGCCACGGCGTGAACACTGAAGTTGTACTCGGCCGTCTGGCTCTTGTGGCAGCGCGCGCAGGTCCCGGGAATCTGCTGCTTGCTGACGTGCGAGCTCGCGACCATCGCCTGGTTCATCTCGTGGCTGCCGTGACAATCCACGCAGTTGGCGGCCTCGACCAGGCCCCGCTGCAGCGCGGCGCCGTGCACGCTCTGCTCGAACGAGGCGACGAACTTCGACCCCAGGAGCGTGCGGTCGCCAACCGCGGATTTCCTGAGGTGACACGATTCGCACAACGCGGTCTGCGCGAGCTTCAATGCGATCCGTGGATTTGCGCCCGGCGGGTCGGCGACCGCCTGCCGGTGGCAGTCGAGGCAGGCCGGCGCCTCCTTCAGCTGCGCCGCCAGGGCCCGGCCGTGGGCGGAGGCGAGAAACTGTTCGCGGGCCGCCGCGTGGCAGCGGCCGCAGGCGTCCTCCTGCTGGTCGCGCGCAAACGGAAATCCGGGGGACTTGACGGCGGCCACGGCGTGGGTCCCGTGGCATCCGGTGCAGTCGGTGTCATCGCCCGCGGGCCCGGGGGACCGCGCCAGCCGCGGATGAAACGCATGCTTCCGGGCGGCATCGTCGTGGCACGAGGCGCAGGCGACCGGGGTCAACGGCGTCTTGTGCGGAAGGCTTTCGGCAGCGAAACCCTCATGGCAGTCGACACAGTCGAGGGAACCGTGGACGGACCCGGCCAGCGCGGCAACGTCAACCGTGAGCGGGACCACGCGGCCGGCCCGCTTCATGGTCAGGTGCGGGTCGCTGTGGCACTCGAGGCAGGCGGCCGAGGAACTGGTCGCAGCTTCCGTGGTCTTCGGCGTGGCCGGCGACCCGGTCGCCGCGGGCGCGTCGCCTCCGGCCAGCACGGAGCCCATCGCCAGGCCGGCGGCAAGCAGCAGAATCTGCCCGACCCTGCCTGGTCCGACGCCGGCCAGGCGGCTGCTCGCTGTGGTCCGCTGCATGATCGCCGGATCCTACGGCACGCCGTCTGCCGGGGTAAAGACCGCCCGTCGGCTGCGCCGCAGAATGAACCGGACTTAATTCCCTGCATAACAAGAAATGCCCACGATCTGAGCAAGAAATGAGCATTGTCGGTCAACCGATGCGGTGCGAAGCCGGCCGCGGCGCAGTAAGCTGACAATGGTTTTCCCCCATTGCGCATGGCGTTTGTCCGGATGCTTTCCAGTGCGGCTGGTGCCGCAGCCCGGGGTGGTGCGCCCGGCGCCGGCCCCGGCGTTGGGAACCGCCCGGCCAGACCGTTGATGCGGCCGGGCTGGGTCCGGTTGGTCGGGCTGGGAGGGATGCTGCTGCTCGCGGCGGCGTTGCCGGCAGGGATGGCCCGCGCCGAAACCGACGGTGGGCCCGGCCACGAAAGTGGCTCCTGCCGGACAGCCCGGGGCGCCGGCGAAGACTCCGAATGCGGACTGCCTGGAGTGTCACACCGACGAAAAGCTGACCATGAAGCGGGCCGGCCAGGTCGTGGCACTGTTCTTTGACCAGGCGCACTTCGCCCAATCGGTCCACAAGAATCTCGACTGCACCGACTGCCACGAGGGCTTCGATGCGGAAAGCATTCCGCACAAGAAGCCGCTCACCCCGGTCAATTGCGGCGCCTGCCATGAGAAGCCGGCCAGACTCTACGCCACGAGCATTCACGGCATGAGCCATGCCATGGGGGCATCGGGTGCGGCCACCTGCACCAGCTGCCACGGCCACCACGACATCGTGCCGGTCAAGCAGATCGATTCGCCGGTCTTCAAGCTCAACCTGCCCCGCACCTGTGCCAACTGTCACAGCAACAAGAGCCTGACCGACGAATACCGGATCACCAATTCCCAGGCGGCCGCGCAATACCTCGACAGCATCCACGGACGCGCCTTGCTGCAGATGGGTTTGATTGTGGCGCCTTCGTGCAACAACTGCCACGGCGTGCACGACATCAAGCGCAGCGTGGACCAGGACTCGCGCACCAATCACGCCAACATTGCCAAAACCTGCGGCCAGTGCCACGTGGGGATTGAACAGGTCTACGACCAAAGCGTGCACGGCCAGTTGCTGGCCAAGGGCGACCGGCGCGGTCCGGTCTGCACCGACTGCCACTCCGCCCATGAGATCGAGAAGCCGGCCAACGCCCACTTCAAGTCCCTCAGCGACCAGCGCTGCGGCCGGTGCCACGAGGACCGCCTCGCCCACTACCGCGAAACCTACCACGGCAAGGCCATGGCGCTCGGCCGGCCCAATGTCGCGGACGATGTTGCGGCCTGCTATGACTGCCACGGCCACCACGACGTGTTTCCGGTCAGCGACCCGCGCTCCCGCCTGTCCCCGGCGCGCATCGTCGGCACCTGCCAGCAATGCCACGCGGGGATCAACGCCAGGTTCACGGAGTACCAGCCGCACGCCAACCCGCTTGACCGGGTCAACTATCCGCTGCTGAACAAGGTCTTCCTGTTCATGACCGTGCTGCTGGTCGGCACGTTCGGCTTTTTCGGACTGCATACGCTGTTCTGGCTCTTCCGGTCGGTCTACCTCTTCCTGAACGACTCCAAGGCGTTCCGGGAGGCCAAGGTGCAGGTGCACTCCGATGATGAGCAGTTCACGCGATTCACGCCGTTTGAGCGTTTCCTGCACCTGATGGTCGTGACGAGCTTCCTGCTGCTCGTGATCACCGGCATGCCGCTGAAATTTTACTACACCGAGTGGGCGAAGACGATCTTCAACCTGATCGGCGGGACCGACGTGGCCCGCTCGCTCCACCATTTTGGCGCGATCGTGACGTTTGCCTACTTCGTCCTGCACCTCGGCGAACTCGTGGGCACCCTGTGGCGGCGGCGCCAGTCGCTCCGCGATCCTGCCAGCGGACGCCTCAAGGTGCGCCTGGCCTGGCAGGCGGTATTTGGCCCGGATTCCATGGTGCCGTCGTTCCAGGACTGGCGCGATTTCGTCGCCCACCAGAAATGGTTCTTCGGCAAGGGCCCGCGCCCGCAGTTCGATCGCTGGACCTATTGGGAGCGGTTCGACTACTTTGCGGTCTTCTGGGGCATCTTCGCGATCGGCCTGTCCGGGCTGATCATGTGGTTCCCCAGGTTTTTCACCGGTTTCCTGCCCGGGTGGATCATCAACCTCGCCCTGGTCGTGCATTCCGACGAGGCGCTGCTCGCCGCCGGATTCATCTTCACCTTCCATTTCTTCAACACCCATTTCCGGATCGAGAAGTTCCCGATGGACACCGTGATCTTCTCGGGCCGCATCTCGAAGACCGAGCTGCTGCACGAGCGCAGGCGGTGGTACGACCGGCTTGTCGCCGCCGGCCAGCTGGAAGCCTACCGCGTGAAGGACGACTGGGAGGGCCGCCAGAAGATCGCGAAGGGCTTTGGCTTCCTCTTCTTCGGCACGGGTCTCGTTCTCCTCGGGCTGATTGTCTACGCGATGCTGTCCCGGCTGGGACATTGAGCGTCTGGTGTCCGCCAAGACAAAGCACGCCCTCGTTCGACCGCCGAAACGATCTGAGGCAGATTGTAGGAGCCTGCTTGCAGGCGATGGTTCGTAGCGGCGCGGCGCGCCGTGCCGCGGGAGAACCCCTGTCTGGCCTCGACGGAGCGGCGGCCTGGCATCATAGTTCCTCCATGCCCGAGTTCCTCACCAAGTTCCTGCAGACGTTTATTCCGCTGTTCGTGGCCATCGACCCGGTGGGACTTGCGGCAGTTTTCCTCGCACTCAGCCATGACGCCCTGCCGGCGGTGAGGCATCGGATCGCGTGGCAGGCGACGGTCACGGGCGGCTTGGTGGCGGTGGGTTTCCTGCTGCTCGGGCGGAATGTCTTCGCGGCCGTGGGAATCTCCGGGAGCGATTTCCAGATCGCAGGCGGGCTGATCCTTTTCATCCTGGCCGCGCGCGACCTGACCCAGCCGGAGGGAGCACCCGTCAAGCTGCCGGAGGATTTTGGCATCGTGCCCCTCGGCATGCCGCTCATCGCCGGGCCGGCGCTGATCACCACCCTGCTGGTTTTGGTGCAGACCCAGGGCATGCGGATGACCGTGGCGGCGCTGGCGGTGAATCTCGGAATTGTCGCGCTCGCCTTTATCTGCAGCGAATGGCTCGGACGCCGCGTCGGCGAAACCGGCCTGCGGGCGATTTCGAAGATCATCTCCATGCTGCTCGCCGCGATCGCCGTCGCCATGATCCGGCGCGGTCTGGCGGGGTGAGGGCATCCATCCGAGTTGTAGGAGCGAGCTTGCTCGCGATTCCGGGGCCAGAATCGCCTGCAAGCAGGCTCCTACAGCCCGCGCAGCGCTACGAAGGAAAACACGCGGCGGGGGCGCCGCGGCCCCAAGAGAACGCAGGCTTGAGAGATCGATCCCGCTTTGATGCGCCCGCCTACCCTCCGAAGCTGGCCAGCAAGTCGGCGTAGATCTTCGCGGCGGCGACGAGATCGGCGACCCGGACCCGCTCATCGATCGCGTGGGGATTGGTGCCGACCGGTCCGTATCCGACTGTGGGCACGCGGAGGTGTTCGGCGAAGAAATGCATGT
>CAWDQK010000086.1:0-23007 GCA_963804395.1 uncultured Verrucomicrobiae bacterium | reverse complement strand
CACGGGGCTCGCATAAGGATTCATCAGGATCTGGCCTTTGTCCGAATAGTGGATGATCGCGGTGGTACTCGGCACCACGTTCTCCCGGCCCAACTGGGTGTAGCCGCCGTTGTCGATATAGTGAACATTCGGGAACTCCGCGTGCCAGACATCATACAAATGTTTGTAGATGTGCTTCAGCGGGTCGCCGACGTAGATGTTTGCCGGGTCAACGCCGACGACATTGACCAACTGCCGGAGCATCGAGAGGACGGGTCCGACCGAGGTCTCGGAAACAAACGCGAAAGGGGGCGTCGTGTTGGGAGTGAGGTCGGCCGGGTTGAAATTCCCGTTCCATGCGCTGGTGGCATTGATCTTGATGAAAATCTTTTCACCGCTGGCGTAGCCAACAGTTCCCTTTCCAACCGCAGCGTTGTGAAACTTGAAGATCGCATCCCAGGCGGCAGAATCCGTCGTTTTTCCGCTGAGGTTTTGCAGCGCCGTCGAGACCATTTGATCGATCACGGTCTGGTTGTTGTTGTCCCTCGCGTACCACGGATCGGCCGCGCTGTCGGCGACACAGTTCTGGTTGACCGCAGTGGAATTATGAACCCAGACCACCCGTCCGGGGTTGATCCCCTTCGCTACGCCAACTGGCTGGTTTCGGCTGAACCGCCGCCGTAGCGAACTCCTGTTCCGGCTGCCCAATGGACGAAAGAGCGCCCGCTGCCAGTGAGAGAGCGCCGATGATGAGAAGAACCGTCCGACCATGACGAAGGGGTTTCATTGATCTCAATGGGATTATACCGATCTAAACCGACGCAGGAGGACGCACGCCAACCTCTGGAAAAAGCATGGCGCTTGGGGCCAAGGGTCCGTGAGACGACAGGGCATTGGAGTTGCGCAGTGGAGCATCCACATTGTACTATCGGACACAACACCGAAGGGATGAGTCTTCCCCGCGGAATCGCGTGAATTGAGCCGGCCGCTGTAGCCGGCCGCGTTGAGGCCGGCCCCGGGGTCACAATCGACCGGACATGGCGTGCTTTGGCGCCGCCGCTCCACTCGGGCGCGTGATCTTCCTGAAAACAGTCCATGGGGACGCGACGCCCGGAAAATCAATCCGAGGTACAGCAGTACCATGGGGACGCGACGCCCCCGTCGCGTGACCGAGGTTCCTGTTCCACTCGCCGTTTCGACAAGCTCAAGGCCCCGAGCCTGTCGAGGGGCTCACGCTCGCGGCTACACGGCGTTGAATGAATTCGCCTAATGATCCCACGGCAGGTGGACCTGCACGCGCGGGTACCTCCAGATCTGAAACACCTCGAACATCTTGCCAGGATTGAGAATGCCTTTCGGATCGAGCGCCCGTTTCACCGCCAGCATCGCCTTGACCTGCGCCGCGCTATGTTGGAGACGAAAGAATGGCGTCTTGGCCAGGCCGATTCCATGTTCGCCCGAGATCGTCCCGCCATAGGCCACGACCGTTTCCATCAGTCGCTGCACCGCCGCTTCGGCAGCTCGACACTCGGCCGGATTCTCCCGGTGATACATGATGTTGACATGAAGATTGCCATCGGCGAGGTGGCCGAAGGTGGGGATGGGCAGTCCCGATTCGAAGCGCAACCGGTCAAGGAAGCGGGCAAAGCGCTCGTACTGCCGCATCGGGATCGCAATGTCCTCATTCAGCTTGGCGTCGCCCAGTTCGAACATGGCCCCAGAACATTTGCGGCGCACGGCCCAGAGCCGCTCCGCCGCAACGCGGCCCCGGGCCTCGCGAAAAGCGATCGCCGTGCGCCGCGCCCAAGCCAGCAACTCGCGCTTTTGACTGGCGACTTCGCTCGGCGAGCCGGCCAGTTCGAGCAGGATGACCGGCCGGCCTGCCTGCCCGGCAAAGACACTCTGGCCGGTGGCGCGTTCGGCACATTGCACGCTGAAACGATCGAGGTATTCGCAGATGGCCGGCTGCACCCGGCGAGCGAACAGTTCACGGGCCGCGCCCAATGCCGTGACCTCATCGGCAAACGATGTCAGCAGGGTCCAACGCGTCGCCGGCCGCGGGACAAACTTGAGCACCGCATCAGTCACGATTCCCAGCATGCCCTCGCTCCCGATCCACAGATCGCGCAGATTGAATCCCGCGGAGAACTTCTTCGTCGCCGTCCCCCACTCCACCCATTCCCCGGTCGGCAGAAATCCCTTGAGGGCGATGACGTAATCCCGTGTCACGCCGTATTTGCCTCCGTGCATGCCGCCGGCATTGCACGCAATGTTGCCACCGATCGTGCAATACTTCTCTGACGAAGGATCCGGCGGGTAAAACCAGCCCTTGGCCTCCGCGGCGGCGCGGACCGCCGCGTTGGTCGCCCCGGCCTGGACATAAGCCAGGCCGGTCTCGGCATCGATGCGCACGCGCCGGAGTCCCGTGAGATCGATCACCCAGCCGCCGCGCAGCGGCACGGCCGCCCCGGTGAGCGTCGTGCCCCGGCCGCGCACGGTCACAGGCACATGATGCCGGTTGGCGAGCTCCAGTACCGGGCCAATGTCCGCCGCCCGCCGCGGTTTGATCACCGCATCGGGAAGGAATGACAGTTTGCTGCTGTCGAACGACGCCTCCCAACGGGCGGCGCGGTCGGTGCGGACAATCGCACCGAGTCGCCGCCGAAGCCGGGCAGTCGCGAGTGAATTCGAGGCCATGAACGGGAGAAGAACCTACAAACCGGGCGGCGAAGCCGCAACCCAAGTGGCACGGGTCTCCCGACCCGTGTTCTGCGGGCCACGGGTCGGGAGACCCGTGCCACCCAAGAATCGGCGCGACGCGCGACGATTTAGCCGGACAGTAGTGCACAGTCCCGCGCCCTTGGCAAGATTCCGGCCGAAATCGCCTTCCAAGCCGGCGCGGAATCTTTCATTCTCGCTCCATGGAACACTCGATCTACGGCCAGGTTTTGCACCACCTGCTGACGGTCGGGGGCTTCCTGCTCGCCGTTTTTCTGATCGCGCGCCTGATGAGCGAGAAGCGGCAGCCGGTCAACACCCTCGCCTGGCTCCTTGGCATCGTCTTGGTCCCCTATTTGGGCGTTCCCCTCTACCTGCTGCTGGGAGGCCGCAAGCTGCGGCGGATGGTGGCCCGGAAGTCGCCCTTGGCACCGATGCCGTCGCGCGAGACGGCAGTGGTTTCTGCCGGGGCCACCGGAGCCGCCGCCCGGGCACTCGTGCTCAACGGCGCCTGCCCCCCGGTCGGAGGCAATTCCGTGCGCTTCCTGACCGGCGGCGAACAAGCCTTCGCTGAACTCGAACAGCAGATCCTTGGAGCGAAGCACACGATCCACCTGATGACCTTCATCCTCGGCCGCGACGACACCGGCCGCCGGATCGTGGAATTGCTGGCGCAACGCGCGCACGACGGCGTCAAGGTGCGGCTGCTGCTCGACGCCGTTGGCTGCCTCATGAGCAGCCGCGGCTTTGTCGACCCGCTGCGCCGGGCCGGCGGCGAGGTACAGCGCTTCATGCCGGTGCTGCCGCTGCAGTGGCGTGGTTCCGCGAATCTCCGCAATCACCGCAAGATCGCCGTGTTTGACCACCGCAGCGCCATCATGGGCGGCCACAATCTCGCCTACGAATACATGGGCCCGGTGGCAGCAGGAGAACGCTGGCGCGACTTCGGCATGGTGATCGAAGGTCCGGCGGTCGAATTGCTCAACGAGGTCTTTCTTGCGGACTGGTGCTATGCGAGCGGCCAGTCCAGCAATGCCCTCCATCTGACCGGCGGCGCGCCGGCGCTTGACGCTCGCGGATCGGGGGAACTGCAGATCGTGGCCAGCGGCCCGGATGTGCCGGGCGATCCGCTCTACGAAGGAATCATCTCCTTCATCCAGGAGGCCACGCAGCGGATCTGGATCATCACCCCGTACTTCATTCCGGACGAGGTGATCTTCCGTTCGCTGCTGGTGAAGGCCCGCACCGGCCATGAGGTCAAGCTGGTCGTGCCGGCCCGGTCCAACCACCCGATCGCCGATTACGCGCGGCGTTACTATCTGAGGGAACTCCAGAAGGCCGGCGTCGAAGTCTTGTTTTACCAGCCGGGCATGATGCACAGCAAGGGCATGATCGTCGACGGTCGCGTCGGCCTGCTGGGCTCCGCCAACTTCGATTTGCGATCGCTCTTTGTGAACTTCGAGATCGGCGTGTTCGTTTACTCTGAACCCGAGGTGCGGGCGATGCGCGCCTGGGCCGAGGAACTGATCGGACACAGCCGGCCGATGGCGGTTGACCAAACGCGCCGCCACCTGTCCCGCAACCTCGCCGAGGATCTCAGCCGGCTGTTCGCCCCGATGCTGTAGGAATCGGCGGACCAAGCCCGCCGATTCCTGACAATTGGCTTCCGCCAATTGGATTCGGCCGCGTGAGGATGGAGCACAATCCGCTCCTATGCGCCGGCCGTCGTTCCGCCGCCGGCGGTCCGTTTCTCCTCTTCGCGCAGGAGCTTGTATTCAACGGCGTCGCACAGGGCCTCCCAGCTGGCCTCGATGATGTTGTCGCTCACGCCGACCGTGCCCCAGATTTCCTCACCGTCGCCGGTTTCGATCAGCACCCGGGTGCGGGAGTTGGCACCCCGCCGGCTGTCCAGGATCCGCACTTTGTAGTCGCGCAGCGCCGTTTCCTTGATCGACGGATGAGCCCGCTCCAGCGCCAGCCGCAGGGCCTTGTCGAGCGCACTCACGGGGCCGACGCATTCCGCCACCGTGTGCATCGATTTGCCGTTGACCTTCACCTTCACGGTCGCCTCGGCCACGAGCGACGCCTCGGGACCGCGGCGCTCGATGATCACCCGGAAGCCTTCGAATTCGAACGACGGCGCGTGCAGCTTGAGCCAGCGGGCCAGCAGGAGTTTGAGCGAGGCGTCCGCCGCCTCGAATTCGTAGCCCTCGAACTCCAGCCGCTTCAACTCTTCCAGGACATCCTTCACCGCCGGGGTCTGCTCGTTCACGTCGAAACCCAGCTCGCGCGCCTTCATCACCACGCTGCTGCGGCCGGCCATGTCGGACACCAGCACGCGCGTGCGGTTGCCCACCGTCGCGGGATCGATGTGCTCGTAGCTGCGCGCCACCTTCTGGGCAGCGTTCGCGTGGAGGCCGCCCTTGTGCGCAAACGCCGACGCGCCGACAAATGGTGCCTTGGGATCGGGCCGTTGGTTTGCCAGCTCGTCAAGATAGTGGGAAAGCTCCCGCAGCTGCCCCAGGTTGGCGCGGCAAAACGCCGCGCGCCCCATCTTGAGGAAGAGATTGGGCAGGATCGACGTCAGGTTGGCATTCCCCGTTCGTTCGCCATAGCCGTTGATCGTGGCCTGGACCAGCGTGGCACCGGCCGCAACACCGGCCAGCGATACCGCGACGCCCAACCCGGAATCGTTGTGGCAATGCACGCCCACGTTCTCACCGCCAAATTCGCGCACAACGCGGGCCACCGTCTCGCGAAAATCGTCCACCAGCGTTCCGCCATTGGTGTCGCAAAGCGTAAGGTTGGTCGCCCCCCCGCGCTTCGCCGCCGCCAGCGTCTTGAGGGCATAGTCCGGGTCGTCCTTGAAGCCGTCGAAAAAATGTTCGGCGTCATAGACGACCTCGCGGCCGTTCGCGACCAGGTGCCGCACCGATTCCTCAATCATCGCCAGATTCTCCTCGGCGGTGGTGCGCAGAATCTCGTGCACGTGCAGCATCCAGGTCTTGCCCACGATGGTCACGACCGGCGTGCCGGCATCCAGCAGCACCTTCAGCTGGGCATCTCGGTCGGTGGCGACCCCGGCCCGGCGCGTTGATCCAAAGGCGGCCACCCGCGCATGATGCAGCTTCACCTTGGCGACCTCGGCAAAAAACGTGATGTCCCGGGGATTCGACCCCGGAAAGCCGCCCTCGATGTAGTCGACCCCGAATTGATCCAGCCGCTCGGTGATCAGCAGCTTGTCGGTCACGGAAAACGCGATGCCCTCCCCCTGGGTGCCGTCGCGGAGGGTGGTGTCGTAGATCTTGAGCGGAGTCGATTTCATAAAAAAACCCCGGGGGTTCCGACCCGGGGCGATGCGAATGACATGCGGTTGGCCTGGTGCCTACGCCATGTCGCCACGCCCGGGCCGGCGGCTGGTAATAATCATCCAGCCGGCGATCAGCAGGGAACTGGCGGTATGGGACACCATGTGGAAGGTGGAGAGAGATAATGAATCCCGTCCCGCTGTCCATGCTGTTTTTTGGGCCAGGGTGTGTCCCCAAGCCAGTCGGCCATTGCGAGGTGCGCGCAGCGCGCCGCGTCAATCCAGCCAGATTGCTTCGTCCCCCGCGCGGCGCGGGCGTCCTCGTAATGACAAGTTTGAAGACACGCCTTACACGCCGTGTTCGTCGATGAACGCCTTGATGGCGGCGGCATCTGCGCGAATCGGATGTTTGACGACCGGCTTCGCCTTGAGCGCCTCGAGCGCCGGATTGACGGGCTCCAGGCCGGTGGCGGCGCGGATCGCATCGGGAAATTTCGCCGGGCTGGCGGTCGCCAGGACGACGCTCACGCGATCCGATTGGAGGTCGGCAAAGCCGCACGCGGTGTGCGGGTCGCAGAGGTAGCCGTACTTTTGGTAAACCCGCTTGATGATCCCGGAAATCCCGGCGTCGGTGCAGTGCGAGGCGGTGAAGACGTCCCGGTCGAAGTGATCAAACCGGTAGATCCCCGTCGCCTTGAAGGTCTGCATGATCTCCCGCACGCGCGCCGGATCCCGGCCGGCAATGTAGTAAAGGAACCGCTCGAAGTTTGATGCCACCTGGATGTCCATCGACGGCGCCAGGCTCGGCAGCAACCGGGGCGAGCCGGTATTCGCCGGTCTGGAACAGGCGGTAAAGAATGTCGTTCTGATTCGTCGCAATCTTGAAGCCCCGGATCGGCACCCCCATCCGCCGCAGCATCCACCCCGAGAGGACATTTCCAAAATTGCCCGTCGGCACCACGAATTCCACATTCCCGCGCTTCTCCGCCGGCAGGCGCAGCCAGGCGTACAGGTAGTACACGCACTGCGCCAGCACGCGGGCCAGGTTGATCGAATTGACCGCTGACAACCGGTGCTTCGCGCGGAATCCCTGGTCGCCAAACACCTCCTTGAGCACGGCCTGGGCGTCGTCAAACGTGCCGTCGACCGCGAGGGCGAAGACATTCTCCGCGCCAGTGCACGCCATCTGTCGCTCCTGCAGCGGGGCAATCCGGCCGTCCGGATAGAGGATGAAAATGGCCACACCGGGCTTGCCGAGCAATCCATGGATGGCCGCCGCCCCGGTGTCCCCCGACGTGGCCCCGAGCACGTTGAGCGTCTGCCCGCGCACCCGGCACTGGCGTTCGTAGAGATTGCCCAGCAATTGCAGCGCGAAGTCCTTGAACGCGAGCGTCGGCCCGTGAAACAGCTCCAGCACAAACAGATTCTCGCCCAGTTGCTCCAGCGGCGCCACGGCCGGATGGGCGAACCTCCGGTAGGACCGGCCGACGACGTCCTTGAGCTCCGCCGGATCGATGTCGGTTGCGAATCGTTGGAAAAATTCGCCGCACAGGTCGGCATAGCTCAAGCCCTCCCATCGTCCGAGCTCGCCGGAAAGATCCGGCAGGCTTTCGGGCAGGAACAGGCCGCCGTCCGGAGCCAGGCCGACCGCCACCGCATCGGAGAAACCTAGCGGTTCCGTCTGTCCACGGGTGCTGATGAATTTCATGGATCGCGGTCAGATGCGCGAGTGGAGAAAGGGCAGCACGACGATGCGCGAGGCGAGGCGGCAATAGGCGCTTGTCCAGACCGAATGCGGCGTGCGCGGCACGGGCCGCGTCGTCCGCCCGGGCTGCCGCGATCACGACCGAAATCTTGATTTCCGAGGTGCTGATCAGCTCGATGTTGATCCGCTGCGCGGCCAGGGTCTCGAAGAGGGTCGCTGCCACGCCACTGTGGGTCTTCATGCCGACGCCGACGACGGATAGCTTGGCAATCTGGCTGTGAACCGCCACCTCGCCGCCGCCCAGTTCCTTGAACACCGGATCGAGCGCCTGCTTGGCCAGGTGCCAGTCGCCCTGCGGCACCGTGAACGTCAGATTTGCAATGCCGTTGCGGCCGACATTCTGCACGATCATGTCGACAATGATGTTGGCGTCGGCCAGGGCGCGAAACACGCGGCCCGCCGATCCCGGCTTGTCCGGGATCTTGCTGACGATGACCTTGGCCTGGTCCTTGTCCACGGCAACGCCGCGCACGACGACCTGCTCCATATAGGCGACTTCTTCTTTCACGATGGTTCCCGGGTTGTGATTAAAGGATGAACGGACTTCAAAAACGACGTCGTATTTCTTGGCAAACTCCACCGAGCGCGATTGCATGACCTTGGAGCCGCTGCTCGCGAGCTCGAGCATCTCGTCATAGCTGATCTCATTCAGCTTGTGGGCATCCTTCACCACGCGCGGGTCGGCCGTATAAACCCCGTCGACATCGGTGAAGATCTCGCACTTGTCCGCCTTCACGGCGGCAGCGAGCGCGATGGCGGTGAGATCGGAACCACCGCGCCCAAGGGTGGTGATCTGGCCGTCCTCGTTGATCCCCTGGAATCCGGCTACGATCACCACCTTGCCGGCCCGGAGGTCATTTTCGATCGGCCGCGCGTTGATGGTCTTGATCTTGGCCTTGGTGTGCGCCGTATCCGTGAAGATACCGGCCTGGGCGCCCGTGTAGGAAACGGCGTCCACGCCGACCGCATGCAGCGCAATCGCCGTCAGCGCGATCGTCTCCTGCTCGCCGGTCGCCAGGAGCATGTCGAGTTCCCGCTCGCTGGGGTGTTCGTGGATCGCCTTGGCGCGGGCGATGAGCTCGTTGGTCACGCCGGAGCGGGCCGAAACGACCACAACCAGCTGGTTGCCCTCGTCGCGAGTGGTCTTGATGCGGTCGGCCACGCGCTTGATGCGCTCGATGTCGCCCACCGAGGTGCCGCCGTATTTCTGAACGATTCTAGCCATGGTTAAAAGTCGTGCAAGCTTGCCAGGAGAAAACACCTGCGCCGTAGCCGGCCCGGATTCCCGCGTTGTAGCCGGCCGCGCAGAGGCCGGGCCGGGATCTTGCGCTGTAGCCGGCCGCGTCGAGGCCGGCCCGGGGTCGGCGCCCCCGATTACAGCAGGCACGGGCCTCTCCATGCCCAGGATTCGCAAATCCCGTCATTGGTCATCCTCCGGCCGTTTGCGTTCCCAACGATGTTCCGTCCCGGCAAGCAGCCGCCGGATGTTCGAGTAATGGCGCAACACCACGAGGAGGCCCAAAACCGTCGCCAGGATCTCCAGCGCCAGGGGCTTGCGCAGGGACCAGGCGGCTGCCGGCACGGCAAGCGTGCCCAGGATCGACGCCAGAGAAACATACCGCCAGGCAAGAAAGGCCACAATCCAGACCCCGACCGCGATCAGGCCGGGAACGGGCAAAAGCACAAACAGGCCGCCTGACGCCGTCGCCACACCCTTGCCTCCCTTGAATCGCGTGAAGATCGAAAACGAGTGGCCGATGACCGCGGCGACCAGGCCGGAAACACCCCAAATGCAGGCCTCGGAAGCACCATCGACCGAAGAGCCCGCCGGGCGGGGCACTGCGAGGCACCAGACGAGCGGCCAGCCAGCCGCCAAAGCTCCCTTGAGGGCGTCGAGGACATAGACCACGTTACCGGCCCTTGACCCGAGCACGCGCTTCACGTTGGTCGCCCCTGGATTGCCGCTTCCGACCTTGAAGATGTCCACTCCGTGAGCCCGCGCCACCAGGTAGCCGAACGGCAGCGAGCCGAGCAGATAACCCACAACTGCAGCGATGGAAAGCGGCAGGAACATTCCGGTCACAGCTGCACGAACTTGGCCATCTTGATTGCCTGGTGGGACTTGATTTCCTGCTTGGCAGCCAGACTTGGCTCGTTGTTGACGCGCACGACCATGTAGGCCGTGTCGCCCGGCGCAAGGCGGCTCAGCGACATGTCCGCGATGTTCACGCCGTCCTTGCCGAGAATGGTGCCCACGGTGCCGACCATGCCCGGAACGTCCACGTTTTCCAGGACCAGCAGCTTGCCCTCCGCCGCAACCTCCACATTGCGACCGTTGATGGCGATGATGCGCGGTTTGTTGCCCTTGCCCATCAGGGTTCCGTCGGCGGAATAGACCCGGCCATCGGGACCCTCGGCCTCCACCTGGATGAGTTCGGTGTAGTCCGACTCGGCCGCCGACTTGGTAACCTCCACATGCACCCCCAGGCGCTGCAGCAGCACGGGCGCATTGACGAAATTAACCTCCTCCCCGCCGATCCGGCGCAGATAGCCGCGCTGGATGCTGCGGGTGACCGCGTTGGCGTCGAGATCGACGATCCGGCCCCAGTAGGTGATGCGCAGCTTGTCCACCTGCTGCGGCGAAATCTGTTGCACGAGCGTGCCAAGCTTTGCTCCGAGGTCGAGATACGGCCCGAGCACCTTCAGGGTGGCCGCGTCGATGGACGGCACATTGACCGCGTTGCGGATCACCCCGCCGCGCAGCGCATCCGCGATCGCCTCGGCAATCTCAATTCCGACGCTTTCCTGGGCCTCGGCCGTGGAGGCGCCGAGATGCGGGGTCAGGATCACATTGGGCAGCTTGCGCAATTCGTGATCCGCCGGCAGCGGCTCGTCCTCGTAGACGTCGAGGCCCGCGGCGGCGACATGCCCGGCCTTGATCGCCGCGATCAACGCCGTCTCCTTGATAATCCCACCCCGGGCACAGTTGAACAGCCGCACTCCCTTTCGGGTCTTCGCCAGCGCCGCTTCGTCGATCATGTATTTCGTCTGTTCGGTCAGCGGCATATGCACCGTGATGTAGTCCGATTCCCGCAGCAATTCGTCGAGCTCCACCTGTTCGACCTGCATGGCCTTGGCGCGGCTTGGCGCCAGGTATGGATCGTACGCCAGCACACGCATGCCAAACGCCTGGGCGCGACGGGCCACCTCGCTGCCAATGCGCCCGAGGCCCACGACGCC
This sequence comes from uncultured Verrucomicrobiae bacterium, assembly GCA_963804395.1. Classification (GTDB taxonomy): domain Bacteria; phylum Verrucomicrobiota; class Verrucomicrobiia; order Opitutales; family Opitutaceae; genus Fen-1467. Next base: position 11,998 of record CAWDQK010000086.1, on the reverse strand, counting down.
CAAATTCTTCTTGTACAGCTCAATCCCGGAGAAACTCTTGCGATCCCATTTGCCCTCCCGCATCGACGCGGCGGCTTGGGGCACCGGGCGGGCGCCGCACAGCATGTGGGTGAAAGTCAGCTCCGCGGTGGCAATGGTGTTGCCCGACGGGGTGTTCATCACGACGACACCGCGCTCGGTCGCCGCTTCGACGTCAACATTATCGACGCCCACCCCGGCCCGCCCGATCACCTGCAGATGCGGGGCCGCGGCGATGATTTCCGCGGTGATCTTTGTCTCGCTGCGGACAGCGATGGCATGGACGTCCTTGACCAGCGCCAGGAGTTTCTCCCTCGTGGAGCCATAGGCCTCGACCACCTCGAAACCAGGCTGGTTGCGAAGGAATTGCACTCCTTTCGGCGAAATCTTGTCGGCGACGAGAACTTTCATGGGTAGAGCCCTGACCCAAAAGTCCCCGGAGCGGGAAGGCAACACTGGAGTCATGGCCGTGGCCGGGTGCATCGGCCAATTGACGGTTGTTGAGGGCGATTTCCGAACGCCGCGCAGCCATCCCTGGCTGCATCCGTTGCCGGCTGGCTCGCGCCGTGGCGGCGGAGCTGGAAGCCTGCGCCAACATTGGTCAAACGCCAGTTGCAGGCTGGAAGCCTGCGCTACGAAGGGCAACCGCTCGTTCATCACCGGTGGCGCAGGCTTCCTCGCACCGCGGCGGCGGAGCTTGCTGCCTGCTTACCGTCAAACCGCAGATGCACCCCCGGCCACCGCGCCCGGCTGATGCGGCTCGCGGTCCTCACGCCTTTGTAGCAGCCTTGGGCAACATGAGCACTCCGCCTTCTGTTTCCCCGTTGGTGCAGATGAGCGAATCCGTGGTCGGCCGCATCTACGGGCACATCTCCGGACACGATTCCTCCACCGAAACGCGCCTGATTCTCATCGTCGTGCTGACCGTCGCCATGCACCTGCTGGTCAAGGCCATCCGGCATCTCAGCGAGTGGATCATCTGGAAAAGCCACCGGCAGAAAAGCCCGCTCGGCTTCATGACGCAGCGGCCAAAGTTCATCACGGTGACCCGCCTGATTGTCAGCGGTATCACGTTTGGGATCTATTTCTTTGCGCTTGGGCTGGCCTTGCAGGAACTGGGCGTCAACCTGACGGCCTATCTGGCAAGCGCTTCCGTCGTCGGTCTGGCCATCAGCTTTGGCTCGCAGGGATTGGTGCAGGACATCGTCATCGGCCTGACCTTGATCTTTTGGGATGCCATGGATGTCGGCGACTTGGTGGAAATCTCCGGCACCATCATCGTCATCGGTCGCGTTGAGGAAATCGGCCTGAGGTTCACCAAGCTGACCAATTCCTACAACCAGCAGGTCTTTGTTCCAAATCGCACGATTGCCAATGTCAGTCGGTTTCCACACGGCGGAGTCGATGCGAATGCCGATGTGTGGATTCCCGCCGGCGCCGATCCGCAAAAGGTTGTCGAGATCGTCGAGGGCGTGGCGAGAGGGATCTGGACCGAATTCGACGCGATCATTCTGGACGAGCCGGTCATTGGGGACGTGGAAACGTCGTCCGCCGGAGGCTGGAGCTTTCTTCGCGTCCAGTTCAAGATCTGGCCGGGACAGGGCGGCTTGATCGAGACGACGTTCCGGCAGCAAATGGTCAGGGCCTTGAAAGCGTTCGATCCGGCCTACGCCGACTGGCAGATTCCCGTGACCTATCGAGCCACCACCGTCCCCAAGGGTGTTGCCCAGGGCGCCGCCTCGGGGCCCGGTGGACCAATGACCTGAGGTCCCCAGCCCACCGGTCTCACGTTCGCAGCTAGCAGCCCGACGGGCTCCTAGCCCACCATCGCATGAACCATCTGTCCGGTCGCGAGCACCGCCAGCAGCAACGAGAGGTACCACAGCAGCTTTCGTTTCATGACCAGGCAGATCGACGCGACCGCAATCGAAATCTCGAAGAGCGACACCGCCAGGCCCACCTGGCCGCCCTGGCGACCGGCCACCCGGGCGTCGTCGCGGGCTTCGTCGCGTTTGCGCTCCAGCGCCCGGGCTTGAACGGTGATTTCGGCCTTCTCCTTTTCGTACCGGTCGATCTGGGCCCTGTCGCGGTCAATCGCCTTGGCAATGGCTGCGTCGGGCGCAGCGCCAGCGGAGTGCTGGAGCTCCTCCAGCGAAAGTTGCGCGAGGCTCTGCTTGATCGATTTGGCCTGATAGTAGCTCCACTGGTCCGAGGCCTGCGCCTGGTTGAAAGTGGAGTCATTCAGGTCCACCAGGACGCGCGAGGAACAGTCGCCGCCCCACTGGGTCGCCACGGCGGCCAGCACGGCGATGAACACGATCGAAAGCGACGTGTACTTGGTCCACGCCTCGCTCTGTTCCTGGGCCTTGGCCGCATCGCGATCCGTCTTTAGGGCGGCGACACAGTCATGCAATTCCTGCAGTTCGTTCTCGTTCATAGTGGATCGGAGTTGCTGACAAACGCGACCGACTTGCTGTCCGGCGACCAGGAGTTGACGTTCATCGAACCCTGCCCGCCATAGACATAGGCGATCACCGTCGGTCTTCCGCCGCCAATGGGGAGCTGGCGCACGTAGACCTGCTGATAGAACGGATGCGCGTCGGCGGCGATCTCCAGGCCGTACGTCACGAACACGATCGACTTCCCGTCGGGCGCCACATGCGGAAACCAGTTGTTGAATTCGTCGTTCGTCACCGGTTCCTGCCCGCTCCCGTCGGCCTGCATCCGCCAGATCTGCATGCGCCCGGACCGGTTTGAATTGAAGTAGATGAACCTGCCGTCCGGAGTGTATTCCGGGCCGTCATCCAGACCCGCGGTTGTTGTCAGGCGCTCCTCGGACCCGCCCGCAACCGGAATGCGATAGAGGTTGATCACCCCGTTCCGTTGCCCGGCATACACCACGTATCGTCCATCTGGCGACCAACCGTGCAGGTAGGAGGCAACTCCCGGAGGCGTCACGAGGCGCGGCGTCCCGCCCGTCAGAGGAAGAACGTAGACCATCGAGGGCTGGCCGCTGCTGATCCCGAGCATCTGGCCGTCAAAGGACAACGCGTGATCATTGTTGCTGGCCGTCTGCGCGCCGGTGTCGATCACTGTCGGCTGCCCCTGGTCGAGATAGAACCGCAACATCAGCCCGTTGTGGTTGGGTACCAGCGCCCGTCCATCCGGGGTCCAGTTCGGAGCCTGCAATGAATCGGCAGTGTGGTAAACCGTCCTCCGGCGCCCGTTGGCCACCTCGAGAACCTCCAGATCGCTGCCGATGTAGTCCCGGTACGGTACGAAACCCTCCCGGGCCGGGCGAATCAGCCGGACATTTCTGAACACCGCCCGCTCCGAGGCGCTGTTGTTGTGCGAGCAGACATAGAGGCCGACGTAGACCTCGTCGCCGAGCACGACATCGCTGAGGCTCTGGCTGACCAGCAGTTCCCCAAAGCGCGCGAACGAAACCGTGTAGACCCCGCCCTTGCGCGCGAGCTGGATGATGTCAGCCGCCCGGAGCTCAAATCGTTTCTCCTCGGTCGTCCCGCCCGGGCTCCGGCGGAACTGCAGCGACATCAGCCCGTCGCCATGGCGGCACGCGTTGACGTGCGGCGACCGGGGGTTGAGGCTCGCGCGGACAATGATCCCGAGCTTGCGGTGCGGGTCCTGGCCCTCCCCGGCAAACTCCGCCATCGTCTGGACCATGAAGTCGCCCTTGACCTGCTTCCAGACGAAGTGGAACTCGTCGTGGTCGCCCCACATGTTGGTGCCGGACGATTGCACGAGATAGTCCTGCTGGACCGCGTTGTACGCCGCGGAGCCGGGGATCTGCACGGCTCCGATGTCGCCGTGCTGGTCAAACTGGCCGACCGGGGCGGGTGTCCTTTCGCCCGCGGCCGTGAGCGGCACGGCCATGATAAGTCCGACGCCACAGGAGGTGGGAAAAAGACGGGAAAGTTTCACGTTGCTTGGAGAGTTAAGGTGATGGGTTGCGAGAAACTGCCGGCGGAATCCGGCAGCCGATACAGACGCAGCGAACATCTCCTTTCCGGCCGGCCTGAGCAAGCCTGCGACTGACTGGCACGTTGCAGCCGGCCGCGCCGCCAGCGTTTCCAAGGTAGCCGCGAGCGCCAGCGAGCGGACTCGGCCAACGGTTCGTAACCCCGCCCCTCTGCTGTCTCAAGAAACAGCCCACGTTGTAGCCGGCCGCGCTGCCAGCGTTTCCAAGGTAGCCGCGAGCGCCAGCGAGCGGACTCGGCCAACGGATCGTAACCCCGCCCCTCTGCTGTCTCAAGAAACAGCCCACGTTGTAGCCGGCCGCGCTGAGGCCGGCCGCGCCGCCAGCGTTTCCAAGGTAGCTGCGAGCGTGAGCGAGCGGATCCGACCGAAACGTCGAAACGCAGCCTCGCTCGCGGCGCAGCTCCAAATCACAACCCGCACCAACGAATCATCCTCAACGCAGAGAGTCCCGCCTACTCTCCCGCCCGGTCGCTCCGCCCGCGCCAGCGGCCGTATGACCAGCTGACGAACCACGCGAGAATCCCATACGCGCCTCCGCCGATGTGCGCTGCTGTGCCCACCCGGATGGACGGATCATCAAATTGGATCATCCCACCGCCATGACCGTGCCCGTAGACGGTTTCCAGGATCACCTCTCCGACATAGATGGCGAGAACGGCCGGCCAGAACCAGTCGACCCAGTTCTTCTGCCAGCCGTTGGCCGCGAGAAACAGCAGCAGGCCGAAGTTGATCGCGCTCAGCCCGCCGTAACGCACCATCTCCGGATCGAGCCAGTCGATCGTGACGCAGATCACGAGCGGCATCACCACCAGCGCCAGGCGGCTGATCACCGGGTGGGGGCGCTCCAGGAGGCGCCCGAGAATCAGGAAAAGTCCGCCGTCAGCGACGAAATGCGGCCAGCCGAAATGCACGAGGTGACCCGTCCAGATGCGCCACCATTCCCCGGCCAGGATCGCGTCGCGGTCGCACAGGAGCGAGTCGCGCCAGCCAGGGTTGAACTGGACGACCACCGACGCCGCGGTGATGACCAGGAAGACCCACGGAATCTGGTCAGGGGCCAGGATCTTTCGGAGAAGCGCACGCATTCGCGGCAGCGAGAAAAGCCGGGACTGGCAAAAGAATCAAATACAGTTCGGGCCCGACGTTGTTCTCCTGGGCATCTTCCGATTCACCGCAATCCCGGTGCCTTGCCGAACGTAGCGCAGGCTTCCCATCCTGCTTGACCGTCAACCGGGTGACGCGCCCGTTGTTTCCTGCCGCTGGGGCGGTGGTGTTCTCCGTCCGTTTCAGCCTCGGTTGTCGATCACGCCAGAGCGCATCAGATCAAACCACGGCCGAGAACCAAAGCGGCCCGTTGCGTAACAATAGATCAGCAACGCCAGCATCATCCTCGGCGGATATTGCTCGCTGCCGCTCCCACGATCGTTGACCCGAAAGTCGGTGATGGGCAACTGCTCCACCGCATCGAGGATGAAATGCACGATATGCCCCCCAGGCACCCACTCGCGCAAATCATACGGCAGAAACATCGGCGTCTGGCGGTCCAAGTCTACAAAATGTGCAGGCATACCAGTAGGACGCACCCTCCCGTCCTATGTTCAGAAGTTTCTTTCAAATATTCGATCGCCAGCCAAACGGCGTCCGCCGTTTGTTTAGCAGAATGGAGGGCGAAGCCCGACAGGCTGCTAGCCCTCTTCACTGATCAGTGGAAGAACATGCGCGAGCACGTCCTGAGTCACTTCATCCGGTGTCCCAGCGGCAAACTCAGCCTTTCGCACCTTCCAATCCAGGCTCTTGATCTGGTCTGCCAGAATCACACCGCTAATCGGGAGCTCTGCAGGCAATGATACTTCGAACGGGTAGCCCTTGGCCTGCGAGGTTACGGGACACGCCAAAAACAGTCCGGTCTTCCGATTGTATGCCGCCGGCGAAAGCACGAAAGCCGGTCGACGCCCAGCCTGCTCGTGTCCTGCTTGCGGATCAAATGTCAGCCAAACCAAGTCGCCTCTGCAGGGAAGATAGCTCATCACCAGACCTCCCGACCCACTGCGCCGCCGGTGGCGACGGACTCATGTCGATTTGCGGGAGTGATGCGCTTCAATAGATCGGGCAGGGAATACCGCTTTCGGACGATTGCGCGAATCACGAGGGAGCCGGATTTCAAAGTGAGCTCCACTTCAGAACCCTCGGAGATCTGCGATTCGGCGGCATAGGTTCGCGGAATCCGCAAGGCGAGGCTGTTTCCCCAACGCTGGACGGCAGTCTTCATGGCTCTACATCGTATCTACGTCCTCGGGCCTGTCAAGCGGGAGCGGAGCAACGTCCAGGCCGGGACTCACGACGAGCCACCGCCGCCGGGTGGCGGCGCGACGGGTGCGCCCTTGTCGGCCGTAGCCTCGGCGGAAGCTGAAGCAGACCAAGGCAGATAATCTTCACAGTGAGCTTCATTGCCGAACAATCAGGACGAGACGTGAGCGCCGGCTTGCGTGCCAGCTCCACCGCAGCCCGGCATGACAGCCAAGCGAGTTGCCTCCGGCCACTGGGTCTGCGTAGGTTTCATCTGCTGACCTCATGTTTGACAGTATCCATCTGTTCGCCGGTTGGCTTCTCTGGACGCTTCCAGATTCTCACGAGCAGGAAGGCAACGATAGCCACGAACGGAAGTAGGCCTGATGCGAAACTGATAATGACGGAGGTAACATCGACGCCCAGGCGCCTCCACGTGCCAAGTCCTCCCACATCCATCCATAAACTGCCAGCAACGAGGCAGGCAGAGAATGCAGCTATGACGAATGCGGGCACGGCCAACCATCTGCTTATCTTAACCAACAGCCATGAGAGAAGGGTCACGACGATAGCCGCTACAAGGAAAGCGGGGAGATCATCGGATAGCTCAGGAGGCCTATCGTCGAGGAGGAACGCCAACGTCTTCATGTCAATGCAGAACGCCAGGTGGCATATCCGTCGCGGCCGAAATTGGCGATTCTGGAATGGGTGTCAACGCGGGGCGGCCATGACGGATACACTACCATTGGACGCCTTCGGCAGGCTCAGGCCGGGAAAGGCGCGGCGCGGACGGTCGGATGGTTACCGGGGAAGTGACCGTAAGCCGGGATTGCGGGCGCGGCGATTGGGTGGATTGCCTCAGAAGCAGGTGGACCCCATTTCGAAGAATCAGGTTGCGCGCATTCCTGTGGAACACCAACCAGACTTGCTGGAGTTGGGGCCCCGAGCCCGCTGAATGACTGAACTCGATCGATCCTGCGTGGACGCGGGCCGCGTTGCTTCCCCTCCACTCGCTCACGCTCGCGGCTACGGGCACGACCGCTCGCTGGCGCTCGCAGCCACGGCCCAACCGGCGCTGACGGCGCAGCGCCCTCCACACCCGCAGCCACGGCCGCGACCGGGCGCGGGTTCGGGTCGTGGCAGTCCGCCAGGATCGAGGAATCGTTTGTGTCGTCTGCTGCCTCTGCGTCCTCCTCTTAGGTCGGCCACCGCGGGCCTTCCCGCATTGCTCGCGCGCAAGGTTCGTGTGAATTCGTGGGCTTGTTCCTGCTCTGTTTCCTCCGTTGCCTCCTGTAAGATGAATTGGATTCCGGTACCGGATTTCCACCGCGGAACACACCAAACCCACGAAAACCGGCTGCTCGTCTTTTTTGCGCCTTCTCGCGCCTCTTTGCGGCTGATCCCAATCTTTTTTCCCCCCGATGACGCGGATGCCCAGGCAGACTCACAGGAGGCAACGGAGGAAATGGAGCCCTGGCCTGCTCTCCTCCGGCCTTTGTGTCCCCGTGTCGTTGTGGTTCAATTCCGGACGCCTCCGGATCTGCGCTCATCACAACGTCCGGCGGAAGAGCGCGGTGGCGCCCAGCATGGCCAGGACCGTGAACACCGCCAGGAACGCCAGGTCAAAGCCGATCGCCACCAAGCCGGTGTTCTTGAGCAGGAGTTCCTTGAAGCCGTGCACGGCGTAGGTGAACGGATCCACCGCCGTGATGACCTTCATCCAGCCGGGAAACGCGTTGGTCGGATAGACCGCGCCGCTGGGGAAAAAGAGCAGCGTGTTCAGCACGCCGAACATGGCGCGCGGCACCAGCGGATCGTTCACGCGCACCATCAGCAGGAACATCATGCTGATCAGCGCCAGCGCGGTCAGCACCACCAGCACCAGCATCTGGAGCAGCCGGAGCGGGTTCAGCGGGTCGGGAATCCCGGCGATCAGCGAGCCGAACGTGACCAGCACCAATGCCGGCGAGGATCGCCTTGGCCGCGCCCGCCAGCGTTGAAGCCCAGGATCAGTTCGAGCTTCCGGATCGGCGTCACCAGATAGCCTTCGTGCAGCCCGCGCGCCTTGTCGTCGATGAAGATGATGCCGCCGCCGATCATCGCCGAGACGAAGATCGCCAGGACGATCGTGCCCGGCAGCAGGTACTGGATGTAGGGCACGTACGGATACACCTCGACCACCGACAGCGTGGCGCCGCGCCGTCAGGCGCGGCGCGGGCGACTTCTGGTTGTAGGCGCCGAGCAGCTGGGTGAGCGTGCCCTCCAGGGAGGCCGCGGAAAACTGGTCCGTGTTGTCCTCGATCAGCGCGATCCGCGGATTGAGCGCCCGCCAGCACCTTGCGCGAGAAGTCCGGCGGAATGTTCAGCACGCCGTTGATGCTGCCCGTTGCGCAGGTCGCGCAGCGCCGCGCCTGCGTCGCGTGTAGGCGATCGGTCTCGAAGGTGCGCGGCGTTGGCGGCCACCGCCTGGAACATCTCCTTCAGCTTGCACCGCCGGCACGCCGTGGTCCTGGTCCACCACGCCGACGTCAGGTTCTTGATCTTGCCGCCGAAGGCATAGCCCAGCACCACGCAGCTGCACCAGCGGCATGCATCATCGACACGATCGATCAACGTGGGGCTGCGCCGGAAGCGGCGCAGGTCGCGTTCGATGATGGCCCAGATTCGGTTCATGGCTGGCGCCGTCGCTTCAGGGTCTCGCCGCCAGAAGCACTGGCTGGTAGACCGGCGCACTTTGCAGCGCATCGCGCAACTGCGTGCCCGGTGTAATGCACGAAGACGTCGTCGAGCGTCGTGCTCTGCACCGAGAGCGACGTCACCGCCACGCCCGGCCCCGCGGGCCGCCTCCATCAGCGCCACCGTCGTCCGCGGCCCGTTGTTCGAGGAGATGCGGAAGACGTGGTCGTCCGCCTTCACCTCCGCCACGTCCGGCAGGGCTTTCAGGGTCTCCAGCCACCCGGGCGGCATCCGAGGAAAAGCTGACTTCCAGGATGTTCTTGCCGGGGATCGAGGCCTTCAGCTTCAGCGGCGAATCCAGCGCCACCAGCTTGCCATGGTCCACGATGGCGATGCGGTCGCAGAGCTTGTCCGCCTCGTCCATGTAATGCGTCGTGACCAGGATCGTCAGGTCGCGCTCGCGCTTGAGCCGCGAGAGCATTTCCCAGACGGCGACGCGCGAGACCGGGTCGAGCCCGGTCGTGGGCTCGTCGAGGAAGAAGATCTTCGGCTCGTGCACCAGCCCGCGGGCGATCTCCAGCCGCCGCCGCATGCCGCCGGAGAACATCTTCACCGGCTTGTCCGCCCACGGCACCAGGTCCACCGCCGCCAGCAGCTCCCGGATCGATGCGCCGCCGTTTCTCGCGCGGGAATGCCGTAGAGCTTGGCGAAGATGCTCATGTTCTCCTCGGCGCTCAGGTCCAGGTCGGAGGTCATCGCCTGGGGAATCACGCCGATGGATCTGCCGCACCTCGTTGGCCGACTGCACGACGTCGAAGCCGTTGACGCGCGCCGTGCCCGAGGTCGGCGGCACCAGCGTGGTCAGCATGCGGATCAGCGTGGATTTGCCCGCGCCGTTCGGCCCGAGCAGGCCGAACACCTCGCCGTGGTCGACCGAAAAGCTCAGCGCGTCCACGGCGCAGAAATCGCCGAAGCACTTCGTCAGGTTCTCCACTTCGATGTCGAACATGGGGCCGTTCAGGATTTGCCCAGCGGCAGCGTGACGTAGGCCGTCATGCCCACGGCCAGGCTCCGGTCGCGGTTGTCGCAGCGCAGGCGGATCTCGAAGGTCTTGATGTCCCGCTTGGTGCGGCTCACGTCGCGCTGGGTGGCGTAGTCGGCGTCGACCCCGCGGTAGAACACCGTGCCCTCCCGCTCCGCCCCGGACGGCAGCCGCACGGTCAGCTTGTCGCCCAGGCGGATGCGGTCGATGTAGCTTTCCTCGACGTCGGCGCGCACCCAGAGATCGTCCGGGTCGATCAGCGTGACGATCGCCTGGCCCGCGGCCACCACCTCGCCTGGGCGGGCGGCGCGCACGTCCACGATCCCCGCCATCGGCGCGCGGATCTCGGTGTAGCCGAGCTGGACCTTGGCCTTGTCCCGCTGGGCTTCCGCCGCGGCCTGCTGGTGGACGCCGGCATCCACGTTGGCGTGACGAACCGCAGTCTGCTCCGCGTTCGCCCGGGCGAGTGCGACCGCCGCCTGCGCGGCCTCCGCCTGCTTGCGCTGCGATTCGACGCGGGCCTTGGCGCCGTCAAACGTCGTGCGCGCCAAATCGAACGCCTGCGGGGAATCGGTGCCCTGCCGGTGCAATTCCGTTTCGCGATCGAAGTTCAGCCGCGCGTTTTCGAGGTCGGCCTCCGCCTGGGTCACCTGCGCCAGCGAGGCTGCCAGCGACGCCTCGGCCTGCGCGATCTGGCCGGTCGTCTGCGCCTCCTGGTAACGCAGGTCGGCCTCCGCCGCGGTCACCTGCGCGGCCGACTGGCGGGCGGAGTTCTCCGCAAAGGCGAGGCCGGCGGCCCATTCCTGCGGCCGGATCAGGGCCAGCAACTCGCCGGACTGCACCGTGTCGCCCTCCCGGACGCGCAATTCCTGCAGCCGGCCCGTGAGTTCCGAGCCAACGACCACATCGTCCGTGGTCACGACGCCGGTCAGCACCAGGCGGCGCGCCTGATACGAGGTCGCGAGGAAATAGATGATGCCGGCAACCAGCACCAGCACCGGCAGCAGCCAGCGTAATCGACGTTTCATGGGACAGGAGCCTCCGGATTGGTGAACAGGCTGTAACGGACGAAATCGAGCACCTCTCGCTTCCGACGTTTCAATTCCGCGTCGCTGTACGGATCGCCCTCCGCCACCAAGCGCAGCACCGGTCCGATGGAGAAATAGAAGACCACCAGCGCCGTGATCGAGATCGCGGCGTGCCGGAGATCGACAGGGCGGAATTCCCCCTCCCGAATGCCCCGCTCCAGGAGCCGCCCCAGCGCCCGGCTGCGGGGGATGGCGTACTTCCGGACCAGCCCGGCGATCGACCGTCCTCCGCTCATCATGAACCGCTGGTGCAGCGGCGCGAAGCCCTGCTTCCGGCTGATCACGTCAAAATGCAGTCCCACAAAGCGCAGCAGGATCGCGCGCGGCGAACCCGGACCGGAAAGCAGGTCGATTGCCTCCTGGTTGAAGCCGCGAAACACGTCGTCCAGCACCGCCACATAGAGCCGCTCCTTGCTCTTAAAATAGTAATAGAGCAGCGCCTTGTTCACGCCCGCCGCGGCGGCGATGGCGTCCGTCCGGGCGCCGGCGAGGCCGGCCTCGGCAAAGACCGCCTTGGCCGCCGCGAGGATCGCCGCCCGCGTCGCTCCGTCGGCGGCGGGCCGGCGGTCCCGGTTCCGGATGGTGGTTGCAGGCGGCATGTTTAATTAACCAGTTAGTCAAATCGACGGCCCGCGCCGGTCAAGCTGGAATTGTCCGCGGGGCCGGCTGCAATGATTCATCCTGTAGCCGGGGGCGCTGACCCTGAGTCTGCCGAACGGGCTGACCCGGATCTTGTCTGTGGCTCCTTGGCCGGCCTCAACGCGGCCGGCTACAATGACTCCTCCTGTAGCCGGGGGCGCTGACCCCGGCCATGAATATCGTTCGTAGTAAAATTATAGCTTGTCCACAAAGATTGGCCAGTCTCAGCGTTTTGTGGTGACCAAGCACA
>CAWDQK010000085.1:0-18485 GCA_963804395.1 uncultured Verrucomicrobiae bacterium | reverse complement strand
GGAATGTCTTTGTCGTAGACACCGACAATAACGTCATCCGCAAGATATTCGCGGACAATGGCAACCCTGTGACCGCCACGGTCGTGGGTACGTTCGCGGGCGTTGCCGGGACCATGGGCAGCACCGACGGCACGGGGACCGCCGCACGCTTCTCCGCCCCGGCCGGCATTGTGATTGATACGGATGACACCATCTACGTGGCCGACAGCGGGAATGACACGATCCGCAAGATTTCCCCTGCCGGCACGGTCACGACCTTTGCCGGAACGGCCGGCGTTACCGGGTTCTCGGACGGAATCGGAACAGCGGCCCGTTTCAATTTTCCGGTCGGCCTCGCGATTGATCTTAAGGACACGAATCCAAATGACGCCGGAGTCTACCGCTGCATTTTTGTAACCGACACGGGCAACAATATCATCCGGAAGATCGCGCCGGACGGGACGGTTACCACCGTGGCGGGCATTGGCATGGTGCCCAGTTCCGGCAACGCCGACACGAATCCAAGCAGTCCCAAGGCAAACCCGACCGCCGCCCGCTTTTCCCTCCCCTCCAAGGTCGTCGTTGACGGCTCGGGAAACCTCTATGTAGCCGACACCAACAACCACACCATTCGAAAGATCGACTCCTCCGGCGCAGTGACGACCCTGGCCGGCTCGGTCGGAGTCCGCGGCAGCACTGATGGGATCGGGTCCGCCGCGCTGTTCAATAATCCGACGGGTCTCGCACTGGACAGCGGCGCAGCAAATCTTTACGTCGCGGATTTCATCAACAATACCATCCGCCGGATCGACCTGGCCACCAACCAGGTGACCACGGTGGCCGGCAACGCCGGTGTGATGGGCAGTCTGAACGGAATCGGCACCAGCGCCGAGTTCAACGGACCCCATTCCGTCGCGGTTGACGCCGGCGGCAACATCTACGTCGCGGACACCAACAATCACTTGATCCGGAAGATCGACCCGGGCGGCACCGTTTCCAACCTCGCCGGCTTTGCGGGCGTCAGCGGCAACATTGACGGCACCGGCAGTGCGGCAGTGCTGGACTACCCCTCTGGAATTGCCGTCGAACAAGACGGGCACCATCTACGAGGCGGACGCAGGCAGCAATACCATCAAGAAGATCACGTCGGCCGGAGTTGTGACGACCATCGCCGGTGTGGCCGGGACCTCAGGGTCAACTGATGCCACCGGCACGGCCGCGCGGTTCTATTCACCCCAGGATGTCTGCATCGATTCCTCCGGGAATGTTTATGTTGCCAACACCGACGGCTGCACCGTTCGCAAGATGACGCCCGCCGGGGCCGTGACGACCATCGGCGGAACGCCGCTGCGCAAGGGCAGCAACGACGGAGTGGGCATGCTGGCACGGTTCAATTTTCCTATCGGAGTCGCCGTTGACGCCCAGTCCAACGTCTTTGTGGCCGACACCTACAACAACACGATTCGCAAGATCGCTCCCGACACCACGGTGACAACCTACGCCGGCGCGCCCAGCAACGGCGGCTATGCGGACGGCGTGGCCAGCACTGCGGTGTTCAACACGCCGACGGGAATCGCGGTTGACAAGTATTCAAATCTCTACGTGGCGGATACCGGAAATAACACGATCCGGTTGATCAATCACGTCACCGGGATGGTGAGCGCCTACGCCGGATCCGGCCCGCCGGGTACGAGTGGCGACGTTGACAATACGTTCCCTCGCGATGCGCGGTTCACGTCTCCCAACGGCCTGGTGATCGGGACCGATGCCACGTACCAGACGGACGCACTGTACGTTGCGGATGCCGGCAACGACGCAATCCGGGAAATCGTCACCACCGCCTACTCGACGGATGTTCCCCTCACCAATACTCCGATTGCCGGCAGCGTGACGACGCTTGCGGGAGTCCTGCAACAACCGGGCTCTGGCGACGGCGCCGGCGGCGGCGCGCAGTTTTACGGCCCGAATGGCATCACCTGGAATCCAAATAACAATCTCCTCTACGTCGCCGACACCGGCAACAACACGATCCGCACGGTCTCGACGACCGAGTACTACGGCACGGTCATGACCATCGCCGGATCCTCTGCCAGCGCCGGCAGCACCGACGCACCGACCGGGCCAGGCACCGACGCCCGATTCAATTACCCCGACGGCATCGCCGTAACCCCAACGGCCATCTACGTCGCCGACACGAACAACCACACGATCCGTCAGCTTAGCCAAAGCAATGGGACACAGAATGTGATCAACCTGCCCAACGGCAAGTGGGACGTGAACCGCTACGCCGGGGTGGCCGGAGTCCCAGGAGCCCCAAGCCAGCTCAGCGCCAGCGCCCTCACTTCGAATTTCAAATTCCCGATGGGGGTGGCGGCCGACGCCCAAGGCGATCTGTTCATTGCGGACACCAACAACAACATTGTCCGGAAGATCGACTCAACCGGTATCGTGACGACTTTTGCCGGCATTGCGAATAGCGCCGGCACCACGGATGGCGCCGAATCCAACGCGCAGTTCTCCCTGCCGAGCGCGATTGCTTGCGACAGCACCGGTACCAACGTCTTTGTTGCCGACAGCGACAACCAGACCATCCGCCAGATCATCGTTAACGCCGACGGCGCCGGCACGGTCACGACCATCGCCGGTCTGGCGAACACCGTCGGCAGCACGGACGGCTCCGAATCCGGGGCATTGTTCAATTTCCCTCAGGGCCTCGCGCTGGCCGGCAATGGCACCCTCTATGTCTCGGACAGCGGAAATGACACCATTCGGCAACTGACGCCCAACGGCACCGGCTACTACGCCGTGACCACCCTGGCAGGCACGGTTGGTGTCCGAGGTCATGCCGATGCCACCGGCACGGCGGCCCAGTTCAACTCGCCGTTCGGACTGGCGACGGACAACGCCGGCAACGTCTTCGTCGCGGATGCCTTTAACTACGTGATCCGAAAAATCGACCCGAGCGGTGTCGTAACCACGATCGCCGGCCAGGCAGGCAGCGCGGGTGACACGGACGGCGCCGGCACGAGCGAGGCGCGGTTTACCACCCCACAGTTTCTGGGCGTGGACCCGGCCACCGGCAATATTTTCGTCGCCGATACCCGCAACAATACGATCCGCCTGCTGACGCCGGACACCAACCCGGTGTCAGGCAACCCGACCGGCACCTATACGGTTTCCACGATTGCAGGCGCGCCCCCGGAAGGGAGCACCGGCTACGAGGATGGACCATCGCCGATCGCACGGTTTGATGAACCGTACGGCATTGCGGCCGACACCGCCGGCAATCTCTACGTGGGCGATTCACTCAACGCAACGGTGCGAAGGATCAGCAAAGGTGCCGATGGCGCCTATGGCACAGGCACAGTCACCACGATCGCCGGCGTGGTCCAGTACTCAGGCAATACCAACGGCAAGGGCAGCGGAGCTCAGTTCTGGTATCCCTACGGCGTCGCCGTGCAAGGAACCGGGAACAATGCCCGGATCTATGTGGCCGATTCCTTCAACTCCGTTGTCAGGAAGATTGACATGTCGCAGGGCGGGCTCGTCACCACGATTGCCGGCATCGCCGGAGTCCGCGGAGCCCAGGATGGCGCCGAGAGCACTGCCGTTTTCCTGATGCCGACTTCAGTGGCCGTCGACAGCTCAGGAATTGTTTACGTGGCAGATTCCTCGAACAGCACGATTCGGAAGATCGTGCCCGCATCGAACGGGACCACCGATGGCACGGTTTACACCGTGGCCGGAGCGGCCGGGAGCTTCTCCTATGCGGATGGCGTCGGAACTGCAGCTCGCTTCAATACGCCGACCGGCATCGCGGTTGACAGTGGCGACAACCTCTACGTGGCGGACAAGGGAAACAACGTCATTCGCAAGATCACGCCGTTTGGGGTCGTAACGACGCTGGCCGGCTCCCAGCAAAACTCCGGCGCGCAAGACGGCGTCGGGACCAATGCCTGGTTCAACGCGCCGGCTGCAGTCTCAGTTGATGCCGACGGCAATGTTTACGTGACCGATTCCGGCAACCAGACGATCCGCAAGATCACCCCGGACCGGATTGTGACCACGCTTGGCGGCTCGGCCGGCCAGACCGGCAGCCTCGACGGGACCGGCAGTGCGGCGTTGTTCAACTTCCCCACTGGCGTGACGGTGGACAGCAACGGCGTCCTTTATGTTGCTGATACCATGAACAACACGATTCGCCAGGGCGTATCGACTTCGGGAAGCAGCGGTTCCGGTGGCGGTGGTTCTGGAGGTGCAGGCTCTGGTGGTGGAGGTTCTGGAGGCGGAGGTTCTGGAGCGGGAGGAGGCGGTTCCGGCACTTTCGTCTACAATCCGGCCACCCCTGGAACTCCCAACAGCCAGGCGGCCGGTGTGTTCCAGGCGGTCAATCTCTTCGTTTACCCAGCCGGCGTTGCCCGCGATAGCTCGGGCAACCTCTACGTGGCTGACCCCGCCGACAATATCATCCAAAAGATCGATTCGAGCGGAATGGTTGCAACCCTCGCTGGCATCGCTGGCGCGGCCGGCGCCATCGACGCTACGGGCAGCAATGCCCGGTTCAACCAGCCAAACGGTTTGGCGGTGGACGCCTCGGGAAATGTCTATGTCGCCGACACCGGCAATGGCACCATTCGAAAGATTACCCCTGCAGGCGTGGTCACAACGCTTGCCGGGAGCATCTATAACCGGGGCAACCACGACGGCACCGGCCTCAACGCCTGGTTCTCCTCGCCGACCGGAGTCACCACCGATGGCACGGGAAATGTCTACGTGGCCGACGCGTTCACGAATACCATCCGCATGGTCACCTCGACCGGCACGGTCTCGACCATTGCCGGCTCGGCCTCAGTCCGGGGCGGCAGCGCTGACGGCACCGGCACGGCCGCGCAATTCAACTACCCAACGGGCATCGCGGTGGATGGCAGCGGCAACCTTTTTGTGGCCGACACCTACAATGATACCGTGCGCAAGATCGCGCCGGGCCGCGTCGTGACCACGATCGCGGGGGTGGCCGGGCTGGCCGGCTCAAATGACAACGCCCCCAGTGTCCCCGCACTCTTCAATCAACCGATGGGCATCACGGTCGACAGCAACGGGAATGTCTTCGTTGCCGACACGATCAACTGCACCATCCGGGAACTGACGCCTTCGGGCAACGTCACGACCATCGCGGGCAACGCCGGAACTGCCGGCATTGCAGATGGCACCTACTCCACGAGCCTATTCAACCAGCCGCGCGGCCTCGTGCCGGACGGCGCGGGCAATCTCTATGTGGCGGACACCGGCAATGCGGCGATCCGCAAGATTGCCATTGGGTCTACCACGGTGACCGTGAGTACTCCGGCCATGACGCAAGGCACCATTAGCCAGAGCGGATCCGTCGGCCCAATCGACAACACGCCGATCATCAACAACAATGGTGTCAACGTCAGTACCGGCGGCGGCGGCGCGGTCGAACCTCCTTTCCTGGCCCTCCTCGCTCTGCTGGGGATCTTGCGCTGGCTCACACGGAAGAAGTAGGCACCGCCCCGGCTCGCAGATTTCACCGGGCGAACGGTCCCGGATCGCGAATTGTCGTTTGGAGACGCGACGCCCTCGCCGCGTGGTGGAAAACAACCTTGCACTTGCGTGCCGGGCGCGCTTCCTTCTCGCCTCGCACTCCGGAGAGATGGCCGAGTGGCTTATGGCAGCGGTTTGCTAAACCGTTGACGGGTTTCAAATCCGTCCGGGGGTTCGAATCCCCCTCTCTCCGCCAGTTCACTTCGCCTTCAGCAGCAGCACCGGCACGCTCACCCTGTGCCGGACGCTTCGCGAGGTCGTTCCGAGGAACAGATCCGCCAGGAACCGGTGGCCGTGGGTGCTCATTGCCACCAGGTCGCAGCCCTTCGTCTCCACCCATTTGATGATCTCTTTTGCCGGCTCTCCGTAAGCCAGTTCGGATTCCGCCTCCACGCCCGCCGACTTGAACTCGGCCCGAATCCGTTCGAGATACGCCAGATCCTCCGTCACCTCGGGGCTGATCGCCTCGGGTCCGAACATGCGCGCCGCCCACCCGTCGGCCACATGCAACAACACCACCCGGCTGTGCATGCCCTGCGCCAGCGGCTTGATATGTTCGATGATCGCCCGGTCCGATGTCGTGCCCTCCAGCGTCACGAGGATTTTGTTGTACATGGGTGAGACTTCCGCGCCGGTCCGCCCGCCGCCGCTCGCCGCACTCCGGCCAAAGGAGCGGTCGGACCCTGGGAATCCATTGCCGGAGACAACGTAGCACACGTTCGGCCCGCAGCCATCAAAAAACACCCGTCAATCGGCTTTCCTTTTCCCGTCGTTTGCGCCTGACTGGCCGGGTGGCCCCCCGTCCAAGAACCACCGCCGAAGCGCCCCGGCCGAATCTGCTGCGCACCCGCGAGGAACACGCGCAGGAGACCGCCCAGGACTACGCGGAGATGATCGCCGAGCTCATCGCCTCGACCGGCGAGGCGCGGGTGACCGATCTCGCCCGGCGCCTCGGCGTCACTCATGTGACCGTCAACCGCACCCTGCAGCGCCTGCAGCGCGGCGGGTTCGTGACGACCCAGCCTTATCGGTCCGTCTTCCTGACTCCCGCCGGCGAGAAACTGTCGGTCGATGCGCGGCGGCGTCATGAGGTCGTCGCGACTTTCCTCCGCTCGCTCGGCGTGCCCGGTGCCATTGCGAATGCGGATGCCGAGGGGATGGAGCACCACGTGAGCCCGGAAACCTTGCGTGCGTTTACGCGGCATCTCAAAAGGCGCCGGAGCCGCCGGAAGCCGTAGTTCGGTCTTGTCTCCCGGCATCCCGGACGGCCACACTCCGGCCCAATGTCGAGATCGTTCGCCCGGATCGTGTTGACGGTCACCACGGTATTCCTGGCCGTGTTTCTCCTCTGGCCGGTGCTGCAGATTTTGAAGGGCGGCTTTGTCGATGCGGACGGGCGTTTCACGGTCGCCTGCCTGGGAGAACTGCTGCGGAATCCCGTCTACCTCGGCGGTCTCGCCAACTCCGTCCTGCTGGCCGCCGCCACGACCGTGCTCGCGCTGCTGATCGCCCTGCCGCTCGCGGTGGTGCATGACCGCTATCGGTACCCGGGCAGAAGCCTGTTCGGGTCCCTGATCCTGGTTCCGATGATCCTGCCGCCATTCGTCGGCGCGATCGGCATCAAACAAATCTTCGGGCAGTACGGAGCGCTCAACGCCCTGCTCATCGCCACCGGTGCCCGGCCGGCCGGATGGACCTTCGACTGGTTTGCCGCCGGTCAATTCTGGGGCATCGTGATGGTCGAGGCCTTCAGCCTCTACCCGATCATCTACCTCAACGCCGTCGCGGCGCTGGCCAACGTCGATCCCTCGATGGAGGAGGCCGCCGCCAGCCTGGGTTGCACTGGGTTGCGGCGCTTCTGGCGGATCACGCTGCCGCTCATTCAGCCAGGCCTCTTTGCCGGGTCGACGATCGTGTTCATCTGGACGTTCACCGAGCTCGGCGTGCCGCTGGTTTTTGACTACTCCCGCGTCATGTCGGTCCAGGTCTACTCGGGGCTGAAGGAAATCGGGAACAATCCGTTTCCCTACGCGCTCGTGTTCATTATGCTGGTTGCCTCCGGTCTGCTTTATTTCGCCGGTCAGAGGCTGTTCGGGCGGCAAAGCTACGCGCTGATGGCGCGTTCCACCAGCGCAGCCGGCCCGAAGACCCTGGCTCCCCTGGGCGCCTGGGCCTGCACCCTGCTGTTCGCCGGGATCACTTTGCTGGCCGTCTTGCCGCATGTCGGCGTCGTCCTGCTTGCCTTTGCCGACACCTGGCACGCCACCGTGCTGCCCGGCAGTTTCACCCTGGGCAATTTTCGGCTGGCGCTCGGCCACGACCTGACGGTCCCGGCCATCGCCAACAGCCTCAAGTACGCCAGCCTCTCCGCCATCATCGACCTCGGGCTCGGGACCGCCATCGCCTACGTGCTCGTCCGCACGAACGCCGCCGGCCGCAGCCTCCTCGACCTTCTCACGATGCTCCCGCTGGCGGTTCCCGGCCTCGTCCTGGCCTTCGGGTACCTCGCCATGAGCCAGCGGGGCCACTTGTTCTCCTGGCTCAATCCGGTCGAGAATCCTGCCCCCCTGCTGGTCATCGCCTATGCCGTGCGCCGGCTGCCGTACGTCGTGCGGTCCGCCGCCGCCGGCTTCCAGCAGACGAGCGTGACCCTCGAGGAGGCCGCCCAGAATCTCGGTTGTCCCCCGTTCCAGGCGACGATCCGGATCACGCTGCCGCTGATCACGGCCCACCTGCTCGCCGGCGGCCTGCTCGCCTTCGCCTACGCCATGCTGGAGGTATCCGATTCTTTGATACTGGCGCAGAAGCAGGCCTATTACCCGATCACCAAGGCCATTTTCGAACTGTTCCAACTGCTCGGCGACGGCCGCTTCCTCGCCTGCGCCCTCGGCGTGTGGGCCATGGTCTTCCTCGGCACCGTCATCGCCGGCGGGAGCGTCCTGTTCGGCCGGAAACTCGGCGTGCTCTTCCGGGCCTGACCTGGCGGGGCGCGCGCTGCCGGTCAGCCGGGAGCTTGGCGACGATCGGAAGGCCGGCGGATCAAGGCCGAAACCAGCGCCCGCCCAATGTCCGCCGCGCGGACCCGGCATTCACAGCCGGCGGGCGAGCCCGGCGGCGGCCCCGCTCAGAGCCAGCACGCCGGCGCCCAGCACGGCGGTGAAGATGAAATAGTTGCCGTGTTCATGCAACCCCAGCCCGGTGATCAGCGGCGGCGAGGCTGCGGCCAGGATCCGGCCGAGGTTGTATGCCACGCCCGAGAGCATCGTCCGGTATTCCCCGAAAACCTCGTTAAAGAACGCGCCCATCAGACCGAACGGAATTCCGTTCAGCAGCGGCAGCCCGACCGCAAAGACCAGCGCCCGCGAGGGCGACGCGCTGCACCAGGCCCAGCCCGAGAGCGCGATCAGGGCCAGGGCATAGCCCGCCAGCGCCCGCCCGACGCCGAAGCGGCGCACGATCCATGCGCCGGCCAGCATGCCGGGCGCAACATTCAGCCAGAACAACGTCGTCGCGACCGCGCCCTGGGGAAGGTCCTTGGCAAAGAATACATTGCTGGTGCCGCTGGCAATCGTGAGACCCGCCAGCCCGAAACACACTGCAAAGGGCGCCGCGTTCGCGCGCAGGACCGCAAGGCGTCGCGGGGCGCCGCCCTGCGGGCCGGCGGCCGTGCCTGAACCCTGCTCCCGCCGGCTCGCCGGGCCCGATGGCAGGTCGCCGCCGGCGTGCAGCAGCGTCCTCCAGCGGATCAGCGACAGAACCGCCACCGGCACGAGCGATGCGGCGAACAAGCCCCGCCAGCCCAGAGTCGCGAGCAGGTAGATCTTCGCGAAAGCCGCCAGCAATCCGCCCAGAATCGCAAACTGCAGCAAAGCCGCAAACCGGTAGCGCGTCGCGCGATCCACCCGCTCCGCCAGAAAGGTGTGACTGATCCCCCATTCCGCCCCGAGCGCGAGCGAGGCAAGCAACCGGAATCCCAGCAGACTGGGATAATCCCACGCCAGGCTGAGCCCGCCGATGCCCAAACCGTAGACTCCGAAGACCACCAGCATGATCCGTCCCCGGCCCCACCGGTCCGCCAGCCAGCCAAATCCCAGCGCCCCCAGCCCGGTCCCGGCAAGCCCGGTGAACTGCAGCCAGTCGCTCGCTCCGGGCGTCAGGGCAAACTGCGCCGCCAGCACATGATCCAGATAGATGAACAGGTAGAGATCGTAGTAATCGAACAGCAGTCCGATGAATGCGGTCCAGTAAATGCGGGCGGGCGATCGCTTGCCGGAAAGGGCGGCCATGGGCATCACACGGATGCCGGGTGCTTCCGACCCTTGTCAAGCCGGCAGGTCCGCCCGCACCGCCGTCTCCAACCGGGCCAGAGATGCCTTGACTTGCGCCTCGTCCTCACCCTCGACCAGGAGCCTGATTTTCGGCTCGGTGCCGGAGAACCGCACCAGAACCCGCCCGCGCTCGCCGAGTTCGGCTTCGATGGCACGGATGACCGCCTGCACCGTCCCGAGTTCTTCCAGCGGTCGTTTCTCCCTTACCTTCAAGGCGATCCCCAGCTGTGGGTGTTTCCGAAGAACCCGGCGCAATTCGGACAGCGGCTTTCCCGTCGCCAGCATCACTTCGATGACCCGGAGCGCCGCAACCAATCCGTCGCCGGTCGGGGAGACGTCGGCACAAATCACATGCCCGGACGACTCGCCCCCGAGTTCGGCCCCCTCGGCGAGCATCCGCTCGCTGACGTAACGGTCGCCGACCGGGGTGCGCACCACGCGCCCGCCAGCCGCCTGCACGGTCGCGTCGACGCCGAGATTGCTCTGCACCGTCACCACGAGAAGGCTCTTCGCCAGTCCGCCGCTGCGCAGGGCGTGGACCGCGAGCAGGGTCAGGATCTCATCGCCATCCAGAATCCCGCCCAGTTCATCGCACAGGACACAACGGTCACCATCGCCATCATGCGCGATGCCCAGCCGCGCCGCGGCGGCTCCGACTGCCGCAGACAAGTTTCCTGGATACTCGCTGCCAACACCGGCGTTGATGTTGCAGCCATCGGGCCGGTCGCCGAGGCCGATCACCTCGGCTCCGAGCGAGCGCAGCACCACCGGACTCGTGTTGCACGTGGCGCCGTTGGCCGTGTCGAGAACGATGCGCCAGCCGGCGAGGCACGCCGAAGGCAGAATCCGCGAGACCGCCTGGACATACTCGGCCGCCCCCGCTGGAAATGACCCGATGATGCCGCCTCCATCCGCGCGGCCGGTGGGCTCCGTTTCCGGCGGGAGCAACTGTTCGATCTCGAATTCCTGGGCATCCGTCAGCTTGCACCCGCCCGGGCCAAAAAACTTGATTCCGTTGTCGCCGGCAGGATTGTGCGATGCGGTAATCACCGCCCCGAGCGCCGCACCCTGACGCACCACGGCGCGCGACACCGCCGGCGTCGGAACCACTCCAAGGCCAAGCGGGACCAGACCCTGGCTGACGAAACCGGCTGCCAGCGCCGCCTCCAGCGCCGGCCCCGAAGCCCGCGAATCGCGTCCGATCAAGACCCGCGGCGCCCCTTCCGGCCGTGTTCCATTTCCTGCCGTCCCAAGCCAGCGGCCGGCGGCCTCGCCCAGCCGGCGCGCGAACTTCACGTTGATGAGCGGTCCGCCATAGGGCCCGCGCACTCCGTCCGTGCCGAAATACTGGCGGATCATGAACTGAAGCACTCCCTCGTGGAGGCGATCTTCGTCTTGACAGCGCCCCCGAGCAGCAGCGCCCGCGCCGGCTCCACGCCCTCCCTGATCCACGCATAGCGGCCCACGATCCACAGCGCGACCGCCGCGTTGAAGATGATCGTGTCAACCAGCCCCCGGGGCCCCCGCCCACGAAGGATGGAATCCAGCAAAAGCCGGCTGGTGGCCAGATCGCCTCCGCGGATTTCGGCAAAGGGCGCCTGCGGAAATCCGAATTCCTTGCCCTGCCAGTGGCCGTCAACCGATGCAAGGCGCCCAAACCCGCGCACCCGGTTGACGGTGGCCGTCGTCAATTCGTCAATCGCGTGATCGGTGTCAACCACCCCGGCCACCACAATGCCCGCCCGCGTCTCCAGCTTTTCCATGGTTTCCGCGAGCGGCCCCACCCACCGCTCCGAAAACGTGCCGATCAGGGCGTGGGCCGGACGGCCCGGATTGATCAGCGGGCCGATGAAGTTGAACACCGTGCGCCGGCCAGCCGCCGCAAGCTCCTTGCGCACCGCGGCAACGTGCTTGAACGCCGGATGATAATTCGGCGCGAAGAGGAAAACGTAGCCGAGCTGCTGCATCGCGCGATGCAGCTTTTCCGGCGGGGCGTTGATGTCATAGCCAATCCCGGCCATGAGGTCGGCGCTGCCGCATTTCGAGGTGATTCCACGGTTGCCGTGCTTCATCACTGGCACCCCCGCGCAAGCGAGCACCAGCGTGACCACACTCGACACATTGAACCCGCCCAGGTGATCGCCGCCCGTGCCCACCACGTCGATTGCGCGCGGCGCCCAGGCTTCCAGACCCGGGTTGACTGCCAGGCTTCGAAACACCGTGGCAAACGCGGCAATCTCAGAAGGAGTTTCCCCCTTGTCCGAGAAGGCGGAGAGAAAGGCGGCTTTGGCGGCGTCAGGGACATCCGGACTGGCCAGCGCCTGGGCAGCATCCTTCACTTCCAGTGGATCGAGATCCTGCCGGGCGGCCAACTTGGTGGTCAGGACGTCAAGGTCGGGCATGGCACCGGCCATTTTTGCCGTTGTTTCCATGAGAGAGAAGCTCAAAAGATATTATCGTGCGGCCGACCCGCCGCGGTGCTCCAGCCAGCCTGTCTTGAATCCGCCCGATTCGGAGGGCGTATGATATGATGTCTTGACCCGCTTCGGAGCCAACCTTTACTCGGACACCCTTGACCAATTCCCGTCTTCCGGCCCGCGGATCGCGCCGGAGTCCCAACGATTTTCACCATGGCTAACCCGAAAAGAAAACAATCCAAGCGCCGAAGCGCCAACCGTCGTGCCGCCAATGCCTTCAAGGCGCCGCAATTGGCCGTGGATCCCGTTGACGGCGGCGCCGTCCGGCCGCATCGCGTCAACCCCAAGAGCGGCATGTATCGCGGCCGCCAGGTCCTGACGGTCGAAGTCTGATCGCCCCGCGGGGCCCAGATTGCTGTCTTCAGGAATTCCGCTCGAACCACGCGATGGCAGAAACGCCCACCCCCGGCAGGATCGCCGTGGACGCCATGGGTGGCGACCTCGGACCAACTGAGGTCGTCGAGGGGGCCAAACTCGCCCTGGCGGAATACCCGGGACTGAGTCCGCTCATTCTGATCGGGGACACCGCGGTGTTGCGGCCGCTGCTGGCCAGGGCCGGGCTGGATGGACACCCTTCCGTGCAGCTGAGCCACGCCTCGGAGGTCATCACGATGGATGACAAGCCGCTCCTGGCTATCCGCCGGAAGAAGGATTCGTCGATGATGCGGGCCATTGAGCTCGTGAAGAGCGGCGAGGCCGTGGCGGCCGTCAGCTGTGGCAATACCGGCAGTCTGGTGGCGGCCGCGATCCTCAAACTCCGGACCCTGGAAGGCCTGGACCGGGCCGCGCTGGCGCCGGTCGTTCCCCGGGCCGGCGGGTATTTCATTCTTCTGGATGCCGGCGCCAACCCGGACGCCCGGGCCGAGCACCTCGTGCACAACGCAATCATCGGTTCCCAATACGCGCGGATTGAACTGGGCTGCGCCGTGCCGCGGGTCGGCTTGCTGACCATCGGAACCGAGGAGGGAAAGGGCAACTCGCTGATTGCCGAAACCCACAACGCGCTCAAGCGGATCGGTTCGCTGGTAAACTACGTCGGACCGATCGAGGGTTTCCAACTCTTCTCGGACAATGTCGATGTCGTCGTCTGCGACGGGTTCGTCGGCAACATCTGCATCAAGAGCTGGGAATCCCTGGTCAAGTTCTTCTCGGCGGAACTGCGCGGCCACATGCGCGCCAATCCCTGCCGCGCGATGGGCGGGCTGCTCGCCAAGGGCGCTTTTTCTGCCCTCCGGCGCCGGATCAATCCCGAGCGCTACGGCGGAGCTCCTCTCCTGGGCGTGCGGGGCAACATCATCAAGGCGCATGGGTCCAGCAACCGGCAGGCCTGGAAGAACGCCATCCGGATCGCGCGGGACGCCATCCAATCCGATCTCAACCACCGGATCGAGGTCGATGTGGCGCAGGCCAACGAACTGTTGCGCCAACCGGTCGCCTGATCCGCCCGCCAGTCCGGCGACTCTTCTGTTCATGGGTCCGTCCAATGCAAACCACGACCCGAACTCCGCGCATCGGCCAAACGGCAGATTCCGGAACATCATTGCCCGAGGACTGATCAAACCGGGTGCGCCTCCGAACGCTCCTCTTTTGGGGGCGTGCTTGACCTGCGGGTGCTCCCTGATTCGCTGATACCTTCTCTGACCATGCCGCCAACCTCCTTCCCTCATCGCTGCGCCGTGCTGCTCGCAGTCATCATGCTCCTGTCGCTGCCGGTGCGATTGGCGGCCGATCTGGTCTGGACGCCTGCCGGCGGCTGGAAGATTGAGGGCGGCGTGACCTCGGGTCTGTCCGGCAAGGACGCAACCGCCGCGCTGGATTTGATGAACCAGGCCCGGGCCGAGGAGGAGCAGACGAGCTACTTCTCTGCGTTGCGGGACTACAAAAGGATCACCAATGATTATCCGAGCTCGATTTACGCGCCCGAGGCGTACTACCGCATGGCGACCATCCGGATCGCGCGGGAGCAATACGTCAAGGCGTTCAAGGCCTTCCAGGAAATCGTGTCCCGCTATCCGGGCACCCCGCGATTCAACGAGGTCATCGGCCGGCAGTTCCGCCTCGCCTGCGACCTCCTCGATGGAGTGCGGGGCCGCAACTGGCTCGGCATTTCCACTTTTCGCAACCGCGAGGCGTCCGTCGGGTTTTTTGAACAGATCGTCACCAACGCCCCCTATGGCGAGTATGCGCCGCTGGCCTTGATGTGCGCCGCGAGGGCGCACCAGTATCTCCACGATCCGGAGGAGGCCATCGACGCGCTGGACCGGATGATCAACACCTATCCAAAGAGCGTGCTGGCCTCCGGCGCCTACCTGAGATCTGCGCAAGTCCACGCCTCCATCGTCCAGGGACCGCATTACGACCAATCGTCCACTAAGGAGGCGATCACCTATTTTGAAGATTTCATGATCCTTTTTCCCGGCGATGCCAACATCGCGGTCGCGGAAAAGGGACTCGCCGACATGAAAGAAATGCTGGCCGAGAGCAAGATCAAGATCGGTGACTACTACCTGCAGCACCGCGAAAACTACAAGGCGGCGAAGGTCTTCTACAACGAGGCCATCACTGATTATCCCGACTCCCCCGTCGCCGGTCGGGCCCGTGCCCAACTGGTCAAGGTCGATGCACTGCTGGCGGAGCAGGAAAAGGCGGCCGCGGCACCGGCGGAGAAGCTAGCCCAGCCACAGGCGCCAAAGAAGAAGTGGTTCCTGTTCTTCTGAACTTGAGCGCAACCGGGAACAGATCCGCCATGCTCCTCGGGGCGCTCGTCCTCGCCTCAAGCCTGCTCAGCCCTGCTTGTTCCCACTACCAGCTTGGCACCCGGACCAGGCTGGCGTTCGCCACGCTGTATGTGGCGCCGGTCGAGAATCGCGCCCTGCTGCCGCAGGCCCAGGCCGTGGTGTCAACGGAGATTCGCGACGCTCTCGAGAAGGATGGCCGTGTAACCGTTGTCGCCGCGCCGGAATCCGCCGATGCCGTCCTCCATGTCTCACTGGTCAAGTACGATCGCGACGTCGTCGCCACCAGCGAGACCGATACTGCCCTCGCCCGCGAGTTCGCCCTGAATCTTCAAGCCTCCTGCACGTTGACCGACCGGCGCACCGGAAAGCCCTACTTTACGAACCGCCTGCTTCTTGTCTCCCGAAATGCGTTCACCGACAGCGGCCAGCTGCAGTCCGAATACCAGACCCTGCCGCTCCTGGCGGAGGCGCTTGCTGACAAGGTGGCTCACACCGTGCTCGACGTCTGGTGAATCTGCCGCGCGGCCCCCATGCATCCACCGCTCCTTGTGCCCTCGATCCTCGCCGGAGACCATGCCCGGCTCGCCGACAGCGCCGCCCTGGTTGAGCGCCTGGGCCTGCCATGGATCCATCTCGACATCATGGACGGGCATTTCGTGCCGAACCTTACCTTTGGACCCGGCTTGGTCGCGGCCCTGCGCCAATCCTCGAAGCTCTTCTTTGACGTGCATCTCATGCTCGACGAGCCGCAACGCTACATCGAGCCGTTCGCCCGGGCGGGTGCCAGCCACATCAGCGTCCATATCGAGCCAGACTATGACCACGCGGACACGCTCGCCCGCATCCACAGTCTCGGCTGCCAGAACGGCATTGTGCTCAATCCCGGCACGCCCGCCGACGCCGTCGAACCCTTTCTCGGCAGCGTTAACCTGGTGCTCGTCATGACGGTTCAGCCCGGCTTCGGCGGCCAGTCATTTCGCCGCGACATGCTGCTCAAGATCGCGCAGATCGCCGCCTGGCGCCGCGAGCGTGGGCTGGCATTCCGCATCGAGGTCGACGGCGGAATCGACTTGGCCACGGCGGCCGAGTGCCGGGCGGTCTCCGCTGACACTTTTGTCTCGGGAACTTCCTTTTTCAGCGCGCCGGATCCCGCCGAAGTCGCCCGCGGCTTCGCCAACCTGGAGTAGGCCGGCCTCAACGCGGCCGGCTACAACGGAGCGGTTTCCTGTAGCCGGGGGCGTTGACCCCGGCAGGTTCTTTCGAAATCCCGGGCCGGCCTCAATGCGGCCGGCTACAACGGCACGGTTTCCTGTAGCCGGGGGCGTTGACCCCGGCAGGTTCTCTCGAAATTCCGGGCCGGCCTCAACGCGGCCGGCTACAACGGAGCGGTTTCCTGTAGCCGGGGGCGTTGACCCCGGCAGGTTCTTTCGAAATTCCGGGCCGGCCTCAACGCGGCCGGCTACAACGGAGCGGTTTCCTGTAGCCGGGGGCGTTGACCCCGGCAGGTTCTTTCGAAATTCCGGGCCGGCCTCAACGCGGCCGGCTACAACGGAGCGGTTTCCTGTAGCCGGGGGCGTTGACCCCGGCAGGTTCTTTCGAAATCCCGGGCCGGCCTCAACGCGGCCGGCTACAACGGAGCGGTTTCCTGTAGCCGGGGGCGTTGACCCCGGCAGGTTCTTTCGAAATTCCGGGCCGGCCTCAACGCGGCCGGCTACAACGGCACGGTTTCCTGTAGCCGGGGGCGTTGACCCCGGCAGGTTCTTTCGAAATCCCGGGCCGGCCTCAATGCGGCCGGCTACAACGGAGCGGTTTCCTGTAGCCGGGGGCGTTGACCCCGGCAGGTTCTTTCGAAATCCCGGACCGGCCTCAACGCGGCCGGCTACAACGGCACGGTTTCCTGTAGCCGGGGGCGTTGACCCCGGCAGGTTCTTTCGAAATCCCGGGCCGGCCTCAACGCGGCCGGCTACAACGGCACGGTTTCCTGTAGCCGGGGGCGTTGACCCCGGCACGTTCTTTCGAAATCCCGGACCGGCCTCAACGCGGCCGGCTACAACGGAGCGGTTTCCTGTAGCCGGGGGCGTTGACCCCGGCACGTTCAATCGAAATCCCGGACCGGCCTCAACGCGGCCGGCTACAACGGAGCGGTTTCCTGTAGCCGGGGGCGTTGACCCCGGCAGGTTCTTTCGAAATCCCGGGCCGGCCTCAACGCGGCCGGCTACAACGGAGCGGTTTCCTGTAGCCGGGGGCGTTGACCCCGGCACGTTCTTTCGAAATCCCGGACCGGCCTCAACGCGGCCGGCTACAACGGCACGGTTTCCTGTAGCCGGGGGCGTTGACCCCGGCAGGTTCTTTCGAAATCCCGGGCCGGCCTCAACGCGGCCGGCTACAACTTGGGCTGTTTGTTGAGATCGTGGCGGGCGACGCCCGGCACGCTCCTCGGATCACTGCTTCAGGCGCGCCAGATCCTCGGCCCGCTGATAGTGTTCCTTGAAGACCGCCCCCAACCGCCTGGCCAGCGCGATTTCATCGATCCGGTTCCTCGAATTGAGCGCCGCCTTGATCTCGCCGGAGGCTCTGTCGTAGTCCACCGCCGACATGTCCTGCAGCGCCTCCATCGCCGCCGGCGGCTTTCCCATAGCGATGATCTGGCGCCAGGCCGAGACGAGTTCGGGGTGAAGGTCCTGACACATGATCCGGATAATAAACGCCTGTTCCCGAAACAGGCCGGCCGTCCACGCCGCGTGGTAAACCAGCTGATCCTGGTCCGAAAAAGGAGTCACCTCCGGATCGCTGCGGAAGGGCTTCCACTCCCCGTGCGCGTAGAAATCGCGCCGCACCGGCATGCGCCGGAGATCGTACTGTTGCGGCCCTCCCGGAGCGCCCGGCTTGAACGACCACAACTTCTGCGCGTCCAGCGAGACGACCCAGTCGATAAATGCCTGCGCCACCGCCCGGTGCCTGGCTCCGCGCAGCAGGGCGATCGGATCCACCGAGGAAATCGTGCCGTCGGCCGGCGCCACAAACTCAAGCCGGTCCGAACCGCCGCGCCGCCGCTCCGCCTCGGCCTGCTGCCGGCCGTAGAAATCGATGCACATCCCGGCCGCGCAGTTTCCGTCGGCCACATCAATGGGCACCTTCTGCGAGGAATCGGTGAAATAGCGGGCGTTGGCGCTGACCAGCTGCAGGCACTGCAATCCCGCGATCCATCCTTCACGAACCGCCTGCTTTTCCACCGCCTTCTCGTCCAAAGCAGAGATCTGGTCCGCCCCCACCATCAATGCCAGCCAGCGCGCCTGCATCTGCTGCTGGATGACATTTTCGAACGCCTTCGCCATCGAGCTGCTCTTGGTGGGATCGGCCAGCGCCACCTCGCCTTGCAGGCGCGGATTCTCCAGGTCCGT
>CAWDQK010000084.1:0-7025 GCA_963804395.1 uncultured Verrucomicrobiae bacterium | reverse complement strand
CCCCATGCGCGCCATGATCGAGATAGCAGGCCAGGTCGAGAACCTCACCGGTGACGGTGATCTGACTGCCTGACTTGGCCGGTTCGGTCTGACTGGCGGGTTTGTCAGACATGCCGCCTTCAGCAGCGGTGGCCGGCAAAACGATGGCGAAGGCCGCGCTGGCGGCGAGGAGGCTTAGGAATCTGAGGGCAATCGAGGATGGTTTCATGATTGATGCCGCTGGGTGGTTTGGTGCAGCCGGTTGATCAGCCCACAAGGAACGCGCATCGGGTGCATTCGCAAACGGGTCAGTTCCAAGCGCGGCTGGAAACTGAAGGTCGTGCTTGCACGCGGCCCGGCCGATTGCCAGCGTCCAGCCCAAGCATGGTCTACCCGGAACCTCCCGCGATTCTGAAGAGGCGCGACTTGCGACCCGCCGATCTCGACCTCGATCTTCCCGGCGCTCTGCTCCGCACCTATGCGTGGATGCTGGCGGCCCGCACGGCCGACAACCGCATCCTGGACCTCTTCCGGCAGGGTTTGATCCGCGGTACGGTGACCGGCGGGCAGGGCAACGAAGGCATGATTGTGCCGCTGGCGCTGCTGGCCGACAAGGCCGTTGACGTGGTCTGTTTCACCCATCGCGATCTGGGCGGCCATCTCATTTGGAGCGGCCACCTGGTGGAACACCTGAACCAGTATTTCGCCAACGCGGCCAGCCCGACGCGGGCGCGCGAGGGCAACATTCATCACGGCGATCCGTGCAATCGCTCGCTGCCCATGATCAGTCACCTGGGCGCCATGGTGTCGACGGTGGCCGGAGCGACCGATTCGCAGCGGCGCCTCGGCCGGCCGGCCGTGGGCTTCGCCTTCATCGGCGACGGGATGAGCAGCACGGGGGATGTGCATGAGACGATGAACCTCGCCTCGCTGCTGGGCCTGCCCGTTCTCTTCGTCATCGAGAACAACCGCTACGCGTATTCGACGCCGGTCAGCGAGCAGTACGCGGCCGGCACCGAGCTCTGGCGGCGCGCCGCGGGCTACGGCATCGAAGGATCGGTGCTCGACGTCACGGCCGACGTTGCGGTCAACCTCCGGACGCTTGCGGCCGCCATCAGCCGGGTCCGCGAGACCGGCCGGCCCCTGCTGCTCGAGGCGCACACGCTGCGGTTGCGCGGCCATGCCGCCTACGACACGTGCGATTACCTGAGGCCAGGGGAGGCCGATGCGTTCGTTGCCGCGCGATCCGCTGCCGAAATTGCGGGCGGGTCTCGCCGCGACCCACGGCGCGAAGATCGAGGCGCTGGAGGCGGAGATCACCGGTTTTGTTGAAGACTGTCTTCGGATGGCGCTGGCCCAGCCGCGTCCCAGCCCGGCGGGAATGGAAGGCGACCTGTTTGCGCCGGACGCGCCGGTTCGTCCGTGGGTGCCGTCGCTCGGATCGGAGGCGGGCGCCGCCAGCCCGGCGTCCGAATCCCTGACCATGGCGCAGGCGCTCAACCGGGCGCTGCGCAAGATCCTGGCCGAGCGGCCGGAGTCGCTGGTCCTTGGCCAGGACATCGCCACCTATGGCGGCGCGTTCAAGGTGACGGAGGATCTTTTCAAGGAATTCGGCCGGTCGCGGGTGATGAACATGCCGCTGGCCGAGAGCGCCAGCACGGGTTATGCGATCGGGCTGGCGTTCAACGCGCACCGGCCGATCGAGGAGTTCCAGTTCGCCGATTTCTCCACCGAAGCGACCACCCAGATCACGCTCAACGCCGCGACGATGCATTTCCGTTCGGGCGCCCGGCTGCCGCTGGTGCTGCGGCTGCCGTGCGGCGGCGGACTCACCTTCGGGTCCTTCCATTCGCAGGAACTGGAGTCGTTCTTCCTGGCGATGCCCGGACTCAAGGCCCTCTATCCGAGCAACCCCCAGGATGCGTTTAACGCGCTGCTGGCGGCCTACGAGGACGACAACCCGGTGCTCCTGTTCGAACACAAGGGCCTGTACCGCCGCGGCAAGGCCCCGGTGACGTGGGATTCCAACTACCGCGACGTCTGGAATCCACAGCGCGTGCGGCCGGGGGACTATGCCACGCTGGTCACCTACGGCGAGATGGTGCCGCTGGCCGGCGAGGTGTGCGACTACTTCGCCGGGGAGTATGAGCGCACCTTCGATCTCTGGGATCTCCGCGGCCTCGCGCCGCTCCGGCTCCGGGCGATCCGGGAATCGCTGGCGCGGACCCACCGGTTGATCGTGCTCCACGAAGGCCGGCGCACCCATGGCTTCGGCGCGGAGCTGGTCGCCGGGCTGACGGAGGAGCTGTTTTTCTCGCTCGAGGCGCCGCCCCTGCGCCTGGGCGCGCTGGACCTGCCCGTGCCGTTTGCGCCCGAACTGGAGGCGGCGTTCCGCCCGACGAAGGAGAAGGTGATCGAGGCGGTGGTCCGGTGGATGGGATGAGGGCGCATCTCCCGATTGCCGGTAGCGGCGCGGCCAGCTCCGCCGCCGCGGCGCGAGCCAGCCTTTGCGCAAGGCTGCGGCATGGCAGGCGTTCCGCGCCGCCGGCGCCGGACGCCAGCCTTCGCCAAAGCTCCGGCTAGGCACGCGGCTCCGCTGCGGAATCGCCGAGCTTGCTGCTTCACCGTCAATCGGCAGATGCGCCCCCGGGCTGACGGCCCGTCTTTTGGCCTTTGATTTTTGCGCCGGTCTTCGGATACTGGCGGTGAATCCCGATCTACGGAAGCATGCCATCCAGCACCAACAGCCGAAAATCAAAGATCGCCGCCGCCACGTGGGCGGGCATCCGGCTGTTTGCGATGGACGTCGATGGCATCCTGACCGACGGCACGGTCACCATCCGGTCCGACGGGACCGAGGCCAGGACGTTTTCGATTCTCGATGGCCTGGGACTGGTGCGCTGCCGCGACGCCGGCATCGTGCTGGCCTGGATTTCCGGCCGGGCCTCGGTGGCGACGGAAATCCGCGCCGCCGAACTGAAGATTCCACACGTCATCCAGGGCCGCACGGACAAGCTCGCCGCGCTGCAGGAACTGGCGGGCCGCCTCGGCTTCGCCGCCGACCAGGTATGCTACATGGGCGACGACGACATCGACGTTCCGGCACTGCGGTGGGCCGCCGTTGGCGCCACCGTCTCCTCGGCCATGCCGGCAGCCGTCGGTGCCGCCGGGTATCTCGCGTCGCGCCCGGCCGGCCGGGGCGCGGTGCGCGAGGTGTGCGAGCAGATCCTCCACGCGTCGGGTTGACGTCTTTCCGTGCGCTTCCGGCAACTCCTCCTCCTTGGGTTCTGTGCGTGCAGCCTTTCCGGCGTTGACCCATTGCGGGCGGCGGACGAGCGCGCGACCTCGTTCACGGCCAACGCGCCGGTGATCAATTTTCGCGTGCCGACCTTCAACGGACCGTACCGTTCATGGCTGCTGCGCGGCGCCCAGGGAATCTACGTTGATGACAACCGCCTCGACGTGGTGGATCTCAATCTCACCGTCTTCGCCGGCGACGCGACCAACCGGGTGGAATCGGTCTTTCTGAGCCCGTCCGCGGTCGCCCTGATTAACGAAAGCCGCGTGCGCGGCCCTGGCGCCCTGCGGTTGATCACGGATGATTTCGAGGCCACGGGGGAGGACTGGCTCTACGATCATCGGCAGAAAAAGGTTTCCATCCACCGCAACGTCCGGGTAGTTTTTCACGCCCAGCTGAACGATATTCTTCGATGATCCGCCGCTTTTGCACCGCCCTGTCCTGGTTGTTGGCTGTACTGCCGCCCGTGGTGCGCGCCGCGGAGGCGCCGGCGGTGCCCGACACCGTGATCGAGTCGCAGGCGTGCGAGATCACCAGCAGCGACACGCAGACGCTGTCGGTGTTCACCGGCCACGTCGTTGTCACCGGCAACAACCTCAATATCACGTGCGACCGCCTCGAGGTCGTGTCGCTGCGGAGCGGCCGGAGCCAGGACACCCTTGGCAAGCAAGACCGCTTCAAGTCATTGGTCGCCACCGGCCACGTCCGGATCGTGCAGGGTGATCGCGAGGCCACCTGCGAACACGCCGAGGTGCTGCCCGGGGAGGATCGCATCACGCTGACCGGCCAGCCGACGGTGATCGACCACGGCAACAGCACGACCGCGACCGGCGAGCCCTTGATTCTCTACCGCGGCCAGCGCCGCATCGAGGGCACCAACGTGCGCATCGTCCTCCCGCCGTTGAAGAACCTCGGCTTTGACAAGAGCCAGCCTCCGCCCGTGCCGGCGGATGAACCGGCCAAGCTCCCCTGAACATGGTTCCTTCTTCTGATTCCGCCAGCCCGGTCCCAACGCCGCCACCCGCGGCCGGGCCCGGCACGCCCGGACCGGGATCGGCGTTCGCCATCCGCACCGAGGGCCTGGTGAAAATCTTTGGCGAGCGCGCGGTCGTCAACGGTGTCAACATCCGGGTCGAAGCCGGCGAGGTGGTCGGGCTGCTGGGCCGCAACGGCGCCGGGAAGACGACGACCTTCTACATGATCGTCGGGCTGGTGGCGGTGACCCGCGGCCGGGTATTCATCAATGGCACGGATGTCACCCGCTTGCGCATGCACCGCCGGTCGCGGCTGGGCATCGGCTACCTGCCGCAGGAGGCGTCGGTTTTCCGCAAGCTCACGGTCGAGGAAAATATCCTGGCCATCGTCGAGACGCTGCCGCTGGCCCGGCGCGACCGTCCGGCCCGCGTCCGGCATCATCTGGAGGAGCTGGGCCTCAGTCACCTCGCCAAGCAGAAGGCGTACACCCTGTCGGGCGGCGAGCGCCGCCGGCTTGAGATTGCCCGCGCCCTCGTGACCACCCCCCGTTTCCTGCTGATGGACGAGCCGTTCAGCGGCATCGATCCGATCGCCGTCGCCGACGTCCAGAAGATCGTGCTGCAGCTGAAGGAACGCGGCATCGGGGTGCTCATCACCGACCACAACGTCCGGGAAACGCTCAACATCGTCAACCGCGGCTACATCATCCACGAGGGCCGCGTCATCGCCGAGGGGCCGCGGGACTACCTGATCAATGACGCCAAGGCCCGCGAGTTCTACCTCGGCAAGGATTTCAACCTCTAGCTCATGCCCAAAGCCATCCACGGCATCACCGTTGCGCACTTCTTCGAGACCTATCGCGCCAAGCTCAAGCTCGAGTTGGTGACGGGGCGCGAAGGCCTGCACCGGCTCATCCGGGAGCCGGCGATCAACCGCCCGGCGCTCGCACTCACCGGGTTCTTCAAGTTCTTCGCGAACAAGCGCATCCAGGTGCTCGGCGCCGCCGAGATGACCTTTCTGCGGACCCGCTCGGAGAAGGTTCAGCGCAGCGTCCTGCACGGCATGGCCGACCGCCGCATTCCGTGCGTTGTCGTGACCCGGAACTACAACCTTCCGAAGACGATGACCGAAGTTGCGGAGGAGCGCCATCTGCCCATCTTCCGCACGCCGATGATCACGATGAATTTCGTGAACACGGCCACGCTGTGCGTGGACAACGAGTTCGCCCCGTCGTCAACCGAGCAGGGGACGACGGTCAACGTCAAGGGCGTCGGGGTGATGATCCGCGGCGACAGCGGCGTCGGCAAATCCGAGTGCGCGCTCGCCCTCGTCGAGCGCGGCCACAGCCTGGTCTCCGACGACATCACCGTGATCAAGGTGCTCGACGAGCGGGAGCTCATGGCCAGCAGCCGGCCGCTAACCCGGGGCTACATGGAATGCCGGGGCATCGGCATCATCAACATCGCCGAGATGTTCGGCATCAAGAACGTGCGGCTGGAGAAGCGCATCGACATGGTGGTGAGCCTGCGGGAGTGGACGCCGGAGGCGGTGGAGGAGCGCACCGGGCTGGAGGAATCCTATTACGAGATCCTCGGAATCAAGGTGCCGCACATCGAGATCTACGTGCGGCCGGGCCGGGACATTGCGCGCCTGGTGGAGGTGGCCGCGATGGTGCAGGCCCTCAAGCACATGGGCCATGATCCGGCCAAGGATTTCAACGACCGCCTCATTGCGCACATGGCCAGGCACCCGGTCGGTGAAAAGAAGTCGTTGAAACTGACGGAATCCCCCGCGTACCGGCGGGAAGAATCCAGCCGCAGTCCGGTGCCGTAGCCCGCCGCCCGCGCTCTTTCCCATGGCATCCCTCCGCTTTGACGGCCGCCGGGCCGACCAGCTCCGCCCAATCTCGTTCGAGGCCGGACCCGCCCCCTACGCGGCCGGCTCCGTGCTGGCCCGCTTCGGCCAAACCCAGGTCATCTGTGCGGCGACGATCGAACCCAAGGTCCCCGTGTGGATGCGCCAGCAGGGCGTGACGGGAGGCTGGCTGACGGCCGAGTATTCAATGCTCCCCTACTGCGACGCTCGAGCGCAAGCCGCGGGACATCAGCCGCGGCAAGCTCGACGGCCGCACCGTCGAGATCCAGCGGCTCATCGGCCGTTCGCTGCGCGCCGTGCATCAACCTGCAGAAGCTCGGCGACAACACCCTGTGGATCGACTGCGACGTGCTGCAGGCCGACGGCGGCACGCGCACGGCCTCGATCACGGGCGCCTATCTCGCCGCGCGGCTCGCCGTCCAGAAGCTGCTCGACGACCGCGGATTGCCGGAGAACCCGCTGGGCGACTCCGTGGCCGCGGTCAGCGTCGGCCTCTGCGGGGCCAGGAACTGCTCGACCTGGCCTATGTCGAGGACAAGGACGCGGAGGTCGACTTCAACGTGGTCATGACCGGCCGCGGCGAGTTCGTCGAGGTGCAGGGCACGGGCGAGGAGTCCACCTTTACCCATGAGCAGCTCCAGCACCTGCTGGCCCTGGCCGGAAACGGCCTCAAGGAGCTGGCCGGCCTTCAGACCGCCTTTCTGATGAAACAACTGCTGTAGCGCTGAGCGTCCTGGGCGGCGCAGCCTCCACCTGGGAGACTGCGGCGCGTTGTAGCCGGCCGCGCTGAGGCCGGCCGCCGGGGTCAACGCCCCCGGCTACATGGCGGTGCGGACAAAGGCCTCGACCAGCGGATGGCGACAGTCGCGCAACGCGGACCGTTCCGGCTGGAACAAGG
>CAWDQK010000083.1:0-12488 GCA_963804395.1 uncultured Verrucomicrobiae bacterium | reverse complement strand
CCAATGGACAGATCTCTCGGATCGATCTGAGCGAAGACGCTCACTGGCACCTCACTCCGGCCAGCCCGGTGCCGGCGGATGAGACCCTTCCCAATGCGACTCGGGGCAATGTTCCTCTGAACAATGTTGACGCCTTTCCCAACCGGTGGTGCTGGTACAGCGGCAGCGGCGCGATTGTCTCCTGGCGCCCCGGTCAGACGGCCCGCATCATCGGGCACGTCGGCGCCATCGACCGGACCATCGCCTTCGGCCAGCACGTGTTCGTCAGCAGCCAGGCTTCCGGCGAACTGTATCGACTGAGCGGGGACGGAAGCACGGTCCGGGTTTCACCCGACAACTCGTTGGCCAGCGACAGCGTGACGTGCGGCGCCCCGTTTGGTCCGGATCAAATGATCGTCGGGACCAGCGGGAACGGGCTGAAGATCTTCGACGGCGTGGCCTTTCGCAACTTCAAGACCCGCGGGGTGCTGAACGGCGGCCGCCGCATCAACGATTTGTGCTCCATGGGCGGCGATTCTTTTGCCGCGGCCGTGGACACCGTGGGCATCGTCTTCTTTGACCGTGCCGGAAACGTCGTGCAGGTGCTGGACCGCACCCTGGATCACCGGCTGGCGCGGGTGCAACGCTTGACCTACGCCTCCAACGGCGTGCTCTGGGCCTTGCTGAACGACAGCGTGGCCCGGGTGGAGTTTCCGTCGTCCGTCTCGCATTTTGAGCCACTCCTCGCCAGCGGACTCGCCTTCGCGAGGCCGCTGCGCTACGAGGGCCGGCTCTGGATGCTGGCGGACGGCAGGGCGATGCGCGGCACCTATGATGAGGCCGGACGATTGGAGCGGTTCGTGGAAGACTCGCCCGCGGGGCGCTACTTGTTCACCCTGACGGATGTTGGTGAACGGTTGTTCGCGACCAACGACGCCGGTATTTTTGTCCGCGAGGGCTCCGGCTGGAAAGAGATTGCCACTGGCATCGCCAATGCCCGGGTGGGGGTTGCCTCCACGCCGGACGGTCTGCTGTATGTGGCGCGCAACGAGTGCGGCTGGATAAAACCGGCCCCCGATGGCTATCAAATCCGCCGAATCCCGGTCGCAGGGTTGGGCGACTCCTACAACGCGGTAACTGACGCCGCGGGAATTGTCTGGATTGAGCTGGGTACGAGCCGGGTTGGCCGGATTGACCTGCGCCAGGGAACTCCGACGGTCGAGATCCTGGGCACCCGCGACGGGCTGTTCGACGGCTGGGCGCAGATTTTCATCTTCGAAGGAGTCGCCCGGTTCAACATGTCCAACCGGCTCTGCCGTTTTGACGAAACGGCCCACCGGTTTGTCGAGGACCGCGAACTTCTGGCGCGTTTCCCGGAGGTGTCGGCCTGGAACGATCGGCCGACGACCGATGCGTTTCCGGCCGGCTCTGGTTCACCGCCAACGGGGCGGCACACATGCTCAGCCCAGCTTCGGCCGGGGGCCGGAGAACGGTTGAACCTGTTCCGGTCAGTTTTGAGCCCTACGAGTACACGATGGAGGACGACGGGGTGGTTTGGATGTGGGCCAAGCAGCGGCTGGTTCGCTTTGATCCCCGGGTGCCGAGTCCTCCGGTGAGCACGCCCCGGGCCGTCATCACCTCAGTGCAATTCTCCGCGAGCAACCGCCAGGTTTTCACGCTGGAAACGACTCCCGGCCGTCTGGCCTACAGCGACAACTCACTGATCGTCCATTTTGCCGCCCCGGCCAATCCATTCGGCGCGCCCGTGACTTTCGAGGTGATGCTCGAAGGGGCGGTGACCCAATGGACTTCGACCGGAATTGTCGGTTCGGCGTCGCTCAGCCGGCTGAAGGAAGGCGACTATGTTTTCCACGTGCGGCCTGTGGTCGGCACGACGGCCGGAACGGAGGCGCGGCTGGCCTTTACCGTGCGTCCGCCGTGGTTTCGCACCCCGCTGGCATGGATTCTCTACGTGCTCGGAGCGCTGGGCTTCGTCTTGGGCGCCGCCTGGCTGTCGTCCTATCTGGAGCGCCGCGAGAAGGTGCGCCTCGAGCGGATCGTCACGGAGCGCACGCGGGAACTCAACGCCACGAACGCGCAGCTCGGCCGGCAGATTGCCGAAACGACGGAGAAATCCTCCGCGCTCTCTGCGAGCGAGGAACGTTTCCGGATGCTCAACGCCGAACTGGAGGCCCGGGTGGAGAAGCGCACCGCCGAGCTTTCGCAAAAGAACGCGGAGGTTTTCCAGGAGCGGCTGCTTCTCCGGACGCTGGTCGACAACCTGCCGATGGCGGTTTACGTCAAGGACTCCGCCGGCCGGAAGATCCTGGCCAACCGGGCCGACCTGCAGAACATGCGTTGCGAAACCGAGGCGGCCGCGCTGGGGCGGACCGACTTTGATTTCTTCCCGAACGAGATCGCCACCCGGTTTGCGGCTGACGATCAGGGAGTCCTGCAATCCGGCCGGCCGGTGCTTGACCGCGAGGAATTCTTCTTCGACGAGGGCGGGATCAGACATTGGTTGCTGACCAGCAAGCTGCCCCTGCGAAATCAGGGCGGGGAGATTATCGGCCTGGTCGGAATCAGCCGGGACATCACGTCGCTCAAGGAAACCGAGCAGAAGATTGAGGCGCTCCACCGTGAACTGCTGCAGGCGTCGCGTAGCGCCGGGATGGCGGAAGTGGCCACGGGCGTGCTCCACAACGTCGGCAATGTCCTCAACAGCGTCAACGTCTCAGCCGGAATCGTGGCCGAGCGGTTGCGGACGTCCAAGGTGGACGGCGTGTCCAAGCTGGCCCGGTTGCTGCGGGACCAGGGCGCGGAGCTCGTGCGTTTCCTGACCGAGGACGATCGCGGACGCAAGGTGCCGGCCTACATCGATCAACTGGCGCAGCACCTCGAACAGGAGCGGGTCGAGGTGGGGAAGGAGCTCAGCGCGTTGATCCTCAACATTGAACATATCAAGGAGATTGTGGTGATGCAGCAGAACTACGCCCAGGTCCTGGGCGTGGCGGAGACCGTGGAGTTGTCCGAACTCATGGAGGATGCCTTCAAGATCAATGGCGGCGCCTATGCCCGCCACGGGATCGCGGTGGAGCGGGATTACGAGAAGGTGCCGACGTTGTCGGTGGACAAGCACACGGTCCTGCAAATCCTGGTCAACCTTCTGCACAACGCGAAATACGCGTGCGACGCATCGAACCGGCCCGACAAGCGGGTGATCGTGCGGATCAGGGCTGCAGGCGAGGGCCGGGTTTCAGTCGAAGTCTCGGACAATGGGATCGGCATCGCGCCGGAAAATCTCACGCGGATCTTCTCGCAGGGTTTCACCACGCGGAAAGGCGGGCACGGATTCGGACTGCACAGCGGGGCGCTGGGGGCGAAGCAACTGGGCGGCTCGTTGACCGTGCGCAGCGACGGCGTGGGGCACGGCGCCACCTTCATCCTGGAACTGCCCTGTCAGGCGCCGGCCAGTCCGAAGAAATCGTAGGCAGCTACGTTCGCATTCTCGGCTACAGTTCAAATAGAAACGCTCCAAACGCCTGCACGTGTTTTCCAGCTGGCGACCCCACTGCAGGCGCATCTGCCGATTGACGGTTGTTGAGGGCGATTTCCGGACGTAGCGCAGGCTTCCAGCCTGCTTCACCGTCAATCGGGAAATGCGCCCCCCCAGCAATCGCAGGGGAATTGCCGATTGCAGTCCTCGACAAAACCTATTCGAGTTGGGTAGGCCGGGTCTGGATCAATCGCCCCAACGTGCAGACAGCTTTACCCTTCGACGAAGCAAGTTCCGTGCGGCAGCGCCTGGCGGGGTTCATTGCGAAGCCATACCGGGTGGAGACATTGGGCGCCAAACTCCGCGAGGCCCGGGCGCCCGGCGGCAATGCTTGATCAACCCGCCAATCCGCGGTATATCTCAATCTACCGGAAGATGCCTGCGAACGAACCCCGCGCCTGGCCCGTCCGCCAAACCTGGGCGGCATTCACCACGCTGTACAGCATTGGTGAAGCAGTCATTGCGACCGATGCCCAGGGACGGGTGGAATTGCTCAATCCCGCAGCCGAAGTGCTCACCGGCTGGAAGGACGAGGAGGCGCGCGGACAGCCGCTCGATGCGATGCTGTGCATGGTCAACCAGGAGACGCACGAGAGGCTCGAAAACCCGGGCGCGCGCGTCGTGCGCGACGGGCAGATCGCAAGGCTGCCCGAGCACGCCGTCCTGCTCGCGCGCGACGGAACCCCGCATCCCATCGCTGGCAGCGGCGCCCCCGTCCGCGACGACCACGGCACAATCGTTGGCGTCGTGCTGGTCTGTCGCGATCAAACGGGCGAGCGTGCGGGGCAGCGAATGCTGCGCGATTCCCAGCGCATGCTGAGCAACGTCCTCGACACAATTCCGGTGCGCGTATTTTGGAAGGACCTGGACGGAAGATACCTCGGATGCAACACGCCATTCGCCCGCGACTCGGGGTTCTCCGTGCCGGGCGATCTAATCGGGAGGGACGACTTCCAGATGGGCTGGAAGAAGGAGGCTGAACGCTACCGGGCCGACGACCGCCAGATTGTCGAAACCGGGGTCCCGAAACTCGGCTACGAGGAGCCCCAGACGACCCCGGACGGCGGCTGTTTGTGGTTGCGCACCAGCAAGATTCCCCTGCGCGACGTCGGGGGCCGCACCATCGGCATTCTCGGCACCTACGAGGACATTACGCCACGCAAGCAGGCGGAAGCGGCCCTGCGGGAGAGCGAAGCGCGATTCCGCAGCCTCTTTGAAAACAACTTTACGGTCATGTTCGTGATCGATCCGGATTCGGGGGCGATCGTCAACGCGAATCCCGCAGCCACCGCTTACTACGGGTGGCCGCGGGCGGAGCTGATCACCAAGAACATCGCCGCCCTCAACACGCTTTCACCGGAGCAGATCCAAGCGGAGATGGAGGTCGCGCGCGAAACGCGCCGCGGCCATTTCGAATTCAAGCATCGCCGCGCTGATGGCTCGATCCGCGACGTGGAGGTCTTCAGCTCGCCCGTCAGTGTTGCCGGCCGAAACCCTGCTCTACTCACTCGTGTTCGATGTGACCGACCGCCGGCGGGCCGAGGAGCGCATCTGGCGGCTCAACCGCACGCTGGCCGTGCTGAGCGACATCAACCAGGCCATCGTGCGCGAACGCGACCTGCTCGGACTGTATCGGGAAGCCTGCCGCATCGCGGTGGCAAAGGGCGGTTTCCGCATGGCGTGGATCGGCATGCTGGATTCGGTGACGGCCCGGGTGAATCCCGTGGCCCATGCCGGCGATGCCCGTGACTATGTGGAGAAGCTCGACATCGGCCTGGGCGACAGCGTCCGCGCGGCCGGCCCGACGGGAACGGCCCTGCGCTGCGGTGAGCACGCGATCTGCAACGACATCGAGCACGACCCCCACATGGCTCCGTGGAGCGACGCCGCCCTTCGGCTGGGTTACCGGTCGTGCGGAGCGTTTCCGCTCAAGGTCGGCGGTCGCAGGATCGGCGCGTTCAACCTCTATTCCAGTGAGCCCGGTTTCTTTGATGAGGAAGAACTCACCCTGCTGGACGAACTGGCGATGGACCTGTCGTTCGCGATTGAGCACGCCGCCGCCGAATCAGGACGCCAGCAGGCGGAGGAACGTCTGCGTCA
Organism: uncultured Verrucomicrobiae bacterium; assembly: GCA_963804395.1. Lineage (GTDB taxonomy): Bacteria > Verrucomicrobiota > Verrucomicrobiia > Opitutales > Opitutaceae > Fen-1467. Next base: position 6,853 of record CAWDQK010000083.1, on the reverse strand, counting down.
GGTCCAGAAGATGGAGGCCATCGGCCAGCTGGCCGGCGGCATCGCGCACGATTTCAACAACCTGCTGACGGTCATTCAGGGGCATTGCGGGTTGCTGCTGGCCAGCGTGGACGCAGCGGACGCGGAGACGACGGAGTCGGCGAAAGAGATTCAGGCCGCCGCCATCCGCGCCGCCAACCTGACGCGCCAGCTGCTGACGTTCAGCCGCCGCCAACCGATGCAAACGAAGCTGCTCGATCTCGACGACGTCGTCCTAACCGTGAGTCGGATGCTCCAGCGCCTGATTGGCGAAGACATCGTGTTGCATACCCGTCTGCTGCCCGGAGGTGCCTGGGTCGACGGAGACTCCAGCATGATCGAGCAGGTGTTGGTCAACCTCGCGGTCAATGCCCGCGACGCCATGCCTGGTGGCGGCGAACTCTGGATCGAACTCGACGACGTTTCGCTCGACGAGACCGCCGGCCGTCGTCACCCGGCGGCCCGTCCCGGCGCATTCATCTGCCTGAGCCTGCGCGACACCGGCCGCGGCATTGCCCCCGATGATTTGCCCCATATCTTCGAGCCGTTCTTCACGACGAAGGAGGTCGGCAAAGGCACCGGCCTCGGACTGGCCACGGTGCATGGCATCGTCGAACAGCACCACGGCTGGATCGAAGTGGAGAGCCTTCCCGGCCAAGGGGCGACGTTTCGGGTGCACTTGCCGCGCCTGCCCCAAGGGGGCACCCTGGCGGACGGCCCGCGCGGTTCGTCGCAGGTGTTTGGTGGAAACGAATCAATCCTCGTGGTTGAGGACGAGCCCGCGGTGCGCGCGCTGGCGATGAAGATCCTCGGAGCGAAAGGTTATCGCGTCCAGGAGGCATCCAGCGGGGCCGCTGCGCTGGAACTCTATCGGCAACAGGCCGGCAAGTTCGACCTGTTGCTGACCGATCTGATCATGCCCGGTGGCGTTTCCGGCGCGCAACTCGCCGCGCAGCTTCGAACCGAACAGCCGGGCTTGCGGGTCATCTACATGAGCGGATATCGGGGCGACCTGGCCGGTGTCGGGGCGGGGGTCAATTTCTTGCAGAAGCCCTTCGACCCCGCGCACCTCGCAAAAGTGGTTCGCGCTTGTTTGGACACTGGCTAGCGGAGAACCCCTCGCAAATCGAGCACAGTCGGTCGCAAGTGAGACCGCGGCTGCGCGCATCGTCACCCGGTTTCTGCCATCGGACCCTGACAACTCTCCGTCAACTCCCCCAATTCCGGATCCCACCCAGCCGCTCCCCGCCGATTCCATGAGAATCTCCCTTTCCCTCAGGTGTACCGTTGCCGTGGCACTCTTTTTGGTGATCCCGTTCCTGCGCGCCGGCGATCCGGCGCCGGCGCCCCGCGTGATTGCGGCGGACGTCCGCCAGATCAAGGGACCGCTCAACCGCATGTTCAATGCGTGCGTCGGGGCCGGCCGGGCCAACGAGGGCCTGCGCGCCGACTGGCAGCGCCAGCTGGCTTACGTGCGCCGCGAGTGCGGATTCCGCTACCTGCGCTTCCACGGGTTGCTCTGCGACGACATGGGCGTGTACTTTGAGGACAAGGAGGGCCGCCCGGTCTACAACTGGCAGTACATCGACGAACTGTACGACTTCCTGCTGGCCACCGGCGTGCGACCGTTTGTCGAGCTCGGCTTCATGCCGGCCGCGCTGGCGAGCGGGCCCCAGACGATCTTCTGGTGGAAGGGAAACGTGACGCCCCCGAAGGACTACGGAAAATGGGAGGGTCTCATCCGCGCGCTCGTGGCGCACTGGACCGAGCGCTACGGTGAGGCCGAGGTCGCCAACTGGTATTTCGAGGTGTGGAACGAGCCGAATCTCGCCGGTTTCTGGATCGGCGACCAGCGCGGCAAGACCTACGCCGAGTTTGAGCCGATCGCCCAAGCCGAATATTTCAAATTGTACGCCGCCACCGCGCGGGCGGTGAAGGCGGTGTCGCCCCGCTACCGGGTCGGCGGTCCGGCCACGGCCGGCACGGCCTGGGTCCCGGAGACGATCGAGTTTTGCACGAAGAACGCCGTGCCGCTGGATTTCATTTCGACCCACAACTACGCCGTCACCTCGGGCTATCTTGACGAGAACGGTTCGGCCGGCACGGTATTCTCGCCCGACCGCGACGCGATGTACCGCGAGATCCGGCGGTCCCGCGCGCAAATTGCTGCCTCGGCGCGACCGGACCTCGAACTGCATTATACCGAGTGGAGTGCTTCATACACGCCGTCCGACCCGATCCACGACAGCTATCACAGCGCCGCGTTCATTCTCGACAAGATCAAGGGCGCCGGCAGCGCGGCGCAGTCGATGTCGTATTGGACGTTTACCGACATCTTCGAGGAGGCGGGTCCGCGCACGACGCCGTTTCACGGGGGCTTCGGCCTGATCAATTATCAGGGCATCAACAAGCCCGCGTTCTTCGCCTTTCAGTTCCTCAATCGGCTGGGGGACACCGAGCTGGCTTGCGGCGACCCGGCGGCGTGGGTCTGCACGGACCGCGCGGGAGGTGTCCAGGCGCTGTTCTGGGATTTCACGATCACGCATCCCGGGCCGTCCGTGATCAACCAGGTTTTCTACCGGCGCGATCTGCCGGCCGCGGCGAAAGGCCCGGCGACGTTGCGCCTGAGCGGCCTGCCCGCCGGCGACTATGGTCTTGAGGTCTTTCGGGTCGGGTATCGCGTCAACGACGCGTATGCAGCGTACCGGGATCTGGGCGCGCCGGCCCAGCTCACGCGCGAGCAGGTCGCGCTGCTCAAGGCCCGGAGCGACGGCGCGCCGGTCGAGCAGGCCGCTGTGACCGTCGGCGCCGACGGGATCTTCCAGCGCGAGTTCGTTGTCCGGGAGAACGACGTTTTCCTCGTGCGCCTGCGGCGCCGTTGAGCAGAACGCGGATTCGTCTTTCGCACGGCTCCGATAGTTCGGCTATCGAAAAAGCAACGTCGCTGCGGATGCCCGTGGCTGCGAGCGTGAGCGAGTGGCTCCCGGAACGTGACTGCGGGCCGTTCGTCAAATTGGGCTGTGGCCGAGAACGCGAATGTAGCTGCGAGCGCCAGCGAGCGGACCGTTCGTCAAATTGGGCTGTGGTCGAGAACGCGAATGTAGCTGCGAGCGCCAGCGAGCGGACCGATCGTCAAATTGGGCTGTGGTCGAGAACGCGAATGTAGCCGCGAGCGCCAGCGAGCGGACCGTTCGTCAAATTGGGCTGTGGCCGAAAACGCGAATGTAGCTGCGAGCGCCAGCGAGCGGGCCGTTCGTCCACTCGCTGGCGCTCGTGGCCACACTCCTTTTGAAAGGAGGCAGGGCTCAAGTCGTCTGGTTTTCTGCGGCAGCTTCGGCGCACGCGGCTGCCATCCGCTTCTGCATTTCCTCCGGGGAGACGTCTTCGATGTGCGTCATCAGCATCCACAGGTAGCCAAACGGATCGACGACACTTCCTCCGCGATCGCCCCAGAATTTGTCCGCCACGGCCTCCTTGACCGTGGCTCCCGCCTGCACTGCCTGGCGAAACGACTCGTCAACGTTTTCCAGGTAAAGGGCGAAACCGACGCTCGATCCGTTCAGCGTCTCGGGCGATTTGTTTCCGAACTCCTTCATTTCGTCGGCCAGCATCACGATGGAGTCCCCAATCTTGAGCTCGGCGTGGCCGATCTTTCCGTCGGGCGTTGGGAGACGATAGCGCTCATGGGCGCCAAAGGCCCGCTGGTAGAACTCGATGGCCCGGGCGGCATTTCGCACGGACAGGTAGGGCGTTACGGTGGAGAAACCGTCTGGAATGGGCTTCACTTCGGATTTCATAGGGCGGCCAATATCGCCCCGATTCCCGAAAGCGCAACGAGGGCGCGGATCAATTTCCCGGTTGCAATTTCCGGGATCCTATTTCGCACCCGGAGGTCATCATCTAAGCCGTGTCTATTCAATGTGCCTCATTTTCGCTCGTGAACAACAACGCGGTCCGGTGATCGATGTAGGAGCCTGCTTGCAGGCGATTTGCACTCTGTATCGCGAGCAAGCTCGCTCCTACAATTTGCATGAATCCGGCTAAGCGGATGGGAAACTGGTTGTTGGATCGGCAACCAATGTAAGCGCCGGCAGCAATGTCCGGCGATGGCGAGGCGTTGGCCAGCCAGCGAAGCGGCGATGGGCTGCGCCCCAAGCCGAAGCCGTCGCGGCCGGGAAATTGACAGTGATTCGTAATCGTTAAATCCTAGCCGTGACAGATAGTCGACACGGGAGCGATGCAGCTGACAGAACGGGTTGGAAGATTACCCAGCCCATTCCGCGCGCGGGGCCACCTTCGACTGATTCTCGTCATTCTGCGCGCCGGCAACCAGCAGGCGACAAGAGGGACCCCCTCCAGCAGCTACGCCGCGCACATCCCAACGCCCGGATCCTCGCCTGGCAGCGCGGGAAGAATGCGCGCCAACGTCGCGACAAGAACGAAGGCACCTTGCTCCCACGAGGGGCGCCGAGGCGGAACGCCGAAAAACGGCGTCTGCCCCGACGCGGAAGGGGTGTAAACTGCACCCACTTTGCGGACTAAAATGCTCTCAGGCTCCACTGCATTCACCCGGAGTGTCCCTGACATCTCTCTTGAAATGCAGGGCCAGTACCAGGATCACAGGGTGGCCGCGAATCAAGATCGAGCGTCCGCTCCGGAAAACGCTCTGTCAAACCGAAGCGGTGAAGATCGTGTCACGTTCCAAAGATTCTCCGTGTTGCAGGCCGGTCACGCCTCGGTACTAAACGCAAGGAAAGCCGTCAGGAACGATAACTGGACCACAGGGACGGGTGCCTACACGATGAATATTACGAACAACCTCGGCGGCACGATCCAGGGTGACAACGACTCGGGCATCAACATCGACGGCCTCAACGGCAACGAACGGGTGACCATCGTCAACCACGGCACCGCCATTCCGGAGCCCTCGGCGTTCGCTGCTGTCTTGGGTCTGGCCGCCCTCGGGGTGACAGGCATTCGCCGGTTCCGTCGCCGCGCCCACTGAACCAGACCACGGTCTTCGCGCCCTCGGCGCCGCCCCCGGGGAAGCGCGGAGCGAAAGCGCTTTTCCTGAGCGGTCGTCGCCCCGCCTTCCGGCCAGGAAACTCGGGTTGCGACGTAACTCGGGCGTAACATGCGAAGCCATCAAAGTGCGACACAATGTTCACCCTCGCGGTTTGACGGGAAATTAACGATTCGAATACGTTTCAGCTTAATCCGTTCCACGCGGCGGAATCTCCGACCTCCTGAAACAAATCCTCCGCTCATGAAAATATCGCTTCTTTTTTCACTCCTCGCCGGTCTGACCGTTCCAGCCGGTGTCTTCGCGCAAACGCTTCAGACCTATGACGCCGTCTTTGGCTTGCCGACGCCCCTGCCCGTGGGCGCTCCAAACTTCCCGCTCACCCTCACCGTGCCTGAGTTTGATTCGAATCTCGGCACGCTGGATGCTGTGAATCTCACGCTCACTTCGACGATTGCCGGTTCGGTGAGCGTCGTCAATTTCACCGGCACGGCCCAGCCCTTCAACAATGCGTTCTCCTCGATGACGATCACCGTCACGGGCCCCGCGGGAACGGCGGTTTCGGTTTCGCCCGAGGTCGCGGTCGGCTCAGGCAGCGCGAATCCGGGCGTGTTCGTGATCACGAACTTCGGCAATCTTACGAATACTGCCAGCAATACGGTCAGCGCCTCGACTCTCAGCCCCTACGAAGCCGCCGGTGGCGGGACGTTGAACCTCACGGTTGATTCCTCCGGATACGGGAATTATGGAGGCTCGGCGGTGAATTCTGGCACCGTCGGTTTTGGCGGATCGGCGAGCGCTTCCGGTGACGTGGAGATCGTCTACACGTATTTCTCCATTCCGGAACCGGCCTCATACGCCGCGCTGTTTGGACTCGCCGCATTGGGTTTTGTGATTGCCCGGCGCAAGCGGGTGCATTCACTGGTCTCCTGACGACGGCGTCGCCTGCGAGTCGGCACGAAATCGTCCGCTGCGGCCGGTGCATTGTGGCCGTGCTCAAAATGCTGGCCGCTGCCGGCTTTCATGATGCCGCTTTGCGGATCAGTGAACCAAAGCGGCCCGTTGTATCACAGTCGCTCAACAACGCCTGCATTATCCTCGGCGTGTATGGCTCGCTGCCGGTCCCCCGGTCGTTCACCCAAAATCGGTGATCGGGATCCGCTCCACGGCATCCAGGATGAAATGCATGATACGGGCTGCCGGGCTCCCGGACCGGCGGTTCCGTGTTCACCACCGGTGTATCCGAGCCGCCATGACGCGCTGCGGAGCCCGCCGGGGCAGGGATGTCTGCAACACGTTCGTCGCACAACCGCGTCACAAAACTGCGTCGATTTATTCACGCAATCGCCATTCGAACCAGCAATTCACCTGTTTCAATGAGGCCTTCTACCCAGCGTCTTCGATTTTTCACCCCAGCCCATTTCATTTTGGTCAAGAAATCAGATCTCAATTCCAGTTCAACATGAGCCACCCCAACCACAAATATCTGAGATTAATGCTCCTCGCCGGCTCCGTCCTCGCTGCGGCGAGCGCGCCGGCCTTCGGCCAGGCTGTCAATGCAGGGGATCTCCTGATCTACCGCGTCGGCGCCAACTCCGGCACCGATACAGAGGCCTCTACCGGCAACGCCGTATACATCGACGAGTGGACCACTTCGGGCGCCTACGTCCGGAGCTATTCGACCGGCATCTTCGCCTCGGGCACCGCGACGTCGGAAGGAATGTTGAACCTTTCTCCCAACGATCAGTACCTGGCATTTACCGGCTACGCCTCGACGTACGAGCAATACCAACCCAACCAGTAGATGCAAAG
>CAWDQK010000082.1:0-13304 GCA_963804395.1 uncultured Verrucomicrobiae bacterium | reverse complement strand
TGCACACCTACGAACAGCAGTTGCGCGTGCTCTGGGAACGAGGTCCGCGGAAGGTGTCTCCCTTCACGATTCCGTCGCTGATCAGCAACATGTGCAGCGGTCTGGTGGCGATCGAATTCGGTGCCCGGGGCCCGAACTACGCGGTGGTGAGCGCCTGTGCCTCCTCCGCGCACGCCATTGGTGAGGCGTTTAACGCCATGCGACGGGGTGAAGCTGACGTGATGATTGCCGGCGGGAGCGAGGCGGCGATCACCCCGTTCTCCTATGCGAGCTTTTGCTCGATGAAGGCGATGAGCACCCGCAACGATGAGCCGGACAAGGCCAGCCGGCCCTTCGATTTGGATCGCGATGGATTCGTCATGGGCGAAGGATCGGGGATTCTGGTTTTGGAGACCCTGGTGCATGCCCAGGCCCGCGGGGCGCGAATTTACTGCGAACTTTCCGGCTACGGCGCCTCCTGCGATGCCTTTCATATCACGCAACCGGATCCGGAGGGACGCGGACTGTCCCTTGCGATGAAACGCGCGATCGCCGTCGCGGGGGTCCGTCCGGACGAGATCGATTATATCAACGCCCATGGTACGTCCACGGTCTACAACGACAAGTTCGAGACGCTCGCGATCAAGCAGGTGTTTGGCGACCACGCGCGCAAGCTCCTGGTCAGTTCAACCAAGTCGATGACCGGACATCTGCTGGGCGCCGCCGGCGGGGTGGAGGCCCTCATTTGCGCGAAGGCGCTGCAGACGGGCGAGGTGCCGCCGACCATGAACTACGGGCATCCTGATCCTGATTGCGATCTGGATTACGTGCCCAACGTCAAGCGATCGGCGCCGCTTCGCGTGGTGTTGAGCAACAATCTCGGTTTTGGCGGCCAGAACGCATCGCTGGTCCTCCGGCGACTGGAGTAGCGGGTAGGAACCTGTCGGGCTGCGCCCTCCATGTTCCTAGGCAAATGGCTGGCGCCATTTGGGGCGGACTGAAGCGCGGCGGTGCGTGAGACCCAAGAAATGGCCGGCGCCCTTTTCCGTTGTGCTTCGGCGGTCTTCGCGTTCTTTCTCGGAAGGAGAAGCAATGAGCCAACCCATTCGCCTGCTGCAGATCAACCGCTCCGTCGCTGAAGCAGAGCAGATTGTCGCCATACTGGCTGCAGGCGGGATCCAGGTCGATTCGCACCGTGTCGCCACGGCCGGCGAACTGGCGGCGGCGCTGGCGGGCCAGGCCTGGCCGGTGATGGTCGCCGACCAGTCCACGCTGCAGTCCGCCCTCGCCGACTGGCCGGCTGGGGCTGAGGCGCCCGGCCTGGGAAGCTTGCTGGTGGTCCTGGCAGACCAGGCGGAGGCTGGCGCGTTGATCACGATGATGCGGGCCGGGGCGCGGGATTTTGTGAGCCGCCAGGATCTGCTCCGGTTGCCGTCAACCATGGCGCGCTTGCTTGAAGAAGCCACGGCGCGGGCGTTGCGGGAGGAATTGGCCGCGGAAGCGACGGCGCGGGAAGGAGAACTGCGTCTGCAGCGGGCAATTGATGCGGGAGCGATGGGCGTCTGGGATTGGGATTTGCGGTCGGAGCATGCCCATTGGACTGAACAGCTCTGCCGGTTGTTTGGATTGAAGCCGGAAGATTTCGATGGACGGAATGAGAGCTTTTTCAGCCGCGTGCACCCGGAGGACCGTCCGGGCCTCGAAGCCGCGATTGCCGCTGCCCGCGACCAGCGGGTGCCGCACAAGCATGAGTTTCGGATTAACTGGCCGGATGGAACGATCCACTGGCTTTCAAGCCGGGGGTTGTTCTTCTATGATGACGCGGGAAGGCCGGTCCGGATGGTCGGGATCGTCATTGACGTCACGGAACGCCGGGGGCTCGAGGATTTGCTGCGCCAGGCGCAAAAGATGGAGGCGATGGGCCAGCTGGCGGGCGGCGTGGCGCATGACTACAACAATATTCTGACTTCGACGCTGATGCACCTGGAACTGCTCCTGCACGAACCGGGTCTGCCGCCGCAGGTCCAGAACTCGCTGCACGAACTCGAGGACGAGGCGCGGCGCGCGGTGAGCCTGACGCGGCAGTTGCTGATGTTCAGCCGCCGGCAGATCATCCAGGTGAAACCGGTCGATCTGAATGAAGTCCTGCGAAATCTGTTGAAGATGCTGCGGCGGTTGCTGGGTGAACAGGTCAGTCTCGAATTCCGCAATGACGGGCGCAGCCTTTGGATCGAGGCGGACACGGGAATGGTCGAGCAGGTGGTCATGAACCTGTGCGTGAACTCCCGCGATGCGATGATGCCGGCAGGCGGGCCGCTGATGATCGATACCCGGCGGGCGGAACTGGGCCCCGATGCCGCCCTGGTCAATCCCAATGCGCGCGCGGGGAAATTCGTCTGCCTGTCGGTGACCGACGCCGGTTGCGGAATTGACGCGGCCGTGATGGACCGGATCTTTGAGCCGTTTTTCACCACGAAAGCTGCGGGCCATGGCACGGGGCTGGGTCTGGCCACGGTCTACGCGATCGCGAAACAGCATCGCGGCTGGGTCGAGGTCTCAAGCCAGGTGGGCAAAGGCACGACGTTTCGGGTGTATTTCCCGGAGTTCGTTGCAGCCGCCCCAGGCATGCCGGAGGCGCTGAATCCGCAACAGTTGCGCGGGCTGGAGACGATTCTCGTCGTGGAGGACGAGGCGGCGGTCCGGCGGATGGCGGTGATTGGCCTGCAGTGGTTCGGCTACCACGTGATCGAAGCGGCGAACGGCCCGGAGGCGATCGAGCGGTGGAGCCGGCATCACGCCGAAATTGATCTGCTTCTCACCGACATGGTGATGCCCGAAGGAATGACCGGACTCGATCTGGCCGGGCGGCTGCGCGAAATTAGGGCGGATCTAAAGGTGATCATCTTGAGCGGCTACAGCTCCGAAATCACGAGATCGGGAGTGCCGGCCGGACCGGGGATCGCCTACCTGGCCAAGCCCTACGAAGTGAAGGTCTTGGTGGCGGCAGTGCGGAAATGCCTGGATCAGGCATGATGCATGTCCGCCCTGATATTCTGTGGATTGTCACGACCCAATGGCGGGCGCAGGCCACCGGCTATGGCGGCGATCCCAATGCGCGCACTCCGCACCTGAATTCGTTCGCCGCAGAATCGATCAACTACACGCAGGCGGTGACCCCGCATCCGTTCGGTCCGTTGGCGCGCGCCGCGCTGCTCACCGGCGTGCCATCCCCCGAGAATGGAGTACGCGACTATTTCGATCCGCTGCCGGGCGGCGCCCGGACGATCGCGGATGAGCTCCGGAGGCAAGGCTATGCCACGGCCTTCTTCGGCAAATGGCACCTTTACGAACGGGACCGGCGGGCTGCCCTGGTTGGCCCGGCGCATGCCCGGATCGTGGTTCCACCCGGGCGGCGCGGCGGATTTGAGTTCTGGGAGGGCTTTGAAAGCGGGTTTCTCCTCAATGATCCCTGGTTGCACGGGACCCGGCTGCCGGCGCCGACGCAGTTCGCCGGCTACCAGGCAAACGTGATTTGCGACCGCGCCTCCGGGTGGATGGAGGAACGGCGCAAGCAAGGCGCAAACAGCCGGCCGTGGTTTTGCGTCGTGAGCCTGGAGCCGCCCCATCCACCCTATGATGCGCCGGTCCCGGTCGAGGTCGCCAGACCCGAACCGCGCTCGATCGTGCTTTCGTTGAACGTCCCCCTTGGCGGAGAAATCGAAACCCGCGCCCGGCGTGAACTGGCCGGCTATTACGCGCACGTCGAGGCGACCGATCGCGCCGCCGGCCGATTGCTGGGCGCGGTGCGCCGCGCCCGCACGGTGGTTGTATTCACCTCGGTCCACGGCGACATGCACGGGGCGCACGGGGTTTTCCGCAAAGGGTGGCCCTATGAGGAAAGTGTGCGCGTGCCTTTGCTCGTGCGGGCTCCGGGCGCCCAGGGCGGGGAGGGAGGCCTCCGCACTCCGGCCCTGGTGTCACTGGTCGATCTTCCGGCGATGACGCGGCGCTGGGCGGCCGAGGGAATCGTGAAGCCTGAGACCGGAGCGGTGCTCCAGAGAATCTCGATGCCCCGCATCGTGCAACTGCGGGATCAATGTGACCGCGCGTGGCGCGGAGTGCGGACCGGGAGCCGCAAGCTGGTACTCGATGAGGGCGGCATTCCCTGGCTCTGCTTTGATCTCGAACGGGATCCCGGCGAGCTGGTCAACCTGCGGGACGATCCCACGATGGCGGACGAGGTGGAGGCGCTCCGGCGGGCGGTCTGCTGACCCTTGCCGAATGCAGGGACGGCGGTGGGCGTGCGTCGTGCGGTTTCACCCTGGGAAGGTTACCTTCCGGTCATCCGCCCGTCAGAATGCCGTCGGCCGCGTCTTCCAGGATCAGAACGCAGCCTTGCGCTGGCAATTGCGGCGAATGGCGGCCGAGAGGCTGTCCAGTCTCAAGGGCTTGGCAATATAGTCATTCATCCCGGCGGCGAGGCACGTCTCGCGGTCTCCAACGACTGCATTGGCCGTGACCGCGATGATGCGCGGCTGGCGTTCCGGGGCGAGACGCAGCCGCAGTTCCCGCGACGCATCCAGACCATCCATCTTCGGCATCTGCAGATCCATCATGACAAGGTCGTACTGGCGCTCCCCGAACGCCGTGACGGCCTCCATTCCATTGACGACAAAATCCGCCTGGTAGCCCAGGCGCGCCAGGAGTCCCAAGGCGACATTGCGGTTCACCGGGTTGTCTTCCACCAGCAGGATCCGGAGCGGGATCTCGTCGCTCAGCAGGCGTCCGGAACCGGCCAGCGGGGCCGACGAAGGCGACTGGGGATTCAGCAATGAACGAATGGTGATCAAGAGCGGCGCGGTCTTCATCGGCTTCAGCAGGTGCGCCGCCGGAGCCAGTTCCTTTAGCCAGGAACCAGGCAGGGGCTCGCCGGCCGGCAGCAAGAGCATGAGCGGCAGCCGCGGTTGGCGCCACCCGTCCCTCAGCTCACGGGCCAGGTGCCGGCCCTCGCCGTCAGGAAGCACCTGGTCAATAATCAGCAACGCGGGCGGCGGCTCACTCTTCATCCGGACGCGCGCCGCCTGGGCTGATTCCATCGTGACACAGGAGAGCCCGGCGGTCGTCAGGGCTGAGGCAAGAAAGCGGCGGTTGATCTCATGGTCATCGATTACCCAGGCCAGCCGGCCGCGCAGGGTGCCGTCGGGTTCCCCGGGCGGCGCGCCGGCCAGGGGCGCCACCGGGCGGATCGGGATGACGACGGTGAAGACGGAGCCGCTGCCCGGCTTGCTGGCGACCTTGATCGTCCCGCCCATCAGTTCAGCGAGCCGGCGGCAGATGGCCAGCCCGAGTCCGGTGCCACCGTATTTCCGGGTCGTGGATGAATCGACCTGTGAAAATGGCCGGAAGAGCCGGTGTTGCTTCTCCGCGGGAATGCCGATGCCGCTGTCGCGGACGGCAATGGCCAGCCAGAGCGGCTCCTCAGCCGGCGGGAGGGGATGGGATTCCGGACCGAGGGCGGCGTTGAGTGCATCGCGGGCCGTCTGGTCGGGAACGTCGGTCCGGCTGACTTCGACGGAGACACAACCATGCGGGGTGAACTTGATGGCGTTGTTGACCAGGTTGACGATGATCTGGCGCAGGCGGGTGACGTCGCCGACGATCCATGACGGCACGTCGCCGGCGATGACGTAGGCGAGCTCGATGCCTTTGGCCGCCGCCGGCAGCGCGAAGAGGTCCAGCGCCTCCTCGACGCAGATCGCAAGTTCGAACGGCTGCTTCTCGAGCTCCATCTTGCCGGACTCGATCTTCGAGAAGTCGAGGATGTCGTTGATGATCGTGAGCAGCGCATCGCCGCTGGTGCGGATCGTGTTCACGAACTCGCGCTGCTCGGGCGTCAGCGGCGTCTCCAGCAGGAGACTGGTCATCCCGATCACACCGTTCATCGGCGTGCGGATCTCGTGGGACATCGACGCGAGGAACTCGCTCTTGGCCCGCGAGGCGGCGTCGGCCTCCTCTTTCGCCTGGCGCAGATTCAGTTCGGTTTCAACGCGGACGGTAATGTCGACCAGCATCGCGATGAAATTCGTCACCGCGCCGGTTTCACTATGCACGGGCTGGAGGTCGAGATGCAGATGGCGGCTGAGCCCGACGCGAGTGTGGCAGGTCACGTCGGCGTTGAACGAAACTGCCCGGTCGATGGCCTGCTTCAGGTGGGCTCCGATCGACGGATCCGCATCGGGCCCGAGCAGGAGCGCCGTGAATTCCCGGCCGGAAGCCTGGCCAAGGCTGATGTTGAAAAGGCGCACAAAGCTCTCATTGATCCACTCAAGCCGGCCGGCGGCATCCAGGATTGCCACCAGATTGTCCGTGCTGCTGGCGACGAGGGAAAGTTTCCGCGTGGCCGCCTGGCTGGCGTGGAGCGCCTGCTCCGCCCGCTGGCGCTCTGCAATCTCCGCCTTGAGTTCCGCATTGGTCTTCTCGGCGGCGCGGCGGCGCACCGCCCCGGTCCGGGCCAGATGGGCAACGGCTCCGAGCAGCAGACTCACTCCCAGTCCAAGGACGGTGAACAGTTCGGGGAAGAACCGCCGGTCATCGTTCAGCGTCGCCTCCGACGGGACGAGAGTGATCCGGATTTCCTGATTGGAAAGATTGAAGACGGCCTCCTCGCCCAGATCCCGACGGACCCCTCCCGCGGGAAAGCTCTCGAAGGTCCGCTGACCGTCCATGTCGATCGCGATGGCGTAGCGGTCCGCAAGACGGAGCCGGTGCCGGACCGTTTCCATCACGACGGAGTCGGAGAACTCGCCCAGCAGCACCTGACGGCTCGCGCCACTGGATTCGGGCAAAGGCACGCCGGTCAGAAATCCCCGGCCGCCCAGCGGAAGCCGGAGGAGACCGGAGAACGCCGGTCGGCCCGTGTTCTGCACCTGCTGAATCAGCTGCTGGTGGACCGGATCGGCCCCGTGGTCGTAGCTGATGAGGTACTCGTTGCCCGGGCGCGGGAAAACCCATTTGGTTTCCCCGGCCGCGTCGATCCAGACGAGGGATCGCAGGGCCGGAAAGTTCTCGCGATAAGCCGCACCGTCCTGATCCCGCAGGGCATCCGTGATCGACGTGCCCCGCATCCAGCGGGCGGCCATGCGCTGCAGGGTCTGCGTCTGGTCCTCGAGTTCGAGGTTCAGCACCGTGGCCACATTATTGATGGCCAGTTGCGTGGTCAACCGGATGAACCCGGACTCCCGGTCGCTGAGGGCCGCGGCGAAAAACAGGGTGAGCGTGACGCCAACGCCAACCACCGGCACCGGCAGCCAGTTGGGCGGGCCGACCGGCCATTCCGGATCATCGCGCCAGATCCGGCCCAGCAGCAGGCCGCCGAGGAGCACGAAACTCAGCGCCGCGAGCAAGCCGGGCCGAAGGGCAGGATACAACGCGGAGCCCTCGGAGAGCCGGAGAACCCACGCCAGCACGGGCGCCATCCCGATGGAAATCGTGAGTGATGCACCGAGCACCCCGCCGAGCGCACGGAATCGGGTCAGGACCCCGCATTGGAACCAAAGGAGGCAGATCCCGGCGACCAGAACCGCAATGGCCGACAACCCCGGCATTGGGTCAACCATTCCCGAGTCCGCGGAAAGGCGCAGGCGGGCAACAATTTCCTCCAGGGACGGAGCCCAGCTGGCGACCCGCTGGAAAAGGACCAGGAAGCCGATGCCGGCGGGGATCGCGGCAATCCAGGCCAGGCGCCCGGCGTTTGCCTCCAGACCGAGGAGCGCAACGCCGAGCAGGAGGATGCTGACCGCCGTCTCCACCCGCATCGGAGTCGCGACGGGTTGGATACGAAGAAGCGCGTCAATCCACGGTTCCCGGCCCGCCAGCACCGAGGCCCCGACCAACACCAGCAACCCGCTTCCAACGATCAGGGATTGGGTCAGCCAGTCGCGAGCGGAAGCAGGGGTTGAGCGGGCCATGGGTGCGCAAGCGGTAGCTAGGTCTTCAGCCGGCCACAGGGCAACGTGTTTCTCAATCCGGACGCCGTTTCAGGCCCGTCTGGCGGATTCTGGTTTGGAATCGCGGCCACCAGGAACGTCGGCGCCCCCGGCAAGATCTCCCGCCGGTCAGGGCAGCAGGGGCGGCCCCGGCGGGACGCCGGGCGGCGAAGACGACGGCGCGGACAAGACCGGGGCTGGCGTGGGGCCATTGGCCGGCCGGGTGAGCGCACGCAGGAAACTCGTCGGGCCAAAGGCAAAGGCCCAGGAGGGCTTGGCGAGCGGACCCGTAAGTTTGAGTTCGAGGACATCCGAGAGCGGCGTAAGCAAGGCACCCAGCGCGTCCGCAAAGATGAACTTGCTCTCCTTGAGTGGAAACACCCGGGCGTTGAAGTCCAGTGTCCCGTCAGCCAGCAAATACTCGCCCCGGGCATTGATCAAAGCCCGCGGCCCCTGGAGTTCGACCTTCGGGAACACCAGCTTGTTGCCTTCCAACCGGAAGTTTGCCTGGGCGGAATCGAGCCGGAGCGAGGTGAAGTTCAAAAGGGTCTTGCTCAACAACTCGGAGAGCAGGCCGAGCAGATGGATCTCGCCGAGTGCCTGACCGGCGACCGAAGCGCGGCCATCGCCCCGGAAGTTGAACGGCGGCAGCAGGCTGCCGGTGGCATTCAGCTTGACGTCAAGCCTGCCGGCCGGGGTCGGCCGCGCCTTGCGGTCGCGCGATCGTTCCGGGCCAGCCGGGCTGCCCGTCGTGGAAAACTCATCGAAGATGCCAATCGCCCGGGCCAGGTCCGCCCCGGCCAGACTGGCGTCGAACGACAGGACGCGGGCGGCCGGGGGGCCATGGACATTGGCCCTGCCGGTGACCGTGCCTCCGGCGAATCCGATCTCGATGTCTTTCGAATCGAGGCTGTTGTCGGCGTATTCGGCGGTGAATCGTCCGCTGTCCAGCGGGAAGCCGTGCACGGTGAAATGATCGTTCGTCGTCACCGCGAAACTGATGTGCGCGCGCGCGCCATCGGGAGTGCCGGGGCCGTCGAGATGTCCGTTCAGCCGGATGGCTGGCGGAGTGGCAAACTGAAGCGGCGCCGCCAGGGCGACGGTCGCCGGATTCCACATCCGCGCGCAGTCGTGGATGTCGAGGTCCGAGACCGCATCGAAATCGATGGAACGAAACACCGGCTGGTCATGGTTGACCGTCACGGTGAACGATCCGCGCCCGCCATGGCCGGCATGCTCGGCATTGAAGTGGAACACCTCGAAGCAATCTGACTGGTAGAAGAGCGTGGTCCGCACCCGGTCAAAGGGAACGCTGCGGAGACCAAGTCCCGCGGCATCCGCGAAACAGTAGACGGAGGATTTCTCCGCGGTTCCCCAGCGGCCCATGACGTCAACATCGGCGGCCGCCGGAGCCGCCGTGAAATCGAAGCTGCTCCAGAAATCCGGCCACCACTCGGTAAACCAGCCGGAGATGTCACCCGGACGCAGCCGGCCGTGGAGAAGAAACCGGTAGTCGTAGCTGGCGGTATCCATCGAATAGGAGCCATACGCCTCGTTCTCCCCCTGATGCAACGTGATGTCCGAGACGTCGAGGGCCTGCCCGGCGTAGACGATGTGCCCGCTCGCGGCATCGATCGGAACATCGCGGGCCATCACATGGCGGACCGAGAAGTCGGCCACACTTCGCACTGGTTTCCAGCCTGCGGCCAAGTCGATGGTCGCGTGCAGCGGGGCCGGCTCGGTCAGGGTGACCCACTTGACCGGGGTAACGCCGAAACGCTCGGCGGCAAGGCGCAGGATGGCCGGGGTCAGCGCCCCCGACAAATCGAGCCGGCCTTCGCCTTGTTTGATCTCGACGTCGGCGTGCGCGGACACGACGGAGCCGCCGACCAGCAATCCGCCGTCGCCCTGCAGCCGCGGCCACTGCGCCAGCCTGACCTCGGCGACCGGGGCGACCAGGGACACAGCCATGCCCCGGCCTCCGGCCGCCGCCATCCGCACCGTCTCCGGAAGGAATGCAAACCGGTCCGGCACGAACGAACCGGCGACGACCCCGCGCAGCCCTTCGATCTGCACCTGATCCCTCCACCCCAGGCGCCGAGCCTCGATCGCGACGGCGACGGGCACCGGCGCCGCGCCCAACAGGGGAAACGCCGTGCGGGCACGGGCCGCGCGGACCGTGCAGGCAGCGTCGGGATGGGACGACCCGACCAGCAGATCAGCCTCGACCACCGCGCCGGCGACCGGCGACGAAACGAGCGTCAATTCGAGGTGCGACTCTTCCAGGGTTTCGAGCTGCGGCCGCAGCGCGATGAGCGCGCGCCCGGCCTGGAGGTAGCGTTCCAGCACCAGGTCCAGCGGCTTCATCGAACCGGGCCGCGTGTGAATCCCGGCAGGTAGATGGAAGCCGCCCCGCCCGGTGACCGCCACTCCGGCGACGCGGAAGGTGCACGCGGCGACTGTGTAATCGGACTGGTGCACTTGAAAGATGCCGTCCAGGTCGCTGACCACCGCCTCATCGGTTCCCGACGGAGAGAGCATCGCGGGAATCCGCAGATCTAACCCGGTGAGGCGGACCTCCCGCACCCGGAAATCGCCGACCAGCAGCGGCCAGAATTCCGCGCTTACATAGGCGGCCCGCACCGTGATGATTGGAACCGCCCCATCGGGGCTGAAGAGCTCGACGTTTTCCAGCAGAACCCTCCCGGTGGGATCGAACACCGCGCGGCCAAACCGTGGTGCGACCTCCGATGCCGCCAGACGCCGTTCGATCGCGCGCAGCGCGAAATCGGGCAGCGAAAGTTCGCGGCGGGTTATGATCCAGAGCTGGAACCCGATTCCCGCAATGAGCACGAGCCAGACGATCCAGAACAAAACCAGCAACGCACCCGCGCCGCACGCATGCAGCACAAACCCGACGGATTGCCTTAGGTTCATCGTCTTCGCCGCCGGCAGCCGGGGCACCTGATTCTGGAAGGCACGGTCATGGGCGCAAAGCTTGCGGGGAAATGACATCGGCGCAGGAATCAACCGGGACCCGAAGCCACCGGTGCGCCCGCCACGAGAGAACGCGACCAGGACGGCGCACCCCAGAAGACAGCCTGTGCAACAGCGTCGTTTCCACGATGGAGCATCCGCCTATTTTGCAGCTGCGGTCTGGGCCTCCGGCTGCGCCGGTTTGGTCGGGGAAGCGGCCTCCGGCTCCGGCGGGGTGTGGGTCAGGGCGAAAAGTGCGTCCAGCAGCTTCTGCTCGGGCTCAAAGACGACGTTGAATCCAGGAGAACCGGCAAATTGGGTCTCGCCGCCGACCCGTTCGGTGAAGAACACGGTGATCGTCTCCGTCTGTCCGCCGGTGCCGCCGACGAGTGCGATCGAGGCGTCGAGCGCATATTTCCAGGTCCGGGTCTCACCGCCGATCTCCACCGAGGGAGGAAACGAATCGAGCACGAAACTTCGAGCCCGAAGACTGGCGAGCTGGTTCAGCACCGTCACCAACGCGTTCCGCTTCGCTTCCGGTTCGGCGGCGAGCGCCCCATCCCAGGACCCGCCATCAGGCAGGCGCCGGGCGAAAAGGACCGTCTTGGTCACCGTGTCGGTGAGGCTCAGACCCGTGACGCGGGCGCCCGCCGGCAGTTCGCGCAACAAGCGGCTGCGGTAGTACGGCACCGCGATCGGCGACTGCCGCAGGATGTCCGGATCGACCAGGTAAACAAACGGCTCGTTGGCCAGCTTCGCATAGGCCAGGCCGTCGCGTTCGCTGGCGACACCGATCAACAGGGTGACCGATGAGGGCATCGCACCCGCCGGGCCCCCTCCCGTCAGGACGCCTTTCGTCGTGAAGTTGAGCGTGATCTCCCGTTCCGGCCGGTTGAATCCCCAATTCTCCAGCTCAATGTTCTGCGGCGCATCGCGAAGAAACTTCAGTGCCTGGAGCGACTGGAGTTTCTCAATGAGCCGCTGAACCAGCGGGAGTTCAGCCGGCAGAGTCTGGGGCGCCTGGTTGGTGGCCCGCGTCACGATCTGCCACGGGTCGGAGGCCTGCGGTTGCTCGGGATTGCCCAACCGCTGCAGGGTCAGTTCCGGACGGTTCGGCGCGACCAGGGTGAGGGAGGTGAGCGCCAGGGAATCGAAATCCAGCAGGTGGCGGTCGCGCAGTTCCTCCTGGGCGCTGCGCAGGGTCGTGTAGAGCGTGTTTGGAAACTTCACGGTGAAGATCGGGGCGCGGTCCTCCATCCTGGCGTAATATTCCGTGGCGGGTTCGGACGGCTCCTCCCTGGCGGCCGGCTTGGAGCCCGGAGCCTCCTCCGCCACGGGCACGGGATTGCCGAGCAGAAGCGTCTCGCGCCGGCCGTTGCCCTCGAGCGTCAGCCGAAACGCGGGATTATTGAGCCCGGTGCGGTCCGGCGGCAGTGCGGCGCCGTTTTCCATGAACGCGTAGGTGTGAAGCCCATGCAGGCTGTTGATCGCCAGTTCCACCTGGATCGGGCTGGCGCGTGCCAGAATCGGTGCCTCAAACGACCAGCGGGATCCGTCGTGGCGAAGACGAACCCGCAGGTTGCCGGGGGCGCCGGTCTGCAGGTTGAATGAACGGATTTCGAACAGTTGGATGTTGAAGATCGTATCCGCCTGCAGCTGATTCACGGTGAGCGACAGGCTGTCGGCCAGACTGCGGCCCACGACATGGATCCGTTTGCCGTCCGGCGAAAGGACGTACAAACGATTGCCGACCTTGGTCATGTCACCGATGAGCAAGGTGGTTGTCGTCACCGGAGCGGACGCGGCATTGCCCGGGACCAGGCCGCCGCTGTTGCCGGAGGTGAAGGTGAGCGTGAACTGGGGCTTGTCCAGTCCGTAGTCGGCCAGTGACAGACCGCTCTTGGCCAGATCCTTGACCAGAAAGCTGGTGTAGTGATCGAGGAGCATCAACTCATTCAGGATTCGGCTCACCGCGTGCGGATTCGCCGGCCACTCGACCGGCTTGGTCAGCAGCCATCCGTCCGCTCGTTTCTCGATGCGGACTGTTTCGGAAAGGCGTCCCCCGGAGATCTCCAACGATTGAATGGCCGCCGCCTCCGGCCCGAGGACCCGCGTCCGGTTCTGGTCCAACAACGCGTCGGTCCGCCATTTGGGCCCGAAGACGAAGATAAAAAAGAAGAGGACGACGTTGAGCAGCAGCAGAACAAGGGTGACTTTCGTACGCATGGAAGAAGAACGGAAAGACGGAACGGCGGAGGGCTGAAGCTCAGGACCCGAAATCGATGGTGAGAGGAGCGTGAGGGCGGAGGAGTCCGGGTGCTAGCGGCGGCGCGTCCAATGAACCAGCAGGCCCAGCAGGCCCAC
>CAWDQK010000081.1:0-40962 GCA_963804395.1 uncultured Verrucomicrobiae bacterium | reverse complement strand
TCCAAACTCATTCGCCGGTTGATTGAAACCTAAGGACTTGTTTCGGATTGATGATCCGTGCCCATCTGTGAAATCCGTGGTTTCCGCTGCATTTTCCGGGTTCGCCTCGAACGATCGGGAGATCATTTCCGGCGGCGGTAGTAGAACCACAGGCCGAAGACGACGACGAGCAGCGGCGTGCCGAGCAGGTTGACGATCAGCAGCCGGTTTTCCAGCGCCGCAATTCCCTCGCGCAGCGACTTGCGAATCTCGCGGCGCTCGCCCCGCAATTTCACCTGTTGCTGGCGGAAATCGTCGATTGCCTTCGTCATCTCGGGCGTGGCGACCAGGCGCCCGCCGTCGGTCTTCTTGCCCTCGAGTTCAGTCAGCTGTTTCTCGACCTTGCTGAGTTGCGCTTCCAGGCCGGTGAGCTGCTCCTGGTATTGCTGCTGCGCCTTGACCTCCATCTCGTGCACCACCTTGAACGGCCGTAGCGAGATGCCCTTGCCGCGGATGGAGATGAGGTCCTGTGATCCGGAGAGGAAATCCAGCGTATTGGCGGCAAAGTCGAGGTTGTCGTTGATGGGCTCGGCGGCGGTGGTGCCGAGGAAGTTCATCTTGCGGACGCTGTAATCGTCAAACAGCCAGTCGGTGTCGGCGATGAGGATCAGCGTGGATTTCCCGGTGGAAGTCTTGAGGGTTGCCAGGGTCTTGGCGGGAGTCTCCGGCGCGGCCGCGGCCTTCGGTTCGGCGGGGTTGGCCGGCTTTGCGGCGTCGGTCTTGGCCGTCCCGGCCGATTTGTCATCCGGCGGCGCGCTTTCCTTCGCGGTTGGTTCAGCCGGCAGGCCATCGGGAAAAGCGCTGTTGAACTTCCCTTGAATGATCGCGGCGAGAACCTTCTTGCCCGACGCCGTGATCTGCCGCCCAAGCTCGTCAGGCGGGGCCATGTTCACGACCATGCCCGGCAGGGCGCCGCTCATGGATGAAGACTCGATCAACGGGGTGAACGTCAGCCCGGTCCCGTCCCGAAGCGAAAAGCTGCCGGCTTCGACCAGGAGCATCGACTCGAGCTGGCTGGTCGGCAGGGCGGTGGCGTTCAGCGAATCCTTGGTAAGATTGAGCCAGATCGGATATGAAACCACGTTGCCGACCGACACCTGCACCTGGGTGGCATTCTCCGGGTCGCCGACGACTTCCTGCGGGTTGTAGACAATGCCCCAGCCCTTGAACAGGTCAGGCAGGTCGCTTGAGACATTGGGTGTGGGGCCGCCCATCATTGCCATCTGATTGCTGCGGGACCGGAAATAGCGGGAGGAAGGGTCAACCGCGATGAAGACCGGTTTGCCTCCGAGCAAAAACTGGTCAATGGCGAGCTGCAGCTTCTTCGAGAGGTTTTGGGGATGGATGACGGCGAGGACGTCGAGGTTGGCAGGCAGGGAGTCGGCTGAGGCCTCCACATCGACGATGGTGAACGTCTTCTCCCACTCGGTGAGAACCATCTGGCTTTGCGGCATCCGGCCGCTCTGCATCGCCATGTAATCCATCTGGGGCCGCAGCGGCACCCCGCTGATCAGGCCGAGCTTGGGGCGGTCGAGCAGCTGGACCTGGTAGAGCAGTTGCGAGAGATCGTATTCGAGAAACTGTTCCCGCTCGGTGACCAGCGCGGGGATGACCTTCTGCTGTTCGGCCTGGATCGCGACGAGGCCGAAGTAGAACTGTTCGCCGTTGGCCGACGAGGACTGCGCCACGATGCCGGCGGCCGTGGCCTTCTCCTCGTCCGCGGTGTCGGGCGTCGGATCAATGATGCGAAGGGTGATCTTGCCGTGGGCGGAGCGCACGTACTGCCCGAGCATCTCCCGCACGCGTTCGGCGTAGTTCTTGAGCCAGATCGGCAGGGTGCGGGAGCTCCGGGAGAAATACAAATCGAGCTCGATGGGCTCTTCAATCCGGCCAAGGAGCGCCTTGGTTCCGGTTGAGAGCGTGTAGATCTTCTCGCCGGTAAGATCGAGCCGGAAGGGAATGGACGACGCGAGGTAGTTGACCAGGACGAGGCCGGCGAACAGCAGGAAGACAGAGAGAAATTTGATTCCGGATTTCATCGGGCGATCGGGATGAGGAAAAGGGTGCGGTTAGCGGTCCAGCGCGAGCACGTTCAGGAACAGGCAGAAGCCCGCCAGGGAGAGGAAGAAGACGACATCCTTGGGATCGATGATGCCCTTGGAAAAACCCTCAAAGTGGGTGATGAAACTGAAGTTCGAGATGAGGTCCACGATCCAGGAGGGCAGCGCCAGATAGCCGCCAAGGAAATCGGTGAAAACGCTCCAGCCAAGAAGGACCAGCACGAAACAGATGAACACGCTGATCACGAAACTGATCACCTGATTCTTGGTGAAGGCTGAGGTGAGGGAGCAGACTGCGAGATAACTGCCGGCCATGAGCACGATTCCGAGGTAACCGGAGGCGAGGATCCCCCAATCCGGATCGCCGAGGTATGCCACCGTCAGCACCATGGGGAAGCTCAGCAGGATGGAGATGCACAGGAAGGCCCAGGCGGCGAGGAACTTCGCGGTGACTGCCTCGAGGGTGGTGACCGGGAGCGTGAACAGCAGCTCAATGGTGCCGGAGCGCCTTTCCTCGGCCCAGAGGCGCATGCCGGCGGCCGGGACAAAAACGATGAAGAGCCATGGCAGATATTCGAAGTACCGGTCAAGACTGGCGCTGTTGGCGTCGAAGAACCGGCCGAGGAAGAAGGCGCAGCCGACGGACGCAACCAGGAATACAACCAGGAACACGTACGCGACGGGCGAGCGAAAATACCCGAGGAACTCGCGTTTGAAGAGAGGCGGAATCTGGGACATCGGAGGAAAACTTGGAAAGAGGGAAACTTGGAAACCGCGAAACGGTTGGAGGCGGGCTGGGAAAGGGAAGCTGGGGCTTTGAAGACGGGAAACCCGGAAACGGGAAGACGGGATTGCGGTGTTTCCCGATTTCCCGGTTTCTTCTTTCAGGGTTTTCAGGTGTCGGTTTGCGTGAGGCTGCGGAAGATCTCGTCCAGGCGGGCACCGGCATGGCTGGCGCGCAGTTCGTCGGGGGTCTGGTCAACAACGACCTTTCCGCGGCTGATGATGATGATGCGCGTGCATATGGCCTCGACCTCCTCAAGGATATGGGTCGAGAGGATGATCGTCTTCTCCGCCGCCATCTGCTTGATGAGGTTCCGCACCTCGAATTTCTGGTTCGGATCCAGGCCGTCCGTGGGCTCGTCGAGCACCAGCACCGGCGGATCGTGAAGCAGGGCCTGCGCAAAGCCGACGCGTTGCTTGAAGCCCTTGGAAAGGGTTTCAAACGTCTGCCGCCGTACCTGGGTCAGGTGGCACAGTCCGATGACGTGTTCGATGCGGGGCTGCTTCTGTGCTGCCGTGCGAAAACCGCGGACTTCGGCGATGAACCCGAGAAACTCCTCGACTGTCATCTCCGGGTAGGAAGGGGCGTTCTCCGGAAGATAGCCGATCATGCGCTTGACCGGCACCGGGTCAACGGCGACATCGCAGCCGCCGACCAGCGCCTTGCCGGCGGTCGGGCGGAGGAAACCCGTGATCATCTTCATGGTCGTGGACTTCCCTGCGCCGTTCGGGCCCAGGAATCCAAGGATGTCACCACGATTGACTTTGAAGGACACACCATCCACGGCGCGGAGGGTGCCATAGTTTTTCACCAGACCTTGGACTTCGATCATAGGGAGCGGAAGAGGATTTGCACCAGAGTGTGCCATGCGGGTCGGAGGGAAAGCGATCTTTTCTGCCGCGCCGCAGACTCTGGGAGACGTTCGTTTTGGAAAACTGGTTACGGCTTTCAAGAGAAAAATTCGCGCGGTTCCAGTGCGCCTGGCAGCGACGTCGTTCACTCTTTGCTGAATTCCCACTCGCTGGCGCTCGTGGCCACGAGCGCCAGCGAGTGGTTCTGCGCGTGAAATCGCCGGCATTGCCGTCAGCCGGTCGCCACCTGCCCGCCGCGATCCTTCTCCGTCTTCAGACGCAACTGACCGCAGGCGGCGTCGATGTCGTCGCCTTTTTCGCGGCGGAGGGTCACCGAGACGCCACGTTCACGCAGGACGTCCACGAACTCGTGCTGCCGCGCAAGGCCCGGGCGTTTCCACGGCAGTCCTTCCACGGAGTTGTAGGGGATGAGATTGACATGGGCGTGGAGATCACCGGCGATGTCGCGCAGTTTCGCGGCCTGGTCCGGCGTGTCGTTGACACCCTCGATGAGGATGAACTCCAGTGTCACCATCCGGCCGTGTTTCTCGGCGAACACGCGGATCGCCGGGATGAGCTCTTCCAACGGCCAACGCCGGTTGATCGGCATGATCTGCTCCCGCACCTCGTTCGTGGCGCCATGGAGGCTGACCGCGAGCCGGAAGCCAACCGGCTCGTCGGCGAGTTGCAGGATTCTAGGCACGATGCCGCTGGTGGAAAGCGTGATCCGGCGGGCGCCGAAGCCGAGTCCCCACTCGGCATTCAGGATGGTCAGGGCGCACAGGAGGCTGTCATAGTTGTGCAGCGGCTCACCCATGCCCATGACGACGATGTTGTCGAAGGAAGCCAGCTCGGCCCGGGCGCGCGGCGTGCGCGCGTCCTCGCGGCGGCAGACCTGGACGAGCTGATGCACGATTTCGCCGGCCGAGAGGTCGCGTTTCAGGCCGGCGAGACCGGAGGCGCAAAATTTGCAGCCCATGGCGCAGCCAACCTGGGTCGAGATGCAAATCGTCTTGCGGGAGTGATCGAGCCCCACGCCTTCCTGGGGCGCGCGGATGATGACGGTCTCGATCAACGACTGGTCGCGGAGTTCGAGGAGCAGTTTATCGGTGACATCTTCCGACTGGCGGTCGAGCACCAGGGCAGTGGCGTCAAGGTCGAATGTGTCGGCCAGCCAGGCGCGAAGCCGCAGCGAGAGATTGGTCATCTGGTCCCACCCGGTGGCGCGCTTCTTGTAGAGCCAGTCGAGGATTTGCCGCGCCCGGTAGGCCGGTTCGCCGACCTCGGAGAGGCGGGTGCCGAGCGAAGCGAGGGTCTCGCCGTGAATGGACGGCCTGGCCGGTTCAAATTTCATCCCGCCACGAAAAACACCAAGGGCGCGCAGAAGTCAAAGCGGGCCGGGTGCCATTGATTGCCCGAGGCAGCGGAGCCGCGTGCGGCTCCGGCGGCGCGGGACGCCGCGCCGCTACGAGTTCCCCGAATTTCCTTCGTGCGCTGCGGCTTGTTCTTGTTAAGCAAGATGGCGGATGAACCTTCTGCAGCGGCACATCTTCAACGGTGTCTTCTTTTCCTGCGCGGCGGCAGTCGGGTTGTTCGCGTTTGTCCTGACGGTGGGCAACGTGGTCAAGGATCTCCTCGGCTTTCTGGTCGCAGGGCAGCTGGCGCCGGAGCTGTTCGTCGAACTGCTGCTGCTGATCCCGCCGTTCGTCCTCTCGTATGCGCTTCCCTTCGGCGTGTTGACGGGCGTGCTGTTGGTGCTGGGGCGGATGTCGGCCGAGCACGAGATCACGGCGATCCGGGCGGCGGGATTGAGCCTGCCATGGGTGGCGCGTCCGATCCTGATTCTCGCCGCGCTGGGCATGCTTGCCGACCTGGCGATCAATTTTCAGGTCATGCCCTGGGCGCGGGTCGTGTACCACGTCGAGCTCGGCAATGCCGTGCGCAAGAATCCGCTCAGCTTCATTGTGCCCCGGACCTTCATCCGGGATTTTCCCGGCAAGGTGCTTTATGTCGGAGAGAAGAATGGCCAGGGGGTGAAGGATTTTTGGTTGTGGGAGCTCGACGAGCAGGGACGGGTGAAGAACTCCGTCCGGGCGGGATCGGGTACCTTTGGTTTTGATGAACACACGAGCGAACTCATTCTGAATCTCCACCAGATTCAAGTGGAGACACGGAACGGGAAGAACCCCGAGGATTTTTCGGTTCAGCGGCCGACCCTGAGTTCCGAGAGCACCAGTGTGCGCCTGCCACTTGGAGGCCTGTTCGGGCAAAGCGCGTTTCATCCGAAGCTGCAGTGGTACACCTTCCCGCTGCTGCAGGCGGAGTGGCGGCGGCTGGCCGGCCCGGTGCCGCCCGCGGAACAGCCGCAGCGCGATCTCGACCGAATGAGGTTGCGGATGGTGGTTCAGGACAAGTTTACCATGGCCTTCGCAGTCTTCTCCTTCGCCCTTGTGGGAGTGCCGTTGGGGATCAAGGTCTCGCGGCGCGAAACATCGGCCAACCTCGGACTGGCGCTCGCACTGGCGCTCAGTTATTATTTTTTGACGATCGCGGTGGGCTGGATGCAGCGACACCCGGAGCTTCGCCCCGACCTGCTCATGTGGCTTCCGAATGTAATCTTTGTCGGCGTGGGCCTGTGGCTTTTCTGGCGGGTTGACCGGCGCTGAGCCACATGATTCCCTGGAGACGCGACGCCCCTGTCGCGCGCGCCGGTCGAATATGCGGCGAAGGCGCCGCGTCTCCAGAGAATCATGGAATTGCATCGCGGCGTGGCGTCTGGCGATGTGCCCCGGGGGCCGATGTCAACTAATAGATGACATTTCGATCCAGGCGATTTCGCCCTCTATATCGCGAGCAAGCTCGCTCCTACGATTTGCATCGATCCGGCCAAGCCTGGGCAGGTCGCCGCACGGCGACCTGCCCAGGCTCAGGCTTGGGTGGCCACAACCCCGGAACGGGCGTCGATCGCGGCGAAGACCTGGTCGCGGACGGGAATGGCTGCGCGGTCGGCGAGCAGTTCGCGGGCGAGCTGATCCATTCGTACGAATTCAACCCCGCGCTCCCGGCACGCGCGCAGCAACGATCGGAAGAGATCTCGTTTGCCCATCCCCTCGATCTCCGCGTGGATCGTGAAAACGTTAAGGTGGTCGGCGCTGAGCAGCGAAAGATAGTGCGGCACGATGCGGTCGTCGGGGAACTCAGGCCGACCCAGCAGCTCGTCGAACGTGGGCAGGGTGCTCGGGATCTCGATGGTCTTGAAAACCCGGCCGCCGATGCGCGGGAAAAAGGGTCCACCGTTCCGGGTGTCGCTCGCATAAACGAGACCGGCCTCGTCGTAGACCTCGCGGCTGAGTGCGTTGCTCTGCCAGCCCGGAGCCCCGGCGATGAGAGCTTCGCCTCCGAACACCCGCCTGAATTCGTCCCGGGCGGCGGAGAATTCGGCCCGAATCTCCGCCAGATTCATGCGGTTCACGTAGTCTTGCCAGCGATAGTGGTTGTAGCAATGAATGCCGACTTCGAACCCGGCATCGCGGACCGCCCGCATCGTGTCGGCATTGCGGCGGCCGATGTGCGGCGCCGGGAGCAGCGTGCCGTTGAGCAGCGTCCGGATGCCGTAGATCTGGACGACGCTGGTCCGGCTGACCTTTTTGAAAAAACCCGGCCGGAAGATCCGGGTGATGGCCCGCCCGGTCTGGTCGGGACCGAGGGAAAACAGAAAGCTCGCGGGGATGCCGAATTCCCTGCAGTCGGCCACCAGATTCGGCACGCCAATCCGCGTGCCGCGGTCGGTGTCAACGTCGACTTTGAGGGCGAGGCGGGTTGGAGGCATGGAATAGGGAAGGTAGGGCGCGATCACTGGACCAGCCGTCGAAATGTTTGCGGCGCGCTCAATGGTCGCGCCCTGCCTTCCCTATTCCAGTTCGTAGTCCTTGTGCGCGAGGTGGTAGTCGAGCGTCAGCCGGATCGCGGTCGGAAGGTCGACCTTGGGCTTCCAGCCAAGGTATTTCTCGGCGTTGGCGATCGCCGGCACGCGGTTCTGGATGTCCTGGTAGTATTTGCCGAAATAGGTCCCGGACGGCACGACCACGAGCTGGGCCTGCTCCGCGTGCTCGCGGTATTCCGGGTAGTTCTTGAAGGCGGCAATGATCAGGGCTGCGAGTTCGGCCACGCTCACATTGTTCTTCGGATTCCCGATGTTGAAGATGCGGCGGGAGGCGCAGCCGTCGCGGTTCTCGATGATACGCAAAAGCGCGTCGACGCCGTCGTCGATGAACGTGAACGACCGTCCCTGTTTGCCGCCGTCGACCAGCTGAATCGGTTTCTTGAAGATGACATTCGAAATGAACTGGGTGAACAGCCGCGAGCTGCCCTCCTTGGGTTCGAAGACATTGTCGAGTTTGGGCCCGATCCAGTTGAACGGGCGGAATAGCGTGTAGTCGACGCCATCGCGCACGCCGTAGGCGTAGATGACCCGGTCGAGCAATTGCTTCGAGCTGGCGTAAATCCAGCGCTGCTTGTCGATCGGCCCGTAGACCAGGGAGCTGGTCTCCTCGTCGAGCTCGGCATCGGGGCACATGCCGTAGACCTCGGAGGTCGAGGGAAAGATGATGCGCTTTTTGTATTTCGCGCACTTGCGCACGGTCTCGAGGTTCGCCTCGAAATCGAGTTCGAACACCTTCAGCGGATCCTTGACGTACTGGGCGGGATTCGCGATCGCCACCAACGGCAGCACCGCGTCGCATTTCTTGACGTGGTATTCGATCCATTCGCGAGAGATGGTGACGTCGCCCTCGACGAATTTGAACCGCGGATTGCCGAGGCAGTTGCCGAGCTTGTGGTCGCCCACATCCATTCCGTAGACATCCCAATCCTTCTGCTTGAGGATCGCGTGGGTCAGCGAACTCCCGATGAAACCATTGGCGCCGAGAATCAGTACCTTGAGGGGCATGAGTATGGGTTTTAGGTGGGAGGATTAACCATGAAAGCCGGCAAAAGACACGAAAAGAAAGTCGGCCAGTTTCCAGCGGGCGTGTTTCCCGATTGACGGTGAAGCAGGCTGGAAGCCTGCGCTACGTCCGGAAATCGCCCCCGACAACCGTCAATCGGCAGTTGCATCCGTTTCCAGCGGGAATTTCCGTTGAAAGCGCGGCGGAACGCCGTCAGTGATCGAGAGCGTGGCCAGCGACGATACTCCGTTCGAACCCGCCGACCCTGGCGACGGTCCGACCCGGCGAGCCGACCCCGGCGACATCCCCACCCGGCGTGTAGACTCCGTTGATTTGCTGAAAGGGCGCGGACTCTCGCCCGGAAGGTTGGTATTTGGCCGCTATCTGTTGGAATCGCTGGCCGGCCGGGGCGGAATGGGTGTTGTCTGGAAGGCGCGCGACGAACGTCTGGACCGCCCAGTCGCGTTGAAGCTGCTCCCGGAGGTGGTGGCGGGGGATGCGGAGGCGGTGCGCGATCTGTTGCGGGAGACCAAGCGATGCCTCGAACTGACGCATCCGAACATCGTGCGGGTGTTTGATCTGGTGCAGGACGGTCCCCTGGCGGCGATCTCGATGGAATATGTTGACGGGGAGAGCCTGGCGAAGCGCAAGGCGTCGGCTCCGGGTGGCTGCCTGAGCTTTGCAGAAGTGCGGCCATTGGTGGAACAGCTCTGCACTGCGTTGAACTACGCGCACCGAGTGGCGAAAGTGGTGCACCGGGATCTCAAGCCGGCCAATCTGCTCGTGACCAAGGAGGGGCATCTCAAGGTTACGGATTTCGGAATTGCCCGGAGCCTGAGCGACACCCACACGCGGTTGACCGGGAGGGCCAACAACACCAGCGGCACGCTGCTGTACATGAGTCCCCAGCAATTGATGGGCGATGAGCCGGCGGTGAGCGATGATCTTTATGCGTTCGGTGCCACGGTCTACGAATTGCTGACCGGCAAGCCGCCGTTCCATACCGGCGACCTGGCGACCCAGATTCGCCAGGTAATGCCGAAGCCGCTGAACGAACGCCTGACGGCGCTTGGCTTGGAGCCGTTGCCAGCGGGATGGGAGGAGACGATTCAAGCGTGTCTGGCGAAGGATCCGCAGGAGCGGCCGAAATCGGCCGACGAGGTGGCGCGGCGGCTCAATCTCGCCTTGGGGTTTACGGATGGCACCGGTGGCAGGCACGCGGTCGCGGAGGCGACCGGAGAACGACCATCGGGATTTCTTCATCGGAATGCGAAGTTGCCGTTGCTGGCGGCGGGGTTTGCAGCCGTCGTTCTCGGTGTGGCGGGCTATCTGCTCTGGCCCCGCGTAAGGAAGCCGGCCGGCAACGTGGCAGAGGGCAGCTCGGGCCCGGCAATCCCGAGCGCACCGACTCCGGGGCCGGCAGTGCCGGCGGCGGATATCGGTTCAGGTCAGGCAGAGCAACGCGCACCATCTGCAGCGGCGCCGGCGGTGCAGGCGGCCGCAGCCGCCTCCGGTTTGGCCGCACCGGTTGCGCCAGCGGAAGTCCGGGGATTCTCCATCACGGTCGATCCGCCCGACGCGGGCGCGCGATTCTGGCTGGGCTCGCTCTCCAATGTGGAGATCAAAGGCGGCCGGGCGTTGCTGAAGGATCTGCCCGAGGGCGAGCAGGTGCTCACGGTGGAGGCCCAGGGCTATCAGCCGTTCGCGACGCGGATCGTCGTGAAAGATGGAGGGGGGAGCGTTGAAGCCAGGCTGGTGCCGGTGCGCGGCTCCATGATCGTGAAGGCCCGGGCTGGCACGCAGGTGACCGCGGTGGACCAGCGCGGCCGGGAAACGGTGCTTGGCGCCGTCCCTCCAGATGGGGTGCTCGACGTGGCGAACCTGCTCAATGTCGGCCGTTACACCATCAAGCTCGAACATGCCGACTATACGCCGGTGGCCGTGCCCGAGGTCGATCTGGTGATCGGCCGCACCATCAAGGTGGCGCCGGAGCAGGTGCCGCTGCCGGGGGAGTTGCGGGTCGTTTCGGTGCCGGCTGGGGCGGAGGTGAGGGTGAACGGAACGGCGGCCGGTGTGACGCCGGCGACCATCAAGAATCAGGCCGCCGGCCAGGCGCTGCGGGTCGAGGTGTTTTTGCGCGGTTACCGGCGGATGGAGGAGAGCGTGACGCTCAAGCCGAAGGAGACCCGCACGGTGAACGCTGGCAAACTGACGGCGGAAAGCGGCCGGATCGAATTGCGGGCCACCGATTCCGATTTTCGCTTCGACCAGGCGCATATCTCGGTGGACGGACGTTCGATCGAGGTGCCACCGCTGGTCGGCATGGGGCCATTCTTGATCGAAGGTCTCGAAATCGGCTCGCGCATCGTGGTGATCGCGCACCCCGACTACGAACCGTGGCGGCGGGACTTGACCGTGAGCGACCAGCAGACGACGGCGGTTGACGTGGTGCTCAAGCCCAAGCCGGGATTCGTGGCCTGCGAGACAACGCCCTCCGGGGCGCGAGTGGTGTTCAACGGCCGGGACCGGCACGAAGCGACCTTGGTTGACAGCCAGACGCAGTCGGAAATGCTGACACCGCTGCGGAGCGGGCTGCCGTTGGGCGCCTACACGCTGCGATTCGAACTCAAGGGCTACCGGTCGGTGACGCGTACGGTCACAGTGGCACCTAATCGCACGGCGGAAGTGTCCCTGGTGCTGGACAAGGTCACCGGCCCGGAGGAAGGACAGGCGTGGACGGTGCCGGACCTGAATCTGTCGATGGTGTTTGTCCAGCCGGGCGTGTTCGCGTTGGGCAGCGATAAGGGCGACAGCGACGAAAGGCCGTTGACGCGCGTCACGTTGACGCGGGGTTTCTGGCTGGGAAGGACCGAGGTTACCCAGGGCCAGTGGGAAGCGTTGATGGGGGCCAATCCGGCGAACTTTAAGAAGCCTGGGCGCGACGCACCGGTGGAGCAGGTGTCATGGAACGACGCGATGCAGTTCTGCCAGAAACTGACGGAACGCGAGCGGGCGGCGGCGCGCCTTCCGGAGGGCTACGAGTATACGCTTCCGACTGAGGCGCAGTGGGAATACGCGTGTCGGGCGGGGACCAAAGGGGACTATGCCGGAAGTTTGAACGCAATGGCCTGGTACAGCCTGAACAGTGGCAGCACGACGCATGCTGTCGCACTGAAACAGGCGAATGCGTGGGGACTTTTCGACATGCACGGCAACGTTTGGGAATGGTGCCGGGACTGGTATGGCACGTATCCGGGCGGCAGTGTCACGGATCCGACAGGGCCGGCTTCCGGCTCCGCTCGCGTCATCCGCGGCGGCGGTTGGGCGGATCCCGGGCGAAATTGCCGCTCGGCCGACCGGTTCAGGCATCCTCCGGACTACCGCAATCTCAGCCTCGGTTTCCGGATCATTTTTGCGCCGGTGACTTCGCCGTAGGAACCTAGCGGCCGGAATATTCCGTTGAAGGCGCGGCGTGATTCCGCAAGCTGTCTCGATCATGGCCGACGATGACCCCATACGGCGCGTGGATCCGGAGGATTTCGCAACCCGGGTTGGACTTGCGGCTGGAGGGAGGGTGTTCGGCCGCTACACGCTTGAAGCGGTGGCCGGCCGGGGCGGCATGGGCATCGTCTGGCGGGCGCGGGACAACGAATTGGGCGAGGTGGTGGCGCTGAAGTTCCTTCCCGAAGTCGTGGCCCTCGATCCGGCGGCGGTGGATGAGCTGCGGCAGGAAACCCGGCGGGCGCGCCGCCTGACGCACGCCAATATTGTGCGGATCCACGATTTCGTGCGGGACGACGCGATGGCGGCGGTGTCGATGGAGTACGTTGACGGACGGACGATGACGCATCTGCGGATGGAACAGCCTGGCAAGGTGTTTGCCGCCGACGCGCTGGCGCCGCTCGTGGCGCAGCTCTGCGCCGCGCTCGAATACGCGCACCAGGACGCGAAGATCGTCCACCGCGATCTGAAGCCTGCCAACCTGCTCGTGACGCGCGACGGCCGGTTGAAGGTGACGGACTTCGGGATCGCGCGCAGCCTGAGCGAGTCGCACACGCGCATCACCGGCCATGCAGGGGCCACCAGCGGCACGCTACCCTACATGAGCCCTCAGCAATTGGCGGGCGACAGGCCGATGGCGACGGACGATATCTATGCCCTGGGCGCCACGCTTTACGAACTGCTCACCGGCAAGCCGCCATTTTTCAGGGGGGACGCCTACAGCCTGATGACTCAGATCAAGGAGCGGACTCCCGATCCTCTGGATGAACGGCGGGCGGAACTGGCGGCTGAGAACGAAGTGACGGAGCCACTGCCGCCGATTCCGGACGCGTGGCAGGAGACGATCCTGGCCTGCCTGGCGAAGAAGCCGGAAGATCGTTCGCAGTCGGCGGCCGAGGTGGCGCGGCGACTCAATTTGACCGCGGATGTCAGAGAGCCGCTCCGCCGTAGCCGAACCGACGATGAGCAAACCGGAGGAACCGCGGATTCTGCGGATGGCGCGGATAAGAGGAAGGCGGGACGGGCTGCGCGCCGCGCAGAGCGCGAACGTGCCAGGCAAAACATCGACGACGCTGCCACACGCCGCGCCGAGCGTCAGCCTGCGGTGCCGAACGAAGACGATGCCGAGCGCGGGCTAAAGCACCGCGCTACGGATGCGGCGGGCCGTAGCGCAGAGCTTCAGCCTGCGCTTCCACGGCAGCACGCCAAGCGCAAGAGCCGACCTCTGCTCGTCGCCGTTGTAATTGCGCTGGCGCTGGGCGTACTGGCCTACGCGTTCTGGCCGCGTTCGACTGCCGCGCCGGCCGGCGCAACGAACGACTCCGCGACTGCTGGTGGCCACGAGCGCCAGCCCCTCGACGGGTTCGACAAGCTCACCGCAGGCAGGCTCGGGGCCCTGAGCTCGTCGAACGGGCGAGTGGATTCCGTGGCTGCGAGCGCCAAGCGAGCGGACGCCGCGTTGACTGCCGGCTTCGCCGTCACCGTCGATCCGCCCGACGTCGGCGCGCGGCTCTGGCTGGGTCCGCTGTCGGATATCGAAGTCAAGGACGGCAAGGCACAGCTGAAAGGCCTGCCCGATGGCGAACAGGAGCTGACCGTGCAGGCGCCGGGCTATCAGCCGTTCACGACCCGGGTGACGGTGAAAGACGGACGCGGAAACTTCGAAGCCAGGCTGGTGCCGGTGCGCGGCGAGGTGAGCGTCACGGCCCGGCCCGGCACGGAGGTGATCGCGGTGGACGAGCGCGGGCGGGAGACGCGCGTGGGCAGCGTGCCGGCGGGCGGAGTGCTCGACGTCGCGAATCTGCTCACCGTGGGGCGCTACACACTGAAGCTTGAGCACGCCGACTGTGCGCCGGTGACCGTGCCCGGAGTCGAACTGGTGATCGGCCGCACGGTCAAAGTGGCTCCGGAGCAGGCGCCGTTGCCTGCGGAGTTGCGGGTGTTCTCGGTGCCGACCGGCGCGGAAGTGCGGGTGAATGGAACGGTGGCCGGATCGACTCCGGCGACCATCAAGAAGCAGCCAAGCGAACAGGCGCTGCGGATCGAAGTGTTCCAGCACGGGTACCGGCGCGTGGACCAGAGCGTGACGCTCAAACCGAAGGAAGCGCGCACGTTGAACGTCGGCACTCTGGTGGCCGAGGCCGGCGGAATCGCGCTGCGCATGACCGATAGCCAATTCTCAATTGCCGCTGTTGGATTGCGGATCGATGGGAAGCCCATCGAGGTGGCGCGTGTTGGCGCCAACGAGCCATTCGTGCTCGAAGGTCTTGAAGTCGGCTCGCGCACCGTCGAAATCACGCATCCCGACTACGAACCCTGGCGGCAGGTGGTGAACGTGCGCGACCAGGAGACGACGGCGGTGAACGTGGAGCTCAAGCCGAAGCCGGGCACGGTGGATTTTGGCAGCGTGCCGCAAGGCGCGCGGGTTTTCATCAACGGCGGGGATCTGCACGAAGCGGTGTTCTCAGACAACGCGACCAAGGTGGAGAACCTGACGCCATTTCGCGGCGCACTGCCGCCGGGCACATACATGCTAAGGTTCGAACTCAAGGGCTACAAATCGGCAACGTGCACGGCAACTGTTGCGGCTAACCGGACCGCGGGGGTGTCAGCGGCGCTGGAGAAGCAGACCTATCCCGAACCCGGCCAGGCGTGGGAGAACACGCTCGGGATGAAGTTCGCACCCGTGCTGGGCACCGGCGTGTTGTTCTGTATCTGGGACACGCGGGTGCAGGATTTCGAAGCTTTTGTGAAGGAAACGAGCTACGATGCCACAGGAGGCATGTATTCGATTGGCAACGACGGGTGGCAGCAGCGCGGCGACAGCTGGCGAAGCCCGGGATTCCCGCAGGGACCGACGCATCCGGTGTGCGGAGTCAATTGGGACGACGCGAAAGCGT
The DNA here is from genome assembly GCA_963804395.1 of uncultured Verrucomicrobiae bacterium. GTDB lineage: Bacteria > Verrucomicrobiota > Verrucomicrobiia > Opitutales > Opitutaceae > Fen-1467. Next base: position 25,881 of record CAWDQK010000081.1, on the reverse strand, counting down.
TCTGCCAGTGGCTGACGGAGAAGGAGCGGCGCGAAGGCCGGCTGGCGGCGAACCAGGAATACCGCTTGCCGACCGACGCCGAGTGGAGCGTCGCAGCAGGGCTGAACGAGCAGTCGGGTGGTACGCCTCAGAGCAAGGATGGGAGAATTCCGGGCGTTTACCCCTGGGGCACGCAATGGCCTCCGCCGCGCGGGGCAGGGAACTTCGCTGGAACCGAAGTTCGCGATGGCAATTGGCCTTCGAATTGGAGTGTGATCGAAGGATACAATGATGGCTATCCCCGGACCTCTCCTGTTGGCAGCTTCGGCGCCAACCGCTACGGACTTTATGACATGACTGGCAACGTGTGGCTGTGGTGTGAAGACTTCTATAACGGTAGCAACGGCTCGCGGGTGCTGCGGGGCGGCTCGTTCATCAATCTCGGATCCGACACCCTGCTCTCGTCGTACCGCGGCAGCGATGCTCCCGGCGATCGCTACGGTATCTACGGGTTTCGTTGTGTGTTGGTGGTGTCGGCTCCCTAGGCGGGGACGCTTTGCGCGATGCCGGGTGGCCATGGGCTGTCCGGCCCGAGCCAAGAGGTTACCAGCCTAACCGGCGTCCCCGCGCCCCGATGAGGGGAAAAGACGCGGCTGCCGCTGCGGCCGGTAGGCGTTCCTCCTGGAGCGTCCGAAAGCCGTGGCGGCCCGTGTCTGCGGGTCGCTGCCCAATGAGCGTCTGGTGCGGCGACATTCGCAGCAGCGCCGACAATCCGCAGCATCGCCGCCCGGTGCTGGCAGGCCTGACGATGGCCTGTCCACCGAAGCTCATCGAGCGAAGGCGGAAGGTCGAGGCCGGACGCTTCGGGCGGCGCTGGGTGGGCACTTCTCCCCCGATCTTGGTGTCATGGTGCCATGGTGGTTCACCTGTCCGGGTGCCGGATGCAGGCACTGGCCCTGATTCTCACCACCAAGTTCAAATCAAGCCGCTTCAGACCACGTTTGGTCATCAAGCTTGGGTGCAATACTCATGGCAGTTGGGCTGCGGCCAACTGGGATCTGTGTACCATGCAAAAACCCTTGGGCGCCGGATCCGTCCAGCGCGGAAGAAAGGTTTGCTCACCAAGCATTGGTTTTCCAAAATGTCGTTTGGCCGGGTACTCGACCTGGCGATCTCCGACTTCAAGGCGAACCATGAAAACTACGTCCGCATCTTCGAAGAGAACTAGCCGGACGCGCATTCCGTCCCTGCCCGATCCGTTGCGGCGCGGTGCGGGCGAAATACTCACAGCGCGGGAGGCGCGCCGGATCATCGCAGCTCACGGGGGCCGGCCCGTGACCGCAGTAGAAAGACGGCAACTTGTCTCGGCGGGACTCTGGGGCCTTCCGAAAGATTGATGTCTCCGGCGCCCAGGCTGAGAATCGGGCCGATCCTCAGATCGTTTGGGTCGCTTCGGCGCCCGAGCAATAAGCGAATCGCCTGCAAGCCCCGCCGCCGCGGCGCGGGCAAGCAGGCTCCTACATGGTCAGGCCTCTGCTTCCTTTGCGACCTCCTGTAGAATCACTTGGGATTGATGGTGGCTTTGCCGAGCTCCCATGATTGCTCCCGGACCTGGGAACCAGAAGGGCGAACGACCAAAGCAGCGTTGACTGCCTGCCGCTCCGTAGCCTTGTGCGAAAGCCGGCGCACCGCCCTCCATCAAGGCCCGCCGGGCGAGCGGAAGGTCAATCCACTCGCTCACGCTCGCGGCCACACTTATTATGAAATCACTCTACAGGATCTTTCCCACGCGCAGGGTTGGCGCATCCTGGGGATCCTTCCACTCGGCGCGAGTGAGCTCCAACGCGCCGTCGCCGGTGGCCACCACCAATGGGTCGAGCGAAAGGAGTTCACCGGGCCGTCCGTGGCGGCCCTGGGTGGCGATTGATTTGGGTTCGGCCCACCACACCATGAGCCGGGCGGGGCCGACGTTGACAAAAGCCCCGGGGTAGGGATCCGTCACGGCGCGGATGAGATTGAAGATCTGGCGGCTGGTCTGCGTCCAGTCGATGCGGCCGTCCTCGGGCGTGCGTCCGCCGAAATAGGTGGCCTGCGATTCGTCCTGCGGAGTCTCCCGGGCGGTGCCGGCCAGGAGCCCCTCGATCTGGCGCTCAAGCACGCGGCGGCCGCATGGCAGCACCTTGCGGAAGGCCACTTCCGCCGAATCGCGCGGGCCGATGTCCACGCCCTCCTGGTCGACGATGGCGCCGGCATCCGGCGCCTTGACCATGCGGTGGAGCGTCATGCCCATGCGAGGCTCGCCGTGCAGAACCGCCCAGTTGATCGGCGCGCGACCGCGATATTTCGGGAGGAGGGATCCATGCAGGTTGAACGCGCCGAGCCGCGGCAGCGCGAGGATCTTTGAACTGATCATGTTGCGGTAGTACACCGACAGGATCAGCTCGGGCTGCAGCGCCGCGATCCGCTCGATCCACTCCGGAGTGTTCACCGTTTCGGGCGTGAAAACCGGAACGCCCCTGGCCCGGGCCAGGACAGCGGGGGTCTTGAACCAGATCTTCTCGTTCGGGTTGTCCTCGTGGGTGATGAGCGCGACGACGTTGTCGCCCCGCGCGAGCAGCAGGTCGAGGCAGGCGTGACCGACCTCGCTGTAGCCGAAGAAAAGGATCCGAGGTTTGGACATGGGCGACAAACTGGAGACTTCCGGAGGGGCTGGCGAGCTTGACTTGCCAGGTGCGTTTAACAGCGTGTCAAACATGAGGTACAAGACCCGTGAATTCGTCAAGAATCTGGCCAGCGCCAAGGCGGCCGCGGCGCGCGGAAAGACCGTCGAGATCGTGGACGAACGGAACGGGACCGCTTATCATCTCGTTGCGGTGCGCAAGCACCTGACCTTCCGCGAGGTGGCGGCGGAAGACGCCGGGGTCGTGTTGACCGGCCGGCCGGATCTTTCGATGGTCGAGGGTTTCGATGACTAGGTTCATTGTCGATGCCGGTCCCCTGATCGGCTATCTGGCGGCGGACGATCAGTGGCATTCCTGGAGCGTGGAGGCCTTAAATGCCGTCGACGACGTGCTTCACACCAGCGAGGCGGTGACTGCCGAGGTTTGTTTTCGACTGCGCCGGCACAAAGAGGCAGTTTCACGCCTGCTGGCCTGGGTGGATGCGGGAGGGCTTCAGGTCTCGTCCGTCGTGGCCGAGCACGCCGCGGAATTGGACGGACTGGTACAGAAATACGGCGAGATGGATCTGTGCGATGCCACCGTGGTGCAGTTGTCCGAGGTGTATCGCGACTGCCGGGTCATTACCACGGATGCACGGCATTTTCGCCTGTACCGGCGCTTCCGCCACCAACCGATTCCATTGATCTGCCCGGGCTGATTCAGCCCTTTGTCTCCAGGATTTCCTTCACGAAATAGCGCTGCCGGGCGCGGACGACCTGGTAGGTGCGGCCGACGTATTCGCCGATGAGACCGATGCCGACCATGGCCACGCTGAGCAGGAAGAAGAGGATCCCGAACAACGTGAACACGCCAAAGGTCTCGCGGTCGAGATCGAGCACAAAACGCCGGTAGAACAACAACGCGACCAGGGCCAGGCTGCCGGCGGCGCAGGCCAGCGCGAAAAGCGTGAAGATCTGGAGCGGCGCGAGGGAGAATCCGGTGATCAGGTCGAAATTGAGCCGGACGAGCTTGTAGAACGAGTAATTGGACACGCCGGCATGGCGCTCTTCGTGCCGGACGCCGACCTCCGCCGGATTGCCCGAAAAGCTGTAGGCGAGCGCGGGAATGAAGGTGTTGATCGCCCCGCTGTGCACGACCGCGTCGATTACGGCCCGGCGGTAGGCGCGCAGCATGCAACCCTGGTCGGTCATCTCAATGTTCGTCGTCTTTCGTCGCACCAGATTGATCAGCTTCGAAGCCCAGGTCCGGAAAATCGAATCCTGCCGGTTCAACCGGAAGCCGCCGACATAATCGTGGCCGGCGTCAATCTTTTCCAACAGCTTCGGAATCTCCTCCGGCGGATTCTGCAGATCGGCGTCCAGGGTCACGATCACCTCGCCCCGCACCCGCTCAAACGCCGCCATCACGGCCATATGCTGGCCATAGTTCGCGTTGAAATCGATGACCCGCGTGACATCCGGTCGCGCGGCATGCTGCGCGCGGAGCAATTCCAGCGAACGGTCGGCGCTGCCGTCGTTGGTGAAAATGATCTCATAGGCCCGGCCAAGTCGATCGAGCACGGGGTAGAGCCGGCTGAAGAGCAGGGCAAGGTTGGCCTCCTCGTTGAAGACGGGAATGACAACTGAAAGGCACACGGTTGGCGCAGATTCAGACATCGTGGGAAGGGAGCCTAGTCAATCCGTGGGCCTTGCTGCACGGAAAAAATCCCAAACGCCAAAGCTCCAAAGGCCAAAGAAGAAGACCGTACTCCAAAATGCCAAAGCGCCAAAGGCCAAAATCCAAAACGCCCAAACGCCAAGGAGCCAAACTCCAAACGCCAAACCTCCAAATCCCAAATAACAAACAAGAAGAACCATGCTGCATGGGATGCCGCACGATTTGGGGCTTCTTTGGAGTTTGGCGTTTTGGGATTTGGAGTTTCACGGTGAGGGCGCCCGCTCACTCTTTCTGGTAGGTTTCCAGGATTCCAACGAGCGCATCCACGACCCGAACCACGTCCGCGCGCGTCATGGCCGGGAACAGAGGCAGGGTCAGAATGTTCCGGCCGGCATGTTCCGCGTAGGGGAAGTCGCCCTCCTTCCAACCTAGCCGCCGATAGAGGGCAAAGAGATGAACCGCGGGGTAGTGAACGCCGGTGCCGATGCCTGCCGCCTGCAGGGCGTCCATGACGCTCGGCGCGCCGGACGGTCAGCCGGTCCTCGGGCAGGATCACCTGGAACATGTGCCAGTTGCTGGTGGTGAAGTCGGCGACCGGCAGGCCTAGGCCGAGGGCCAGGGCTCCGGACTTGCCGAAGGCTTCGAAGTAGGCCCGGGCCAGTTCGCGGCGCCGGGCGGTGAATTCGGCGAGATGCGGGAGCTGTCCCAGGCCGACGCGCGCGGCGACGTCTGTGAGATTGAATTTTCCTCCGACGAGCTCGACCTCCATGCCGTCGGGGGGCGTCCGAACCACTCCTTGCAGGCGGTACTGTTCCGCCAGCTTCGCCTCGCGCACATCGTTCAGCACCAGGCAGCCGCCTTCGCAGGTCGTGATGTTCTTGTTGGAGTGGAAACTGAACGAGACCAGGTCTCCGATCGCGCCGATGCGCTGTCCGCGCCACTCTGAGCCGAAGGCTTGCGCGGCATCCTCCACCACCCGGAGCCTGTGCCGGTTCGCAATGGCGTAAAGGCGGTCGCGATCGACGGGCAGGCCGGCCAGGTCGACGGGAATGATCGCGCGTGTCGCGGGGGTGATCGCGGCTTCGATGCGGTCCAGATCGATGTTGCGGGTGACCGGGTCGATGTCGACGAACACCGGCCGGGCGCCGACGTCCAGGACGACGTTGCTCGTCGCCACCCAGGTCAGCGGCGTCGTGATCACCTCGTGGCCGGGACCGACGCCGGCGATGCGCAGCGCGATCTCCATGGTGCACGTGCCGGAATTGAAGGCCCGTACCGGGCGGCCGCCGGCATATTCGGAGAGCCGGGCCTCCAGGGCCTTCACCTGCGGGCCGGAGGTGATCCAGCCCGAGCGGAGCACCTCGGCCACCCCGGCGATGGTCTCCTCGTCGATGAACGGACGGGTGAACGGCAGAAAATCGGCGGTTTCGGCGTGGCGGGTGCGGTCATGGCGGTTGAGGTTGCTGAAGAGATAATGGTCCTCGCTCTCGGCGAGCAAATGATAACGAAACGCCGGGTCGGCGAAGAGTTCCTTCGTGTCCTTTTTTCGGGCGACCGCGAAGACACGGCCGGGCTGCTGCCACAGCCGGCGAAACGCCGGATCGTCGAGGAAACGGTCGCTCGCGCGGGCGGCGGCATCCTCCTCCGGTTCAAGTTCGCCCGTGTAACCGACGACTTGGACCATCGACCTGCATAGAACGGGAAGTCGTGGAAGAATTCGCGGTAAGTGGTACCACGCGGTCCGCCGGGCTGCGCGTGATCCTTCACATAGAGCGCAAGCTCCTTGGTGCCCGGCCGCTGGATGTGCGGGGCGGCAAACGTCAGAACACCGCCGAAGAGGACGATCGTGGCCGCCATCGAACCGAGGGTCGCGCGCGTGCCGCCAATCCGGGCGAACCAGGAGGCGGCGATGCCGCCGGCGACGAGCACCGCCGCCAACGCGAAGGCGTACGGCGCCAGGGCCAGTGCCTGTGACAACCCCAGGCCATGGATCGTGGCGGGCCGGATCACGACGACGCACAGCGCGACCGCGAGCATTCCGCTGAAGAAACTGAAGAAAGCGGCTCCACCGCGCAGGGAGACCGGGCCTTCCGCGGGACCGGGTGCCAGCCACCGGCCGACCAACGCCGCCAGGCCGGGAAAGATCGGAAGGATGTAGGGCGGCAGTTTGGAATGCGACGCAGAGAAGAACAGAAAGACAAACCCAACCCAGATGATGAAGAACCACGAGTCGGCGTTCTTGATGCGCTCGGACCAGCCGCCCCGAATCGAGCGGCGGATGGCCGGCCAGAGGAATCCACTCCACGGAAACACGCCGAGCAGGACGATGGGGATGAAATACCACCACGGCCCAAACCGATGCGCGACGGGGGAAGAGAAGCGTTCAAAGTGCTCAAAAACGATGTAGCGATGGAACCAGGTCGGGTTCCGCATCGCCGCCAGGACGTGCCACGGTGCGGCAATGGCCAGGAAGAGAAGGGCGCCGGTCGGCAGGTAGAATGGGCGCAAACGTTTCCATTGAGCAAAGACCAGCAGCCAGAGGAACATCACGGCGCCGGTCACGAGAACTCCGATCAGCCCCTTGGCCAGCGTGGCCAGGGCGGCGCTGGCGTACAGTCCGTAGAACAGCCAGCGCCGGCGGGCGGCCCACGAACTCGTTCCGGCTGCAGGCGGTGGCTCGCGCACGCCCAGGAGGAAGCAAAAAAGCGTGGTGCTCATCAGCACCGACACGGCCATGTCGAGAATCAAGAAGCGGCCGAGCGCAAAATAGAGCAGCGATGTCCCGAGCATCAGCGCGGCGGAAATGCCTGCGGCACGGCCATAGACCCGTCGCGTGGCGGCGTAGGTGGCCAGCACGCCTCCGATCGCAAACAACATGGGGATGGCCCGCGCCGACCATTCATTCTGGCCGAAAAGGAGCTGGCTGCCGGCCACCCCCCAATAAACCAGCGGCGGCTTCTCGAAATAGTTCACGCCATCGAGCCGCGGCGTCACCCAGTCGCTGCTGGCAACCATCTCGCGGGCGATCTCGGCGTTCCGACCCTCATCGGGGTCTGACAGCGGATAGGAACCAAGCCGGAATCCATAGAACGCGCCGATGACGAGCGCCAACAGCAGCAGGTCGCGCGACCAAGTGGAGGAAGAGGCGGACTCGGTTGTCAAGATGTGGTTGGCAGGAAAAGCCCCGCGGGCGAATGAGTCACGCCGAAAGGCGCTGGGCGCATCAGGACGGGTGCAGCTCCCGATTGACGGTAGCGGCGCGGCGTTCCGCGCCGTCGGAGCCGGACGCGGCTCCGCCACGGAATCGCCGAGATGCCTGCTTCACCGTCAATCGGGAGATGTGCCTCATCAGGACTCAAGCTTGGTCTGAGGCGGCTCCTGGCTAGAACCAGGGCAGGTTTCTCAGAATCCCAAACAACACGAGACCGCCGAGGGCCAGCCAGATCACCGCGGGGCGCGGCGCGCTTTGCGCCAGTCCGCGGCCTCGCAGCAGGCCGGAGGCGATCTGGCAGGCGAACCAGGCATACAATGGCACGAGCAACACGGCCAGCGGATTTAGCGCCCAGGCGGCGCCGAAATTCCCGTGCAACAATTGATGGGTCGCGCGCAACCCGCCGCAACCCGGGCAGCGCAGGCCGGTCGTGGCATAGAGCATGCAGGGATAAAGCTCGTGGCGCTCCGGATCGACCACGAACAGCAACGTCGCGCCTGCCAGAGCGAGCCCGGCCATCACGAGACTCCAGGTGGCCGGCCGCGGCCGCTGGCGCAGCCTGGGTGGCGTAGCGGTCGCGGTGGCGTTCACGGGCGGATCATCGTCATGATTCGGTTCAAGGAAAGACGGATGCCAGGTGTTCGATGTAGGAGCCGGCTTGCCCATTCGACCGGCTCAGGGCCCCGACCTTGTCGAGGGGGCAGGCGATTCCTCTCGCACGCCCGGGCTCCGTCGCGGATCGCCTGCAAGCAGGCTCCTGCCAACCGATCATAGGCCGTATCCCAAGAGCCCCCACGGCAAGACGCGTTTTGCTTTGAAGGGGCAAGAAACCACGCCGAGGGTGTGGCTGCGAGCGCCAGCGAGCGGACGGCTCGTGTCGGATCCACTCGCTGGCGCTCGTGGCCACAAGAAAAGGGCTGTTTCCTAAGAGCGGACTGGTGTCACTTGAACTGCGATCTGACGTCAGGCCGGCTCAGAACAACCAGCGCCCAGATTCCGAAGGGAATGCCCAGCAGGCAGCAGGGCGAGAAACAGGGGATCATCGCAATGATGGCCACCGCCATGGCCAGACCATGGTTGGTCAGTTGCTGCATGCGGATTGCCCCGAAGAGGATGAGTGCGCTGATTGCGAGGCTGATCACCTTGGTGACGATTGCGATCGGTCCGTACGCGAATTTCTCGATAATGCGGAGCATGTCAGGATCCAACCCGGGCATCGGCGGCATCGAGCCTCCCATCGACAGAGACATGAGCAGACCAATCACGCCGAACACAAGGCCCAAGCCGGCCACGACCATGAGACAAATCGCCGGACCACTGACTGCCTGTTGCGCGCGGGCGCGGGCGTCGGCCCCGGCGCGGGGGGCAGGCACGGGCGCGGCCCCTGCCGGGGCAACGTGGCCGGAAACAGCAGCCTGAGGCGGAATGGCGCCCGGCATGGGAGGGGGTCCGCCCAACACGTCTGCGAAATCGACAAACTGGTCGAGCGTCTTCCAGTTCGAGTCGCCGGTCTGCTGCGCCATGGTTTCCCGGTTCGCCCGTCCCTCGACGATCCACCGCTTGATCTGGTTGACCGTCACCGGTCCGTACTCTTTGCCATCCGCTCCGAGGATTTTGAACATGACAGCCATTTAGTCGGCAGGAGGCGTTTCGGCAAGGCGGAAGCTGCGACGGTTTCGCAGCAAACAGCGTCTTGCCGCGGACGGGAAGATATCTGTAGCCGGGGGCGTCAACCCCGGCCGGTCTGTCGAAATCCCGGCGGGAGGTGGGCCGGCCTCAGAGCGGCCGGCTACAACCGGCCGAATTGGATTGGCTCAATCGAGATGCGGTGGCACAAACCGCATCCCGTGGGCCTCGGCCACCGCCTGGCAGGTGATCTTGCCGGCCGGATGTTGATGCCGCCCACCAGCGCGGGTTGCACGCGGCAGGCCTCGGCCACGCCATGGTCGGCCAGCAGTTTCGACGTAGCGATACGTGACGTTGGTCAGGGCCTGGGTGGCCGTGCGGGCGTAGGCGCCGGGCATGTTGGCCACGCAATAGTGAGTGACCCCTTCCTCGACGAACACCGGATGATCATGGGTGGTCGGATGCGAGGTCTCGGCGCAGCCGCCCTGGTCGATGGCAATGTCCACGAGCACGCTGCCGGGCCGCATGCGGCGGAGCATGTCGCGGCTGATCAGCTTCGGGGCCTTCGCGCCCGGGCACCAGCACCGCGCCGATCAGCAGATCGACCGACGGCAGCAGTTCGAGGAGGTGAGCCTCGCTCGAGTAAAGCGTGTGCGAGGTGTGGAGGGTGATGTCGAGAAACCGCATCCGCTCGAGATCGACCTCCAGAATTGTGACGTCGGCGCCCAGGCCGATCGCCATGCGCGCGGCGTTGATGCCGGAAACGCCGCCGCCGAGCACGACGACCTTGCCGGGCAGCACGCCCGGCACGCCGCCGAGCAGGATGCCGCTGCCGCCGTGGTGCTTGGCGAGGAAATAGCCGCCGACCAGGATCGACATGCGGCCGGCGATTTCGCTCATCGGCTCGAGCAGCGGCAGACGGCGGTTGACCTCGATGGTCTCGTAGGCGATGGCGGTCACGCCGGACTTCAGCAGCGCCTCGGTGAGGGCCCGGTCCGCGGCGAGGTGCAGGTACGTGAAGAGAATCTGGCCCGGGCGCAGCAGGGCATATTCCTCGGGGAGCGGCTCCTTGACCTTGACGACCAGGTCGGCGGCTTCGAACACGGCGGCGTGGGAGTCGGTGAGGGTGGCGCCGGCGTTGACGTAGTCGGCGTCTGGATACCCAGAGCCGGCCCCGGCATTGCGTTCGACGATGACGGCATGGCCCCGTTTGATCAGTTGGTAGGCGGCGGAGGGCACCAGGGCAACCCGGTATTCCTGCGATTTGATTTCCCTGGGAAGTCCGATTGTCATGCCCGGTAGTATGGCGGAAAAACGCGGAGAGGGAACCGGATTCTGGCGGACGGGCTGGTCAACGGGCGTGGCTGCTTCGGGTCGCGGGTTGAGCGGCGCGAGATTTTGTGCCCTGCTTTGCACAAAAACCCGCCGCCCGTACGTGGGTAGGGGACACGATCATTTGAAGACAACCCATCCAGCGGCATGAACTCGTCGGTCAGCGAAACGCTCCGCGCCTTCTATGTTGACAATCGGCAACCCCTCTACACCTATGCGGTTTCGATCACCCGGCAGCGCGAGGCGGCGGAGGACGCCATCCACCAGGCATTTCAACAGCTCCTGCGCCGCGAACTCCTGCCGGCCGATCTCCGCCCCTACGTCTTCCGTTGCGTCCGCAATGCGGCGCTCGACGGCTTCCGGCGGGCGAAAGTGCAAACGGACCCGGTCTTCGAGGACCCGGCCGAAACCGACCCCGAGGCCCCCGGCAGCGCCGGTGCACTCTCCATGGCGGAGCTGAACCAATGGCTCGACCAGCTTTCCCCCGACGAACGCGAAACCATTGTCCTGAAGATCTATGACGACTTCTCCTTCCAGGAAATCGCCGACCTCCGGCGCGTGCCGCTGCCCACCGCCACATCGTGGTATCGGCGCGGTCTGGCCAAACTGAAAGCCCTGCTGACGAAAGAGGTTTCATGAACGATCCAGAACAGCTCTTGCGCGCCGCCCGGCTGGCGCCGCCCTCCGCCGCCCTCGATCGCCGCCTGCAGGAAGCATTTGCGAACGGCGCCCCCGCGCAACCCGCCCGGCGGCCCGTCAAACCCTGGTGGTGGACCGGCGCCCTCGCCGCGACCGGCATCGCCGCAGCCTTTGCCCTGGTCGCGACGCGACCGACCCACCCGCCCATCCCCGCGGCAGCCGCGCCAACGCTCTGCAACATCGAACCGCAGGGCTCCATGCGCCTGCTCCTGCTTGAGCCACGAGCCGGCCAGCGCCCGCCGCCCTGCTTTGCCGTCAGCGTCACCACGCCATGATCCAGCCTCAGATCGTCCCCGGTTACCCCTCCTCACCATGAATCTGCTTCGCCTTCACTCCGCGCTCGTCGCGCTCGTTCTGATGCCCGCTCTGCCCGCAGGGCGAGCGGCGGATGCGCTCCAGCTGCAATCGCAGCTCCTGGTCTTCAAGAACTCCGACTTCCGCGAAGTGCGCGCTGATCCCGCGGCCGGCAGCGACCATGGCTTCGGCAGCCAGACGACGATTCACTTCGACCAGCACACGCTCGCCCTGCAAGGCGGCGAGTTCAAGTGGAGCCCCGAGGACACCGCCCCGAAGTCCATCACGCTGATCCCGGTGCGGCCGCTGCGCCTCGGGTTCAATCAGCCGGCGACGATCCGCTGCGCCGTGCCGACCCAGTATTTGGAGAAGCAGGCGGACGGGACGTACAGCCTGCGGGAGATCGCCGCCGATTCCCCGGACGCGCCCCGCTATTTGCTCACGTTTCTCGTCGAGCCCGGCCGCGCGGCCGCGAACGATTTGCTCGTCACCTGCCGAACGGAAATCGCGACCATCCGCGCCCGGGAAAAGCTCCCTGGCGTGGACCTGGAGATCGGTCGCCCGCTGCTGAACGTGCGCAGAGACGAGAACAAGCTGGAGGTCCACAAGGATGAATGGGCCGCGCTCCTGCTTCGTGCACCCCAGGAGAATGACTACAGCGTCCTGACGCTGCTCAAGATCTCCGATGACCCGGCGGCGCCGTCCTGCGCGGACGCCAAGACCCTTCCCCCAACCCCGACTCCGCAAGCGTCCCCCAGCGCCGCCTCGCCCGCCATGGCGACCATCGAATTTGGGGGCAACGCTGCCACGACCGCAGCGGGAGCAAAAGCCCGGCAGCCAGGGCCGGGGAATCCGGTTCCCTATCTTGCCTACGATGGAGGCTTCATCGAACTCGGTGCCGTCATCGTCGGCACCAAGGCTCCGGGTGCCGCGGAGATGAGCGCGGCGTTCCGGGCGGTGGTGGAAGCCAAAGGCTATGTGCCGGCGACAGCGCTGCTTCCACCGGCGGTCGTCTTGGTGTACCACTGGGGATACGTCGGGTCCGACCTCCACGGGTTTCGCGAGGGGGGCATACCCATGACTGGCGCCATCCACAATGACTCCTTTGTGATCATTTCGGCCTACGACTTTGGCGACCTTGCCCGAAATCAAAGGACGCTGCTCTGGCGGGTCGGGCTTCATTCCTCAGATCCCGCGCCCGTGACGAAGGCGCTGCCGGCGCTCATGGGCGCTGCCGGGCCCTTCCTCGGCCGCAACCTCGCCACCCGGCCAGGCAACAGGGTCGCGATTGCGTCCCACGAGGTGGATACCGCCATCGTGCCATCGTTGCCTTCACCGGTCGCCGCCGGCGTCGTCAGCGCCCTTGACGACGAGAGCGTCCGCTACCTCATCGAGCAAGAGCGCCGGACGCTGGAATCGAAACTCGATTTGCCGATGAGCGACGCCAATCCGCGGCCCCTGCGGCCGCCCCTGAAGCCGCACCAATGATAGGTCGGTTTCCGGCCGCCGCGGCCCCGGTGTTGCGGGGCGCGGCGGGGAACCCGCGTCAGTGCTTCGCGAGCGAACGGTTGAGCGCGCTCACGATCGCCTTGATCGACGCGAGCTCGATGTTGGTGTCGATGCCGGCGCCGAAGTACGCGCGGCCCCGCTCGGTCTTGATCTGGATGTAGCTGACGGCCCGCGCCTCGGCGCCCTTGCCCAGCGAGTGCTCGGAGTAGTTGACGACGTCAAACTTCGGCAGGCCGGTGGCGGCGAGCGCCGTGACGAAAGCGTCGATCGGCCCGTTGCCGGCGCCGGTGATCGTTTGCGGCCGGCCCTCGATCTCGACCGCGGCCTCGCACTTCACCGTGCTGTCGCGCTCGGTGGTCTTGAAATGCTCGAGCGCCACGGGCGGCGTCCCGCTCGAGGTATTCGCGCTGGAAAGCGTCGTGGATCTCCGCTGGAGTGAGCTCGGTCTTCCGTTCGTCCGCCAGGTCGTTGATGACCCGGCCGATCTCCTTGTGCATGAGCTTCGGCAGGTCGTAACCGAACTCGTGCTCCAGGACGTAGGCGACGCCGCCCTTGCCCGACTGGGAGTTGATGCGGATGATCGCCCGGTAGCTGCGGCCGATGTCGGCCGGGTCGATGGGGATGTAGAGCACATCCCACGGCTGGCCGGGCTTCTGCGCTGCGCCCAGGATTTCTTGATCGCGTCCTGGTGGGAGCCGCTGAAGGCGGTGAAGACGAGCTCGCCGGCGTAGGGCTGGCGCGGCGGCACCTCGAGGCGGGTGCAGCGCTCGTAGACGTCGCGGATCGCGTTCAGGTCGCTGAAGTCCAGGCCCGGGTGGATCCCGTGGGTGTAGAGGTTGAGCGCGACGGTGACGATGTCCAGGTTGCCGGTGCGCTCGCCGTTGCCGAAAAGCGTCCCCTCGACGCGGTCGGCGCCGGCGAGGAGCGCGAGCTCGGTCGCGGCGACGCCCGTGCCGCGGTCGTTGTGGGTGTGCAGGGAGACGATGCGTGCGAGTCGCGCCGCGTAGGTGCGTGCACATCCACTCGATCTGGTCGGCGTGGACGTTGGGCGTCGCGTACTCGACGGTGGCCGGGAGGTTGAGGATGATCTTGTCTCCGGGGTGGGGCCCCAGACGTCGGTCACCGCCTCGCAGATCTCGAGCGCGAACTCGAGCTCGGTGCTGGTGAAGCTCTCGGGCGAGTACTCCAGCCGCAGGCGGGTCCCGGCCGCGACGAGCGCGCGGCGTCGCGCGTTTCAGCTGCGCCACGGCATCCGTGGCGATCTTCACGATCGCGGGCCTGTCCGCGCCGAAGACGTACTGGCGCTGGGCGGGCGACGTGGAGTTGTAGAGGTGGAAGATGACGTTCTTCGCGCCGCGGACCGCCTCGAGCGTGCGGGTGATCAGGTCCTCGCGGCACTGGCAGAGCACCTGGATCGCGACGTCGGCGCGGTATCCGATTCTCCTCGATCAGGCGGCGGGTGAAATCGAATTCGATCTGGGAGGCCGACGGGAAACCCGACCTCGATCTCCTTGAAGCCGATCCGCACGAGCAGGTCGAAGTACTCGAGCTTCTCCTCGACGCTCATGGGCTGGGCGAGGGCCTGGTTGCCGTCGCGGAGGTCGACGCTGCACCAGATCGGGGCGCGCGGTGAGGGTGCGGCCGGGCCACTGGCGGCCCGGCAGGGAGACGGGCGGGAACGGGCGTATTTTGTAATCGGAGCAGGTTGCATGGAAAGAGAAGCGGAAACTGGCGGAATTGGCGGAAAGAGGAAAGAAAGAGAGTGAACGGGGAAAACGCAGCACGGCGCAACGGGGGCCGGCGCGGACTGGGTCTGACAGGCGGACGCACGATCAACTGCTACGCAGTTCCCGGGAATCGTGCGTCTAAATAAGTCGAAGCGCCTGCAGCGGTAAGTTCATCGCGGAGAATGGAGTAAGGCCGGCCCCGCGGGGCGTGTCAAGCCACGGGCCGGGAGGGTCGTGGCCCAGATTTGCCTTGGGCGCAACGGCCGCTGGTGTAAGAAGAAGACGTGTTCCGGTGTCCAAGAGTAACTCTGCCCCATGGTTCTGCGTCTCTCTCAGTGTGCATGACACTGGCATACGGCTTTTATGGCAGACGAGACGTTTGACCTCGCTGCGTGCCTCGTGCGCGTGCGCCAGCGTGACCAGGACGCGGCGCGAGAACTCGTCGAGCACCTCTATCCGCTGGTCATCCGCATCGTGCGTTCGCACCTGCCGCGGCGGGTGGCGGAGGAGGATCTCGCGCAGGAGATCTTTCTAAAGATGTTCACCCGGCTCGATCAGTACAAGGGGGCGGTGGCCTTCAGCCACTGGGTGTCGCGGATCGCGGTGACGACCTGCATCGACCAGCTGCGCGCACAGAAACGGCGGCCGGAGTTTCGCTGGGCGGACCTCTCCGACAAGGAAGCCGAGGTACTCGACTCCGTCCTGACCGGCGAGGGCGACGTGGCGACCAATGATGCTCTGGCGGCGCGGGAGCTCGTCCACAAGCTGCTCGATCAGCTCAAGCCGGCGGACCGCCTGGTCCTTCAGTTGCTGGATCTTGAGCAGCACAGCGTGGCCGAGATTAGCGAGATGACCGGATGGAATCCATCGCTGGTCAAGGTTCGGGCTTTCCGGGCCAGGGGAAAACTGAAACGATTGTTTGGGGAGTTGGAAAGGAAGGAGCGACGATGAAGAGATTTGAGGATGAATGGCGGCAATTGACCACGGCGGCGCGACAGGCGCCGGCGGCGGGGCCGGTGACCGCGCCGTACGGCTTTGCCACGCGGGTGGCGGCCCGGGCGATGAGCGGGGAACCGCGGGCCGGGCTGACGATGTTCGGCCGGTTCTCGGTGCGGGCGCTGTATCTGGCCTGTTTGCTGACCCTGGTGAGCCTCGCCGCCAATTATCTTGCCTTCGCCGGGACGGAAGACGATGAGCAAGGACTAATTGACCCCGTGTCCGAGGTATTCTCGAACGCCTCTTGAGGATGACCAAACCCTGGCAGATCTGGTTGGTGCTGATCGCCATCTTTGCCACCGGCGCTGTCGGTGGCGGACTGGTGGTCCGGCATGTTGCCCGGAGGCATGCGCCGCCCCCTCCTCCCGAGATGTGGGTCGCGCGGCAGATCGAACGCGTGGCCGGCGAGGTGAACCTGACGCCCGAGCAGACCGAACGCATCAAGCCGATCGTCAGGGAGAACATCGACGACCTGGTCAAGCTGCGGCGGCAGGCTTTCGATGTCATCGACCGGATGGAGAAACAGATTGCAGCGGAACTCACCCCGGAACAGCGCGTGAAATACGAGCAGATCTTGAAGGCCCGCCGGGAGGCCCGCCAGCAGGCCCATGATCAGCGCAATGCCCGGCGCCGGGCTGAGGGCCCGCCGCCGGACGAAGGGAAGCCGGGTTCGGCGCCCGAGGGTGGCCCGCCTCCTCCGCCACCAGGTCCTCCGGCCAAGTCTTCCGGAAATTGAGCCCATATTGCGGACTTGCTGGCGCGCGCTCCGGGTGGTTTCATTCCGGACATGGATCAACCGCTTGCCGGCCGCAGAATCATCCTCGGAGTTACAGGCTCGATCGCGGCCTACAAGGCGGCTGATCTGACGAGCCGGCTTTGCAGGCTCGGTGCGGACGTGACGCCCGTGATGACGGCGGCGGCTCAGCGATTTATCACGCCATTGACCTTGCAGACGCTTGCGCGGCAGCCGGTGGCGACCGATCTCTGGAGCGGGGAGAATGGCTGGCGTCCGGGGCATATCGAGCTGGCTGAGAAAGCCGATCTTCTGCTGGTCGCGCCGGCCACTGCGGATGTGATCGCCCAGTTTGCGACGGGCCTGGCACCGGATCTTCTCAGTTCACTGTTTCTCATGGCTCGCTGCCCGGTCTTGATTGCGCCGGCGATGAACGGGAAGATGTGGGCCCATCCGGCCACGGAAGCCAATGTGGCAACGCTCAAATCGCGCGGTGTGGAGTTCATCGGCCCGGAGGAAGGCATGCTGGCCTGCGGCTACGAAGGTGTTGGCCGGCTCTGGCCGGTGGAGGGAATTGTCGCGCGGGTTGGCGAATTGCTCATCCGCAACGAATAGATGGCAGCGGCTCTGGACGGCCCGGCCTGGCCGGCTGCCGGCAAATTGATGTTGCACTCGCCTTCCGGGAAACCACCTTGCGCGTTGGCCAGGTCCCATGCATGGACAGGCGCGTGAACCCCGCCAGGACCGGAAGGTAGCAACGGCAACGACGTCCTGCCAGTGCCGTGGGGTGCCTGGCCACTTTTTATAAAGGCTGAAAGGCTGAAGGACGGAAGGACTGAAGAGCTGAAAGCGGAAGAACCGCAGCAAGAACCCGGGGTGGATTTTTCGGCCGCTGAAACGGTGTAGGAGCTTGCTTGCAAGCGATAGGACGGCTGATGTTGTGTCTGTTCGCCGGCAAGCTCCGCCGCCGTGGCGCGGGCAGGCAGGCGCCTCCTTTTGATGCCGAACACGTACCAGGTCATTGCCCGCAAATGGCGGCCGCAGACGTTTGACGACGTCGTCGGGCAGGACCATGTGGTGCGCACCCTGAAGAATGCCATTGCGCGGCATCGCATTGCCCACGCCTATCTGTTTGTGGGTCCGCGGGGCACTGGCAAAACGAGCGTTGCCCGGATTTTTGCCAAGGCGCTCAATTGCAGCGGAGGACCGAAGGCGGATTTCGATCCGGAAGATCCGGTGTGCAAGGCCATCGCGGAAGGGTCCTGCCTCGATGTCATCGAGATCGACGGCGCCTCCAACAATGGCATCGACCAGGTGCGTGAACTGCGCGACACGGTGCGCTATGCTCCGGCTCAGGGCCGGTTCAAGGTCTTCATCATCGACGAGGTGCACATGCTGTCTTCCCAGGCGTTCAATGCGCTGTTGAAGACCCTGGAGGAGCCGCCGGCGCACGTGAAGTTCGTCTTCGCGACAACCGACGTTCAGAAGGTGCTGCCGACGATCATCTCGCGCTGCCAGCGGTTCGACCTGAAGCCGATCACGGTCGATCTCATCATGGAGCGTCTGGGAAAGATCGCCGCGGCGGAGAAGATCACGGTGAGCCGGGCGGCGCTGGCCAGTATTGCGCGGATGGCGGACGGGGGCATGCGCGATGCCCAGTCGATCTTTGACCAGATGATTTCCTTTTGCGGCAGCGACGTCACCGAGGCTGATGTGCTCGACGTTTATGGTCTGGTCGCGGCGGAGAAGATTGCCGCGCTCGCGGGAGCGCTTGCGGCAGGCGACCACCGGAAGATCGTCGCGATCGTGGATGATTGTGACGAGAATGGCCGCGACCTGTTCCGCCTGTTGGTGGATCTGCAGGTCTGCGTCCGCAACGCCCTGCTGGATTCAATCGCCAGGGGAGGGCGGAGCGCAGCCCTTGGCGAGACGCCGATGACCACCGAACAGCTCACGCGATTGCTCGACGGGTTGCGGGAAGGCGAGTCCGCCGTGAAGCACGGTCTGGCCGAGAAGATCAATTTCGAGGTGACCCTGCTCAAGGCGGTGGAGGCCAGCCGGGCCCGGGCAATCGACAGTCTGATCAAAGAGCTCGCCGCGCTCGCCGAGGAAGCGCCGGCGGCCGATGGGGAAAAAAAAAAGCCCTGATCAGCGTACTTGCTGAACGACTTCGTCGGCGGCTGGAATCGTGCATGCCACCGCCGGAGTCCGGAGGCGGAATTTCAGCGGTACGGAAAGAAGCGGCCGCGACGGTCCTGGTTGCGACCGAACCGTCCGGGCCGGTGGAGGCCGGGTCGGCAGCGGAAGAACCGGAGCAGCGCGAGCCAACGGCCGATGAACTGCCCCCGTTGGAGGATCTGGTGAAACGGATCTCGCCCGAGGTCCTGGCGGCCATGGACGAGCTTTTTCGGGCGAAGTGGACCGGGGTGCGACGGCTTCGGGCGGGTGATCTGAAGAATGGCTGAGGCGCGGCCCGGGGTGGCGCGGTCACTCGCGACCCCTTGAGACTGACCAATCCCGCGTCCCGGGCGTATCCGCGTTGCCGGTACCTTTGTAACGTAATAGGTTACATCGACCGGGGATGACAGATTCCCCGTTCCCAGGCTGCGTCCGATGTCCCCATTGTAACGTATTACGTGACAAGGCCGGGCTGGAAAGGGGCGCCGGGGCGTCCGTCAGACTGGGCCGGTCGAGGGGCCCGGCGCTCGCAGCAAGGTTTGTGGCCGCGGTCCCAGAGGCAGATCAAACCGCGCGATGGTCGGGAGACGGATTCGCGATCACCGGCAGGATTTCCACGACGACCGCGGTGGTGTTGTCGCGGCCGGAGGCGGCCACGGCTTCCTCGACCAGACGCGGTGCGGCCGGCAGGTTCCCGACGGCCGGATCAGGGGCGCGGATGCCCTCCTCAATCCGCTGGTCGCGCAAGCCGTCGATCAGCCCGTCGGTGCAGAAAAGAAACCGGTCGCCCGGCTCGAAGCCGACGGCGCCGATATGCGGGTCGATGATCTGATGGCCGGCGCCGAGCACCTGCTGAAGCGAGTGGCGGGCGGGATGCATGCGGTGTTCGCGCTCGTTGATGCGCCCGGTCCGCCGCTGCCATCCGGCGTGGGTGTGATCGTGGGTCAGCTGCGTCAGCCCTCCGTCGCGCGGAAGGTAGTAGATCCGGCTGTCGCCCACGTGCCCGAAATAGAGCCAGCCCGGCGTGAGCCAGCCAAGGCTGAGCGTGGCTCCCATCCCGGCGCACTCCTCATAACTGTAGCCGAGATGGAGGAGGTCGTGGTGGATGTTGGTGAACAGCTCGGCCAGGATGTCTGAGAATCCTGACGACAGCCCGATGGCGGCAACCTGGAAGCTGCGGGCCATGAGGCGGGTGATCCGGTCGACTGCGATGCGGCTGGCGAATTCGCCGGCGTTGGCGCCCCCCATGCCGTCGCTGACGGCGAAGATGAAGTCCGCCGCGCTGAGCGGAGCCTCGCCGATCTTGCCGAGGTGGTGCACGCCATGGCGGTCGACGGCCAGCGCCAGAAAGGCGTCTTCGTTGTTGGACCGCACGCGCCCGCGGTCGGTCAGGCCAGACCAGCGGACGAGGCACGGCGGCAAGGGTTCTTTGGGGGTTGCATCGGCCATCGGGAGGAAGCGGGAGACGGCGGCGGCTCACTGGCTGCCGGGAGGCCGGGGGGCGTCGGGTGGCGGAGGCGGTGGCGAAAGTTCGGGAGCATGGAGCAACATCGCGAACTCGAAATCGATGATGCAGAAGCGCCCCCGGTTGCGGTCGTAAGTGATGTTGCGCAGTACGGCGTCCTGGTGCCGAACCCCAAAGGGCAGCAAGGAGTCGTAGAGCTCGCTCATGCGCTCGGGTTTGAGCTGGTTGACACGCTGGCCGCAATTGGTTGTTACCAGCTTCAACTGCTCGGGAAAAGTCTCGACCACCTTCGGGACAAAGTCGCAGCCCTTGTCCTCGAGAAAACGCAGCACCCGCACCTCGTTCTCGAATCGCTCTTTTGCCATATGCCCGCGGAACGTCTTGTGCACCCGGCCGTCGAAACCGATGCGAACCAGCGCGCGGACGGTGTCCTTGACGTCATACATATTGTCGCGGGCCGAGTATCGTCCGCGGACGGACCGAGACAAGCGCGCGTTTGGCCGGGGGGCGGCATCGGGCGCATCTCCCGATTGACGGTAAAGCAGGCTGGAAGCCTGCGCTACGTCCGGAAATCGCCCTCAACAATCGTCAATCGGGAGATTCGCCCGCGGCACCGTTCCAGCCCGGCTATTTCACCCGCAGAATGTTTACCGGGGAACGCGATGCCCTCCTCGCGTATTCACCAAACAACGCGGCGAGGGCGCCGCGCCCCCGGGAACAAGGCAGGCCGGCACGGCGGCCGCTCGCCGTTTCGACAAGCCCGTTCGACAAGCTCAGGGCCCGGGCAGAGCCGAGGGACTCAAGGCCCCGAGCCTGTCGAGGGGCTCACGCTCGCGGCCACACTCTTTCCGAATCAGTTCTGGGTCACAAAAAAAGCGCCACCCCTCGCGGGATGGCGCTCGGCCGAAACAAGTTTGAGAAAGACCGGCGTCAGGCGGTCGGAACCAGCTGGGTCGTCTTGAGAATCCGACCGGCGACCAGGTACGGATCGGCAGCCGAATTCGGGCGACGGTCTTCCAGATAGCCGCGGTATCCGTTCTTGATGAAGTTGACCGGCATGCGGACAGAGGCTCCGCGATCGGACAAGGCGTAATTGAACTTGTCGATCGACTGCGTTTCGTGGAGGCCCGTGAGGCGCAGGTGGTTGTCCGGTCCGTATACCGCGATGTGCTCGTCGATGTGCTTGGCGAACGCGGCCATCAGGGCTCTCGAAGTATTTCTGGCCGCCCACCTCGCGGAGGTATTTGGTCGAGAAATTGGTGTGCATACCGGAGCCGTTCCAATCGAGCGGCTGGTTGTAGCGGCCAAGGATCGGCTTGCAGTGCAGCTCGACATCCACGCCGTATTGTTCGCCAGATGCGCGCCATGATGTAGCGGGCGACCCACATCTGATCGGCGGCCTTCTTGGAACCCTTGCCGAAGATCTGGTATTCCCACTGGCCCTTGGCAACCTCGGCGTTGATGCCCTCGATGTTGATGCCGGCCGCGATGCAGGTGTCGATGTGCTCCTCGACGATCTTGCGCGCGATGCAACCGACATTCTTGTAGCCAACGCCGGTGTAATAGGGACCCTGGGGGGCGGGAAAACCGCCGGGAGGGAAGCCAAGCGGAGCGCCGTCCTTGAACAGGAAATACTCCTGCTCAAAACCGAACCACGCGTCCGGATCGTCGGGGATCGTCGCGCGGGTATTCGAGGGGTGGGGCTCGCCGTTGGGCAGCATCACCTCGTTCATGACGAGGAAGCTGTCCTTCCGCGTGCAATCGGGGAAGAGAGCGACCGGCTTGAGGATACAGTCAGAGCTCTTGCCCTCGGCCTGTTGCGTCGAGCTGCCGTCGAAACCCCAGATCGGGGCATCGGCAAGCGTAAACGTCGCGACATCGCCGTCGAACGATCTTGGTTTTGCTACGGAGACTGGCGACGGGTGTGTAACCGTCGAGCCAGATGTATTCGAGTTTGATTCTAGCCATGTTTGGATGCGGATGTGGGGGTTGAAAAGCGCGCCGTGTCCGTTGACCGGGCGGAAGAACTTGAAGAACACGGGCCGGTCGAACGAAAACCCGGCAGAAAAGAGCAGCAACTATGCCATCAAGAAGGGTAGGATTAAGGACAACAAAACGGATTCGGGGCAGCTGAAGGCACGCTTGATACGTAATGGATCACCAAAATGTCAACGATTTCGCGGTCATTGTTTGCCGGATGAACCCAGCGGTGCATTCCGGCAGCCAGCTGAAATGGGTCGAACGATTCTGTCCACTTGCGCAGAGCATTGATAATCGGTTTTATGCCAAGAGTTTTCCGAGCACCGAAGAAAGTCTTTGTAAAATCCGGTTGGATTCCACCAAGTTTCTGGGTGGACCGAAAGTAGCACGTGAAATGCCAAGCATGGTTTACGAATGAATTCTGTTCATATTTGGCCAGATTCGACCAGCGCGGCAGAACCCGCCAGCGTTTCAGGTTCCGGTGCGGGCGCAGGTAACGATGGCCTGACCGGGGAATGGGTGCTCGCGTTCCTGGTCCTCGCGAATCTCTGGTGGACGGCGCTATGCCTCGGAGGTTGCCGGCCGGAAACGAAAGTGATCGCTGATTCCGTCAATGCGGCGACCTTCGCCGTGTGGCTGGCGATGCACATCTGGGGCCGCCGGCGGCTTGAACTGCGAAGGGTCGCGCTCGCGACGATCCCATTTCTGATTTTTGGCGCGTGGAGCTCCGGTTGGTGGACACCGGTACCCTGGCTGGGGTGGCAGGACTGGTTGCATTGGGCGCGGATGGCTGCGGTTTTTTGGGTCGTGTTGCATGGCATTCGCGCGGCGCGAGTTCAGGAAGCAATGTTCTGGGGCCTGGCCGCCCTCGGCGTCCTGGCAACCGGCATGGCGGTTTATCAGCAGGTGGCTGATCCGGCGTGGCTGATGATGGGCCGGCGTCAGGCCGGGCAGTTCATCGGGCGGTCAAGCGGCTTTCTGGGAATTCCCAACAGTCTCGCGGCTCTGCTCAATCTGCTGCTGCCGCCAATGCTCGCGCTCACATTTCAGCGAAGGGCCGGTGCGGTTCAGCGGGTGTTTTGCGGCTATCTGGCGGCGCTGTTTGCCGGCGGGATCTTGCTGACGGTGAGTCGCGGCGCCTGGTTGTCGCTTGGGCTGGCGCTGGCCGCGTGGCCGATGCTGGCGTTTCACGATGCGGCGCGCCGCTGGCGGTGGAGCCTGGGAGTTGCGGTGCTGCTGGCGGCGACGGTGGCAGGGTTGTATCTCAACGTCGAAACAGTTCGGGTGCGCATTGACAGCCTGCTGAACAATCGGGGAGAGACGACACGGGCGATCATGTGGCGGGCCGGATGGAGTTTGGTCCGGGAGCAGCCAATGCTGGGCACCGGCGCCGGCTCTTACGGCGTGCTGTTTGAGCGCTATCGCCCGGGCCGCTTCTGGGATCAGCCGCAGTGGGCCCACAACGACTATCTGAACACGTTGAGCGATTACGGCGTGGTTGGCTTCTTGCTGTCGTTCGGGGTCGCGGCGCTTTTCTTCAGAAGCTGGCGGCGGCCATTTTGGCGGGAGCCTGGTTCCGGGCCGGCCGATGGACCGGCCGGACGAATGCGCTCGATTCGCGCCGGGCTTGTCATCGGGTTGCTGGCGTTCGCCTTGCAGCTTCTGGTGGATTTCAACCTGAAGATCCCGGTGTTGGCGCAATTGGCCGCGATCATGGCGGCGCTCGTGTTCCTGCCGGCCGCTGCCGGGACACGGCGGCGCCTCGCGGCGCTGGAATCCGTGCCATGGTTTGTCGGAGCGGTCGCGGCGGTGCTGGTAGTCATCGCGATTCCCTGCCGGCTGATTCCTTTCTGGCGGGCTGAAGCCCTGCGCTGCGAAACGCGGGAGGGCATCGAGCACCTGATCCGACATCCGGCGGCGGCGCCGGACGCAATGCGGCTGCTGGCGGCGGCGCGCGAGCGCCTGGAGAAGGCCGTTGACCTGGATCCGCGCAACGGCCTGGCGTGGGCCGATCTGGCGGAAGCTCTTGTCCTCGAGGCCCGGTATGATCAAACGAGGGCAGTCGTTCTCGGCCAGGAAGCCGAGGTTGCCGCCACCCGGGCATTGGGGTGCTCCCAAGTCGTTCCCGAGTTCTGGGTCCGCCGAGCCCTGGCGTTTGACTTACAGCGCCGTTGGCGTGATGCTTGGGCTGATTTCGTTCAGGCTCTTGCCCTGGCTCCAAAACGAGCGGACCTTTGGTATTATTACGCCTATCACCTCAGTTATCACGACCCGGAAAGCGCCAGGACGGCCCTTGGAATTTGCTTAGCACTTGACCCATGGAATCAGGCCGCCCTAGCCTTGCAGAAACGCCTCGAAGACAACGCGCCCTGATCGGTTCCGGCCGGGCGCATTTTTTACTGACATGAAAGCACGACTATTTTCGATGTTAGTGCTCGGCTTGGCCGCAATCTGCCTAACTCCGGCAGCGAGCGGGCAGCAGGCGGCGCCCAATCCCACCCAGGGCCAGGTCCAAGCCCAGATCAAGGCGGCGAGAGTGGTCGGGATGGTGACATTCACACGGGCGGGTGCGGCGATGCCGGTGCCGCTGAATAACAATGACCCGGTGCTGCAGGGCGACATCGTGATCACGGGCAAGGGATCGAGTGTGGTGCTGGTGTTTTCCAATGGCTCGACGGTCAGCGTTGGACCCGATTCGAGGCTGGCGGTGGATGAGTTTGCGCAGGATCCGTTTGCGGAGGATGTGAAGGTGGCGGACCTCAAGACAGAGCCGACGATTTCGCATACGAAGTTGAAACTGAGCTACGGTGAATTGGTCGGCAACGTGAAGAAGCTAAACGGAGCCTCGACGTTCCAGGTTCAGACGCCGGTGGGCGCGGCCGGTATTCGCGGCACGACTTTCCAACTGGTCTATATCCCCGGCGCCAATGGGGCCTTCACACTCACTCTTGGCACGGCCAGTGGAACCGTGATCTTCCAAGGCACGGGCACCCCGATCTCGGTTCCAGAGAACGTCCAGATCAACGTTTCGGTCAACGACGCAACCGGACAGGTGCAGCAGGTTACTACGCAAGGTTTGTCCGCTGCTGACTCCCAGGCAATCGCAGATGCGGTTTCACAGGCGGTCGCGTCCCTTGGTCAGACGCAATTTGACGCGACCCTCAATGGAACGCCACCACCTCCACCACCTCCACCTCCTCCGCCACCTCCACCACCTCCTCCGCCTCCGCCACCACCTCCGCCGCCTCCCCCTCCGCCGCCGGCAACGACGCCTGGAGACGGGAGCGGCACCTGACGGTGTGCTGCGTGTTTGACGCGTTGCGCCGGGATGCGGCGATCGATTCGGACGTTTTGAACGGATAACCCCGAACATCGTGGCGAAATCAAAGATCCGCGTTGACTGGCGTTTCCTTTGGCTTCTGCCGATTCCTGTGCTTTGGTGCCTGGCCGCCCACTACGGGTGGGTGCAGTTTCTGGAAGACCGGACGATCGACTGGCGTTTTCGGTATCGGGGTGAGATCGCCGCGCCTGTGAAGTTGGTCTACGTGGACATCGATCCGCATACCATCGATGAAATTGGCAACTGGCCCTGGAGTCGCGGCTATTTTGCCCGAGTATGCGAGGCACTTCTCAATGTCGGGCATGTGCGAGCGATCGGCTTTGACGTCGTCTTTTCACCGATTGGGCATGCTGAGTCAGCCGATCTGAAAAAGGTGGCTGAGGGTGATTTCGCGTTTGGAAAGTTCCTCGCTCCAACTCCGGGTCCGCCCGTCGTCTTGGCGGCGTCATTTGTTGCTTCGGATTTTCGCGCGATG
>CAWDQK010000080.1:0-28277 GCA_963804395.1 uncultured Verrucomicrobiae bacterium | reverse complement strand
CGATATCGGCAGCGACTTGGTGGCGGGGTCATTCCGGGTGAGCGAGGCTGAATTCCCTCTTCAGCGTATGCACTGCTCCGGTCGGTCGGAGTTCGCTGGCGTAGAGCTGGAACGACTCCACCCGAAATGGCGGAAAGTCGAAGGACCGGTGGCGCTTGAGAAACTCAATCGCTGCACCGGGAGCCGCCTCAATCCTGACCCGACCAAGGGTGACATGCGGGTGAAAAATGCGCACGTCGAGCGGAAGGCCGGTCGTCAGCAGCGCGTCGTCGATTCGCTGCCGAAGTTGGCTAAGGCGCGGATGGCTCCCTCCAATCCCAACCCAGATCACTCGGGCGGCTCCCCGCGGCGGAAAGGCGCCGACACCCGCCAGCGCCAGGACAAATGATTCAACCCGGACGTGAGCGAGTGCTGACTCGATTGGCTGAATGAGCGCGGCTTCAACATCTCCGAGAAAACGAAGGGTCAGGTGAAGTTGTTCCGGCTGGGTCCATGCGAAGCTGCGCGCTGGCTCATACAAAGCCGCCAGCTCCTCGCGGAGCGAATCTGGCAGGGGAATCGCGATGAAAAAGCGCTCGGAAGGCATGGTTCCCGGACGAATCAAGCTTGGATTACCAGATCGAATGACGAATGGCGAGGGACGAGCGCACAATCAGGTGATGTAGCGGGCGATCGCGCCCAATCCTCGCTGGGACCAGAGCCGCTTCGCAAATAATGTGCCCGCGAGCGTGAGCCCCTCGACTTCGCTCGGGGCCCTGACCCATTCGACTCCGCTCAGGGTAATCCTCAGGGTCATCCTGAGCCTGCTTGCGGTGAGCTTGTCGAACCCGTCGAACGGATGAGCTTGCTTGCGGTGTCGTAGACCCTGAGCCCGTCGAATGGGAGCCTGTCGAACCCGTCGAACGGGCGAGTGGACTTGTGGTCGTTTCCTTTTGAAGTCCGCCCGAAATAGCTCCCATGCGGCAATCAGCGAAAGCGCAATGCAAACAACTGGCATTAACCGATGCCGATCTGAAACATTTCTATGATTTAACGCCATTCATTGGCGATAACCGCAAATCCCCATAATTGAGGAGGTTGATCGGCAAGACCTGAATCTTGGGCATTACGCCTGTAATTCGACGGCAAAATAGCAGGAATCAGATTCATAATTAGGGGGATTTGCCGGACAGTGTTACATTCAGGCGTCATCGATTGTGTGCAAGGCTGTTGGGAATTATGAAAATCGAGCGGCTCGACCTCACCGTCCTTGAAGAAGCACGGCGAGTGGCGTCAGAGCTCTTTCCCTGGGAAAGTGAACACCACACGGCGCTGGGAGCCGCGTTGTTTCCAGAAGCCCATGCCGGGTTTCTGGTCGCGCGGCGTCTGGAGTCCGCTCGATTCTGGATTGCCCGCGTTGACGGCCGCGTGGCCGGAATCTCGGGATTGTACAACTACCGGGCGATGCCGTCTGAAAGCTGGCTGTCATGGTACGGGCTGCTGCCGGTCGCGCGCGGCCGGGGGCACGGCGGCCGTTTGCTCGACTGGCTCATCCGCTATGCCCGGGAGGACGGAAAGACGGTGTTGCGTTTGTGGACCACGGTTGAAGACGAGTATCAGGCGGCCATCCGGCTTTACCGGAACCGCGGGTTCACGGCGGAGCAGTATCCTCCGCTGCCCGGCGAGACCTGGCAGACAATTGTCATGTCCCTCGGATTGACCGGGGCGACTCCGATACCCTGGTTGTCGGTCGCCGACCGTCCGGAGCTCGGCGGACGCGTGGCCCCGCTGGCCGCCGCCAAGGTGGCCTAGCCCGGATGTCCCTTTGAGGGCGCGACCAGCCTTCGCCAAGGCTACGGCGTGGCAGGCAAGATCGCGCCCCTACCTCCAGTTGCGGCGGAGCCGCGCTAGAGAGCCCTGGGAACGCGACGCCCCGTCCCGCTTCGGGCTGATTCACGCGGCGAAGGCTGACGCGCGGCGCCTCAGCAGATTTGGCGCACAACGCACCGACTCATTTGAACGAAGACGTGGGGAAGGGCGCCGTTCTACGGCGGCTGCGAATCGGTGTTGGAGGCGGCGTTGATGACAAACGGGGCGAAGATGGCGGAATGCGCGGCGGGGAAACTGCCCTGAATGTGCACGCCGTCATCCTGCAACTCCTGGGCGTGAATATGGCCCACCTCGTGCAGCCGGGCGATCACGTCGTACCGGTCGTGCGGCACCAGGAGCGTCGTCGTTCCGAAGTCGCGGACGATGCTGGCTGCGCAATGCTCGAGCAGCTTGTCCAGGCCCTCCCCGGTCTTCGCGCTAATGAACAATGCGCCGGGGGCGAGCATCCGCGCGGACTCGATCGCGGCCGGATCGGCGACGTCGATCTTGTTGAAAACGTCGATGATCGTCTTTCGTTCGGCGCCGAGCTCGGCCAGCACGCCGAGCGTGGTGGCGTGGTGGCGGGCCACGTCCGGATTTGTGACATCAAGCACGTGGATGAGGAAATCCGCCACGACCACCTCTTCGAGGGTGGCCTTGAAGGCCTCGACCAGGCCGTGCGGCAGCCGCCGGATGAAGCCGACCGTGTCCGTGATCAGCAATTTCTGGTTGTTGGGCAGCGCGAGCTGCCGCGTTGTCGGATCGAGGGTGGCAAACAGCTTGTCCTCGACCAGCACCTGGGCGCCGGTAAGCCGGTTGAGGAGGCAGGACTTGCCGGCGTTGGTGTAGCCGACGATGGCGCACGTGGGCACCGGCACCCGCAACCGGCGCTGGCGCTGAACGCCGCGCTGCTGGCGGACATCCTTGAGGGCGTCGCGCAGATGTGCGATGCGGTCGCGCACGGTGCGCCGGTCCTGTTCGAGCTGGGTTTCACCTTCGCCACCGAGGGATCCCCGGCCGCGCTGGCGGGAGAGATGCGTCCAGGCGCGCGTCAGTCGTGGGAGAAAATACTCCTGGCGGGCCAGTTCCACCTGGAGCTGCGCCTCGCGGGTCTGGGCGCGATCGGCAAAGACTTCCAGGATCACCTCCTGGCGGTCGATGACGGCCAGGGCGGATTCCTCCTCCCAGTTGCGTTGCTGGCCGGGCGAGAGCGTTTCGTCGATCACGATGACGTCGGCGCCCGCCTCCTTCGCCTGGGCGATTACCTCGGCGACCTTGCCGCGACCGAGCAGAAAGGCCGGCGACGGACCGCGCAAGTGGACGAGTGTGCTGCCCTTGATCGCCAGACCAAGGTTCTCGACCAGTTCCTTCAGCTCGGCTAGCAGTTCCGCGCCTTCACCCGCCGCCATGTGCGCGGTTTGCACGCCGACCAGGAAGGCGGCGACGATGCGCTTGTTCTTGTCAAATAGCTCGGCCATGAGGGCGAATCGTGCGGAAATATCCCGGCGGACGCGAGAGGCAAACGCGCAGGAACCTGTCGGGCTTCGCCCTCCATGTTCCTAGGCAAACAGCATCTTTGTGGCCGCGAGCGTAAGCGAGTGGATCTGGGTCGGCCGGCCGCGCCCCGCCGGGGTCAACCCATTCGACGAGCTCAGGGCGAGCGCCCCCGGCTACAGACGATCAGCCCGCGCTGTAGCCGGCCGCGTTGAGGCCGGCCGTAGGTTCTGTCGATGCCGGGGTCAGCCCATTCGACGAGCTCAGGGCGAGCGCCCCCGGCTACAGACGATCAGCCCGCGCTGTAGCCGGCCGCGTTGAGGCCGGCCGTAGGTTCTGTCGATGCCCGGGTCGGCCCGTTCGGCAGGCTCAGGGCAGGCGCCCCCGGCTACAGGTTCCCTCCCGTCGCCGGCAAAACAACGATTTGCGTGCATGCCTCCTGAAAAATGGTTTGGTCGAGGTGTGGTTCCGCGGTTTCAACGGTGTTCTGCAGGCTGACTCATGGCACCGGCAGGAACCGCTCGCAGTACGGGGCCGGCACCGAAACCGGGTCGCCGGCCTGCGTCAGCCGGCCGGTTGCCTCGTCGACGCGGAAGACCACGGCGTTGTTGCTGTCGTGGTTGGTGCAGATGATCCATCGCCCGGTCGGATCAAAGGCGAAGTTGCGCGGCGACTTTCCCCGGGTCGAGCTATGCTGGACCGGAGTCAGCCGGCCATTCGCCGGGTCGATCGCGAAGCCGGCGATGCTGTTCATGCCGCGGTTTGAGCCGTAGAGAAACTTCCCGTCGGGATGCACGAGGAGCTCGGCGCAGGTGTTAACGCCTGTGAAATCTGACGGCAGTGTCGAGATGGTCTGGAACTCGGTCAACGCGCCGCGGGCGGAGTCCCAGTTGAAGGCGGTCACGGTGCAGGCCATCTCATTGATCAAATAAACCCAGCGGCCATTAGGATGAAACTTCACATGCCGCGCTCCGGATCCGGGAGTCACGGATGCAAAAGGCGGGTCGTTTGGGGTCAAGGCGCCGGTCTTCTCGTCGAAGCGATAGACAAACAGCCGGTCGACACCAAGGTCGGCCGCGAGGACGAACTGGTTGGTGGGGTCGATGATGATGGAGTGGGCGTACGCGTGGGTCTGGCGCAGCGGGTTCACGCTGTGACCGGTGTGCTGCACCAAGGCCGTGCGCGCTCCGATGCTGCCGTCGGGCTTGAGCGCGAAGGCGGCGATGTTGCCGCCATCATAGTTTGCGACGAACACGAAGCGGCCGGTCTGGTCGAGGGAGATGTAGCTCGCATCGCCACCGCCCGAAGGCTCCTTGTTTAGCAAGGTGAGATGGGCGGTCTTGGGATCGATAACGTAGGCGCTCACGCCGCCGGGGGTGCCGGAATTGCAGGTGTAGAGATGCCGGCCGTCAGGGTGGATCACGAAATAGGCCGGCTGCACCGCCTCAGTGTCAAAGACTGGCTTGGTGAGCACGCCGGTGTCGGTGTCGAAATGCGCAACCGAGAACCCGATGCCGGGCCCGGAGCTGTGGGTGCCGAAGTAAACGTACATGTCAGCTGCACCCGCCAGCGATGCGGCGAACGCGACAGTGGAGACGACCAGGAAGAAACGGAGGCGGTTGATGTTCATGGGGGAAAACCTGAAACATCACGTTGATACCACGGAATCGCAGAATGTCGCCATTTCCCGGCGTTTGGTGCGGCGCTGCCGAAACGCGGGGAATGATGCAGTTTCGCCCACGAATCGACACGAATCTCCACGGATGCGGAGAGGATTCACCACGAAAAACACGAACCACACGAAGGCTGCATACCGAGAAAAGGGGCCGCGGTTTCACAAGAAGTGTGGCCGCGAGCGTGAGCGAGTGGGCGAACGTTTCGCGAGAAGATGGAATGGCCACAAAAGGCTCAAAGGGCACCTGGCGGAGGCCGCCCATTTGCCATGGAACACGCGGCGAGGGCGCCGCGTTCCCATTCTTGGCTCGCTGTTTTCCCTGCAGCGTTTGTGGAAGGACCCGGACCAGGTCCCGGAGCGGCCACGTTCGAAACATGGCCCGCTACGTCATCGCCGCGACAATCGCCGGTTCGGCACCCAGCGTGCCGTGCAGTTCCTGGAGATAGGCTGCTCCATTGACCCGGGCTGATTCCCGCCGGGCCTCCTCCAGGCGCGCCGGGATGCCGAGACGCGCGGCCTCGGCCGCGTAGTTGGGCTTGGCCAGGAATTTCTCGAGATAAGCCAGGTGGCTCTGCCACTGCCTGACGGCCACCGCCTGCCGGGCGCGCAATCGCGCGGCGTACCAGTCGCTGGCCAGCACCTGATCGCGGGTGAACAGCGCGCGGATGCCGGGGTCCGACAGATCCTTCCCCTCGTACTGCCCGTCGCGCATGATGTGCAGCAGGGCCCGCAGCGGCGGGCAGGCTTGGGCGACGCTCCCGTCGTTGAAGTAGAGTTGCGCGACCCGCTGCTGCGTCGCGACGATGTTGTCCATGCCGTCAACAAACGTCTCCCGGTCCTGCAGTTCCGGCCGCAGCATCTCTTCGGAGAAGACCGAATGCGGGTGGTTGAACACGCGTCCGCAAAAATGAGAGACGAACCGGCTGGTGATGCGGTATCCCAGGCGGCTGGCCAGAATCGTGCGTCCGCCGTGTTCGAAATCGGCGCAGCGTTCGAGGAACCCGAAGCCGATGAGGAAGCCGGGCTGGCGCTCCTCGACGCCCATGCGGCACCACACTTCCGGCACCAGCAGGCTGATGTCGTGGTCAACCCGGGTCTTCGGTCCGATGCAGCCGGCCGAGGAGAGAAAGCCGTCATAGCCGGTGACGCAGAACGAGACGAAGGCTGCGTTCAGGTCGTAGATTGGCGGGAGCGAATTGAATGGTCCCTTGGTCAACGCGCCTTCCGAGCCGGCGCCGGTGGTCGAGGGCGACTTTCCGGTCATGCTGCAGATGAACTCCATGAACAGTTCCGGCAGTTCCATGTAGTGCAGCGGATTGTAGACCGCGAGCGGGCGGATGCCGGCGGCGGGGTCGGCCGGATTGTTGCGGCGGCCGGCCAGCACCGCGTTCACCGGCGTCTCGACCGGCCGGCCCACCGGTACGCGGCGCATGAGGCGCAGGCCGACCTCCGCGAGGTGTGATTCACGCGGATTCAGCAGGTCCGGCCGGATCTGCAGATAGCGCGGATTCTTTGAGGGCTTGCCCTCGACCAGGCGCGGATGGGCGCACGACACGAAATACTCCGCGCCTCCGCCGGCGGCCGCCGCCTTGATGAGCTCCTGCATCGGCGGCGTGAAAGCGTCGAACCCGACGGCGTCCTCCACTAGTTCCTGTGCCTGGGCCGTGGTGAGCGGCTCGTAGTTTGAGAAGAACGTGCCGGATCGCGCAAAATCGCTCTCGGTCTGGTGATCGTAGCCGCGATGGATGGCGTCGTCGGGCCGCTGGAACAGCCGGAATTCGCAGTTGTGCACAAGTTTCAACGAGGGCTGCACGGCTGAGACGCCGAGGCCGGTCAACCGCTCCCGCGGGACGACGATCGCGGCGGTGATGTCGTCCTCCATCTGGATCTTCAGCGCCGGATGGAAATCCTTGCGCAGGCCGAAGGTGCGCCACGAACCGTCGGCGGCGAAGCCCACGCGCAGATAATTCGACTCAAGCCGCTGGTTGTGCAGCCGGAGTTCGTTGGCGGGGACGCCGTTGATCACGTCGACGCTGAAATGCTCCCGCCACCGGTCGCCCCACTCCGGCTGGTAGAACCGCTTCACGACCAGCACCAGCTCCTTGATGTGCTGCGGAATCGTTTCGAGCCAGGCATTGTAGTCGTCGTGGTGCTCGTCGGCGGACGGCGTGAAGAGCTTGATGACCGAGCCCAGGGATCGACGCGGACTGAGGATCGGGCGCGGATCGGTGCCGCGGCGGGCCGGGTCGCGGAAGCGCCCGGAGTAGTCCCGGGCCAGCAGGCCGGCGACGGCGTCGAAGTCGGACCGGAAGTCGGCGACGAAGACCGGGCCCTGGATGATGGCATCGGTCAGGCTTTTGGAGATCTCGGACTTGCCGCCGCCGGAGACCGTGCTCGGCTTGTGGCAGAGCGTGCACTCGGCGTGGGTGCCGACGAGGCGCCACGTCCCGCTGCCGCGGCGGTTTGTCGAGGTGGACCTTGAAGCCGGACGGGAGCACGTAGCTGTGCCGGTAGCGGAGCTTCAGGCGCTGCTCCCGCCCGTCGTGCGTCCAGCGCACCGCGGCGCCGGGCAGGTCGAAGTGCGCATCCTCCGGCACGTAGATGATATCCGGATACAGGCGGTCGGCCGCATGGCCTTCCGGCTGCGGGACGGCCTGCCCGCCGAGCAGCGTCAGGGCCTCGGCCAGCGTGCGCGGGTACTTGGTGATGACCCGCGCGGCGGCGAAATCCTCGTCGAGGTCGTAGCGCGTGAACAACAGCGCACCGCCCGCGTGCTCCTCCTCGCAGAGGCCAAACAGGTTGGCCGAAAAGCTGATGTAGGATTTAACCTCCTTCTTGCAGTAGCCGAAATAGTTGTCCGAGAGGATGGTCACCACCACGCCGCTGGCATCGCGGGCGGTCACCTTGAAGGCGACGCCGTCGTTGTAGCGTTCAGCGGGGTCGCACCAGCACATGCTGTCGCGGCGCTGGCGGTCCGTGGCGTCCTCCCAGCGCGGCAGGCCGAGTTCCTGCTTGGTCAGGCGGGTGAGGTGCGGCGCCAGGATGATGCAGCCGCTGTGGCCGGTCCAGTGGATCGGATCGAGCGCGGCATCGTTCTCCGGCAGCCGGGGATCGCCGCCGTTGCCAAACACACTCTCGACGAAATCGAGGTTCGCCACGAGGCCGCCCGGGGCGAAGAAACGCACCTCCATTGATTTCTCCGCGATGACGCCCTCAACCGCGGGACAGACCACGGGGCGGAGCAGGAGGGACACGAAACACTCCGCCGGCGACGGCTGGGTGGCGGTAAACGGCAGGCGCATCAGCTCCGCCGGCGGACGCAGCGCGTGATGCAGCAGGCGTCCAAAAACGGCCTTTGGCACGACCTTCTTGTCGTCCGGAACCGGCAGCCCGCCCTCGGTGACGTGAAAGATGCCCTGCGTGGTGCGGCGGTCGCTTTTCGGATTGTGGAGCACGCCCTGGCGGACGCGGTAGGAGGCAAGAATCTCGGTCACATGCACGTCGCGGTCGGGCGGCAGCGAGAGCGCGCGGGCGAGGCCGAAGCGGTCGAGCACGAAGGTTTGGACGGGCAGCCGCGGCACCTCGACGGCGTCCTGCAGGTAATCGTAGAGGAAGTTCTGGATCCGCTGGTCGACCGGGCAGAGGTAGGTGGAAAGCAGGCGGTCTTTCTCGTGGCTCAGCGCCAGCATGCCGTCCATGAGGCTGGCGAAATCATGCTCGCTGCGGAGCGGAAAAGTGGGGCAGCCGAGGTCCCGCAGCTTGAGGTTGACGTAGAACAGGAGCTTTTCGTCGTCGCCGGAGGACGGCGGGGCGCCAAGACCGGTTCGCGCTTGCTGGTCGGGAGAAAGGACATGCATGGTCAGAAAGGAGCCCAGCATTTTGCGCGTGGCAAGGCGCGAAGGCGGGATGTTGGGCTCGGAGTCGCAATTCCTCTCCGCTGGCGCTCGCGGCCACGAGGCAAGCATTGTAGCCGGCGGCGTTGACCCTGAGGTGCAGTCAGCTTGTCGAACGGGCGGACCCCGGCCTGCCGCTGTAGCCGGGGCGTTGACCCCGGCATGCCCGGCCGAAGCATCCGAGCCCGTTGGCCGGCCTCGACGCGGCCGGCTACAGCGCAGGCGTGGTTTCCCGGCGGGTAGTCCGCATTCAGCTTTGGACCTTTAGCTTTAAGCCTAAAGCTCACCGCCTTCCGTCCACTGCTTTCCGCCCAAAGCTTGCCGCTTATCGCTTCAAGCTCACCGCGGCCCGTCCCCCTCCGGCAACCACCAGGAGGCCGCGGTGGCCGCGAAGGCCAGCAGGCTCGTGGCCAGCAGCGCGAGCCGAAAATCGCCGACCGGCGCGAGCCAGCCGAACACGATCGATGCCACGGCGGCCGCCAGCCGGCCGATGTTGTAGCAGAATCCCGCCCCGGTGGTGCGCAGCAGCGTCGGAAACAGCGGTGGCATGTAAGTGGTGAACAGGCCGAAGACGCCGGAGAAGAATCCGACGCGACGGCACCCAGAACCAAACGAGTTCGGCGAAGCCGCGCGGCACGATGAAGGCGCCCGCCATGCTGGCAAAGAGTCCGAAGAACATCAGGATGATCGCACGCCGGTTGCCGATGCGCATCGCGCGAGCCAGCCGGCGGCGAAGTTGCCGACGATGGAGACGGCGATCATGCCGAAGAAGACGGCCGAGACCCGCTGGGTGATCTCCGCCGGCGCGAGGCCCGAGGCGTCCGAGCAGCTGGCGGAGGTGCTGCGGATGCCAGAACACAAAGAGCCACCAGGCGGAAAGGCTCAGCGCGCAGACCACGGTCGTGATCCACGTCGTGCGCGCGATTTCGCCGCGGAAGAGTTCGCGCACGCCGGGATGTTGGTGCTCCACGGCTGCTTCCGCCCGCTGCCAGGCCTCGGGCTCGGGCACCTGGCGGCGGATCCAGAAGACCAGCAGCGCGGGCAGCACGCCGAGCAGGAAGACGTACCGTTCCGGCGGCGGATGCGGCAGCAGCGAAAGGAGGCCGACCGCGGCGGCGGCAACGAGGATGCCGAGATTGACGCCGCGACTGGAGCACGGCCGCGATCCAGGGCCGCCAGGCCGCGGCCAGGTCTCGGTCAGCAGCGAGGCGCCCGACCGCCCACTCGCCGCCGATCCCGAGCGCGGCGAGGAACCGGAAGATCATCAGCTGCCACCAGGTTTGCGAAACGGCGCACAGGCCCGTGCAGAGCGCGTAGGTGAGGACCGTCAGGGCGAGCGCGCGGCTGCGCCCGAGCCGGTCGCCCAGCCGGCCGAAGAACGCCCCGCCCGACCGCCCAGCCCGACGAGAAACGCCGCCTGGATGTAGGCGGTCTTCTCCTTCACCGCCGGATCGGCGGCGCTGGCGGCGGCGAGGAGGTGGATCACCAGCGGCGTGGCCACCAGCGTGTAGAGGTGCAGCTCCAGCCCGTCGAAGAGCCAGCCCAGCCAGGCGGCAATGCCGGACTTCCACTGGTAGGCGGAGAGTTCGCCGAGGCGGGTGGCCTCGCGCGGCGCGGCGGGCGGAATCATGGAGCAGGGGAGTGAATGCCGGCCGGGCCACGTGGCTCAAGCCAAATGCCCGGCCGCGCCCACTGGGGACAGGCCCCAGCAGGCGGCCTCCTGCCAGGGGTGGATGCGAGCGCCAGCGAGCGGGCAGTCGGTTCCTGATCCACTCGCTCACGCTCGCGGCCACACGGGAAAGCACGCTGGGGACAGGCCCCAGCAGGCGACTTCCTGCCTGGGGTGGCTGCGAGCGCCAGCGAGCGGGCAGTCGGTTCCTGATCCACTCGCTCACGCTCGCGGCCATACAGGAAAGCACACTGGGGACAGGCCCCAGCAGGCGGCTTCCTGCCTGGGGTGGCTGCGAGCGCCAGCGAGCGGGCAGTCGGTTCCTGATCCACTCGCTCACGCTCGCGGCCATACGGAATGCTGCGTTATGAAACGGAGAAGACCGCGTGCCGGCTTGAGTTAAATGGGAATGCCGGCATGACAGAGGAGTGAAATCCGGCCTGCGATTGTTCGCCCTCGCGCTGATCGTTTCCGTCAACCCCGCCGGTGCGGCGCCGGGAGCGCGCTTCCTCCCGGCCTCCAGCCGGACGGCTCCACGCTTTTGCATGACCAGCGGCGGATCCAGCCCGCCGGCGTCCAGGTCGAGCTCGGCGATTTCCCGGTCAACCTCGCGATCGACCCCTCGGGTTGCTACGCCGCGGTGCTCCATGCCGGATACGGGCAGCACGAGGTTCGGATTGTTGACCTGCGGAGCAATCGCACCACCGCCACCCAGCCCCTCTCGGAAACATTTTATGGCCTGGCGTTTTCGCCCGACGGCAAGTCGCTGGTCTGCAGCGGCGGCAGCGACGATGTGCTTCATGGGTTTGACTTTCACGGTGGCCAGCTGACGCCGCGACCTGACGTGCGCATCGCTCCCGCGGCGGACAGGGGCGTCGTGGCCGGCGTGGCACTGTCTCCGGACGGAAAGGCCGCAGTGGTCAGCCTCCTTTTCAATAGCAGGCTCGTGTGCGTCGATCTGGCGACGGGCAGCCTCCGCTGGACGACGCCACTCGGAGCGGTTGTGACGGAGACAGGTCAACCGATGATCCCGGATACATCAACTCCATCCAGTGCAGGTCTACCGGGACAGGCGTTGATCGAGGAGGAGAATCCGCTCGCGATCGTCTGGGACGGCCGGCGCGAGCGGGTATATGCGAGCCTGTGGGGAATGTCGGCTGTGGCTGTGTTGAACGTCGCGGACGGCCGCGTGATTGCCCGCTGGGACTGCGGGTTGCATCCGAACGAGCTGCTTCTTTCGCCCGACGGCCGCCGTCTCTTCGTATCCAACGGCGGTCGCAACACGGTGGATGTCATCGAGACGGAGAGCGGGCGTGCGGCAGAGACCCTCTGCTCATCGCTGGCGCCGGGCGATCTGCCTGGTTCCACTCCGGACAGCCTGGCGCTTTCGCCCGACGGGCGGACTCTGTTTGTGGCCAATGCCAGCAACAACGACGTCGCGGTGTTCGATGTGGGCACGCCGGGCGCCGCCCGGGCACTCGGCTTCATTCCGACTGGCTGGATGCCGACGTCCGTCAGGCTGACGCCGGACGGCCGGAGGCTGGCGGTCATCAGCGCCCGCGGGCTGGAGGCGAAGGCAAATCCAGGCGCCCCCGGGAAGTTTCCGTACATCGGCGGGCTTTATCGTGGTTCGCTTGGGATCGTCGATCTGCCGAAACCGGCCCGTCTTCCGCCGGCGCTGGAGGCGTGGACCCGGACGGCGCAGCATTGCCGGCTGGCACCGGTCGCCGGGCCGGCGGAAACGATGGCGAAGGACAACCCGATTCCAGCGGCAGCAGGCGGCGGTTCGCCGATCCGCCACGTCATTTACGTCATCAAGGAAAACCGCACGTACGACCAGGTCCTTGGCGATCTGCCGCAAGGCAACGGCGACCCTGCGCTCTGCCTGTTCCCGGGCGACGTTACGCCCAACATCCATGCGCTGGCGTGCGACTTCGTGCTGCTCGACAACTTTTATGCGAACGCGGAGGTGAGCGCCGGCGGCCATGAGTGGAGCCTGGGCGCGTATGCGTCGGAGTTCGTTGAAAAGACCTGGCCGGTGAGCTACCGGCGGA
The DNA here is from genome assembly GCA_963804395.1 of uncultured Verrucomicrobiae bacterium. GTDB lineage: Bacteria > Verrucomicrobiota > Verrucomicrobiia > Opitutales > Opitutaceae > Fen-1467. The sequence goes on along the minus strand of CAWDQK010000080.1, from coordinate 15,644 downwards.
AGACGTCCAAGGTGCCGTATACCGCCGAGGGGCATTATACTGCGTCCATCCCGGCCTCCGGCTACCTGTGGGACCGGGCGGCGGCGGCCGGTGTCTCCTACCGCAGCTACGGGGAGTTTGCCGACAACGGTCCCGCGCCGGGCGATCCGGCGACCACGGCGGTGCCGGCCTTGCGCGGACACATCGATCCGGGGTATCACTGCTGGGACCTGACGTATCGCGACGCCGGCCGCGCGGCCCGGTTCATTGAAGAACTGCACCGGTTTGAGGCCGCCGGCGACATGCCGCGCCTGCAGATTCTGCACCTGCCCCAGGACCATACGGCCGGCGCGCAGGCCGGCGCATGGACCCCGCGCGCGATGGTGGCCGACAACGATCTGGCCCTCGGCCGCCTGGTCGAGGCGGTGAGCCGATCGCGGTTCTGGCAGGACACCGCGATCTTGGTCGTCGAGGACGACGCCCAGAACGGTCCCGACCACGTGGATGCGCACCGGACGGAGGCGTTGGTGATCAGTCCCTGGTGCCGCTGCGGAGTAGTGGATTCAACGCCGTACACGACCTGCTCGATGCTGCGGACAATCGAGCTCATTCTCGGGCTTGAACCGCTGTCACAGTTCGATGCGGCGGCCACGCCGATGCGGGCTTCATTCCAGGCCCGATTGGACGCGCGTCCGTGGGCGGCGCGGCCGGCGCGGGTGGATCTGGACGAGCGGAATCCCGGCGGCACGGCCGCCGCGAAGGTTTCAGCGGCCTTCGATTTTTCGCGCGAGGACGCCGTGGACGAGCAGGCGTTCAACCGTGTGCTTTGGGCGGCGGTGCGCGGCGAGAACAGCCGGATGCCCGCGCCCGTGCGCGCGGCGTTCGTGCGCCCGCTGCCGGGGGCGGAGGAGGACGACGACTGAGTTCGTGGCGCCCACGAATCCACGCGGATGGCTCGGATGGAAACCATGTGGAACCCAGGAAATCAGGATTCCGCCGGGCGGTCGGGCCGTTGGATTCCGTGTGGTTCATGGTTTTCGTGGTGGAACCCGATTCCCGGAGCCCACCTCACGGTGGCAGGGGGCGGCCCCGGGTCTCCGGTGCGAAGAGCAGGATCGCGAGTCCGACGAGATAGATCAGCCCCACTGCGCTGGCGGCGCGGCCGAAGCTTCCGAGGCTGGTGACCAGGATGCCGGTCAGGAACGGCCCGCCTGCCGCCAGCAACCGGCCGGCGTTGAAGCAGAAGCCCGTGCCCGTCGCCCGGATTCGCGTTGGATAGAGTTCGGGAAGGTAGATCGGGAATCCGCTGAAGATGCCGTTGTTGAAAAAACCGAGCAGCGGCAGCAGCAGGAGCACCTCCAGATAGGTGCGTGGTGCGAGGAAGGTCACGGGCAGCATCACCAAACTGCCGGCGCACATCAGCGCGAACACGGGCCGGCGGCCCCAGCGGTCGGCGAGGGGACCGAACGCGAGGTAGCCGGCCAGCGCGCCGACGTTCAACGCCATCGTTGCATAGCTGATGTAATCCGTCAGGCGGCCGGACTCCAGACCGCGCAGCGCCGGCAACGCCCGCACGAGCGTCGGAGTCCAGTTGGTGGCACCCCACAAACCCGTTACCGCGACAAAGGCGAGGCCGGAGCCCACGAGCGTGGCGCGGCGGTATTCCGGCCGGAACAGTTCCGCGAGGCGCGCGGTCCGCGCCGCGCCGGCCTGCCGTTCCTGCGCGTTGGCACGCACCCAGCGCTCCGGCTCCCGCACCCACAGCCGCACGAACAGGGCGACCACCGCCGGGGCGACTCCGACCAGAAACATCGGCCGCCACCCGTGCCGGCCGAGGACCAGGTTGATCACGGCCGCGAAGAGAAAGCCGGCGGCCCAGGCGGACTGCAGAATGCCCGCCGCGCGGGCGCGGCGGTCCTCGGGCCAGACCTCGGCCACCAGGGCGGCTCCGGCCGCCCATTCGCCGCCGATCCCCAGGGCCGTCACAAAACGGTAGAGCGCCAGCTGCCACCACGTCGCCGACAGGGCCGCCAGGCCCGTGAACGCGGCGTAGATCAGGATGGTGAAGATCAGCGTCCTGGTGCGGCCAATACGGTCGGCCAGCACGCCGAAGAGCATGCCGCCCACCGCCCAGCCGACGAGAAAAACCGCGAAAATGATTCCGCCATGCCAGGCGATCGATTCCGCCGACACCTCGCGGCCGGTTGCCGTCCCCGCCAGCAGTTCGTGCAGGGCAGGCTGCAGGACGAGCGCGTAGATCGTGGCGTCCATCGAGTCGAACACCCAGCCGAGCCAGGCGACCAGCAACACGAGCCACTGGTAAGCGCTGATTCCCTGACGCGTGGGGTTCGCTTGCATCGTCCGCCATCCTGACGGATTGGCCGGGCGGAGGGAAGTCCGGATCCGGGCGGAATGTGCACGACAGGCGCTCCTGAGAAAACTGTTGCGGGATTTCTTTTTTTCGGCAGACCTTCGCAGGACCCTTGGATTGACCCCGTCGCACAGTGCAGGCCGCCGGCCAGTCACCACCGCAACCTTAGATCTTAATTTCGAACAATCCCGAGTCATGCAATTCTTCACCCGTCGCCTGTCCTGGTTGTGGCTGGCCGCGCTGGCGGTGACCGGCGCCTCACTCCGGGCGGCCGATTCCATCGGCTATTTCGACACGATCACGTCGGATCCGCTCCCGATCGTCGGCCACCAGTACTATACGCGGCACTGTTTCATGTACGACAAGGGCGTCTCGTTGACCACCAACTTCTGGCGGGGAACGCTCGTCCCGATCAACACGCAGGTCACCCTCGTGGAGCTCGACAGCAAGACCATGGTTCTGCGGCTCGAGACCGGCGTCGCGGTGAAGATCAAGAACGTCGAGAAGTTCAGCCGGCGGGACATCACAAGGATCTCCCACGAGATGCTGGCGCTGCAGCCGGTGCCGATTGAGAAGTTCGACGAGGCCATGGTCAGTGCCATCAAGAGCGGAACGTTGAAACCCGGCATGACGAAGGAGCAGGTGGTCATGGCCCGCGGTTATCCTCCGGGGGACCAGACGCCGTCGACCGACGCCGATGTCTGGATGTACTGGCGGGATCACCGGCTGGTGCAGACCATCGTCTTTAACGACGGCGTCGTGATCCAGGGAACGGGAATCTACTGAGGGAGACTCGCTGAAAGCCCGTCGAAAATATTCGAATCAACGCATGCCTGCCGCCGCCGTCGAGCCGCCATCGTTTCGAATCCAGCTGGGTCCTTCAAGGAACGCCCCCCTGTCGGTTGGTCTGGCGGTGCTCGCGGGCGAATCCGCGGAGTCGATCTTCCCCGCCGCCCGCCCGATCCGGCGAACCGGAGACGTGGCCTTGTTCGAGACGGGACCCTGGCGGTTGGGTGTGGCGGAGCTGCCGGTGGCGTCAATCTACGCGGGCGGGACCACCCGCCTTTACCTGGAGATTTTCGAGGCGTTGGGCGAGCATCGTCTTTGCCGGATCTGGAACTACGTGCCGGGCATCAATGCCGAGGGCGCCGACAGGATGGAGAACTACCGTTCATTCTCCTGCGGCCGTTCGCTCGCGTTTGAACAGAGATTCGGCCGCGATTTCAAAACCCACCTGCCCGCCGGTTCGGCGGTGGGTTCGGATGGCGACCGGCTCGTGGTGGTTTTCGCCGCCAGCAGCCTGGCCCCCTGTCACTGCGAGAATCCCGCGCAGGTGCCGGCCTACGAATATCCGGCGAAACATGGCCCGCGTCCGCCGAGCTTCTGCCGGGCCACGGCGGTGCGGGATGGGAAACGTCTCCACGTGTTCGTTTCCGGGACCGCCGCCATCAAGGGGCATGAGACGATCGGTCGGGGCGACACGCCGAAACAGTTGGCGGAAACACTCGAGAATCTGCGCGGAATCTTCGCTGTTGCCGGGTTGGACGGCGACCTGCGGGCTGGGCGCGCCGACTCGCGGCACTTCAAAGTTTATCTGCGGAGTGCCGGCGATCTTCCGGTTGTCGTCGAAACGCTGTCGAGGGAGCTCCTCCGGCCGGGCGATCACGTGAGTTATCTCCGGACCGATCTTTGCCGCGCTGAGCTGGATGTTGAGATCGAGGCAACGATTCTCGGAGCGGAGCTGTAGCCGGGCGCGCTGAGGCCGGCCGCTCCCCGCCGGGGTCGGCGCCCCCGGCTACAGGACAAAGCACCTGTTTTGTAGCCGGCCGCGCTGAGGCCGGCCCGGGATTCCCGGTGAAGATAAGCCGGGGTCGGCGCCGCCAGATGCAGGTCAGACCGGGTCCATTTTCCCTCTGAGCAGTACTTCGATTTGCCGCCGGTCGGGCTTGCCGCGCGCCGTGTGGGGAAACTCGGGCATGACTAGCAGGCGTTCGGGGATCTTCCAGGGTGCGAGCTTGACGCGCAACGCCTGCCGGACCTCTGCCGCGGACAGCCCGGTGACGGCGGCCGCGGCGAGCGCGTCGGGAAGCTGGGGATGCGCCATCGCGCAGGCGTCGCGCACGCCGGGCACGGCGCGCAGGGCGGATTCGACCTCGGCGAGATCGAGGCGCCGGCCGGCGATCTTGACCAGGCGGCCGGCCCGGCCGAGAAGAACCAACTCGCCGAATTCGTTCAGGCGACCCCGGTCGGCCGGGGAGAAGGCGCCTTTGCCCATGACCGCAGCGCTCTGCACCGAAAACCGCTGGCCGCGGCGCCAGCGAAAGGTCACACCATCGACCGGTGTGCCCACGCTCCGGCCGGCGAGCGTGGCCTCGCCGGTGCGGTCATAGGTGATGGCACCCCCTTCGCTGGCGCCATAGAGGCCATGGATGCGCCGTCCAAACTTCGCGGAGAATGCAATTGCCTCCTCGGACGAAAGCGGCGCGCCGGCTGAGATCACGAGGCGGAGGCAGGCAAAGGCGGCCGGGTCCACGTCGGCGCGCACCATGGCGCGCAGCAGCGTCGGCACCGCCGGAAAGACCGTCGGACGCCAGCGGACGCAGTCGGCCGCCAGAACGTTGGGCAGCGGACTGCTGACGCAGAGCGCGGCCGTGCCCTGGGCGAGCAAGGGAAGCACGATGTTGCCCAGGCCATACGAATGCCCGAGCGGAATCACGGCAAGGTTGATGTCCCCGGGACGAATATCCATGCTGGCACAGGTCTGGCGCCCGTCGCCGAGCATGGCGGCATGCGTGAACCGCCGGGCGCGCGGCATTCCGGTGCTGCCGCTGGTCAGCTTGACCAGGCAGAGGTCGCGACTCTGCAACGGGCGGCGCGCCCCCACCGGTTCGAGCCGGCCGCCGTGCCAGATCCATGCCGCGCCAATCGCCCGGGCGGTCTCGACCAAACTTGCCGCCGGTTCGGTCGAATCCGCCGGGACCGGCACGGCGTCTGCCTGCAGCAAACCCAGGAAGACCTGAAACCAGCGGGCGCCATTGGGCTCCGCCATCAGGACCAGCCGACGGGACAAGGCGGAGGAAGGAGGCAGTTGCGCGCGCCAGGCGGTGGCGGACGCGGCCAACTCGGCCCGCGTCCACGCCCGCCCGGTCTCGCCATCGATGACCGCCAGGGCATCTGGTGCGGAGCGGACAGTCTCCTGCCAGGATTGGTTCAGATTGTGCATCTTCCCGCTGATTCAATGCAGTCGAGAGGCCGTGAGTCGAGGGTTGAGTATCGCCGGTTGCTCGGCCGTCATGCCTGGCCGGCCTCGGCGCGGCCGGCTACAGCGTGTCAGCCGCAAAGTGATCTGTAGCCGGGGGCGCCGACCCCGGCAGCCGGCCTGCCGTGCCGAGGCCTCGGCGAAGGCCGGCCTCAGCGCGGCCGGCTACAGCGCGCCCTGTTTCTTGATGGTGCACCGCGGTCGGAAGTTGGTCGGAGGAACCATCGTGACCCGGCAAACTTCTTGTCATCGTGCCATCGGGCTCATTGCATCCGGGAGCATTCGCTGGTGGCTGGCATCGCCTGTGCCTTCGGCTGCCGACGCGACTGCGATCCCGTGCTGGAACTTCACGAGCTTCGATTTCGCTATGATGCCGGCGCCCCGTGGGCGGTCAACGGTGTTTCCTTCGGGCTGCGGCGCGGCGAGGTGTTCGGGTTGCTCGGGCCGAATGGAGCGGGCAAATCGACGTTGATGGCGCTGATCAGCGGGCTGCGGCGGCCGCAGCACGGCGAAATCCGGCGTGCCCCGGAGGTGGCGGCGCGCGGCGGCTTCGCGCTCGTGCCCCAGGACCACGCGTTTTATCCGATGCTGACCTGCCGGGAGAACCTCGAGTTCTTCGCCGGCGTGCTCGGGCTCGGCGGCGGGTTGCGGCGGGAACGCATCGCGGCGGCGATGGCGGCGACGGGACTGGAGCAGGTGGGCGGCAAGCGCGCGTCGGAATGCTCCGGCGGGTTGAAGCGGCGGCTGAATCTGGCGATCGGACTCGTGGGCGATCCCCGGTTGTTGTTGCTCGACGAGCCGACGGCCGGCGTCGATCCGCAATCGCGGGCGTTCTTGCTCGAGATCGTGCGCAGTTTGCGGGCGCAAGGCCGGACGGTGGTCTACACGTCGCACTATATGGAGGAGGTGCAGGCGATCGGCGACCGGGTGGCGATCATCGACTGCGGCCGGCTCCTGTGCTGCGGCACGCTGGCCGAAGTTCTGGCCGACGCGAATCCACGGCTCCTGGTGCGGGCGGAGCGGCCCCTGGCGGAACCGGTGCGCGCCGCACTGGTTGCCGATTGCGGGCTTGAACCCGCGGCGGGCGCCGACGGCTGGCTCAGCTTCGCGGTGGCCGCGGGTCGTCCAGCCGAGACAGTGCTGGCGGGGCTGCGCCAGCGCGGAGTGCCGTTCACGAGTTTCTCTTTCGGGAGCCGCAATCTGGAGGATGTGTTCTTGAAACTCACCCACCGTTCACTTCGCGACTGACATGCGCCCCCTGCTTGCAGTGATCCAGAAGGAATTGCGGGCGATGAGCCGCGATCTGCACGGGTTGCTGGTGCTCTTCGTCATGCCGTCGGTGTTCATTTTGATCATGTCGATGGCGCTGCGGGACACCTTCTCCCCGAGGGTTTCTGAAAAGGTTCGCTGGCAGTTGTGGGATGCCGACCGCACGTCTGAATCCGCCGCACTGGTGGCGCAGCTTCCGGCGCCCGCGGCGCCGGTCGCGGTGCAGACGCGGTCCGACCTGGAACGGGCTCTGGCGCGCGGAGACATCCAGCTGGGCCTGCTGATTGATCACGGGTTTTCCGGGGCCCTGGCGGATTTGGAGCACCAGCGGACGGTGGTGACAGTGCTGGCGGAACCGGGGATGCCGCCGGCGTTGATCGGGGCGTTTCGGGCGGAGGTGGAGCGGGCGGTGACGATGGAACGGGCGTCGAAGCTGTTGGAGCCGCTCCGGGCGATGGCGCAGGAGGGAAACCAGCCGTTGCCGGCGTTGGATCAGTTGACCGGCAGCGGGCTTGTCGAAATGAAATTCAACCGGAAGACCCAGAGCGAACTGACCGCGGTCCAGCAGAGCGTGCCGGCCTGGCTGGTATTTGCCATGTTCTTCGTGGTCATTCCGCTGTCAACGATCTTCATTCTGGAGAAACAACAGGGCACGCTGCCCCGGCTGCGCAGCCTGCAGGTGCCGATGGCCACGTTGCTGGCCGGCAAGGTGGTTCCATTCTATCTTGTGAATCTCGGGCAGACCGCGCTGATGCTGCTGGTCGGCCGTTTCGTCGTTCCGATGATTGGCGGCGACACGCTGTGGCTCGATGTCAACTGGCTGGCGCTCTGGGCGATGGCGACGGCGGTGAGCCTGGCGGCAATCGGCTTCGCGCTGATGATCGCAGCGATTGCGCGGACGACCGACCAGGCCACGACGGTCGGCGGGGTGGCGAACATCATCTTTGGCGCCCTTGGCGGGGTGATGGTGCCCAAGCTGGTGATGCCGCTGGCAATGCAGAAAGCGACCCTGCTTTCGCCGATGGCCTGGGGCATGAACGGATTCATCGATGTCTTTGTGCGCGGCGCAGGGTTGAGCGCGGTCCTGGGGCCGATCGGCTGCCTGCTCGGCTTCGCGGGAATCTGTCTCGCGCTGGCCGGCTGGCGTCTGCGGCGGCTGTAGCCGGCCGCGGTGGAGACAGGAAGCCATGCCCGGGGTCAGCCGCCTTCGCGCGAGGCTACGGCGGGCCAAGGCGCCCCCGGCTACAGTCTCGCGAGCGCCGATGCGAAGGTCTTCCTGTTGCCGGCCGCGCTGAGGCCGGCCCGGACGTTACGGCTCGCCGGGAGGCAGGCTCTCCACGACAGGCTGGAGATCCGCGCTACACCGCCTGCCGGAGGGCGCGGAAAAGGATCCGCTCCTTCTCTGCCAGTTCGGTGAGCAGGCGGTGCAGGAGCGGCAGGTCGATCGGGTCGCGGCCCTTGTTGATGCGGGCGGCGTGCAGGGCAAATTCCCGCCACTCATCGCCAATCGCCGTGAGCTGCAACGAGAGTTCGTTCAGCGCCGGCTTCTGCAGCAGCATGGCCGCCTCCTGCAGAAACGCGGCGTACAGAAAACGGAAGCCCGCGCCGCCCGTGCCAATCTCCTCCTGCATGCGCACGATGTGGCCGACAAACCGCCGGGTGAATTCCGGATCCCGTTCTTCCGGCAGGCGAAGCACGCGGCTGGCGAGCATCCGGATGCCGCGGCAGCCGACGAAGGGAAGCGGCACATGGAGCATCATGAAGCAGTTCTTGCGAATGGCCGCGGGCAGCAAAGGCCCGAGGTCCACCGCCGGCAACGGTCCGTCGAAAAAGTAGATGAGACCCTTGGGCGCGAGGGCGCCGCGCACGAAACGGGCCCGCTGCAGGTCGGCCGCGCGGCATCGCACCGGCGCCTCGAAGACCGGATCGCTGATGAGGTAGTCGTCGCCGTCCCGACCGTAGACGATCAGGTTGTGCGCGTTGAAATGAAAGCGCATGTTGACCGGGAAATACGGCAGGAAGAAGACGGAGGATTGCAGCCCGACCAGCCGGCCCTGGTCCAGCAGTTCGTCGAGGCGCCGCCGGCCGTCGAGGGGCGAGCGAAAGGTCTCGAACCGCAGCGGCAGGCGCAGCTTGCTGCGGACGCCGTTGAGGATGAAACGCGGGACCATCCGGTAGGCGATGAGGGGCAGCTGGTTGATCTTGACGATCGGGATGTACGCAAAGGAAAGGGACGCGCTCAGGCCGAACACCATGGCTTCCGAGAGCGGCCGGCCCTCGTGGCGCAGCAGCGCCGACATCACGCCGCTCTCGCAGTGGGCGGATTGCTGGTGTTGGAAGGCGCCGGCGGGAGACATGGGACTTCAATCCAGGGACTGCAGCTGCGCGACCGACAGGCCCAGCGCCTCGCCGTAGCGGGCCAGCGTGCGGGCGTTGAGGTGCGCGAAGACGCGCGGGCGCAGATGCCGGCGCACCTGCCAGCGCCAGAATCCGGTGGCCTGGGCCAGGGTCGGGACGTCCATCCGCTGGCGGCACATGTGGACTTCCAGCGGGCTGGTTTCGCCGCGCAGGGCGCGTTCCCGGGCCCCGGCGGCCAGCCGGGCGAACCACGAAACCGCTTCCTCGGTGACGGAAACCTCGGCCTCGGTGCCGCCCGATTTGGCGATGAGATACCGGCCCTGGTCGTCGGTCACATAGACGGCCTTGTGCTGTCCTTCAAAAAGGGGAGCGCTGCGTTCGGGCACCTCGTTGGCGTGCATGGTCCGCGTCAGACCACGGTGAGGTGGAGGTAGGCGCTGGTAAACCGGCCCGATTCCGGGATGAAACAGAGCAGGCGTTCGCCGCGATTCAGGCGGCCGCTGCGCACCAGCTCGTCGAGCATGATGTACATCGAAGCAGAACCGGTGTTTCCCCGGGTCGTCAGGTTGGTGAACCACCGTTCTTGCGGAATGCTGAACCCGATCTTCTCCAGGTTACGGGCAATTGGCTGGCGGAAATACTCCGACGACATGTGAGGCAGAAACCAGTCGATCGCCTCGGGCCGGAGCTGGCGGCGGGTGACGATCGGGGCGAGCGCCCGTTCGACACAATACTCCACCACTTTCGCGTTGAGCAGTTTGACATCCTGGGTGACGGCGAGGATCGACTCGCGCCCGAGTTCCTCGTGCCCGAACTGCAGCCAGCCCACCAGCGTGCCATCGTCGGTCCTTTTCCCGCCCGCGTACATGCAGACGGGCATTTCGTTCGCGAACGAAACAAGGTCCAGCCAGTCGATCCGCAGACTGGGCGCGGCCGGGTTGGGACGGTCCTGGAGCAGCAGCGCCCCGGCGCCATCGGAGAGCATCCACCGCAGGAAGTCTTTCTCAAAGGCGAGCTCGGGGCGCTCCTCCAGATCGTTGACCTGCTGTTCGGTATCCGCCTTGTAGCGGATGGCGCGGAACACGAGGGAGGCGATTTCCGAACCCGTGGCCACCGCGTTTGCATGCTGGCCGGCGCGGACCGCCAGCCAGGCGTATTTCAGCGAGGCGGCGCCCGCGGCGCAGACCCCGGTGGTGGTGACGACCTCGCAGTTGCGGCGGCCCAGTTCGCCGTGCACCATTGATCCGTGGCTGGGCATCAGCTGGTCGGCGATCGAGGTTCCCGTGCACAGGCAGGCAAGGTCGTCGAGGGTGAATCCGTCTCCCTCCAGCCGGCGGACAGCCTCGGCCGCGAGCTGCGCATTGGTGTAACGCACCGCGCCGCTCTCGGGATCGATCGCGTAGTGACGCGACTTGATCCCGTTGTTCCGGAGGGTGATCTTCCGCGCACGCGACGGCCGCGATCCGGTCATGCCGAGGACGCGCTCCATGTCGTCGTTGCCGACCGGCGCGAGGGGTAGGAAGGAGGCGGTGCGGGTAATGAAAACTTCTTGGCTCATGACATCACGCCATCCGGGCTGAGTCGGAACCAGACGGCTGTTCGAACGAAGCTTGAACGGAGTTCAGCCTTCGTTGCAAGAGTGGCCGGAGGACTGCCCGCACCAGCATCGAAAGCGGCACCACGGTGATGATGAGCGAAAGCAGAAATACGAGATAAAAAGCAAGCAGCACCCGGCGCAACGGCGCCCCGGGGCGTCCGGCGCGCCGCAGGATCCTGGACCAGAGGCGAAAGCTGCGCAGGCCCACCTGCTCGCTCGTGATCAGCCGGGGATCGACGGCGCAGGCGCGCAGGCCGCGCAGCATCGGCTCGTGCCGTTGCTCGGCGTCGCTGGCCAGCGCCTCGCGCAGCGCGAGGCCGAAACGCCCGCACGCCCGGATCTCGTCCTCCCCGACACCGGCCGGGGCGAATCCCCAGAAAGCGTTCTTGCGGCCCGTCAACAGCCAGCGCGGCGTGGTGATGAAAGTGGCCAGGGCGCTTCCCCGGTTGAACGAGGGCGACGTGGTCGCAGTGGCAGGCGCCGGAATCCTTCAGCAGCTGTTTCATCGTCTCCTGCGCCATCAACCACATGTTGCGGCACGCGGTCACGGTCACCACCGGACGGCCCCGCACCAGGCGGCGCCCGGCCTCGCTCCGCAGAAAGGCCGTGACCGGCGGCGGAGGAGAAAGGAACCAAACCGGAAAGCCGATGATCACCAGGTCGAACGCGGTGCCGGCGCCGACGCTGAGCGGTGCGAGCGGCGGCGGGTCGCCGGCGACAGTCTCCGGAAACGTGTCGAGGAAGGACCAGAACGGCCAGGGAAACGGATAGGCCGGGATGGGGCGGAGCACTTCGCGATGCACCAGCACCCCCGAGCCGGGCTCCTGCAGCGGCGCCAGCAGCGAATCCAGCACCGCGGTCAGCTGGCCGGTCTGGGAGTATTCGACAACCAGGACGTTTTTCATTGGATTGTTTGAAAAGTCTTCGGGTTCAACCCCTCTGTTTCCTCCGTTGCCTTCTGTAAAATGGTTTGGGTTTGGCTGTGGTTCTTCGCGATCGAATGCATCCCAGCTACCCGGTTTGCCGTGGGAGATTGCACGGCTGCCGGGGGTGCAGGGGAAAATCGCCCCGGGTGGCGCCGGGCGGGGCGCGCTTGGGGTTGAAATAGCGGGCGGCCTGCGACGCCCGGACGGCATGCCGGGCGATGTGCCACAAACTCCAGCGGTGCTCCCAAATGCGCCGGGCAAACCGGCGGCGGTGATTCCAGCCCCAGTAGAACCGGTGCACGTGCCAGTTGTAGAGCAGATCCATCTCTTCCCGGCTGGCGAAGCCCGCGGGACGGAAGACGAAGTTCAGGCAGTTCATCAACCGCCAGTCCTCCCGCAGTTCGCCGGCGTGCCCGCTGACACACTCGCCCCAGACCGGCGCCCCATGCAAGGGGCTGAACTTGGACATGTTCATGTCGTCCAGATCGAGGGATAGCACAAAATCGCTCGTGGACCGGAGCGTCTCCGGCGTTTCTCCGGGAAGACCGAAGATGAACAGCCCCTTCGCCCGCAGGCCCGCGGCGTGGATCTTGGCCACAGTCTCCCGGACCGCATCGAGCGTCACCCCCGTCTTGTGGCGCTGCATCATGGCGGGGTCTGCGGACTCGATTCCCAGCGAGACCATGAGTGCTCCCGCCCGCCGGAGCAGCCGAAGCATCTCGTCCGAGGTTTGGCCGGTGCGGATGGCGCAGTTGAATTCCATCCCGAGGGGCCGGTCGATCAGCCGGGCGCAGAGTTCGTTGACCCGGTCCGCCCTTGCGGTAAAGAGATCGTCGTAAAAATTGATGTGGCGGACTCCGAAGCGGTCCCGCAGATGGCGCATCTGCTCGTAAATGTAGGCGGCCGAGTTGAAGCGGTACAATTGCTCGAAGACGGTGCGGTCGCAGAACGAGCAGGCGTAGGGGCAGCCGCGCGAGGTGATCATCGTGGCGCCCCAGCGTTTCCGGTAGGAAAAGAGCGGCAGATGGTAGCCCTGGGGGAAGCACGCGAGTTTTTCGTAGGCGGGGAACGGCAGCTGGTCCAGATCCGGGATGCGGGGGCGGCGGGGGTTCGCGACCGGCCGGCCGCCATCGCGAAAACAGAGATTCGGGATATCGGCGGCGCGACGTCCCTCCGCGAGATCGAGCAGCGGCCCTTCGCCCTCGCCGACGCACAGGTAGTCGATCTCCGGGAAATGGTCCAGCAGGACGGCGCCGAGCGCGGAGACGTGGACGTTGCCGAAGACAATCGTCAGTTCGGGACGCCGCCGCTTGATCACGGTGGCCAGATCGACCGCGTCCATGAAGCTGGAGGTCGTGGCGGAGAACCCCACGAGCTCGGGCTTCGTGGCGAGGATGATCTCCGCGTTGGCGTCAAGGCCGGCGGGCGCCCGCGGGCCCTGACAGTCGTGTACCGCTGTCGGATGACCGTGCTGCTCCAGCCAGGCCGCGAGGGAGAGGATTCCGATCGGTGCCATCCGGTTGGCCAGCATCGTCAGGTCCGGCTGGCCGGGGACGAAGTTGAAGCCCGAGGGATGGACGAGGGTGACCCGCATGACGTGGAGGTGAAATCGAGGCGGCCCGGGACCACTGCGACCGGACTGCGAACGGGAGGCAAGCGACTTGGGCGCCCGAATTCAAGAGCGGGTTTGGGCGTGAGGTCTGATGCAGAGGATGGCCGTGCGGTGCAGGCTGGGTTGCAGAGGCGACGCCCTCGTCCCATTCTCATAGGATGTACGCGACGAGGGCGTCGCATCTCCAACAAATGGGTGTGAAGACCTGCCGCGAAAGAAGTCTAGGCTTGAGCACGCTGCCCGCGATGTTTTCTCTTCCCGCTGAAAATGCTCCTTCCACCAATTTCCGAATCTGCGGCGCAGTTGCGGCGATTCCCCGCCGAGGTGCGTGAAGCCTTCGGGCGTTTTTGCGCCACGGGCGACGTTCCCGCGCTGCACCTTGTGGTTCTCGCGGTGGTTCGCGACTACATGCCCCGGCCCGACGGACTGGCGCTGACCGACGAGATGCGGCTGATCGAGGATCTCGGGTACGATTCGCTGGCGGTTGCCGAGACGGTCTTCTTCCTGGAAGACTTGTTGGAGGTGCGCATTGAGAACAAGGAGCTGCTTCAGGTTCGCACCGTGGGGGAGTTGCGCAGTTTCGTCACCCGCAAAGTCGAACAGAAGCGTACCGCCGCCGCGTGAATGCCGTTCCGTCCCCTCTCCGACAGGTGGTGGTGACCGGACTCGGTTTGATCACGCCGATCGGAAACGACCGTGCCACGGTGACGGCAAATCTGCGGGCCGGCCGGCACGGACTGGCCCCGGTGGAGTTCCTGGGCAATCCGAATCTGCCGGTCAAGGTGGCGGGGACGGTCAAGGGATTTGCGGTTGATTCGACGAGCTGGCGCAGCTGGACGTGGCCGGAACAGTACGAGATACCGCGTGAAACGCTGCGCGGAATGGCGCCGCACGGGGTTTACGCGGTTTGCGCGGTGATCCAGGCATTGCGGGATGCCGGCCTGTCACTGGAGGCGGTGGCGGGCGACGGGACGACCGGCCTGTTTTGTGCCTCGGCGGGATCGGCGATGTTGATGTATCACAATCTGGCGCAGATGCACGCGGTGCGCGGCGAACGCGGGAATCCCCTGGGGGTGGTCGGCTCGATTTCCGGCACCCTTAACTTCAACCTGGCGGCGCATTTTCATATCACGGGGGCAGTTTGCGGGTTTGTCTCCGCGTGCGCGTCCGCCAGCCATGCGCTCGGATATGCCTGCGATGAGATCCAGCTCGGCCGCCTGCAGCGGGTGATCGTGGTGGGCGCCGAGGAGCTCAATGCTGAGACCCTGCTGCCGTTCATGGCCATGCGCGCGTTGTCGGGCGCGAGCGACCCCGTGCTGGCGTCGCGACCGTTTGATGCGGGGCGCGACGGCTTCGCCGGCGCCGGCGGTGCGGCGGTTCTGATTCTGGAGGAAGCCGGGGCCGCCGCGGCCCGCGGCGCGCGGGCCCAGGCAGAACTGGCGGGATGGGGCCAGGCGGCCGACGGCCACAGCGTCGCGATGTCGCATCCCGGGGGAGCCGGGCTGCGCCGGGCAATGGTCAGGGCGCTGGCCCAGGCCGGGGTGGCCCCCGCGGACGTCGGGTATGTGAATGCGCACGCCACGTCGACGCCGGTGGGGGACCGCGCCGAGGCGCTGGCCTTGCGGTCGGTGTTCACCGAGGCGGGCGCCCATCCGCGGATCAGCAGCACCAAGGGGCTGACCGGGCATCCGCTGTCATTGGCCGGGGCGATGGAGGCGGCGTTTTGCGTGCTCAGCCTGTCCGAGGGTTTCATTCCGGGAAATCCGCATCTGGTGGATCCGGACCCGGCCTGTGAAGGACTCGATCTGCCGCGGGAGACCGTCGCCGTCGCGCCGCGAATTGTGCTCAACAACAGCAGCGGGTTTGGCGGCAGCAATGTCTGCCACGTTTTCCGCCGTGATCGGGGCCGCTCGTAGCGCAGGCTTCCAGCCTGCAACCGGTGCAGCCAGGGATGGCTGCGCTACGTTCGGAACCACCTTCAATCGGGAGTTGCGTTCTGGCTGCAGCGCCGGCTGATTTCTTGGCTTGCTCCAACCGGGTGAGCCGGCCTTGCTCACTGAGCTTCCCTTATGGCCGACCCCCTCCATGACCATCTCAAACGTCTTATTGTGGAGACCCTCCGCCTCGAAGACGTCAAACCTGAGGATATCCAGGATGACATGCCGCTGATTGGATCCGGCCTTTCGCTGGATTCGATTGATGCCGTCGAACTGGTGCTCAAGTTCGAAAAGGAGTTCGGGATCAAGATCCGGAGCAGCGAGGGAGTTCACGGG
>CAWDQK010000079.1:0-47007 GCA_963804395.1 uncultured Verrucomicrobiae bacterium | reverse complement strand
GCAAGATGCGGACGCACTATCCGCAGTGGGACATCAGCGTGAGCTTGGAAGAGACCATTCGCCAGATCGTCGAGGCATGGCAGGTGCGAAGGCATTGATTCTGGCTGGCGCTCGCCGCTACATCGCGGCCAAGGTTTCTTCCCGTCCGATGCAAACGCGTTTTGCCGTGCGGGCTGCATGAGTTCGTCCGAGGTGGCACCTCGCCAGTCGTGTCCTTGCCACCACTCGAATCTCCGCCGCAAGCATCGATCGTCCAACTTCGCGCTTTCCCTGTACTGTCCGTCCTGCTTTCGTAGCGGTTGATGAGAGTTCTGATTTCCGGCATCTGCGGCTTTGTCGGCAGCACCGTCGCCCGGGCCCTGCTGGAGCGGGGAACCGACCGCGAGGTTTTCGGATTCGACAACTTCGTCCGCCCGGGCAGCGAGACGAATCGAGCTGAGCTCAAGCGGTTCGGCGCGCGCCTGTTCCATGCGGATCTGCGCGCCGCCAGCGACCTCGATGAACTGCCTGACGCCGACTGGGTCATCGATGCGGCGGCCAATCCCAGCGTTCTCGCGGGCATCGACGGGCGCACGAGCAGCCGCCAGCTTGTCGAGCACAATCTCGGAGGCACCGCCAACCTCCTGGAGTACTGCCGGCAGCGCCACGCCGGTTTCATCCTGCTCAGCACCAGCCGCGTCTACTCCATTCCGCCGCTGGCGTCACTGCCGGTCGTCGTGGATCGCGAGGCCTTTGCACCCGCGAGCGATGTGCCACTGCCCGCAGGACTGACCGCCGCGGGCGTTGACGAGACATTTTCCACGGCCGCGCCAATCTCCCTCTATGGCGCCACCAAGCTGGCCTCCGAGGCACTCGCCCTTGAATACGGCGAAACGTTTGGATTCCCCGTCTTCGTCAATCGATGCGGTGTCCTGGCCGGGGCGGGCCAGTTTGGCCGGCCCGACCAGGGCATCTTCGCGTATTGGATCAACTCCTGGCTGCAGCACCGGCCGTTGCGGTACCTTGGATTTGGCGGCCGGGGCCACCAGGTGCGCGACTGCCTCCACCCGCTCGACCTCGCGCCGCTCCTTGAACAACAGTTTTCCGCAGCCGCCCTCGCCCCTACGGATCGCGTCGTCAACGTGTCGGGAGGCCTTGCTTCGGCCATGTCGCTGCGGCAGCTCAGCGACTGGTGTGCCGGCCGTCTGGGTGCGCATGACGTGATTGCGGACGGCACCCCGCGAGCGTTTGACATTCCCTGGATCGTGCTCGACCACGCCAAAGCCACCCGCCTTTGGAACTGGCGGCCGCAGACTCCGGTCGCGGCGATTCTCGATCAGATCGCGGTGCATGCGCAAGCCCATCCCGAATGGCTGGACATCTCCGCTCCGTTGTGAGCCGCCTTTCCGACAGCGCCCCTCCCCTCCTGCTGTTCTCGGTGGTCGTCCCCGCCCGGGACGAGGAAGTTTCGTTGCCACCCATGGTGCGCGATCTTTATGAGGCGTTCAGGCAGGAGGGCATTCCGCACGAGATCGTGGTAGTTGACGACGGCAGCCGGGATTCAACCTGGCAGGTCCTCCAATCGTTGCGCATCGAAGTTCCCACGCTGGCGCCCGTACAAAACTCGGGGCCAAACGGGTTCGGATGCGCCGTCGTGTACGGTCTCGATCATAGCCGGGGAGACGCCTGCGTGATCATGATGGCGGACGCCTCCGACGCCCCGGGGGATGCGGTCAGATACTGGCGACTGCTCAACGAAGGCTGGGACTGCGCATTCGGCAGCCGCTTCATCAAGGGCGGCGGCGTGGTTGACTACCCCCGAGTCAAACTCTTTGTCAACCGACTCGCAAATCTCTTCATCAGAATACTCTTTCGCATTCCGCTCAACGACACGACCAACGCGTTCAAGGCCTACCGCCGGACCGTGATTGACGGTTGTCGTCCGTTTCTATCGCCTCACTTCAATCTCACCGTTGAGATCCCGCTCAAGGCCATCGTTCGGGGCTTCTCCTGGACCGTCATCCCAATCACGTGGCGGAACCGCAAACACGGGGAGGCCAAGCTCAAGATCAAGGAGATGGGGAGTCGCTACTTTTTCATCTGCGCCTACGTCTGGCTTGAAAAGCATTTCAGCCGCGGAGACTATCGGGCGAAACTGCGGATCCAACCGGAATCCCGCCAAATTCAACCGCCCGAATGAAATTCATCAACTGCGAACTGGAGGGTCCGCTGATCATCGAACCTGATGTCTTCGGCGACCACCGGGGGTTCTTCCTCGAATCATGGAACCGCAAGCGCTACCGCGATGCAGGGATCGATGTCGATTTCGTGCAGGACAATTTCTCCCTCTCCCAGCGCGGCACGCTGCGCGGCCTGCACTTCCAGAACCCCATGGCCCAGGGCAAACTGGTTTCCGTGTGGCAGGGTGAAGTCTTCGACGTCGCCGTGGATATCCGCCGCCGCTCCCCGACCTTCGGACGCTGGTGTGGCGCCAGCCTCACGACCGAAAACAAGCGGCAGTTCTACATTCCGGCGGGTTTTGCGCATGGCTTCGCCGTTGTCAGCGAGAAGGCGCTGTTTCACTACAAGTGCACGGAGCTCTACTCTCCTCAGAACGAGCTGGGGTTTCGATGGGATGATCCCGATATCGCCATCCGATGGCCGCTTGCTAATCCAACGCTGTCGCAGCGCGACGCCGGCGCTCCGTTCTTGCGGGAACTTCCGGCGGAAAGACTGTTCTAGAGCGTTTGAATGGAACCATGGCCGAAAACGTAAACGTTGCTGCGCGCGTGAACCTTTCGACTTCGCCCCTCGGCAAGCTCGGGGCCTTGAGCCTGTCGAACGGATGAGCTTGTCGAACGGGCGAGCGGAGGGTTTGCCCACTCGCTCACGCTCGCGGCCACGCCTGTTATGAAACTGCTCTCGCGCCCTCGACACTCGAACCAGCTTCCAGCTTCAGTTCCCATCCCATGAATCAACCGAAAATCCTTTTGTTTCGGCCGGGTCGGACAGGTCGGCTGGGAACTCCGCCGCACGCTGGCGCCGATGAGCCAGTTGGTTTGCGCCGATTATCCTGAAGTTGATCTCACCCGCCCGGACTCAATCCGGGGCTGGATTCAAGACAGCTCGCCGGAGATCATCATCAATGCGGCCGCCTATACTGCGGTTGACAAGTCGGAGACCGAGACGGCCGTGGCCATGAAGATCAACGGCGAAGCGCCGGGAATCATGGCCGAGGAAGCCGCAAGCCGGGGCGCGCTGCTGGTCCATTATTCGACCGATTACGTGTTCGACGGAACCAAGACCTCATCCTACATCGAAGAAGACCCGCCCAATCCGCTGGGTGCCTATGGCCGCACCAAGCTGGCGGGCGACCGGGCGATTGCACAGTCCGGGTGCAACCATCTGATCTTCCGGCTCTGCTGGGTCTATGGCGCCCGGGGCGGCAATTTCATGCTCACGATGATGCGGCTCGCCCGGGAACGTGAGCGGCTCCGGGTCGTGCGGGACCAAATCGGCTGCCCCACGTGGTCGCGCATGATCGCTGAAACGACCGCGCAGGCCCTGTTCCAGGTGCGGACGCCCGTCCGCGCTGCCGCCTGTTCGGGAACCTATCACCTTTGCGCATCGGGAGAAACCAGCTGGCATGGATTCGCTGAGGCAATCATCGACTTGATGCCCGCCGAGGGAAAGAAATGCCGCGCCGTTGACCCGATCACGTCGGCAGAATACCCGACACCCACCCGGCGCCCCGCCTATTCAGTCATGTCATGCGCCAAGCTGGAAAACTCCTTCGGTCTGCGCCTCCCGGACTGGCGCGAAAGCCTCCAACAGGTTCTGGAGGCATGACACCTGACGACGCAAATCGTATTGATGACTTCCGTCCCAAATCCTGGCCGATTCTGTCGTCAAGGGATGAATGTAGGAGCCTGCTCGCAGGCGATTCTTGCCTCAAAATCGCGAGCAAGCTCGCTCCTACACTTGGCATAGATCCAGCCTGGCGGTTCCCAATCTTCTCCTTATGAATCTCCTCGTCACCGGCGGCTGCGGCTTCATCGGCTCGAACTTCATCCGGCAGCGTCTCACCGAAACCGGATCGCCACTCGCGCGGCTGGTCAACCTCGACAAGCTGACGTACGCCGGCAACCCGGCCAATCTTTCCGATCTTGCCGGCGACCCGCGCTATGTCTTTGTGCAGGGGGACATAGGCGATTCAGGCCTCGTGGCCCATCTCCTCGCCGGTCACGAGATTGACGCGATCGTCAACTTCGCCGCCGAGTCGCATGTCGATCGCTCGATTGACTCCCCCGAACCCTTCATCCAGACCAACGTCGTCGGCACCTTGCGCCTGCTCGACTGCACCCGACGGTATTGGTCGCAGCTTTCTGGCCCGCGCAGGCACGCGTTCCGTTTCCTGCACGTCTCCACCGACGAGGTCTACGGCACGCTCGCGCCCGCGGATCCCGCTTTCACCGAGGAAACAAGGTTCGCGCCCAATTCGCCATACGCGGCTTCCAAGGCCGCGAGCGACCATCTGGTCCGCGCCTATCACCACACGTTCCAACTGCCCGTTCTGACCACCAACTGCTCGAACAACTACGGACCTTATCATTTTCCGGAGAAACTGATTCCACTCGTAATCCTTAACGCCCTTGAGGGCCGGTCACTGCCGGTCTACGGCGACGGCCGGCAGGTCCGCGACTGGCTCTACGTTGAGGATCATGCTGCCGCCATCTGGCTCGTGCTGCAGCAGGGCCGGGTCGGCGAGACCTACAACATCGGCGGTCTGAGCGAGAAGCCGAACATCGAGATTGTGGAGACCATCTGTGCGCTGCTCGATCGCAGGTGCCCCCGCCCCGACGGCCAGCCCCATTCGGTCCAGATCACCCACGTGGCCGATCGTCCCGGGCACGACCGCCGGTATGCCATCGACTGCTCCAAGCTCCAGCGGGAGCTCGGCTGGGCACCGCGGGAGTCGTTTTCCACCGGTCTGGAAAAGACTGTTGACTGGTATCTCGCGCATCGCGAATGGGCCGCAGACATCACGGCCCGGAAATACGCCCGCGAACGCCTCGGCACAGGGTGAGCGGGATCATTCAAGCCACAAATGGTCCTTTGGCTCAGTTGGACTCATTCAGTTGTAGGAGCGAGCTTGCTCGCGATCTTAGAGGGGGAATCGCCTGCAAGCAGGCTCCTACAACCCGCATCAGTCAGTTCTTTAGGCCGCGCGCAAGCTCGCAGTTCTTGTGCGTGAGCCCCGCTCAGTCGGGAAATTGGAGACACGACGCCCTCGTCGCGTTTGCCACGCGCGCATTCGGCCCCTCGTGTCGCTTCACGTGCAGGTTGGAGGGCGCGGCGCCCGACAAGCTGCCAGGGGAGTTGGAAAATCATTTACCAAACATCCAAAACGGAGTGTTCTAAACACCATTGCACACCCTTGCCTCTGCCAGGGGTGTGGTCAAAGGTCTGACCTTCCTCCCATGGCCAATCTCCCCACGTCTAGACTTTCCCGCCGCGGCCTTGTTCTGGCCGGCGGGTCCGGCACCCGCCTGTATCCTCTGACGATCGCCGTTTCGAAGCAGCTGATGCCGATCTACGACAAGCCGATGATCTATTATCCGCTGTCGGTGCTGATGCTGGCCGAAATCCGCGAAATCCTCCTGATCTCCACGCCGCAGGATCTGCCGCTTTTCCAGCGCCTGTTCGGCGATGGCTCCCAGTTCGGTCTGCAACTGACCTATGCCGCGCAACCGCGGCCGGAGGGACTCGCCCAAGCGTTTCACATCGGCGCGGATTTTGTCGCCGGCCATCCGTCGGCGCTCGTGCTGGGCGACAACCTTTTCTACGGCCACGATTTCGTCAGTTCACTGCAGGTCGCGCGGGAGCGGACCGCTGGAGCCACGATCTTCGGTTACCGCGTCGCCGACCCAACGGCCTACGGCGTGGTCGAATTCGCGCCGGACGGCCGCGTGCTTTCCCTTGAGGAGAAACCGCGCCAGCCCAAATCCTCCTTCGCGGTCCCGGGCCTCTACTTTTACGACGAGCAGGTTGTATCGCTCGCCCGCTCCCTCAAACCGTCTGCCCGGGGCGAACTGGAGATCACGGATCTCAACCGCCTCTATCTGGAACGCGGTCACCTCCAGGTTGAGCTGCTCGGCCGCGGCACTGCTTGGCTTGACACGGGCACACATGACGCCCTGGTTGACGCCAGCCAGTTCGTCCAAGTCATCGAACAGCGCCAGGGACTGAAGATCGCCTGCTTGGAGGAAATCGCCTTCCGCAACGGCTGGATCAGCGCTGACGAACTCCGCACCCGCATCCGTTTCCTCGGAAAGACAACCTACGCCCGCTATCTTGAGAGCCAGCTGCCCGGCTGATGCCTTTAAGTCCGGCCGCTCGGAAAAGGCGCTGCCTTGCCGCCGGTGTTTCTGCCGTCCCGCGCCGGAGACATTTCTTGTCGCTCCATGCAAGTTTCGATCATCACGCCACTATTCAACCGCCTCGACCTGACCCGGGCGTTTGTGGCGGCACTGCCCGGTTCCCTGCCGGCCGGGCTCGAATGGGAATGCCTGTTGGTCAACGATGGGTCGGGCGACGGCACTTCGGCCTGGCTCGATACGCTTTCCGCGCCGTTCCGGGTGTTGCAGAATGAGCGCAATCTCGGTTTTGCGGCCAGCTGCAACCGTGGCGCTCGCGAAGCCCGTGGCGATGTGCTCGCGCTCCTCAACAATGATTTGGTCCTGTCGCCGGGATGGTTGCAGCCAATGCTGGCCGCGCTGCACCAGCCGCGGGTCGGACTGGTCGGCAATGTGCAGCGCAGGGTCTCCGATGGCATGGTTGACCACGTTGGCATTGCCATCGACGCCGCCGGCAAGATCGGTCACGTGCGCCGCCTGCCGGGAAAGGCCCGGGGTACCCGCGACGTTTTCGCTGTGACCGGCGCCTGCTGCCTGGTGCGACGCTCGGATTTTCTTGCCTTGGGCGGCTTCGACACCGCCTTTGAGAACGGCTGCGAGGATGTTGATCTGGCCCTCAAATTCCGGGCGCGCGGCCGGCGAACCGTCGTCTGCCTGGAGAGTGTGGTCCGGCACCATGTCGGCGCGTCCCGCGGCCCGACGTCGCTGCGAGACGAGCGCAACAGCAGTCTGCTCTACCGACGCTGGCGCGAGAGCATCGCCCGCGAGGTGGCGCTGGCCTGGGCGCGCGAAGCAGTCCGGCCGCGGCGGCTGGGCACCGGAGCGGAGGCGCTGGGCGTCGGCGCAAGGTGCCTTCCCGCCGCCCTCGGATTGACGCGCAATCCTCCCGCCATCGCCCGCGAGCACGCCGCCCATGCACTGCTGCGGGAGGAAACCCGCTGGAAAAAGGTTCTGCAGGAGGGCCCGGCCCCTGGGGCGCCACCGACCCCCAAACTCTATCGTTGCGAACGGTTCTTCGTGGATGACACGGATGCCGACACGACCTGGCTGCGGGACCAGGCGCGGATCTTTCTGCCACCAGATTTTCCGGTATCGAATCTGTTTCTCAACGGCTTCGTCCTCCCGCCTGATCCTGCCTGCGCGCAATCGGCCGGTCCCCTCGGACTTCGCATCCGGATCAACGGCGTGCAATCCGTCAACGCTTTCCCGCTGCCGGTCGACAATTTCAATCTTGGGGTAGATGCGCCCGCTGCCGTGGCCGGCCGGCCGACGTGCATCGAGGTGAGCCTGATCGGTGTCGGATTGACCAATTTCCTGGCCTGGCTTGGGCGCATCGTCCAGCACTGGCCCCTTCCGCAACCTGCGCGCCGGGCTTTTCGCTACTACCGGCAACAGCGACTCAACCGCCGGCTGCGCCTTGCCCAAATCGTGGCCGACGACGAGGTGATCTTCGATTTCAAGTGCCAGCCTCCGCTCGCGCCGCGCCTCCGAAAGCTGACCGCACCGCAGGGCGTGAACCTGGTCGGCTGGTTCCGGGGCGAACTGGGGATCGGCGAGTCGGTGCGTTGCATGGCGAAGGCCTGCGATGCCGCCGGTCTGGCCACCAGCCTGGTCGAAATGAAGCTCAATTGCCTCGGCCGAAATGGCGACACAAGCTTCGCTGCACGCCTGCAGGAGGCGAATCCGTATCCCGTCAACATCTTCCACCTCGACCCGCCGGTGTCGCAGGATATCGACCACCACCACGGGCGTGGCTTCCGCGCCGACCGCTATAACATCGGCTATTGGGCGTGGGAATTGCCGGAGTTTCCGGATGCCTGGGTCGACCGCCATCAGTTCTTCAACGAGATCTGGTGCCCATCGGAGTTTGCGCGGGCATCCATCGCAGCCAAGCTGCCCAAGCCGGTCCTCACGATGCCGCACGCCATCGACTTCCCGGTGCCGAAGGGCGATTTCCGGGCAAAGTTCGGCCTGCCCGCACACACGTTCCTCTTCCTTTTTGCCTACGACCTGAATTCGTCTCAGGAACGCAAGAACCCGCGCGCCGTCATCGCCGCGTTCCGCAAGGCCTTTCCCTTCGGGGGGCCGGTCGGCCTGGTCGTCAAGACCCATAATCCAGATCGGAACTCCACCGCCTTCGTCGAACTGCAGTCGGATCTGGCGGGGTTGGAAAACGCCCATCTGCTCTGCGAAACCCTGCCCCGCGCGGCCATCTACGAACTCCAGCAGGCCTGCGACTGCTTCGTCTCCCTGCATCGCGCGGAAGGGTTCGGACTCAGTATCGCGGAGGCGATGTTCCTCGGCAAGCCGGTCATTACAACGGATTGGTCGGGAACCGCCGAGTTCGTCAACGTAACCAACGGCTGCCCCGTCAATTACCGTTTGCTTACCCTTGACCGCAACTACGGGCCCTATTCGCGCGGGCAGACCTGGGCCGATCCGGATATTGACCATGCCGCCCACTGGATGAGATCGCTGGCCGACGACACGTCGTTTCGTGAGAGTCTCGGCAAGCGGGCGGCCGCGGACATCCGCCGGAATTTCTCGCCCAAGACAATCGGCCGCCGCTATCAACGGCGCCTGGAGGCATTCTCGCTCTGGTAAGAGACTGGCCAGCGGAAGATCCGTAGCGGAGCTGCGTGCCTGGCCGAAGCTTCAGCGAAGGCTGGCGGCCGGCTGCGGCGCGGGAAGCCGCGCCGCTACGCGAGCGGATCCCTCGGAACTGTCTGGCGCGGGCTGTAGGAGCCTGCTTGCAGGCGACTCCTGCATTCGCGTGCTAAAGCGCCGCGCTACGTTGATGGTCCGTCGGTCTGCGGCGGCGCCGGCCCACTGTCGGCGGGCATCGCCGTCTCGCCAATCATCGGCAGCGGAGGAACGGTCAAATCATCGCGGGGCGGCGGAACCGATTCCTGCGGCGGCAACTGTACCGCCGGGTCGCTTGCGGGCGGCGGCGCAACCTCCGGGAAATTCTCCGGGTCGTGCTCCTCGCCCTCTCCAGACTCGGCCGCCTTGACCCGTGCCTCGGCCATCGGCGGTGGCGTGAAGAGTCTCCCGTCGGCGAACTCCGTCACGTAGCCTTCCTGCACCAGCCAGTGCAGGTCCATGGTGACGCGCTTTAGCGTCTCCTGTTGCTCGGTGGTCAACGCCGACTTGGTCGCCTGGGGCGGTGCGGACTCAGCCCCGGGCGTTGCCGCCACGGGTGCGTCCGGAGCCGGAATCGGCGGAGTTGACGGGAACGACGGCGGCGGGAAGCCGAGGAACTTCATCGGCAACTCTTTGACGGTGATCATCGGGTTGGTCTCGATGAAGCCGATGAGCGCGCCGATGCTCTGCGCGAAACTCTGTCCGGGCACCCGGAACTTCCGCTTGACCGCGCAAACGTACGAAATGCCCTTCGATCCCTTCTTGAAGATCGTGAATCCCTCGCGGCGCAGGCGCCCGCGCAGGGCGTTGGCGGTGTCCAGGGGAAAACGGCGCTGCCGTTCAAGCTGGCCTTCAATCGCCCGGCGGATCTCGCCCGGCGGCAGGGTCTCGATCAGTTTGCCGTGAAACCGCGGCGACTCGACCGCCTTTACGACGCGGTCCTTCGCGGTCGCGAGCAAATGCGCCCGCGCCTCTTCCACGCTGTCAAAGGTCACCGGCGGCTCGCCCTCGGCGCCGAGCTTCCAGGTGAAACGCGTGGTCTTCTTCATCTTCTCCAGCCACTGGTTCACCACCTCGGGATCGCGCACGGTCTCAATCCGTTCCCGGTACATTTCAAACGGCATCCGCGCGAAATGCGCAGCGTGGTGCTGTTGCACGATCTGCTGGTAGCGGTGGTAATTCGGCGGCCCGAGCAGTTCGCCGGAGAGGGTGCAGCGGTTGACGAACTGGAAATTCCCCTTCGGCGGATCGATCTCCACCACCGCCTGGTCGAAATACTTTTCCAGATTCTTGTTCACCGCATACCCGATCGCCGCCTCCTCGCTGTCGAACGGCATGCCGTCGGCCACCGTCAGGTAGACCGGTGGCAGGGGTCGGGCGCCGGCTGCTCCGGGGGGAACTGCCCCTGCCGGCGACTCCGGTGCCGCGGTCGCTTCGGGTGCACGCCGCGTGACCACCACGACAAACCGGTCGTATTTTTCCAGGATCAGCCGCGCGATCTCAAATAATTCAAACGTCCGGCAGGATGTCCGCATTGCCTTCACCAGCGCCGAGAAGCCGGTGTCATCGGGATAGAATGCAATGTTGAAGTAAGGACTGAGATACGGCCGGTAGTCCTGCGGCGCCCGCGACCCGGACCAGCGGCGTTCATTGCCTCCCTCGCGCTCAGGCGCGCGGCGACGCTGGCCCTCATCCGGCCGTTGCTCGCCCGGCCCGCGGCCCGGGGCCGCCGGTTCGCCGCCCGGGCGGCCTTCGCCGCCTCCGGGTCCGCCCGGCCCTCCGCTCTCCCCGCCCGGCCGGCGGAACACGCGTCGGTCCCTGCGAGGGTCGCCCGCCTCGGTGCCACGCGGCCGCCCATCGCCCCGCCCTCCGCCGTCTCGACGTGGCGGGCGCTCGCGCTCCGGTTCCCGCCGCGCTCCGGGCACCGATTTGATCTCCGTCCACTGCGTTCCAAATCGGAAATCCTGGAGCTGGCTCAGATCGATCTTGTTGAGACCCTCGCCGGGCGTCTCTGGGGCAGGCGTGTCTTCCATGGTAGGTCAGAAAAGCGGGCGTTGGCCCGCGCGTAAACGAATCGGTTTGCGTGAAAAGGGCTCCCGCAGGCCACAGGCGCCCGGAGCCGCAGGGGGGGTAAGTTTCGTCACGCCCCGGGGCGTGGCAAGCGATTTCCCGGCGAATTCAGGGCTTTACATTCGCCGTCATGCTTCTACTTATCCGTCCTCCCAATGGTTGCGCTGCTCGGGTGGTGGAACTGGTAGACACACACGTTTGAGGGGCGTGTGCCGCAAGGCGTGCGGGTTCGACTCCCGCCCCGAGCACCACTTTTGATTTGGGACCCAGGACATAAGTGGTCTCCGCAGCCTTGGCGAAGGCGGGCATTTGCGCGAGCCAAGACCGGAGGGCCGGAGACCGGCTTATTGAAACCGTGGCAGATGCGGTGCATCGCTGTCCCTATATGCCGTTCAAGACGAGGCCAGACAGCGGCGCTCATTGCCTCCGGCGCTTTATTCGGCCCTGTTTCACTCTTCTCATGATCCATGAAGGATCGCGACGACAGTCAACCACCGCCCAAACGAGAGCCTTGGCTCCGACCACGTCGTAATACACGGCGTAAGGGAATATTCTCCCGAGGAATCGATGAGCCCCAAAGACGACGCGGTGGATGCCCGCATAGATCATCAATGAGTCGATCTCAGCATACATCGAATCCAAAAAGTAATCGCCCAAGCCTGTCTGCTGACGGTCGTAGAAAGCGTGGCCTTCTGCAAGGTCCTGCTCTGCTTGCTCTAATATCTCAACTTGCACGGACTTTCCGGCGGATCCGATTCTTGGCCTCCGACCAGGGCGAAAACCTGGCCTTCCCCTCTGCGTGGAGCTTCTTTCGTTGCGCCAAAAGATTCTTATGCCAGGCTGGCGACTCAAGAACCTCTTCTCGATCGCGCAAGCTAGCCCACACGCGCTCGATGACGTCGAGTTTTTCGGGCACGGACATATTCTGGAGCGGCAGCGAAACTTGGGTCATGGGGGTAGGATCATTGGAAACCGTCCGCGGTCAAGGTCAGCCGGGATCCAATTTGGCCATTAACGTAAGACCGCCAATTGCCCGACGGCCCCCTCGCAGATCCCGGAGTGCGGTATTCCCGCACCGGGCTCGTCAAGAGAGCGCGCACGCGGAAGGGCTGGAATGATCATCGGGGGAATGCATTCCGTTGCGCAGCGGGTCGCGTGATCCTGATCGTGCTGGATTCGTTCCCTTTGGTCAGTACTACGCTCAAATTGCCATCTTCTTTCGTCATGAATTGGATGGAGTTGTAGGTGTTTCATGCTTTTGCCAACGCTACCGACCTGTAGCGCCGGGCGGCGACACAACCGGTGCGCCCCTGGCCGCCGTAGCTTCAGCGGAGAAGGCAGCAGCGGGCGGGCCGCTGACCGGGGTCTGCAGCGGCGGCTTCGGCGCTCCCTGCATTACTCGACCTCCACCTCAATACCACCGATCCACTTCGCCACAACGTTGTAGATCAAAGCACCCAGTGCTCCGAAAACAAACCCCATCGCAGCATAGAGGAACGGGGCGGCGATGGCGAAACCGACTCCGAATGCCATCATTCCAACACGCTGGGCCGGAGGCAGCTGAGTTGACACCGCTGACATGATGAGGAAAAATGGAACGAAAAGCAGTCCCATGATGCCATAGAGGATCGCGAGCATCTTTCCGAGTTGGAGCGGAGCGATGCGCCTGATTCTTCGCGTAGTCGCAGGAGTTTGGGGGATCATAAATGGGGTATTCTTTTATACCGAGATACTATCGCTGCGTGAGGCGTTCCGCAGACAGAGGATGGGCCGGGCCCGGGGAGCGCGGGTTGCTCGGGAAAAGCGAGCCGAGCCGCCTGGTGGAGGTGCCTGCCCTGAGCCAGTCGAAAGGGTAACCCAGAACCACCAACCATGGAGTCCAGCACATGCAGAAGATTCAACGATCTGGCGGACTCGATGTCCACAAGATAGCTGTCGCGCCACATCACACCACAGCGTTGATGCCCCCGGATTTCGCGGCCTGTTTCACGAGCCCAATCACGACGTCGAGCTTCAGGTCCTCGAGTTTCTTGAAGTTGATGCAACTGCGGCCGGTCGTCACCTTGCCGAGCTTCGCGGCATTCCGCTCGACGAGGTAGCCGTCCTTGTCGCCGGCACAGAGGTGGAGGCTGTAGTAGTTCTTCCCCGCGGAGAGTCCGATCAGGAACCAATCGCCTTCGCGACCGCTGGAAGACTTGTAGTGATACTTCCCGTAGCCGATGATGGGCGACGGCCCCATGCCGGACATCATGGCCGGCGCGAGCTTCGGCGCGGCTTTGCGGATTGCCTTGTGCAGGGTCGTCATCGTGTCGCGGCGATCGGCGGGGAGGGCGGCGAGGAATTCGTCAAGGGTGGGAAGTGTCTTGGGCATGCGGCGAGGCTGTGCGCCCGATGCCCAGCGATCAAATCAAACATGAAGGAACAACAGCAGATACCACCAGAAGCTTGGCTACCGTCCGGCCGCAGCCCAAGATCCAGTCGCCATGAAAAAGTCTCTTGGGGCCAAAACTCTCCTTTACCCGACGCCGGTGCTTGTCGTCGGAACCTGCGATGAACGATACCGCTCTATTGGTAATTGATTTGCAGCGCGACTTTCTCGAAGAGAATGGACGGATGCCGGTCGGCAAGAACGGCGCCGACCTGGTGATAGCGTCGGCTAACCGGCTGTTGAAGCACTCCGAGAGCGCTGGCTGGCTCCAAGTGTTCATCAAGAACGAATATCGCAAAGCGGATTGGATTGGGAATCTGTTCCGCAAAGGAGCCGCCATCGAAGGATCTGTTGGAGCGGAGATTGATCCAAGGATTCTTTTCCCAGCAGGTGCCCTGGCGGTCTCGAAAGCCAAGCCTGATGCATTCACCAACCCCGTGCTTGCCGAGATCATGAGCAGCGCCGGGATTCGCAATCTGGTGGTTCTCGGCGTCATGGCTGAAGGCTGTGTACGGGCCACGGCGAACAGCGCGATCCGGAGAGGGTTCTCGGTCACTGTGGTTTCTGACGGTGTCGCTTCCTCTCGCGAATTCTTGAGACGCTTCGGCTTGAAGAGTATGCAGAAAGCCGGAGCCCGAATCAGAGATACTTCGGGAGTTCTGGGATGAACAGCGAAGGAACATTCCGGATCGGCTTTTGGGCGGGAATCTCGGGTCCACCGTCTGCCCTTAGACTACGCATGCCAACTTTGAAACCGTATTACGATTGTTTGTCACCTTTACCCAGTTTTTGGCGCCTATTGAATGACATGATCAAATCAATCTTACCGGCTGGAATCATCGCGCTCGCCGGTGCATCATTGAGCATGAGTTCTGAACTCTCGCCAGCCAGCTGGCCGAAATCCGAACGGGAACAGGTGGAACTGGCGGAGAGCACAACCATCTCTCCGATGGAGGCTCGGTCAGTCGAAGGAAGCGGCGGGATCATCTCGGCAACGGTGTCGCCCGTCTCGGTCTACGCGGGCATCCAGGCCCTTAAACATGGCGGAAATGCGGCTGACGCTGCCGCCGCAACCGCTCTGACCCAGGTCACGATGCAGCTGGGCTCCGTCGTATCGTACGCCGGCATCTTCACGATGCTCTATTACGATGCGACGACTCATAGGGTCTATTCGATGGATGCGGGCTACAACTCGTATCTCAACGAGACGGATCCGAAGAGTATTCCGGTGGGCAATCTGGGACCCTTGCCAGTCACTGCGGCGCCGGCGCCGACGGAAGGAGGCGCCAAAGGCAGAGAGACCCTCGTGCCTGGTTTCGTGTCCGGAGTCGAGTCGTTGCACAGTCGCTTCGGGCGGCTGCCGTTCGCGACACTGTTTGATCCGGCTGTCTGGTATGCCGAGAATGGCGTCCGCATCTCACCGATGCTCCAATACTTTTTCACCGCGCGCGGGAAGTTTTTGTCGCGAACATTGGAAGGCCGGGAATTTTTGCACCAGGCGGGAAACGAGTTGCCCAAGGCGGGCGATCTTTTTGTCCAACCCGGTCTCGCGAAGACCCTCAAGGCAATTTGCGAGCAGGGCTCGCGCTACATGTACTTCGGACAGTGGGCGGAGGATTTCGTCAGAATCGTCCAGCGAGAAGGCGGAAAGGTCACGTTGGATGACATGAAGCGCTATCAACCAATCTGGAGTGATCCGTCCAAGGGAGCCGTTTTCGGGCGCACCGTGTACGTCAACGGTCCGCCGCACCTGGGGGCACAATCGTTGCTGCTCGGGCTCAATCTGGCCGAGGCTTTAAGGCTCGACCAGAAAGGTCCGTATTGGACAGATCCCGAAACATTCCAGGCTCTGGCCCGGATCGGACCTGTCGTTTCAGTCGCCCCGTTGATTGGGAAGCGAACCTCCGGCCTTCTGCAGGCCAAAGGGGTCGACTCCTCGGCGCAAGCACAGCTTGGGAAGAGCTACGCGCAAGTGCTTGCTTCGCTTCTCGACCAAGTCTTCACGCCGCCCGCGGACAACGATCCGAAGCACTCCAATGCAATTGTCGTTGTCGATCGGGACGGTAACATCGCGGTCGTTACCCACACGATCAACAGCGTGATTTGGGGCGACACGGGCATTGTCGTGGATGGCATTCCCATCCCCGACTCCGCGAGTTTTCAGCAGGCCGCGCTCGCAGCGATCAAGCCCGGTGACCGGGTCCCCCACCGGATCATCGACACGATTGTGTTCGACGGCGACACGCCGGTCCTGGCCACGGCCAGCATTGGTTCATCCCTGGTCCCCGAAAGCATCCGCGTTCTTCTGGGTGTGCTGGGCCAGCATCAGGATCTGGCGACTCTCATGCGCGCGCCGGCCCTGCTCGCGAACGTGAGCATGAGCGTGATCGAACGGCCCGCTTGGCAGCTTTCGGTACCGGTCCCAATCGGAGCATACTCCCCGGAATTCATCGCGAAACTAAAGGCGCTGGGCCTGCGGTTGGACAACACGCCCACGACGACCGTCGCGGGTCTGCGCGGCACCCTCGCGGCTGTCGCCATTGATCCCAAGACGGGCAAGCGCACCGCGGTTGACCAGCCAGGCATCTATGTCTTCAACCGCACGGAGTAGTCTGAAATCCTACGCGGCAACAACTGGTTCTTCCCGGCTTTTGCCACAATGGCACTGATCTGACGGGCGGAACCATTTGGTCTACGAGTCCCTCTTCTCCGCCTTCCGACCGCGATATTCCTGTTCGGCGGCGCGTTTCAACCGCAAGAGCGAATCAGCAGGGCCGTCCTTCAATCCGCGACTGAGCAGGACGCGCATGAGCCGGCCTCGCCAGCCGCCCGGGAAACCAAAATTGCAATGGTAGTTGACGCGACATCGCCCGTCCCCAAGTGGCACGCAGTCCAGCGCCTCGTGAACCGTCATGCCAAGTGACAGCTTCACGTCCATCTCAAGCATGGAATGCGTCTCGTCGACCAGGGTGTATTCGAAAGAGCCACCAAGATGCAGCCAGCGTGGGCCCGTCTCACCGAGCATGCGCTGGCCCTTGGCCGCCAGCCCCGGCGGCTCGACGCTGATGACGCGAAGGTCAAAGAAACTTCCCCAGCCGGAGATGTTGGTGAGCAACCTCCACACGACGCCGACCGGCGCCTCGATGATCTCAGTGGGACAAGCCAGGTAATTCGTCTCCTGTGAAGTCACCTCGCGACCGAGCAGACGGTCAACGGGATCTTCAGCAGGCGCATGCCGAGTGGGGTCGTCGTCGGCCATGCTCGAAACCTCTGCCGAACAAACTCCGCTCCTTCAACAAGAATTCAGGTGCTTTGGGCTTCGAAAAAGCGCGAGAATCCACGAAAATCGGATCTCCTTTTTGTGCATTTTTGCTCCTCTTTGTGGCCGCCCGGGCTTCGGTTGCCCTTCGACTTCGCCCGTTCGACAAGGCTCAGGATGACCCTGAGCGGAGTCGAATGGGTCAGGGTCCCAAGCGAAGTCGAGGGACCCAGCGCCTTGGCCCTGCCGAAACGGCTGCGAAACCAAAACCAAACCAATCAGGGGAATTTATCTCCCAACAAAAAGCCTGGCGCACCCGTATCGCGATCAACTTGATGTCTTGCGGTCTTTCATCTGTGCCATCTGCGTGATCCGCGGTTCAGGTCCGATCCGTTTCAACCGCAGATAACCCAGATCATCGCAGATCCCAAGCCATCCATCTTTCGTGTGTTCTGGGTGTTTCGTGGTGCAGATCGGGACAAAATCCATCCGCACCAAGAGCCCGGTGATCCGGTTTGACCAGCCGGGCTTCCTCGCGAAGAGTGCGCGCGCACCGCGATGTCACTCGATTCCATCAAACAGGCCCTCCTTGCGTCTTACGAGACCCACGGCGGCATCAACCATCTCGACGGAGCCAACCTGCCGTCCGAGGAGTCGGTCAACCGCCTCGCCTCGGATCTGATGCATGTGCTCTTTCCAGGCTTCTTCGAGCAGACCCCCGTTACCCGGGAAAACGTGGCCGCCCTTATTGAACGGCGGCTGGAGGAGATCTCCGAGCGGCTCGCCACGGAGATCGAAAAATGCCTGCGCTTCGCCCGCAACCCGCAGGCCGCCACCCAGGCCCGGGAATTCACGAGCGAAACGCTCCGCCGCCTGCCAGAGGTGCGCCAGATCATCCAAACCGACGTCACCGCCGCCTACCACGGCGACCCCGCGGCGCGCAGCACGGAGGAAATCATCCTCGCCTATCCCTGCGTGCTGGTCATCTCGCTCCAGCGCATCGCCCATGTGCTCTACCGCCTGGGCGTGCCGCTCCTGCCCCGCATGCTGACCGAGTACGCCCACGAGCGCACGGGCGCCGACATTCATCCCGGCGCCCAAATCGGGACCCACTTCTTCATCGATCACTGCACCGGCGTGGTCATCGGCGAGACCGCCCGGATCGGCGCCCACGTCAAGATCTACCAGGGTGTCACCCTCGGCGCCAAATCCTTCGAGGTCGACGCCGCGGGCGATCCGGTCAAGGGCGTCAAGCGCCATCCGGACGTCGAGGATCACGTGACCATTTACGCTCACGCCACGATCCTCGGCGGCGACACCTGCATCGGCGCGCATTCCGTCGTCGGCGCCAACGTCTGGATCCTGCATTCCGTTCCGCCCCACAGCATGGCCCACTACAAGGGTGACAACCTCGTGGTCCGCCCGCGCCGGAAAAAGGAAGCCGCGGTCGCCTCGCTCAATGAAATCAAGGACGGGGCCGACTGGGTGATCTGATTTTGGATTCTTGAGTTGCGATTTTCGATTGGCGATTGGCAATTGGCGATTTTTGATTGGCGTTCGCAGGTTTCGCCCGCGAGCCAGGGATTCGGGCGCGCCGCTTTTCCCGGCAATGAACGCCTTGGGCGGACCGTCGCCAAAGCTCGCGTGGTTTACCGCCCACACCCCGAAATCGTAACTCGTAAACCTAAAATCCAAACACCTTGTCCTGACGGGCGGCTAGACCGCGCGCCAGATCCCGCGCAAAGAACGGACCGCGGTAGATCATGCCGGTGTAGATCTGCACCAGCGTTGCGCCTGCATCCAGCTTCTCGCCGGCCGACGCAAAATCGGTGATGCCGCCCGACGCGATGATCGGCAGCTTCCCGCTGGTCGCCCGGGCGATGTAGTTGACGATCTCGGTGGAGCGCGCCCGCAGCGGGCGCCCGCTCAGGCCTCCGGGCTCGTTCACCGTGGCAAACCGCCCGGGCCGCGCCAGCGTCGTATTGGTGGCGATAATGCCGTCGAGCCCGAACTCGGCGACTGCCGACAGCGCGCTGTCGATCTGCCGGAAATCCAGGTCGGGCGCAATCTTGAGGAGCAGCGGACGCCGCGGACGGCCCGCCGCACTGCGCGCGCGATTGGCGCAGGTCAGCACAGGCAGCAGCTCCCGCAGCCAGTATTCCTCCTGCAGCTTGCGCAAGTCCGGCGTGTTGGGACTGCTCACGTTGATGACGAGATAGTCCGCGTGATCGGCCAGCAGCTCAAAGCTCCCGAGATAATCCTGCGCGGCCCGGTCCAGCGGCGCCGCCCGGGATTTGCCGAGGTTGATGCCCACCGGAATCCGCCGCGCCCCCGGGGGCGTCAGCCGGGCCAGACGGCGGGCAACCGTCTCCGCTCCATCGTTGTTGAAGCCCATCCGGTTGATCACGGCCTCTTCCGCAGGATAGCGGAAAACGCGGGGCCGCTCGTTGCCCGGCTGCCGCAGCAAGGTCACCGTTCCGACCTCGACGTGGCCGAATCCGAGCGCGGCCGCGGCGCGCCAGGCCACTCCGTTCTTGTCAAACCCGGCGGCCAGTCCCACGGCGTTGGGAAACTGCAGGCCCAGACATTCGATCGGCCGGACCCTACCCGCCGGCAATTGCGTGGCCAGCTCCAGCATCCGCCGGAGCGGCGCAATCATGCTCAGGAGAGCCAGCGCATCCACGGCCCGTTCGTGGGCCACTTCGGGATCGAGGGTAAACAGGGCCGGACGGACGAATCTTTCGAAGAGAAACCCCATGGCGGCCAAACTGCGATCCGCCGGAGAAAAACTCAAGCTCCGGAGGATTGTCCCGATCTGGCAGGTTGCCGCGCGGTGCTTGCGCAGCTTGGAGAGCATGCGGAAGCTGAACGTGATTCCATCGCAGGCATCGGGGCCTCTTAACTTGGCGTTGAGCGCGCCCGGCTGCTCCTTCAAGCTCACGTGCCGGTTTTCGCGACCCCATTGCTTGATCGCATCGAGCGTGCGCGTGAACCGTTTGTCGATCACGCGCAGGACCTTCTGGGCGTCCCCCAATCGCTCGAAGCCCATGATAAAATCATCGGCAAAACGAACCGGGAAGGTGCGCCACACATACGCAGGTTGGACCGATTCCACCAACCACTTGTCCAGCACCTCGTGCAGGTCGATGTTGCTGATCAGGGGAGAGACGACCCCGCCTTGCGGAGTGCCCTCCTGAGGATAAGACTGCCTCTGTTTGTTTCTGCACCTTCGCTTTGTCGCTCAGGACGCGATACCTCGGTCCCCCGGCTGTGTTCGCTCCCATCCGACCGCGGGCCGTTTCCGGTCGCCAGCCAGGGCTCGTTTCCGCCTGCTGGTCAAACTTTGCCGGGGCGGGTTGATTCCCGCAGGGTCACGTTAGAGACTTTCATGCGCATTCCTCTTTCCGTTTCTTGCCTTTCGTTTGCTCTTGTTTTGAACGCCTTCCCGTCTCTCCGGGCTTTGCTGGCGCCACATCTGCCGGTTGACGGTCATTCCGAACGTAGCGCAGCCATCCCTGGCTGCATCGGTTGCAGGCTGGAAGCCCGCGCGCGTCAGGAAATCGCCCTCAATAACTGTCAATCGCGAGAGGCGCCCGGGCCAGAGCGGTTTCATAAAGAGTATGGCACCGAGCGTGCGCGAGTGGACGTTCCTGCCGCTTGCGTTCTCGCTACAGTTCAGGTTCACCCGCTCCAGATCGCGCCGATTCGCCCGGACGGCCGGCATCGTCACCCGTTGCCGCTTGAAAAAGGCGACGCGGTCGGGTGAGAGTCAGCCATGGGAGAAACCGGCAAGGGCCGAAAGATTGAACCGAGTTCAGCCACTACGCGGGAGAGCTTTGATTCCGGTCGAAGCCGGGTGGCGGTCGTCAGCTGTCCCTCCTATTCCGCCACGGAGGTTGGGACTGCGCTGGCGGAAGCTCTCGACGCCGTCGGTGGATTGCCAGCGTTCGTCAGGCCCGGGCAGACCGTTCTGATCAAGCCCAATCTTTTCGGCCCCCACCCGCCCGAGCATGCCGCGACGACACATCCGCAACTGGTCCGTCAGGTGGTGCTGGCGTGCCTCCAGGCTGGAGCCGGCCGGGTCTGGGTTGGCGACAGCCCGGTGGCCACCCGCTCGGAGGAGGCGCTCTGGTCGCGGACGGAAATGAAGTCGGCCGTGGCGGGGACCGCAGCCGTGCTGAAGTCCTGGCAGGTGAAGCAAACGCCCCTGAATTGCGACGGGGATGTCCTTGCCGTGCCGGAATGGTACCCGCAGGTGGATGTGGTCTTCTCGCTGCCGAAACTCAAAACCCATTCGCTGACGACGATCACGTGCGGGCTGAAGAACCTCTACGGGATGGTCAGCGGACCGGCGAAATCGCAGTTTCACGTCAAGTATCCGTCGCCGCAGGCGATGAGCGCCTTTCTGGTACGCGTTTTTGCCCGGCTGAAGCCCCAACTGACCATCGTTGACGCCGTGGTCGCGATGGAAGGCAACGGCCCGGCCCACGGCCGCCCGTCCCCGGTCGGCCTTCTGCTGGCCGGCCGCGATTGCGTGGCCCTGGATGCGGTCGCCTGCGCGGCGCTGCGAATCCCGCCGGCGTCCGTTCCGATGATCCGGCTGGCAGCGGCGCAGGGCCTTGGATCGATGGACGATTCCGCGATTGATTGCGTCGGCAGCGGCGTTTCCAAGCTGCGATCGGTCAGCCTGAAGCCGTCGGTCGCGAAATATCTGGGGCGCATTCCGGAGCCGATGTTCCGGTTCTCCACCCGCTTCCTGCGACTTCGTCCGAGGATTAAGAACCACCGCTGCGCCCGGTGCGGCATTTGCGCCGGCATTTGCCCGAAGCAGGCCATCAGGAAGGATGTCCGAACCGGTTTCCCGGCCATCGATCCGTCGGTGTGCATTGACTGCTTCTGCTGCGTGGAGTCGTGCCCCGACGGCGCGATCGTAGTGCAGCTGTACCTCGGAAATCTTCTTTGCATCGCCCAGCGGAGCGGGCGCAAGGCCGTTTCCAGCTGATCAGGCGGATGTGATGCGCGAACTTTGCCTCGTCGAGGCCTTGACGACCGACCATCATTTCGTGGAGGCGGGTTTTCGCCCGCTGCTCCCGGCCGGGTGAGGCCAGGTCCCGGCTGATCGCCCGCCCGGCCTCCCGGTTACTTCACCGCCGCGGCGGCCGCAGCATTGGTCCGCTCGATCAGCTTCAGCACGGCCGAGGCCGGGACGGCCTCGTGCAGGGTCATGAGGGTCGGCGCCGCGCCCTCGCCGTGGTCGTCGGGTTCCTCCCGCGGCTTGTCGCCCAGGAGCGACTGGATGCGGGCGACATGACCGATGATGTTGCCGCACTCGTCAAGGATGGCGGCCCCGCTGCTGCCGGGCGCCCAGTCGGTGCTGACATTCAAACGCTGGTCGGCGGGCCGGCCGGCGGATCCGCCGGTTCTGGTATAGAAGCGATTGATGATGCCGCTGCTGAAATAGCCGCGGGTGCCGCGCGGATCGCTCAGGCAGTAAGCGGCGTCACCAATGCAGGCGTTCCGGGAGAACGCGAGAGGATGAAGATCCGCAACCGCCACCTGCAGGATGATGGCATCGGTGGTCTCGTCGGCCGCGAGCACACTGGCGATGGGGAGGAACTCATCCTCGCCCCGAATGATCACTGGATAGCCCTCGCCCTGCTGGATCGTCTCCGGGACGGCCATGACATGCCAGGCAGTGACGACCCTGTTCCCGGCGATCGCGTAGCCGCCCGCGACCCGCGCGTGCCACCGGCCGCATTTCGCGCAGTGGAAGATCCAGCCGGCCCGAACATAGGCCTGCGCCGCCCGCTCTGCGATTTCCCGTCCGCGCAACGGCCGCATCGCGGCCGCCAGCACGACGATCGGCGAGGGCGGGGGGGATTTCAACCGCGAGGCGAAATCCGCGGACGAAAGAAGTTTGCCCGCGCTGGCGAGTGCACGCGCCTTGACCACCAGCGCATCTTCCGGAGCCTGCTTTGGTGGCGGGGCTTGTACGCCGCTGCCAGGGCCGGCCGGTGCCGTGACCGCGGGCGGAACGACCGCCGGCGGTCTTCCGAGATTAGCCAGGCAACGTTCAATGGTTGGACGGAGCGCCGCGCCCCGCAGCTCGTTCTGCCCGGCAACGATGAGGCCCGAATTCCCGTCGATCAGCCAGCAGGCGGGAATGCTGTGCACATTGTAGCGCTGCGCGAGCTTCGCCTCCCAGCCCTGGCCATCGCAAATCTGCGGCCACGGCATGCGGTTTTCCGCCGTGAATGGGGCAAGTTTCTGCATGGTCTGTGCATTGTCCAGACTCACGCCGATCACTTCGAAACCCTTCGGGTGAAACTCCTCGTAGACCCGGGTGAGATTCGGCAGCTCGGCCCGGCAGGGTCCGCACCAGGTCGCCCAAAAATCGATCATCACCAGCCGGCCCCGGTAATCCGTCGGGAAGCGGATGGACTGGCCGGTGGTGCTCGTTTCGTCGAAGGCTACCGGCCTCGTCCCGGCCTCGAGCACCGGCGGCACCGGGGTTTCGGCGACGCTCTTCGACGACTTCACCAGCTGGAGGCTGCCTCCCCCGGCGGTAAGTCCAGTAATCTCATAAGTCGTCCCACCGACGTTGAACGGCTTGCGCACATCGAATGACTCGCTATGGGGGTCGAACTTGCCGCTGTTGTTCAGGTCGATGATCAGCACCACATCGGGGCGCCGGTCGTCGCCACCCCCGCGGAAGTCGCCGCGCGCGCTGTCGTCAACCAGGACCGCGGGAAGGGTCTTGCCGTCCAGGACCAAGCTGCCGCAGAAACCGAAATCCCGGTAGTAAAACAGCGCATTCCTGAACGACTGCCGCTGTGGATCGTGCTTGTCGAAGCGATACAGCTTGAGGCCGAGCGTGCGCGTTTCGCCGCCAAAGTTGACCGCGATGCCGGTACTGCCAAACCACGTGGTCGTCGGGCCATTCTTGCCGTTGTTCTGGCGCGGAATCCACTCGACCGCCGGATCGTCGGTGAAGTCGCCATTGCCATTGCGGTCGATCCAAAGCCGGGCCGCGCCGTTCTCCGGCTCATCCAGCAGCAGGGTCACCTCGACGGGCGCCTCGCGTGGCCCGAAGGAAACGGATCCGAACATCGGGCGCGCGAGGTCCGCCGGCATCCGGGTGACGCGAGCCGGTTTGGTCGGGGAGAGATCCACCCGGACCGGCCGGTAATAGCCGAGCTTCGCGGACATGCCCTCACCCACCCAATCCAGGCGGGCGTCGTCACCATGAATCTCGGCGACCAACAACCAGCCAACGACCAGCGCGAACAGATTCCGGGCGGACATGCGCATAGGCTTAGGGCATTTGGTCCAATTACGGCTCAATCAGGAAGGCGCTCAAGGGCCTTCTGGAGGTGCATCGAACCACTGGCCATTTCTGTGTTACGATCGGATCATCAAATTGGCCATCGCGAGTGATTCTCATCGGGTGCTGGAACCAAAACGAAAGACCACGGTCAGGAAAACACCCCGCCGGGAATTCTGCTTTGATTGTCCTTCGCAAATCGGTAGATAACTCGGACACATGAGACTCTCTTACCCTTCCCCCACGATTCTTGTGACGAGCCTGTTCGCGCTCCTGGGACCGGCTCCCGGCCTTTCCACCGACAATCCCGCTGGTCCGGTTCCCACCCAATCCAAGACGGCCGGGGCGGCAGGCGCGGCAATGAAGGCGCTTCCGATTGCGCCGGACAACAGCCCGGCGCGGCACCCGTTCGTCTATGCGGGTGAATGGGACACCCGCAAACCCCTCGAGCAGTCCATGTTCATCGTGCGCGAGGGCAGGATCGTCTGGAAGTATTCCATGCCCCTGCATCCGACGCCGGGCGCCAACCAGGAGTTTGATGACGCCACCCTGCTCTCAAACGGAAACATCATTTTCTCCCGGATGTCCGGCGCGGGAGAAGTCAGCCCGGACAAGAAGCTCGTCTGGGATTATCCGGCTCCTCCCGGAACGGAAATCCACTCGTGTCAGTCGGTCGGCCAGGACCGGGTGCTGATCATGCGCAACGGCAATCCAGCGCAGGCAATGATCATCAACACCGTAACCGGCCAGACCGAAAAGGTGATCCCCATCCCGACCACGGTCACCGGCACCCACGGCCAGTTCCGTCACATCCGCATGACCAAGGCCGGCACCATTCTGGTCCCCCACCTCGGCGAGGGCAAAGTTGTCGAGTATGACCTGGAGGGGAAGGTCCTCTGGTCGGTGGAGGCCAAGTCCCCCTGGCAGGCGGTGCGGCTGAAGAATGGGAACACGCTGATTGCCGGGGACTGGAGCCGCTACGCGCGCGAAGTGAATCCGAAGGGCGAAGCCGTCTGGGAGTTCACCCAGGCCGACGTGCCCAACTATACCC
The DNA here is from genome assembly GCA_963804395.1 of uncultured Verrucomicrobiae bacterium. Lineage (GTDB taxonomy): Bacteria > Verrucomicrobiota > Verrucomicrobiia > Opitutales > Opitutaceae > Fen-1467. The sequence goes on along the minus strand of CAWDQK010000079.1, from coordinate 21,837 downwards.
TGGGAAACATTCAGACGGCCGACCGGCTGGCCAATGGCAACACCGTGATGTGCTGCTGGATCGCCGGAGACAACGACACCTCCCGCTGGGCGGGCACGGTGCAGGTCTTCGAAGTGACACCAGCCAGGCAGATCGTGTGGGCTTTGTCCTCATGGAAGGATCCGGACCTGGGGCCGGCCACCAGCATCCAGTTGCTCGATGAGCCGGGAGCACCGGAGGACCAGGAGCGTTGATTGTTCCGCAGAACCTGCGAGTCATCACTCCAATCGAATCCCAATGAAATCCTCCCAACTGTTCCGAGGCATCCTGCTGCTGGCACTGACTGCGGGCAGCCTGTTCGGGCAGATGAAATCGGCCAATCTCGATCCAGACGCCTGGTATTCGATCACTGCAATGCATAGCGGCAAAGCCCTGGAGATCGAGGGAGGTATCGACGGAAAAGCCAACGGGCTGGCGCTCCAGCAGAATGAGCCGACCGGCGCTGCCAACCAACTCTTCCAATTCAGGCAAGTGCAGAGCGGCTTCTTCCAGATCACCGTCAAACACAGCGGCAAGGTTTTGGAAATCCGGGACAACTCGTTGAAGGACCACGCCAGCATCCAGCAAAACGAATTCAACGGAAAGGACTGCCAGCTCTTCACTCTCGTGAAGGAAACCTCGGGCAACTACCGGATCATCGCCCGGAGCACGGGCTACGGATTTGATGTGTTAGGTGGAGTGAAGGCCACGGGCGACAACATCCCGGTCGTCGTCTATCCCGCAACCGGCGCCACCAACCAGACTTTCCGGATCGTCGAGGTAATCGAGAAGACGATCCCGCCGGGCGACAATGCCTACATTCCGCCGTTTGACGCAGCAGCCGCGGGACTGAAACCGTTGTTCGATGGCAAAACTCTGAACGGTTGGGTCGGGAATCCGGCGTGCTGGAAAGTTATCGACGGAGCCATTGTCGGCTTGAAAGACAATCAGAATCTCATGACCGCAAGCGACTATGAAGATTTCCGGATTATCCTGTCAACCCGCCAGGTCAACGCTCCGTCCAACCACCAGGGCGTCGGTTTTTGGGGCGATCGTCTGCCGGAAGGCCAGTACGGCTACGGCGGATGTGTGCTGGTCATGCCCCCGATGAACTGGACGTGGGACTACACGGTCAACCGGGGCGCTCCGGGAAGATTGACGCTCAGCCGGGATCTCGAAAAGGAATTCGGCATCAAGCGCTCCGAGTGGACGCAGGCAGAGATTCTGGTGAACCGGGCAAAGGGCATGATTCGCATGGCAGTCAATGGCATCGAAATGCTCTCTTACGTGGACGACAATCCAGGCCGGCTGAAGAAGGGCCCCATCGGATTGCAGGCGCATGCCGGCAATCACGATGTTCGCTACCAGGACATCTTCATTGAAGTCGGACCCAAGGAAGACCGGCTGATTACGTTGAAGAAGTAACGGGGGGCGTCTCACCGCAGACTGTTCATCGCTAAGTAATCCACTGACAAATGTCGTCATTGCGATGAGCAAGGCGACGAAGCAGACGAATCGTCCGCTCGCTCACTCTCGCAGCTACGGTCGCGTTCCCGGCCACAGTTCAATCCACGCTGTTCCAAGATGGCCGACTTGTATGAATCCGCCCCATGGAATAAGCTTTCCAACTCCTGGCGGTCGGACTTCAGCCTCAATTCCAGGTCCAAGCCGCCGCTGTAACGTTTATCGTCTCATTATGCCGCAATTGAGCTCCCTCCCAAGGCCCAATCGCCATCGGGGGTGGGTCTTTACCTGGCTTGTTTGGATTCTCGCCGTCGTGCTGACAGCGGGCGGAGTGGTTGCGCGCGCGGAGAGCGGCACCATCCCGGCCGCCCCGGCCGGCGTCGTCGAGGCGGGGGTTCCATCGTTTGTCGTGCTCGGCTCGGAGTCGCTCGGGCTCAGCACGGCTCCCTCGGATCTGGACATCATGCCCGACGGCCGGATCCTGGTCGTCTCGCAGCATGAAATCGCGATTGGCGACGGCCTGCGCTGGGAGACCTACCAGCAGGCCGCAGATGAGCCTGGATTCATCTACGGTCAGGTGGCGGTGGACGACGACGGTCGCATCTACGCCGGCGTCACTGGTGCCATCGCCCGGATTGACCTGCAGGCGGATGCCCGCTGGCGGTTCGTGCCGGTGGTTCCGATTCCGCACAACGATCCCTATTCGCGTGTCGTCCAGTTAGCCGACACCTGGTTGTGGGGCCCGGCAGGGGGCGAAATTGCAGCCTGGCGCCCTGGGCAAAAAATTCAGACCTCAACGTTTCCAGGCTCGGCTGAACACGTCATCGGCGTCGGAACTGAACGGTTTGTCAGCACCGAAGCCACCGGTTCGCTCTCCCAAATCCACCTTGGCGGCAACGCGACGCCTGTTTCGTCGATCAATCCGGTGGCCACCGGTGCCGTAACTTGCAGCGCGCCCTATGCGCCCGGGCAGATGCTGGTCGGAACGACCCGCGACGGCCTGAGGATTTTTGATGGAAAAACATTCAGCAACATCACCGTCGCGAGTATTCTGGGACCGGGGCATCGCATCAACGACCTCTGCCAGGTTGGAACCGACTTCTACGCGGCGGCCATCGACTCGACGGGCATCGTCTTCTTCGACCGCGGAGGGCACATCGTCCAGGTGCTCAACCGTCTGCTTGATCACCGGTTGGCGCGGGTTCGCCAGCTCGTCTATTCTCCCAATGGGGTCCTGTGGGCATTGCTCGACAACGCGGTGGCGTGTGTGCAGTTCCCATCGCCAATCTCTGATTTCGAGCCGCTGCTGCCCGGTTCGATGGGCTACACGAGACCCCTGCGGCACCAAGGCGAACTTTGGCTGCTGGCCGACGGCCAGGTGCTGCGCGGCGTCTGCAATGGGGATGGAAACCTGGAACGCTTCGAACTCGACGCGCCCCCGGTGCGGTTCGTGTGGTCAATCTCCGAGGCAGGAGGCAGGCTGTTCGCCGCCAGTCGCGGCGAGATTTTCGTCCGCGACGGCAAGGGCTGGAAAGAAGTTGCGGCCGGAATCACCAATGCGCGGCTTGGAATTGGAACGGCAATTCCCGAGGGAAAGTACTTCTACGCCGCCCGGGACGAAATAGGATGGCTCAAGGAATCGGCCGGCGGGTTCGCCGTCGAGCGCATCGCGGTCCCAGGGCTCGGTCAGGTGTACAATGCCGTCGGAGATTCCGCTGGCGCTGTCTGGCTTGAGCTGGGCAACCGCCTCGCGCGGGTCGAGTTTGGCGCGGGGGACCCTGCCATCCGGTTCTTCGGCAAGGACGAGGGGCTGGGCGAGGGGTGGATCAATGTTTTTGTCCTTGATGGAATTGCCGGGTGCAACACCGCGGGCCATCTGTTCTCCTTTGACCCTCACACGCAGCGGTTTTCCCGGGACCAGGAACTCGCCCGGCGGGTTCCGGCAATTGCCGACAGCACCGGCCGGCCAGCACGGGATGCTTCCGGCCGCCTTTGGTTCGCCCACCGGGGCACCGTGTGCTTTACGGACGACACCCGGGGCGGAGTGAATCCGGTCGTCAAATCGCTGCCGCTGGGTTTTGAGCCGACCGAGTTCACCATGGAATCCGACGGCGTCGTCTGGATGCAAGCCCGCGGACATCTGATCCGCTTCGATCCCCGCATTCCGTTTCCTCCGGCCCACCCGCTGGATGCGCTGATCACCTCCGTGCAGCTGGCGGCGAGCAATCATCATTTCTATGCTCCGGGTCCGGCAATCGCCCCGCTTCCCTACGCGGACAATTCGCTCGTCGTGCGATTCGCCGCGCCCGCCAGCCCGTTTGGCTCGCCGGTCTCGTTTGAGGTGCTCATCGAGGGAGCCGCCGACCGCTGGGTGTCGACCGGCACGGCAGGATCCGCATCGTTCAATCGCTTGAAAGAGGGCAGCTATGTCTTCCGCGTGCGTCCGGTGATCGACGGGGCACCGGGCGGCGAGGCCCGATTGAGCTTCACCGTGCAGCCGCCGTGGTTCCGGACGAAGCTGGCCTGGGCGACCTATGTCATCACTGCCCTCAGCCTGGTCCTCGCGACCGCCTGGTTCTCCTCCTACCTGGAACGGCGGGAAACGGCGCGGCTTGAACGTCTGGTCGCCAATCGCACCGCCGAGCTCAACGCCACCAACACGCGTCTCAGCCGCCAGATCGAGGAAACCGTCGAGAAGACCTCCGCGTTGGGGGCAAGCGAGGACCGTTACCGCCGGCTCAACGCCGAGCTCGAAAGCCGGGTCGCGGAGCGCACGGCGGAATTGTCGAACACGAACGCCGATCTGAAGCGGGAGATTGCCGAGCGGCAGCGGGCGGTGACCGCGCAGCGGGAGGGCGAAGAACGCTTTGCCTCGTTCATGCGGCATCTGCCGGGTCTCGCCTTTCTCAAGGACCACGATCGCCGGGTTCTTTTCGTCAACGAAGCCTTCGCCAAGCTTTTCGATCTGCCGGCGCCACAGTGGTTGGGCCGGACCAACGACGAAATCTGGCCGGGCGAGGTCGGCGACAAGATCCGGCGGGACGATGAGGCCGTGCTGGCCTCGGGTCAGACCAAGGCAATCGTCGAGGACGTGCCCACCCATGGCGAACTCCGGACCTATCGCACCATCAAGTTCCCGATTCCGCGGCCCGACGGAGGTCCGTGGCTCGGCGGTATTGCCATCGATATCACTGAGGTCAAACGCGCCGAGGATGAAAAAGAAAGACTCCAGGCACAGCTGGCCCAGGCCCAGAAGATGGAATCCGTGGGGCGGCTGGCCGGCGGCGTGGCCCACGACTTCAACAACATGCTCCAAGCCATTCTGGGCAATGTCGCCCTGACCCTGGACGACCTCCCGCCGGGCAGTCCGCTGCGGGAGAACCTGGAGGAGATCCAGAAATCAGCCCAACGTTCCGCCGAATTCGACCCGCCAGCTCCTCGCCTTCGCCCGCAAACAGACCATCCAGCCCAAAATACTCGATCTCAATGACACGGTCGCCGGAATGCTCAAAATGCTGCGCCGGCTGATCGGCGAAGACATCCATCTATCCTGGATGCCAGGCGCCGACCTCTGGCAGGTGAAGATGGACCCGAGCCAGATCGACCAGATCCTGGCCAACCTTTGCGTCAACGCGCGCGACGCGATCGGCGGCGTTGGCAAGGTCACAATCGAAACTGGCAACGTCAGATTGGACGCCACGGCTACCTCCGGCCAGCCCGGGAGTGTGCCGGGCGATTACGTCTTGCTCGCCGTCAGCGACAACGGACAGGGCATCGATGCCGCCACGCGCGCCCACTTGTTCGAGCCGTTCTTCACCACCAAGGAGGTGGGAAAAGGAACGGGGCTGGGGTTGGCCACCGTGTTTGGCGCCGTCATTCAGAACCAGGGTTTGATCAACGTCCACAGCAAGCCGGGCGAGGGAACGACCTTCAAGATCCACCTGCCACGCGCCAAAGCCGAGGCGGTGGCGGCCGCGCAGGAATCCGCTCGCCGCTCACTGCGCGGCACTGAAACCGTGTTGCTGGTGGAAGACGAGGAACAGATCCTGAATCTCGGCCGGCGGATTCTGCAGCAGTACGGCTACACGGTCATCGCCCAGCCAACGCCGCAGGCCGCGCTCGCGCTGGCGGCGCAACATGCCGGGCCGATCCATCTCCTGATCACCGACGTCGTGATGCCGGGCATGAACGGGAAGGAATTGCGCGACCGGCTCCGTGCCATTCATCCGGAGCTGAAAAGCCTGTTTATGTCGGGCTATACCGCAGACGTGATCGCCGAGAACGGCGTGCTGGACGACGGCGTGCATTTCATCCAGAAGCCGTTCACCATCCGCGGTCTTGTCGAGACCGTCCGGAGCGCATGCGAAGCGGCCTAACCGGCCTTCGCCGCCGCAGCGGCGTCATCGATCTTCCTGAGGTATGCCGCTGGATCCTTGTTGAAATTCTTGATGCAGCCCGGGCAGCAGAAGCGGACCAGGCGGTCGGGCTTGCCCGTTTCTTTGTAAACGTAGTCCACCAGGCTGCCCATGCCGCCCTCCAGCTTTTCTCCGGAGACAACGCAGGTCTCTAGCGGGTACTCAGCCCTGGCCTTGGCGAGCCAGGCAGCCTGGTCCGCAGGCGGCGCCTGGACGGCGCGGTCGTTGTCGGGACCGTCCGCGCGGGCGGGTGGCGCAACGGCCAAGGCTCCGGCAATCAAAGCAAGGAGCAGGGAGTATCGGACGGGATGGAATGTTTTCATCAGTGAATTCCTCGGCAGATGCAAAAGTCGCCTGGATCACCCGTCAAGCGGACGGCATTGGGTCTACGGCCGCTGCCGGCGAACTGGACGGACCGGCGGCGAGGCCGCGCCGGCGCCAGAGATAGAAGATCGCAGGATAGACGGTGAGTTCCATGATCGTCGACGTGACCACGCCCCCGACCATCGGGGTGGCGATCCGCTTCATCACATCGGCGCCCGTTCCGTGACTCCAAAGGATCGGCAGCAGACCCGCGATGATGACGGCTGCGGTCATAGCCTTGGGCCGCACGCGTTTGACGGCACCATGGTAGATCGCATCGCGAAGATCGGTGGTCGTATTGAGCCGTCCCGTTCGCTGCGCGTCATCGAAGGCCAGGTCAAGGTAGAGCAGCATGACGACCCCGGTTTCCGCATCCAGGCCGGCCAGCGCGATGATTCCGACCCACACGGCCACGCTCAAGTTGTAACCGCAGAGGTGCAGCATCCAGAAGGCTCCGACGAGGGAGAAGGGAACGGCCAGCAGCACGATGGCCGTCTTGATCCACGATTTCGTGTTGAGGTAGAGGATGAAAATGATGATCAGCAGCGTCAGCGGCACGACGAGCAACAGCCGCTGCTGGGCGCGCTGCATGTACTCGTACTGGCCGCTCCAGGAGATGCTGTAGCCCGGCGGCAGCTTGATGTCGCCGCGCACCATGGCATCGGCGACGGTCTTCTGCGCCGCCCGGACGTAGTGGCCGAGGTCGGTGCCCTGCACGTCGACGTAAATCCAGGCGTTGGGCACGCCTCCTTCGCTTTTGACGCCCATCGGGGCAGCCACGACGCGCACGGTTGCGATCTGATCGAGGGGGATCTGCGCCATCGCGGCATTGCCGGGGGCACCGCCCATTCCGGCGACGCCCGCGCTGGAAGATTTCACCGGAATGAGCAGTTCGCGCAGGGCTTCGAGGCTCTCGCGATAGTCCCGGTCATAACGCAGGATCACTCCGTAGCGCTCCAATCCCTCGACCGTCGTCGTCAGCGGCATGCCGCCCAGCGCCACCTGCAGCGTGTCCTGCACATCGCCCACCGTCAGGCCGTAGCGGGCGATGGCGTCGCGGTCGATGTCGAACTCGATGTAGTTGCCGCCCATCACGCGCTCGGCGAAGACGCTGGCGGTGCCGGGCACGCGGCGGATCATCACCTCGATCTCCTTGGCAATCCGTTCCAGTTCGGCGAGGTTGGCCCCGGCCACCTTGATCCCAACCGGCGTCTTGATGCCGGTCGCCAGCATGTCGAGCCGCGTCTTGATCGGCATCGTCCAGGCATTGGTGAGCCCCGGAATCTGCACCGCGTTGTTGAGTGCGGCGACCAGTTCGTCGACCGTGCGGCGGCGGTGCGCGATGACCCGTCCCCCGGCGCCGGTAATGTCGACCTTCGGCCATGCCTCCTCGGGCTTGAGCATGATGGTCGTCTCGATCATGTCCATCGGCGCCGGATCGGTGGCGGACTCGGCCCGGCCGATCTTGCCAAAGACCTGCTGGACCTCGGAAAACGTGTGAATGATCTGGTCGGTCTGCTGGACGATTTCCTTGGCCTTGGTCGGAGAAATCCCCGGGAAGGTCGTCGGCATGTAGAGGAGATCGCCCTCGTAAAGCGGCGGCATGAACTCCGCGCCGAGACTCTGAAACGGAAAGGCCGGATTGAGCTTCGCCGCGGCGGTTTTCACCGCCCCGTCCGGGAGCGCTCGCACGACCCACGCATTCCAGGGAAAGAAGACCCAGCAGACAATGGCCGCGGCGCCGGCGACGACGAACCAGCGGAACCGGATGACCAGATCCAGGAGCGGATGATACAGCCAGATGAGAAACCGGTTGAGGGGGTTCTGCGCCTCGGGCCGGATCTTCCCGCGAATCAGGAAGCCCATGAGCACCGGAGCCAGGGTCACCGACAGCAGCGCCGCGGCGCCCATCGAATAGGTCTTGGTGAACGCGAGCGGCTTGAACATCCGGCCCTCCTGCGCCTGCAGCGTGAACACCGGCAGGAATGAGACCGTGATCACGAGCAACGAATAGAAGAGCGTCGGGCCGACCTCGACGGCGGCATCGTGGATGAGGTCCCAGCGCGGCTTCTTCCCCTCGTCACGTTCGAGATGCTGGTGCGCGTTCTCGATCATGATGATCGCCGCATCGACCATGGCGCCAACCGCGATGGCGATCCCGCCGAGCGACATGATGTTCGCACTCAGCCCCTGCCCGAACATGACGGAGATCGAAGCCAGCACGGCGACCGGCAGGATGACAATCGCCACGAGCGCACTGCGCAGGTGCATCAGGAACAGCAGGCAGATCAGCGCCACGACCAGGCTTTCCTCGATGAGCTTCTCCTCCAGCGTCCGCACCGCGCGGTCGATCAGGGCGGTGCGGTCGTAGGCGACCGTGTAGGTGACGCCGTCCGGCAGGCTCTTCATCGCCTCATCCAGCCGGACCTTCACCGCCTCGATGACCTTCCGGGTGTCAACGCCGTAGCGGACGACGACGATGCCGCCGACGGTCTCCCCGTCGCCGTTCAGATCGACGACGCCGCGGCGCATATCGGGACCGAGCTGCACGTTGGCCACGTCGGCCAGGCGGACCGGCGTGCCGCCCGGCCCGCGCCCGACCGCGATCTTGCGCAGGTCCTCGACATTCTGCACGTAGCCCCGCACCCGGAGGATGAATTCCTTCTCCGCCATTTCCAGCGAACGGCCGCCCACCTCGCCATTGCTCCGCTGCACCGCCATCGCCACGTCGCTGATCGACAGGTTGAAGGCATGCAGCCGGTGGGGATCGACCGTGATCTGGTACTGCTTCACAAAGCCGCCGACCGACGCGACCTCGGCCACGCCCTCGATGCTCGACAGCTGGTAACGCAGGAACCAGTCCTGCATCGAACGCAGCTCGGCCAGGTCGTGGTTCTTCGAGTTGAGCGCGTACATGAAGGCCCAGCCGACGCCGGTGGCGTCCGGCCCGAGCCGCGGGACCACGCCGGCGGGCAGGCTCGCCTGGAGTCCGTTGAGGTATTCCAGCACCCGGCTGCGCCCCCAGTACGGATCGGTGCCGTCCTCGAAGATCACATAGGCGAACGAATATCCATAAAACGAATACCCGCGCACCACCCGGGCTTTCGGCACCGACAGCATCTTGGTCGTCAGCGGGTAGGTGACCTGGTCCTGCACGATCTGCGGCGCCTGCCCGGGCCACTCCGTGTAGATGATCACCTGCGTGTCGGAGAGGTCCGGAATCGCGTCGAGGGGAATCTCCCGCAGCGCGTAGATCCCGCCGCCGATCACCGCCGCGGTGGCGGCGAGGACCAGGAACTTGTTCCGGAGCGAAAACTCGATGACAGCCTTGAGCATGGGATTCTTCTCCGATTCAACTTTAGCCTAGATCATGCAGCTGGATGGAGGGCCGCCGCTGGTCGGCGGGCCGTTTCCCAGCGACTTTCGGCCCGGCGGCAAGCGCCGGCCCGACACACCATTTGGCAGTCCTCGGCATCATCGGTAAGGGGGCCCCGACTCCACAGTTCCGGCTCAGTGGAGCATCTTCTCGATCGCCTCGCGGAGCTGGCTCTCGGAATCGAGCATGAACTGCCCGGACGTGACGATGCGTTCGCCCGCGCTGAGCCCGCTGAGCACCTCGTAATTGCCGCCCTCGCTGCGATTGCCCAGGCGCACCTCGCGCGGCTCGAAGGCCCCGCCGTCCAGCGCGACAAACACCGTGTTCTTCTCGCCGCTGCGCAGGACCGCCAGGTCCGGCACGAGCACCGCGTTTTCCGCCAGCTGCGTCACGAACTTCACATCGGTGAACATGCCCGGCCGGAGGAATCCATCTGCATTGGAGACCACGATTCGCGCCGCCACGGCGCGAGTCTGTTCCTCAACCTGTGGCAGGAGCCGGCCCACCTGCCCGGTGAAGGTCCGCATCGCGCCGTAGGTGGTGCGCACGGTCGCCGTCTGGCCCTCCTGCACAAAGGGAAGATCGCGCTCGTAGATTTGCGCCACCACCCAGACCGTCGAAAGGTCAGCCAGCCGGTAGATCCGCTCCCCGGGCTTCACCATCGCCCCGGCAACCGCCATCGTCTCGATGACCACGCCCGCGGCCGGGGCGCGGAAGACGCGGGTGCGGGGCACGACGCCCGACTGGTCGAGCACGGCCATCTCGTCGTCGGTGAGATCAAGCAACTGGAGCCGCGCCCGGGCCGCGCGGGTCAGCGCCCCGCCGGCGCCGCCCTCGCTGCGGCGGCCCACCAGGTAGTTCAGCTCGGCGTTATACAGGTCGGGCGAGTAGATCTCGAAAAGCGGATCGCCTTCCTTCACGACGGTCCAGGCGGCTTTGACGGCGACCTTCTCGATCCAGCCCTCGTATTTGGTGGTGATGTCGCGGTATCCCTCCTCGTTGTAGGTCACCTCGCCCACCGTCCGGAACTCGCGTCGCACCGGCCCGCGAACTACCAGGTCGGTCTTGAGATTCATCCGCTGGACCGTTCCCGGGTCGATCCGGATTGCAGTGGCCTGGGTTTCGTCGCCCTCATAGACGGGGACCATGTCCATGCCCATCGTATCCTGACCCGGCTTCTCACTCACCTGGCCCGGGATCATCGTGGACTTGTAATACTTGATCTTCCGTTCTCCTGACTGGGCGGCCCCGGTCCCGGCGGTATTCGCGCGCACCGGCTGCAGTTTCATGCCACAGATCGGGCAGTCGCCAGGTTCGTCGCGAATGATCTGCGGGTGCATGCCGCAGGTATAAAGTTGTTTGCCGCCGGCAGCGGTTGGGACCACAGCCAGGACGCAGATCGCGCTGAGCCAGACCGCGGCCGTCCGTGGGCCAAGGAGCGGGCGAAGAAAAGGACGCGTTATCATGGATGAAGATCGGATCACGAATTGTTGGTGGATGCCGTTTCGGGCAGGAGCGAACCGGCTCCCGTTGCGGTCTCCGCGGTCATCTGCAGGAGCCCGGTCACCGCGAGTTCCCGGTCTCGCAAGGCATTGAGGCGTTCCAGCCGCATGTTCGCCGCCATGAATCGCGCCTCCGGAATCATGGCCGCGCCACTCATGCCCGATTGAACAGCGGCTTCCGCGGAGTCGGCCGTCCGGTTGATGTTTGGCAGCGCCGTCGCATCGATGAACGCGATCATCCGGTCGGCTTCGCACACCATGTAAAGCATTCGGGCTAGTTCGGCCGCCATCGCCAGCCGTTCGGCATCCACGTTGGCCGCCGCCGCCTCGCGCCGCGCCCGCGCAGCAGCGATCTGTCCGGCAAGCTTGTCGCGCCAGACCGGCAGGGTGACCGTGGCCGTCGGCCGCCACATCCAGGGCGCCTGTTTCACATCGGTCATCAGGCCCGCGGTGAAATCGGGCACCCGGTTCTGGCGGGCGACCGCCTCGCCTGCCACGGCCATCTCGACCATTGCGCGCATCCGGGCGAGCTCGGGATTCACCGCCTGCACGCGCTGCCAAAGTTCGTTCTCCGGCAGAAGCGCAGTCGCCGCCAGCGGAAACCGCGGCCAGTACGGATCCGGTTCGGACGGGGCCAGGCCGAGGGCCGACTTGAATTGCGCCTGCGCCGCGTGGACGCGGTCGGCCAGCGTGGCGATTTCGGAACGGAGCCGATCGACCTCGCCCGCCGTCCGGATCTGCCCTTCCAGCGTGGTCATGCCCTGCCCGGTCGAGTATTCGGCGGCGGCGATCTCGCCGGACTGGGAGAGGGCCGCCAGCGATTCTCCGCGGATCCGCGTCGCTTCCCCGGCGAAGGCCAGTTCGATCCAGGCCTTGCGCACCTCGGCCGCGGTCCGGACCACCGTGCCGGCATACTCCCGATAGGCGACTTCACTGCCGGCGGTCGCTTCGCGCGCCATGGCGGCGCGCTTCCCCGGAGCCATCAGGTCGAACATCAATCCCGGCATCAGCGACGTCAGAGCGCCGGCAATGTCGGCTTGAAAGGTGATCTGCGGGTCGGGCAGCGCCCCGGCCGGAGCAATGGATTCGACCGCTGCCCGCCACTCACTGAAGGCCGCGAACACGGCAGGATGCTTGAGCAGCGCGAAACGCACGTAGTCGTTCGGCTGCGACTCCGGGCCCAACACCGGCAGTTGACCTGGTCCAGGCGCCAGGTCGCGGCCTACCGCTGCCACGCGGGCACGGGCGTTGCGCTCGGGGGCGGACGAGATGCCATGGCATCCGGCCAGCAGGGCGAGGCTCGCGGCTGCGAGCAGGGCGGTGGCGGGAGCGCGGATCATGGTAGTCATACACCGCGCCTGGCGAAATCCCTCACGGGAGCTGCGACTGTCTGAGGAATCTGAAGCCGGGGACTGATCGGAACCAGCCCGCAAATCACAAATCATCCGGAGGGCAGAGCCATGGGGAACTCAGGAAATCAGGATTCCGGCCCGCCGGGCCGCTCGCCACTCGTCGGCCTGACACCGGGAAACGCGACGCCTCATCGGCGCAACTGTAGCCGGCCGCGCTGAGGCCGGCTGCCGGGATTTCGAACGAACGCGCCGGGGTCAACGCCCCCGGCTACAGGTGATCGTCCGCTCTCGCCGGCCGCGTTGAGGCCCTCCATGCCTGTCGAACGAAATTGCCGGGGTCGGCGCCCCCGGCTACAGGGCGAGCTTCGGTCGCGAGGGATTTGCTGCTTGCTGGTGTATTATGACCGGATGCGGATATGTTGTCAACGCCTCCACCCGAACCTTTGAAAACAGGAGGAACCTCATGAAACTGCCCGATTCACTCAGCAATGACCTGCGGCTCTGGCAGGTCTCGCCGCCGCCGGATCCGGGTTTCCGAGCCGCCGTGTGGCAACGTATTGACGCCAGGCGCCGGGAATCCACCTGGCCGGCTTTTGTGCGCACGCGCGGGACCGCCCTGGCGGTCGCCGCGATTGCGATCGTGGTGGTCTCCGGCTGGACCGGACACTCCGTGGCCCGCAGCCGGGTGCAGGCCGACCGCAGCACCCTCGCCGCCCATTATCTCGCCAGCCTGGACGTCCGGGTCCAGGCCGGCCTGAGGGAGTCTGACCGGTGAGGAATACGCTCATTGGCGCGGGCCTGCTCTTTGGCGTCGCATTGATCGCGGGCCTGGTTGGGTACCGCGTCGGAGACGATCCCGCCCTGCATGAAGCGGCGCGCCAGGGCGACGCGATGACGTGGCTGCGCCGGGAGTTTCATCTCACGGACCAGCAGTACGCCGCCATCGACCAGCTTCACCGGGCATACACGGGATCCTGTGACGAACATTGCCGGGCAATCCAGGCGGCGATGGCCGCGCGGGATGCGCTGCGGGCCGCCCGGTCGGCCGACCCGGCGGCGATCACCGCCGCCGCACAGCGGATCCGAGAACTGAGCAACCTTTGTGAAACCGCGCTGACTCGCCACCTCGAACAAGTGGCGGCGCTGATGTCGCCCGACGACGGACGCCGCTACTTGGAAACGATGCGGCCGCTCGTGGCCCGGTTCAATCACACGGGGGCGCCGGACCTGGGCCTCAGCGCGACGGACCCCCGACATGGACATTGAGACTGACCCGCCCGCCGACGAGTGGCTCATGACCCGGCTGCAAGGCGGCGACGACGCTGCTCTGGCAATGCTCATGCTGCGCTGGGAGATTCCGGTGAAGCGTTTCATTTTCCGTCTGGTTGGCAGCGTCGCCGAGGCGGAGGATCTCGCGCAGGAAGTCTTTGTACGGGTGTTCTTGAAACGGCAGACGTACCGCGTCGGCTCCAGGTTTTCTTCGTGGGTTTTCGCCATCGCCGCCAATCAGGCCAAGAACCGCCTGCGCTGGTGGAAACGCCGTCCGACGGTTTCGCTCAATGCCTGGGTCGACGCAGGTGGTGACGTCGCGGACGAAACGGCCGCGTCCGCCGGCGGCGGCACAGGCCTCGACCAGGCCGACCGCAGGACCGCGGTGCGGAAGGCGGTAGCGGATCTTCCGCTCGACCAGCGGACCGCCATCGTGCTGTTCGAGTACGAGGAGAAGTCGATGGCGGAGATCGCGGACATCGCCAGCTGCTCCGTCAAGGCGGTGGAAAACCGGCTTTACCGCGCCCGGCAGCAGTTGCGGCACGTGTTGGAAGACTGCGGCGGCAGGTAGATGGCCGCGAAAGCAGATCCGTGCGGTGAAATTCAACCGCGAAAAACACGAACGACGCGACACAGGGACCACAACGCTGGAGACTTTTGAGTTGAGCCCCGCAGCTGGAGCACGAAACGTCGATTGCTCACGCCATGAGCGCTCAGTTTCGCATCGAACACCTCGACCCGGCGAAGCACCGTCAACAGGATTTTCACTGCGAATCGCCGGATCTGACCGCCTTTCTGCGCGAACGTGCGCGAAAGGAGATGGTTGCGCGGGCCTCCGCCTGCTTTGTCCTCGTGCCAGATTCCGATCCCGGCCACATCGCGGGTTATTACACGCTATCCCAGACCTCAATCACCCTGGCCACGCTGCCGGTCGACCTGATTCGACGGCTGCCACATTATCCCGAGCTTGGAGCCGCATTGATCGGCCGGCTGGCGCGTGATCTGACGTGGAAAGACCAGGGCATTGGTCGGTTGCTTTTGCTCGACGCATTGCGCCGCAGTTTGCGCCAGAGTGACGAGGTTGGCGCTGTCGTCGTGGTGACCGATCCCAAGGACGCCAAAGCCCGAGCTTTCTACGAGCGGTTCGGTTTCCGTCCCCTCGATGATCACCGGTTTTTCATCCCGATGCGGGAATTGGTGGAATGGGAGGCGCGGGGATGGAGAGCCTAGGCTCCTTAAACACCGAAAGACGGAGCGACCAGATCAAGTTTCCAGGCAGCAGTTCTTCCGATCATTTCGAGGGTTCTACTGCCTGGATCGACGCGCCCGCGCAGCGGACGCCACCGCGAGGCGCCTACCGCACGCTGCCTCTCGGCCTTCAGACTTGCGCAAGGCACCGGACGGTCTAAGCCGTGTCTATTCAATATGCCTCGTTCTCGCTCGTGAACAACAACGTGGTCCGGTGACCGGTGTAGGAGCCTGCTTGCAGGCGATTCATACCTCGGAATCGCGAGCAAGCTCGCTCCTACAATTTGCATAGATACGGCTAAGGCGCGCCTCGCTAGTCGAGATCGCTTTTCACCGCTCCCCGGTAGGCCCGGGCCGCCTCCAGCAGCGCCGGGCTCGGCGGACGCGCGGGCGCGAGCAACGCTTCGACGAAGCGGCGCGACTGCGCGGCGCTGAGCACGATGCGTTCCCGGGCCTCGATGGTGTGCAACGCCGCCTTGCGCGCCTGCGCCAGCACGAAGCCGCCGACGGACTGTCCGGCCAGGGCCGCAGCCCGGGCAATGATCGCCTTGTCATCGCGTGAAATGCGCGCGACGAGACGCTCGCCCTTCGGCGATCGGTGCTGTTTGGCGAGCGTTGGCATGCAAGCAATGTGTGCCATTTGTGCACACAAATCAAGTTGGAATATCCAGTGCACCCACTATTCCATCCTCAGCGCCCGGATCGGATCGATCCTGGCCGCGCGTTGGGCCGGAAGGTAGCACGCCAGAGCCGCAATTGCGGCGAGCAGAATGGATACAGCCGCGTAGGTCCAAGGGTCGCTAGGCTTCAGCTCAAATAGCAGGCTGGTCATGGAGCGGCTCAGCAGAAGTGCGCCGACCAAGCCGATGCCCAACCCGGCTGCCGTCCTCCGGAGACCTTGCCACATGACCAGGCTGACAATTTCCCGGCGCGTGGCACCGATGGCTCCGCGAATGCCAATCTCGTGGGTGCGTTGCGACACGTCGAAGGCCAGCACACCGTAGATGCCGATGGCGGAAAGAAACAGAGCCAGCCCCGCGAACCCGCCAAGCACCAGCATCACCGCTCGCCGGTGGTCGAAGGATTCGTCGATGGCGGTCTGCAGTCTTTCGACATGATAGAGCGGAATGCCCGGATCCAAGCCGTGAAGCTTCTCGCGGATCGACGCGATCAGGTCGCCAAATGGCCGGGGTGAGCGCACAAATAGATTCAACTCCTCCGGTTGCGCCTTTAGCACCGGATAGTAGGTGAAGGGTGTGTTGCTCCTGTCTTCCACCCCGTTATGGAGAACATTTTGGACCACACCGACGATCATGGGCCAGTCCTCGGCCTTGACGGGCAGATTGCGGTTCTGAAAAGTGAAATGCGCACCAACGGCCGGTCGCCCGGGGAAGTATTTCTCGGCGAAACGCTCGTCGACCACGTACTCGCGGCCGTCAACATCGCGCTCGTTATAGAATCTCCCCTCCACGAGGCGGATGTGCAACGCCTCGAAATAGCCGGGCGAGACGCCCACTTCAAACGCGTCGGGCTGGACCGAGCCCGCCGGCAGCGGACTGTCCTTCAGGGTCAGGATCCGGGAATCGATTCCGCCTTCGAATGGCACGCCGTTGGCGAGGGCGACATCGCTCACGCCCGGGATTTCTTTCAAAGCTTGAATCAGCTGCTGCTGAAACACGGCCCCATGGTCATTCCAATACGGACGGCCCAGGGCGATGCGTGCCGTCACCAGGTTCTCCGGATCGAAACCGGGTCTAACCGCGACGGCATTCGCGAAGCTATGAATCAAGAGACCGGCGCCGGTCAGAAGCACCAGGGTCACTGCCACCTGCCCGGTGACGAGGAGGCCGCTGAGCGCCCTCGCGCTGCGGCTGCTCGTGGCGGTCCGTGATGCGCGGTGGATGAACGCCCCCAGTTCCGGACGCAAGACGCGCGCCATCGGCAGCATCCCAATCAGGAGTCCCACGGTAAGAGAAAGGACGATCGTGAAGCCGAGTACCCGGTCGTCGATCACGAACGGCAGCATGCCGGGAAGCATTTTTGCACTAAAATGGTTGATGGCATGAATCGCTCCCACCGCCCCGCCGACGCCAAGCACCGCGCCGGAAACGGTCAGGACGAGGCTCTCGACCAGGAACTGGCGGGCCATCGCGCCGCGGCTCGCACCCAGGGCAAGCCGGATCGAGAGCTCGCCCTGCCGGCTGTTCGCGCGAGTGAGAAGCAGGTTCGCCACATTCACGCAACCGATCAGCAGCACGAAGACGACTCCTCCCTGCAACAAGCAGAGCGAAGCCTTGATCGACTGCACGCGCTCGGCCTGCACGGGTTCGACCGTGATCCGATAGGAGGCGTGGTCCAGGATCTTCTTGTTCCAGTCCGGAGCAGCCTCATAAAAACGCCGCTCGATTGCCGCGGCTTCGGTCTGGGCCTGGCTCGCCGGTACCGTCCGCTTGAGCCGCGCAAAAAGCGGTGTGTCCAGGTAGTACCGTTGGATTGGATCGATCCACGACAATTTCCACGGCAGCGGCATGACAAATCGGAACCGCGTGTCGAAGGCTTCGATCGCCCGCGGAGCCACGCCGATCACCCGCCGCGGCTCACCGTCGACGCGCAGGGTCTTCCCGAGCACGCTCGCATCGCGGTTGAAATGAGCCTCCCAGAATGACTCGGTCAGCACGATCACCCGATCCTCGCCCAGCCGGCTGTTTTCCACCGTGAAGAAATGGCCGATCAATGGTTTCACTCCGAGAATGTCGAACATCTCCGCCGTGCACGATGCGGCGCTGATGCGCTCCTCCGAGCCTGCCTCCCCCGCCGTGATGGATTTCAGCCTCCAAAGGCCGACCGCGTCATAGGATACCGCATTGGCTTTGTAGTCGGTGTATTGGACCAGATTGCTCTCAAGCGCTCTCGAATCGAAGACGTTGTGGATTTCAACGATCCGGCCCGGCTCGGGAAACGGAAGCGGCTTCAGCAGCAAGGCGTTGACCACGGAGAAGATCGTCGTCGTTGCGCCGATACAGAGGGCGAGCGTGAGCATGGCCACCGTGGTGAAACCAACGTTCTTCCTGAGAACCCGGGTCGCGAACCGGAGGTCCCTGAACAGATCCTCGACCACCCTCCAACTCATCCCATCGCGACATTCTTCCTTGAACTGGTCGATCCCCCCGAACCGGCGTTGGGCTGCGTAACGTGCCTCTTCGAGAGACAGGCCGCCGGCAATGTTCTTCTGCGTCAGGTGCTCGACATGGAGGCGCATCTCCTCGGCCATTTCGGCTTCCAGCCGGTTGCGGCGGAACGGCGCCCGGGCGCGGTTGAAAATCTCCCTGAGTCTGCTCATCGGGGAATCACGCCGACGTCATGACCTCGCCCACGGCCAACACGAGGCGGTTCCACGTCTCCCTCTCGGTGTCCAGTTGCCGGCGGCCGGCCTTGGTGAGCCGGTAGTATTTTGCGCGACGATTGTTCTCCGACTGGCCCCACTCCGACTCGATCCAGCCCCGGTCCTGCATGCGATACAGCGCCGGATAGAGTGAACCCTCGCCCACCGACAGAACATCGTTCGAGAGCCGCCCGATCTGCTCCGCGATTCCCCAGCCATGCATCTCGCCCCGGCTGAGCACCCGCAGAATCAGCATGTCGAGCGTTCCCTGGATCAGTTCATTTTTCGTCATACCTTTCCCATCGACGTTCGATGGAAGCGCCGTTCCCATCGAACGTCAAGGGGAATCACCGGGTGTGTTTTTCGGGATTGGTTCCAGTTTCCAGAGACCGGTCAGCGGCACCGCGCGGACCCTCGGATTGGCCATCGAGCGTCCGCTTGCTGGTTTTCCAGGCGTCCAATCCGCTATTCAAACAGTGTCTAATGGCCGATTGAAGAGTCCAGACCGTCGGCCCCCGCCTAAGCCGTATCTATTCAAATACCCTGGCTTAACTCGTTTGAATCACACCATCCGGTGAACCATGTAGGAGCCTGCTTGCAGGCGATTCCGAGGGTAAAATCGCCTGCAAACAGGCTCCTCCATTTTGAATTGTTCCGGCTAAGGCGGCCTTTGCCCGGCCGACACCCCGGTCGTTGCGTGGGACGGTCCGCGGGTTCCCCGTCCGGCCCCGCCCTCCCTGCTCCGTCAAACAGCCAGCTTCGTTATGGAAAAACAGTCACGCCGGCCGCTTTCGCGGCCTTGGCGAGAGCTTGGTCCGTCGTCGCGAGTGCAGCGCCGCGGCGCATCGCGAGCTCCAAATACGCCGCATTGTAGATCGTGAGACCGTACTGCCGGGCCAGAGCGGCCGTGGCGCCGCCGGCCCGCTGGGCAGTCTGGTCGTCCTCGATAACCGGGAGCGCGGCCGCCAGGCTCAACGCTTCGGTTATGTCGGCCTGCGAAGCCCGCTTTCGTCGCTCGGCCATGATCAGTCCGTTGGCCACCTCGACGCACCAATGGGCCGGAACGAATGTCGGCACGCCAACTTCGATGGCTTCGAGCGCCTTGAGACAAGAGGCAGACTGCTCGTCCCTCAAAAAAAATCCGATCGCCGTCGAACCATCGATGACAAACGCCTTCATTCGCGTCAGATCCGGCGACCGGCGTTGATGAGATCATGGGCCGACTCACCCTTGCCGAGCGGAAGCCGCGCGTGAAGCGCCCGGATTCGCGCAAAAACGGAGCGGTCCACGGCGGGCTCTTCAGCCGGCACCAACCGGGCGACGTTGCGGGCATGCCGTGTGATCGTGATGCTCCTCCCGCGTTCAACCAGATCGAGCAATTCGCCGAGTTTCGTCTTGGCTTCATAGGCCCCGACGGTCTTCGAACGGTTTGTTGTGGCAGCAATCATGGCGCGATGCTCTAGACTGGTCGTAAGACTGGTCGTATTTGGACAGAAGTCAAGTAGTGGAATTGGGATGGCCATCATTGGTGGCCAGGGCCTTCGCCGCTTGTATCACAAGGCTGAGGCTCTCAGCATAGCCTGCAACCTTTCCTATGAATACGACATGGCTGTCTGATCTAAGAATTGGCCTTACAATGCCGATTCCTGCGTGGAGATTTGTGGCAGCCGCCATTTTGCTGACCTGCTTTCCCGGATGTTCCACGCCCGTGGAACAGCTGAGTACGGCGGTTGATCGAGGAGACTCTATTCGCGTAGCCGAGTTGCTCAGCAGTCAACAAGGATTGGCCAATCTGGACTTGTTGTTGGTGACCGCGGCTTCAAAGGGTCAAGATGGGATCGTCAAGCAACTCTTGGAAGCCGGAGCGAAGCCAGACAGTGGATCTGCACTCATCACGGCTGCCAAGATGTGCTCCCTTGACACGATCCAGCTGTTGCTTGATCGCGGAGCCAACGTCAACAAGCAACAGTCAGCGGTCGTGATCAGCAACCTCACAGTCTCTGCCGGTGACGTGGTTGGTACTGTCACATTCCATGTGGATAGGATTCCGGGAGCGGGGAATAGCGCACTCTCCGTTGCAATCATGTCGAAGCGTCTGCCTGTTCTACGCCTCTTGCTCGAACGAGGGGCGGATCGAACGACCACGGTCGTATATCAAGATGGTGATCTTTTGGAATTGCCCGGCATTCTAAGAACTTCGCACAACATCAATTTCGTTCAGGATCACGGATTGCTTTTTGTCCGCAGCTACGACGGAGATTTCACCACGAACATGACGGTTGTTGCCGAAAAGAGAGCATCCCTTGCCGAACTGGCGAAGATGTTTCGGGTAAGCCTTTAGCTCAAGTTCATCCAGCACGACTTCCAGAAAGAGTGAGACCGACGGCCCTGAATTCGGTCGTTTTGGGAGTGCAACATACCAATCCGGTCTCTGCCGTCACTTCGGCGTCAGGACGACGAAGGAGTGCGGGGGCAGGTGGACGGCGAAGGCCCGGCGGTCCTTTTCCACGGTCCCGGCCAGGTCCTCGCCGGTGACCTCGTTGTGGAGTTGCCGGATGTCGGCGGTCGTGACGATGCGCACGTCGGCGGCCTCGTCCCGGAACGACTCCACCACCACCGCATGATTGTCGTAGGCCAGGAGGGCGATCCGGGCCGGGCCTTCCAGCCGCGCAAAGAAGTTTCCCGAGAGCGCCGCGCGGATCGCGTTGAGCACCGGGCCCGGCAGCTGGTAGAGGTCGGCAAAGTTGTCCGGGATCGTCAGGACATAGAGGCTGCCCCGGCCGTAGGCGGCGTAGTGTAATATCGGATACCCAAGGCCGTGGGTCATGCTGCTGAGCAGCTCCCAGCTGTCGTTGGTGTTGTAATGCACCTCGGGAATGACGATGTTGACCGGGAGGGTCTGGCGGCCCGCCTGGCGTCCCCAGATCTCATGCGTGATCGACACTTCCGGCCCCACCCGCACATCCACCAGGTTGGTGAATCCGCGGTCCTGGATCGCCCGGAGCAGCCCGGTGGTGATCACGACGTTCTTCCCCTCCTCCAGCTGCCGCTTGATCTTGCCGACAATCGCCGGGTCGCCGGCCGCGTCAGCCGTCAGGAGCACGGACTGCGCGTCGGTGGGAAACTCCGGATACAAATCGATCGGCAGGCCGATCATCCCGAGGTAATTGTGGAGGAAATCCTCCCCGCGGGAGTGGTAGGGTCGATAGCTCTTCAAGCCAACCGGCTTGCCGAGCCTGGCAACGAGCGGATCGATCTGCTCCAGCGCCTGGGCGGCCACCCGGGCCAGCGTCGGCTTCGCCACCCCCTCGACCGGCTGCATCGCCTTCGCATAATCAAAGCTCGTGTGCTGGTCCTGCCACGGCGCGCGGTCCGACTCCAGGACTGGCATGGTCAGCTGGTTCAGCGCGAACAGCATGATCTCAGGCGCCCTGGCCAGCATCGTGAG
>CAWDQK010000078.1:0-20605 GCA_963804395.1 uncultured Verrucomicrobiae bacterium | reverse complement strand
GGCCAGGTCGATCCGGCGGATGGTATTGTTGATGAAATCCGCGACGTAAAGATTTGCTGCGCCGCTGTCCAGTGCGAGACCCGTCGGATTATTGAACAGCGCGGCGGACCCGATCCCATCAGTGCTGCCGCGGACTCCGACCGAGCCGGCCAGGGTCGTCACTGCGCCGGAGGAGTCGATCTTTCGAATGGTGTGGTTGTTGGTGTCGGCTACATAGAGGTTTCCCGAGCCGTCAACGACGACCTTGGAGGGGAGGGAAAAGCGGGCGGCGGTCGGGTTTGCCTTGGGACTGCTTGGATTCGTGTCGGCGTTGCCGGAACTGGGCACCATGCCAATGCCCGCCACGGTGGTAACCGTCCCGTCCGGCGCGATCTTCCGGATGATATTGTTGCCCGTGTCGGTTACAAAAATGCAGCGGTAGACTCCGGCGTCATTTGGATTCGTGTCCTTAAGATCAATCGCGAGGCCGACCGGAAAATTGAAACGGGCCGCTGTTCCGATTCCGTCCGAGAACCCGGTAACGCCGGCCGTTCCGGCAAAGGTCGTGACCGTGCCGGCAGGGGAAATCTTGCGGATCGTGTCATTCCCGCTGTCGGCCACGTAGATGGTGTCATCCGTATCAATCACAATGCCGGCCGGGGCGGAGAAGCGTGCGGCGGTCCCCGTGCCGTCGGTGCTGCCCATGGTCCCGGCAACGCCCGCGAACGTACCCACGACCGTGGCGGTCACAGGGTTGCCATTGTCCGCGAATATCTTGCGGATGACGTTATTGTCGGTGTCTACGACAAAGACATTCCCCTGGCTGTCCACCGCCATGTTCCTCGGGCGGTTGAATTGGGCATTTCCGGCCTTCGTCCCGTTCGTGCTACCGATAAAAGGCAGTCCGGCAATGGTCGTAAAGGTGTAGGCGTCCGAATTCGTCTGGGCGACGGCCATTCCGGGCAGGAAGATCGCTGGCAGCAGGCCGCGAGGCAATAGGTTAAGAAGCCGCATGATCAAGTGTGGTTGGGAGGCCGAAATACGGAAATGGTTTTCAGGAACAAAAACACCTGCCGTCCAGCGACGAAGCTTAGACGGTGAGTTTGGTCAATTGTTTCATCGAACAGTCGCCTGCGTGCGCAGGCCCAGTTGCTCTAGCGATGCGCTGCCGCGAGTAAAGGTTAGAAGCGTGCGTCGAAAGAAACAGTTGGGGTCGGGCGCCGAGACCACCGTCGCGAAGAACCGCCGGTTGGGGATGCTCCGCCCGTGCCCCGGCCGCATCGGCTTCGCCAGACAAGGCGGCCGGGTCAGCCTTCTTCGTCGATGCGCCGCCCGAGTTCCTCCCGGCACTCGCTCATGACCCGCAGCCAGATCTCGCGCAGATCAAACATCCGGGGAATGGAGTCTTCACGCCAGGTGGAAATCGTTCGCCCCGGGACCGCCGTCGTGCCGTTGGCCAGCGCCAAGGTGCGATTGAGCTCCTCCAGCGCCCGCTTGAAAAGGCTGATGGCCATCGCGTAGTCCCCGATGTCAAGCGCCTGCACGCCCAGGACCGCATGCTCTTCCCCCCGGTAGAGGCTGGTTTGGAGGGTGAGAGCCAGCGGCTGCGGCACCCGCGAAGCGTCCACAGCGAGGTGCTCCCAACCGCGCTTGAGACTGAGGTAAATCGCCTTTGTTGCAATGAAGACCGGATTTTTGTGAAGCGTATACGGCTCGATTGGGGAAACCTGGTTGGAACCTGGCTGCTCGGGAGCAGTCCCATCCTTGGCTGGATCTCCGGCGTCCACCGGCTCAGGACCCCACTGTCCTGTATCCCAACCCATCATGTGAGCCACTTCATCGATCCGCTCTGGATTCTCTCTTAAACCTTCGTAATAGCCGAGATAGCGATGCAGCGCGTCTTCCTGTTCCCGGAGATAGCGCTCCCAGTCGAATTCATTCCACACCAAGTCGCCGCAACCATCCCAGTCGTTGTCGGCAAAGCTTTCGGAATCAAAGTCGCTCATCGCAAGGGTAGCATTTCCGTACAGGCGCGGGATTGGGATCCTCCCGGCAAGAAAAGGCAAGGAAAACCCGGGAGTCAACTAAACGGAATTTTGTAGTAATATTATTGATTGCGGAAACAAACGGGCGGGTCGATGGTGTCGCCATGTCGGCAGCCGGCCAGATCCACCACACGACGATCCATTACTCCGGGCGGGTGCAGGGAGTGGGCTTCCGCTATACGGCCCTGCAGCTGGCCCGCGGATACGAAGTGGCGGGGTACGTGCAGAATCTGCCCGACGGCCGGGTTTGCCTGGAAGTCGAAGGGGAGCGGGAGGAGGTGGACGGCTTGCTGGCGGCGATCGATGAGCGGATGCAGGGGTTTGTGCGGCAGGCCGACCGGCAGGACGGGGAGCGACCGCGCCAGTTCAGGGGTTTCACGATCCGTTGAGGAGTCCGGTGAATGCCATCGATCTCAACGGAATCACCAAGGATTACGCGTCCGGGCCGGCCGGCGCCCGGGCTTGCGCTTTGGAAGACGTTTCCCTCGGGATCCCGGAAGGAGAAATCGTCGGATTGCTGGGCCAGAACGGCTCCGGGAAGACCACGCTGTTGAAGATCATCCTGGGGTTGATCAAACCGACGGCGGGCACCTGCCGGGTGTTCGGGATGTCCGCTGATTCGGTCGAAGCGCGGCGGTGGGTGAGCTATCTCCCAGAGGCGCCGGAGTTTTATCCTTTCCTGACGGGGGCGGAGTTGGTTCGGTTTTTCGCGACGCTCGGGGGAGTGCGCGGCGCCGGACGTGAGGAGCGGGTCCAGGCGGCAATCGCGGACGTTGGAATGTCGGGAGCGGCCGGCCGGCGGATTGGCGCGTACTCGCGGGGGATGAAGCAGCGGATCGGGCTGGCGCAGACCTTGGTCGCAAACCCAAAGCTGGTGATTCTGGATGAACCCACGGCCAACCTGGATCCGGAGGCGGCGATTGCAGTTTGCGACATCATCCGCCGCATCCGGAACCATGGCGGAACGGTGCTGCTCACGTCCCATCAGCTGAACTACCTCGACGATCTCTGCGACCGGGTGGCAATTCTTGACCGCGGCCGGCTGGTCAGGTGGGGCAGGACGGATGAACTGGCCCCGCGACCCTTTGGCAATGCACTGCTGGTGGAATCGCTGCCCGAAGCCTGCCGGCCCGAGCTGCGTCTCTGGCTGAAGGGTCATGGAGCCCGGCTGCACGAGAACCCTGGCTTTTTGCGAGGCAGGCTCGAACGGGTCTTGATGGCGGCAGGGAGCGCGCCGTCGGACGGGGAGGCAGTTCCGTGAGCCGGCCGAAAGTGAAGCTTGCGATTGCCGGTGGCGTCTGGCGCTCCGCAGCGATCCGAATGGGCAGGATGCGCCGGGCAGTCGGACCGTTGTCGTTCGACGGGTGGAACCGCGAGTTCGAGGCCTCGGCGGCGAGGGTGACGGTGATCGCGCACAACACGTTTATCGAGTCAGCACGCCAGCGGTTTCTCCTGCTCCTGTGCCTGGTGGCCTCCGCCCTGGGATTCGCCGTCTGGCTGTTCCGCGATTGCGGGCTTGTCGCGCCCGGGAACAAGTTCCTCCTCGACGGCGGCTTTGGCGGGCTGGCGTTCTTTGGCGGGATTCTGGCGATCGTGACTCCGGCGCAGTCGTTCTTCGGAGAAATCGAAAGAAGGACCGTCCTCGCCGTGATGGCGATGCCGGTCCGGCGGACGGAGTTCATCCTTGGCAAACTCGCCGGCGTTTTGGTCTTGTTGCTGGTCTTCTGTGCTGCGAGCACGGGATTGTTGCTCGGGATGTTGGTCTGGCAGCAGGCTGGAACGGGTGGGGCCGGTGGCGGGATCCCGGGCGATGGCGGGCACGTGTCGTTTCCTTCCGTCGTTGGCTGCGGCCTGGTGCAATGGCTCCGGTGCTGCACGCTGGCTGCACTGACCCTCCTGGTTTCAAGCTATGCGCGCGGCGGCTCGTTCGCGCTGTTGTCGGGCTTTGCCGCCCTCGCCATCTGCAATCTGCAGTCGGTCGCCCGGGACGTAGGTCAGATCGGCGGATCAGCGTGGACGAGAGGCGTGGTCGGCGTCGCTGGGCTCGTTTTCCCCGATTTTGGGCTCTATGATGTGGCTGATGGAGTGGCTGCCGGCGGGAGGCTTTCGTTCGCCTATCTGGCGGGCGTGGCACTCTATTCCGCTGCCTATGTGGGTCTGTTCGCCGGGCTCGCGGCCTGCTGCTTCCGTCACCGTGAGCTCTAGAGTCCTTGAACTTCAAAACGTGTTGCGATCAGGTCCAGCTTTGGTGTCGCGGCATGCAGGCGAGGACGGATCCGTAGCGGAGCCGCGTCCGGCTCCGGCGGCGCAGGACGCCGCGCCGCGACCTCGGCTGCCAGCCGGTCTGAGGCGCCCCCTCGCCAGCTGGAGGAGCCGCGTCAGAATCCCAGCCTTGGCGGTGGCGTCGCTCGCGTTGGCGGGTGCGGCGCTTTGGCCGCTGAGAGATTTTGTGCGCGAGGCTGGCGTTGGGAACCTGAATCCGTTGCCGGGCGGGTCGGGCGGATTGACTGCCACCCGGTGGATGAGCGCCGCTGTTCCGGGAACCATGCGCGCGCTGATGGCGGACGCGCTCTGGTTGAAGGCGTACGCTGCGTGGGCGGCTCGCGACTGTCTGCGGACGGAGGCCTTGATTCATTTTGTGACCGTGGTCAACGATCGGCCGCTGTATTTCTGGATCAACGGGGCGAGGATGATCGCCAACGATGTCCCGGAGTGGAGGCTTTCGACCATGGACTCCGGGCGCGTGCCGGCGGAGGTCCGCAGACGCGTGGTGGAAGAGCAGGCGTGCGCGGCCTTGAAGCACCTGGCCGCAGCCCGGGCCTGCCACCCGGAAAGCGCGGCGCTTTGGGTGGAGATGGGGAACATTCACCTCTACCGGCGCGGAGACCTGGTTCACGCCGCCGATTGTTACCGCCGGGCGGCAGAGTCACCGGACGCGCCCTACTACGCGGCCCGGGTCCATGCCGAACTCCTGCGCCGCCTGGGCCGCGACCGGGAGGCCTACGTCTGGCTCTGCCGGCTCCACCCAACCTTGCCGGGAGACGACGACGCGGCAATGGCGGGTCTGGTCTTGCGGCGGATTCGGGATTTGGAGGGCAGGCTCAGGGTGCCGGAAGGAGAGCGATATCTGCCCTGCAATCGGTCCCCGGCGCCGGCCAGGCATGCAATTGAGTTGATTGAACGGTAGGTCGGAGCTTTTGTCGGGAATAATCGTCTTGGGCCGGATCCCAAATTAATGACCAATCTTCCTGCTGAGATTCACCCGATTTTCGACGTCGCCCTTCCGCGTGCAGCAAAAGAAGAAAAGTTGCGGCAGCATGCCAGGGTTGTTTGGCTTTTCGGGCTCTCAGGATCTGGCAAGAGTACGCTGGCGGTCGGATTGGAAAGACGGCTTTTCTCGGAGGGATTCACGACCCATCTGCTCGACGGAGACAGCGTCCGGGCGGGACTGAATCGGGACCTTGGTTTCAGTCCGGACGACCGGACCGAAAACATCCGTCGGGTCGCCGAGGTCGCACGGCTGTTCTTGCAGGCTGGAGTCATTCCAATTGTCGCATTCATCACGCCGATGCGTGCACTGCGCGAAATGGCGAGAGATATAATTGGGGCGGAAGATCTTATCGATGTGTATGTGCGGGCGTCGCTTGAGACGTGTGCGAGGCGCGATCCGAAAGGGTTGTATGCGAGGGCCAGCAACGGCGGCATCCGGGATTTCACGGGTTACACCGCGCCGTTCGAGCCGCCGGAGTCCGCCGGGCTTGTGATTGACACCGACACAGAGCCAATTGAGGAATCCGTGGATCAACTCTTCCGTTTCGTGCGATCGCGGCTGGAATGCCTGGCGCGGTGAATTGGTCGGCATTTCTTGCCTCGGGCGCCTGCTGACGCTGTCTGAATGAGTTCGTATAACCTGACCTATCTTGACCAGCTTGAGCATGAAGCCATCTTCGTATTGAGGGAGGCAGCGGTTCAGTGTGAGCGCACGGTGCTGCTATTCTCCGGCGGCAAGGACTCATTGGTCATGGTCCGGCTGGCGCAGAAGGCCTTCTGGCCCGCTCGCTTTCCCTTCCCGCTGTTGCATATCGACACGGGGCACAATTTCCCTGAGACAATCGCGTTTCGCGACGAACTCGCGCGCCGGACCGGAGCGCGTCTGATCGTGCGAAAGGTCGAGGACTCCATCCGGGCCGGGCGCGCGACCGAAGAACCTGGCGCCAATCCGAGCCGCAATTCGCTCCAGACTGTGACGCTGCTCGACGCGATTGAGGAATTCCAGTTTGACGCGGCATTTGGCGGCGCCCGGCGGGACGAAGAAAAGGCCCGGGCCAAGGAGCGTTTCTTCTCTCATCGCGATGAGTTTGGCCAGTGGGATCCGAAGAACCAACGCCCGGAACTCTGGAACCTGTTCAACGGGCGGAAACATCCGGGAGAGCATTTCCGGATCTTCCCGCTCAGCAACTGGACCGAGATGGATGTGTGGCAGTACATCGCCAATGAACAACTCCTGGTTCCGGCGCTCTATTTCGCTCATGAGAGGGAAGTGGTCGACCGCGGCGGCGTGCTCCTGGCAAAATCGCCGTTCCTGACTTTGACCCACCGCGAGCAGTACCAGCTTCGAAGGGTAAGGTTTCGCACCGTCGGAGACATGACCTGTACTGGGGCGGTTGAGTCGGCTGCCGCCACGCTGGGGGACATCATCCGGGAGGTGGCGGCGGCGAGGCAGGCGGAGCGCGGCGGGCGGGCGGACGACCGCCGTTCTGATTCTGCCATGGAAGATCGGAAGAAGACTGGATACTTCTAAACCCAGTTGCACCCTGCGCGATGCCATCGGACAATCGTTATCCTGCCATGGATCTGCTCCGCTTCACAACCGCCGGCAGCGTTGATGACGGCAAGAGCACGCTGATCGGTCGGCTCCTCTATGATTCGAAGGCCATTTTCGAAGACCAGCTGGCGGCGATCAAACGTGCCACCGAGCAGCGAGGGGAAGACCATCTCAACCTCGCCTTGCTGACCGATGGCCTGCGCGCGGAGCGCGAACAGGGTATCACCATTGATGTTGCCTACCGCTATTTTGCCACGCCGCGCCGCAAATTCATCATTGCCGACACGCCGGGCCATATTCAGTACACGAGAAACATGGTGACCGGTGCTTCGACGGCCAGCCTGGCCATCGTGCTGGTCGACGCGCGCAAAGGGATTGTTGAACAGACGCGACGCCACGCGTTCATCGCATCCCTGCTCCGCATCCCGCACCTTCTCCTTGCCGTGAACAAGATGGACTTGGTCGAGTATCGCGAGGAAGTCTTCAGCGAGATTGTGGCTCAATTCACCGAATTCGCCTCCCGCCTCGAGATCGCGGACGCCAAATTCCTTCCGATCAGTGCGCTCCACGGGGACAACGTCGTTAACCGATCGACCCACATGCCATGGTATCAAGGCAGCCCGCTTTTATATCTGCTGGAAACCGCTTATATCGCCAGCGACGCCAACCACGTTGATCCGCGGTTTCCTGTCCAATCGGTCATCCGGCCCAATTCCGACGCCCACCACGATTTCCGCGGATTTGCGGGGCGCGTCGCCGGGGGAGTATTCAAGCCCGGCGACGAAGTGGTGGCGCTTCCCGGCGGCCATAAGACCCGGATCAAGGAGCTCTATGGTCCGGACGGACCTGCTGCCGAAGCCTTTTCCCCCATGTCGGCAGTGATGACACTGGAGGACGAAATCGACCTCAGCCGTGGCGACATGATCGCAAAACCGACCAACCAACCCCGGGTGAGCCAGGACATCGAGGTGATGGTTTGCTGGTTTTCGGACAAGAAGCTGCAACCGAACGGCCGTTATCTCGCGCGCCATACGACGCGCGAGGCCCGCGCGATCGTCAAGGAGGTTCGCTATAAGGTAAACGTCAACAACCTGCACCGGCTCGCCGTCGATCGCGACATCGGAATGAACGACCTCGGCCGGCTGTGTCTGCGAACCTCAGTTCCGCTTTGCTTTGATCGTTACCGGCAGAATCGAACCACAGGCAGTCTGATCCTGATTGACGAGTTTACGAATCAGACGGTCGCAGCCGGAATGATCCTGGACAGTGGCAGTCCGGAAGCCCCGGGTGAGACCTTTACCGACATGGGGGACCTTTGACCGATGACCCGCGTTCTTCCGACCATCGTGCACCTGGATGCCGACGCGTTCTTTGTGTCGGTCGAGCAGGCGCTGGATCCGTCATTGCGCGGCCGGAAGGTGGCGGTGGGCGGAAGCCAGCGGGGCATCATCTCCTCGGCCAGCTACGAAGCGCGGGCCTGTGGGGTCTATACGCCGATGGCGACGGCCCGGGCGCTCAAGGTCTGTCCCGATCTGATCCTGGTCAGCCACACGGCCGGGCGTTATGGCGAATACTCGCGGCGGCTGTTCGACCTCTGCGAGAATCTCACGCCGGTGGTGGAGCGGCGTTCGATCGACGAGGGATATCTCGATGTCGCTCCGTGCGGTTTCCGGACGCAGGCCGGGGTCGAGACCGCGGTGCACGCGCTGCAGGCGCGGATCTGGGAGCAGCTGCAGATCACGGTTTCCTTCGGCCTTTCGGCCAACAAGCTGGTCGCCGGAATTGCGAGCAAGCTGCGGAAACCGCGCGGGTTCGTCGTCGTCCCGCCCGGCTCCGAAGCCGGCTTTCTTGCGCCGTTGGAGATCGGACGCCTGCCGGGAATCGGGGTGAAGACCGAGGCCGTGCTGAAGGCCGGGGGCATCCAGCGAATCTGCGATCTTTTCGAACGAACCGAAAGCGAACTCCACGCCTGGTTTGGCGATGGATGGCGCGCGCTGATCGCCGCGGCCCGCGGGGAGGATGATTCCGCCGTCGAGCCCATTGAGGAGGACGCGAAGTCCTACTCGCAACAGGAGACGTTTCCGCAGGACATTGGCGATCCGGCCGAGATTGAACGGATTGCCAAGCGGATGATCGATGAGCTGATGCCCAGGATCCGGGCGGACGGGAAACGGGCGCGAACGCTGACCATCAAGGTGCGCTACCCGGGGATGGAAAACGAGACTGCCGGGCAGAGTCTCGCCACCGCGGCCGATCTGGAGGCGCCGTTTTATCCGCTGGTGCGCCCGCTTCTGCGCACGGCGTGGACCCGGCGGCAGCCGCTGCGGCTGGTCAGCGTGCGCTTCTCCGGGATCGAGGACGGCCCGGCGCAGCTCGAGATGTTTGCCGAGAGCGATGAGAAGCGGCGCCGGCTTGCGGGCGTGCTCGACCGGCTTAACGATCGTGGACGCAGTCCGGTGGTGCGGCGCGGCCACCAGCTTGGCCACCGGCCGGGCGCATAGCCGGTAATTCCCGGGAGAGGCGACGCCGCAGCGCGGACGGCGAGGTCCGACACGCTGGCAGGAAAATCGCCGCCGATTTGCTTGCCGGAAAGGACGCGCTCCAGCGCGGGTGGACGCTGCGAGGCAATACCTGGTCAAATCTCACGGTCGATCTGGTTTCCGGAACTGGCAGGATCTCACTGAATTCATCTCCTGACTGTACGGTTTTTGGACCACGGGAACCTTATGTTCGCCAGCAGGGATTCACCCCATGGCGGCGCCGCAGCAGCGGTCCAATAATGGGCCGGCGCACCGGTCCACGTCGCGGCAGACCGGCGACAGCCCGGAACGATTTCAAGGCCGCCTGAACCAGTGCCCGCTTCTTCGAGGCCAATCCAAATCGCCATGACGATCGACTCATACCAGACCGTGAATTCTTCGATTCGCGCGGAATTCGACGCCGCTATAACAAAGCTCCTCGCTGAAGGCTGGCAATTATACGGCAATCCATTCGTCTCCCACAGCGGGCATTTCTGCCAGGCGATGATCAAGGAACAAGCCAGACCCGAGGAACGAATGGGGCCTTAGCGGCCGGCGCGTGCGACGCTGCCCGCCCGCCGCGCCGCCGCCCAGCGGCCCATCTGGACAGCGACCACTGACCGCCATGTCGTGGTGGGAGTCGCGGCGTCGAACTGGGCATTACGGGACGCTTGCTGATCCAGGCGGCATCGACCGCATCGCGTCAGTCGATCCGGACGACATTGCACGCAGATCCAGCTGCCGCGGGGGTAGGGTAAGACCCCGTGGCGGCGGAGCAGTCCTCCGGGTATGGTCAGATGAAAGAGGCATCCGCTGCTTCCATCCTGGAAACGCGAGATCGCGGCGGGCTCGGCCCGCACGACGGCTGCCCCTCGCAAGTTCGTGAAAGGTTTGTCATGTTTGGATTCATTTTGCTGGTCATCCTGTTTTGCCTGCTGCTCGGCGCACTTCCCACCTGGCCGCACAGCCGGAGCTGGGGCTATTATCCGAGCGGCGGATTCGGGCTCGTGCTGGTCGTCGTGCTGATCCTGCTGTTGGTCCGCTGAACTCGAGCGCACCGCGCTGCAGGGCGGCACCGCAAGGCGCCCACGATTCCGGGCCGGTCCGGCAGCGCGCTGGCGCGTTGCGGGTGGTGCCCGTCCAGGAATTTCCAGGTGACCGAAACGGTGACGCTTTTAAGGAAGTCTGATTAATTCGCCATGAAAACATCCGCACAAGATGGAATGGAAGGTCACGGGGAAGGAATCGACGGCGTGGGAAGCGCCCGGCTCGAACAAGAGTCCCAGGACCTGGCGCAACAGGACGGACGCGCCGAGGCGAGGAATTCAGACCGCGAGCTCGCACTGCGCGAGCTGACCGGCCCTGAAGCAGATTTGGCGCAGGAGGTTCCGGCAGGCGCGGAGAAGCTTGTCACCTGGGATGCGAGTCCGGAAGAGGCGGGGCATCTCCTGCAGGACATCCCGGCCGAGGACGAAGCAGATGTCTCCGCCGAACTGGCCGAGGAGGGCCGGGGGGAAGCCGAGCAGGATCTTCGTCGTGCGGTGGATGCCGAGACCCACCCGCACCATGGGGTGGCGAACCAGGGTTAGGTCGGTTTCGCAAAGAGTCTGGCCGCGGGCGTGAGCGAGTGGACTGCCCCGAATGGCACAGCCACTGGTTTGGTCCCTCGCTCGTGAACTACGATGGCGTTCGCGAGGACAATCCATGGCTCTGCTCGCTACCCGATGCTCGCCACTTTGGTTCCGGCTGCGCCGGGTTGGGATTCTGGAGGGTGAAACCAGACTGGTTCCTTGCTGCCGGACGATTTGGCGGGCGCACCGTGAATCGCGGCCGTGCGGCCGATGGCGCCCACGGCGCCAAAGATGAGCGGGCTCCAGCGCAGGACCGAACGGAGGACCTTGAGCCGGGGGAACGCGATGCGCTGGATGAGGAGGCCCAGCGGGATGACCGCGAATTTTGCAAGAGGTGAGAGCCGTCGCCAGAATGCCAGCGTCCGGTCCAGCCACTCCAGCGGTTGCGCCACCCGAACCGCGGCCTGTGCGCAGCGGTTACGGTGAACGGCGATGTCTCGTCGCAACGCGGCCTTGTAGGCGGCGAGCTGGATCAGTTCTCGGGACGGATACATGCGCGGTCTTCCTCGATCTCGTGCAATGTGGCAGCGAACGGATCCGGCTGACGGGCGAGGTAGCGGCGAAGTGCGACCAGGATGATGATCAGCGTCGCGGCGTAGAGTGCCGTCAACCCTCCGAGCACGGCGATGCGGGCGCTTTCCCAGAAAAGATACACGAGCGTGAGGCTCGCGAACATGATCGCCATCATGCCGGAAAAGATGGCCGCGCTAATCCAGATGAAGGTCCGGATCAGGCGGAATTTTTCCTCCTGCAACTCGACCGAGATGAGTTCCAGCCGGTTCTGAACGCTCGCCAGCAATCCGTCGCCTAGCGACCGGAGCGAACCCAGGAAACTCGTAGGATCGTGTGTCGTCGGATCCATGGAGAGACCGGCTATTTGCTGCGGCGGCCCAGGAGGATTCCGACGACGAGGCCGATGCCGGCCGCGATGGCCAGTGACTGGTAGGGATTCGCGCGGATCGTCGCGTCGGTGCATTTGGCTCCAGCGACGATCTTTTTCTGAACCCCGGCATAGGCATCGGTGAATCGCTCCTGTGCGGCGGCGAAGCGCGCGCGCAAGGATTCGACCGCCTCGGCCGATTGTTCGGACAGCGCGTCGCCCATCATGGTTTCAGCCTCGGTGACGAGGGCGTGCAGTTCGTCGAGCAGTTCCTTGGGCGTGCGGGCGGTTTCTTGATTGGTTTTCATAGGAAGATTGGTGCAACTCGCCGTGGCGGGCGACGATTCAGCTGATCGCGGCATCCGGTGCGCCATGGGGCGACCGGGTCAATTAGGCTGACTTGGATCCGCGCAACACTCCGACCAGTCCGACCGCGATCGCGACCGTGCCTCCGATGAGCAGCCAGATCGTCTTGTCGGTCGGTGAGCCGGTGAAGAAGCGGGAGAAGCTCGATCCAACGGAGTCCGAGGCGCTGATGCCATAGATGACCAAGACGATTCCTGCGACCAGGAGGGCGACGGAGATGATTCGATTCATGATGGAAATTGGTGGATGAATGTGGCAGGCTGGACCCCGTGACGGTACGCCTGATGCCGCCGCGGCGGTATGGGGTATATCCCGACTGCGGTGGTCAACCGGCCGCGCGTGCTGAATCCTGGCCGCGGCCTCCGGGGCCGTGATCGCGGATGCCGGCCCGCCCGGAATCGCGGAGAGATTCTGCGTAAGCAGCGCGAGAATGATGTCCGCTGCGCCGTCAGTCGGGTTAAACCCCATTCTTCGGCCTGACCACCGGGTGTAGACTCGGCTCTCGGGATACCACGGACTCGGATGTCTGATGACTGATACGCGGAAGACGACAGGGTCGTCGCCTCGGAACACCGTCTCTCTCCGCACCGCGTCTTTCCTCAACCATCAGTCCAACCCATCGGAATATGAAATTACACTACCTGCTCATCTCATCGCTGATCGCGACCACTTCGGTCGCATTGTTCGCATCGTCCGGCATTGACAGCAAGATCGAGAACGCTGCCAAGGCTTCCTACAACTACCGCACCGTCCTCCAGGACAAGGTGACGGTCAAGTCCAACGACGGCGTCGTCACGCTTACGGGCGTCGTCGCCGACAACAGCATGAAATCCATCGCCGAGGACACCGTGTCCAACCTCCCGGGTGTCGTCAAGGTGGACAACCAGATCACGCTCGATCCGGCGCTCAAGGAGCACTCCGACGCCTGGATCGCATTGAAACTCCACACCCAGTTGCTCGTTCGCTCCAACGTGAGCAACGCCAACACCACCATTGACGTGACCAATGGCGTGGTGACGCTGACCGGCACGGCCGACAACCTGGCGCAAAAAGACCTCACCGGTCTTTATGCCTCGGAGATCGAATGGGTGAAGTCGGTCAACAACAACATCGTTGTTATTGAGAAGCCCACCGCGGGCGAGACGATCGGCGAGCACATTGACGATGCCTCCATCACCAGTCAGGTGAAATACGCGTTGTTCACCCACCGGTCGACGAGCGCGCTCAAGACCAAGGTAACAACCACGGACGGCGTGGTCGTGATCACCGGCGAGGCTTCCAACGATGCGGAAAAGTCCCTCGTCGGAAAGCTCGTGCAGAGCGTCCGCGGCGTGAAATCCGTTGACAACAACATGACAGTCAAGATCTGAGCCATTGCCCGAAGTTTGGTCGCGCCCATCCAACGGCCCGCCGGTGGAGCGGAAACGCGAGGAACGGGGCAGGATCCACGAAACCATCAAGACCGGAACCACCGCGGTTCCGGTCTTTTCGTTGGGCGGATCGCGGCGGCGGGAGCGAAGATGGCGGGGGCGGACTGCGACCGGGCTTCATAAAGTCCCGGCAGAACCGATTGAAGAGCGTGGGGAACCCGCCGGGCGGCTCTGATTTCGCTTGCAATCGTGAGCCGGCGGTCCGGTCCCTTCACCGCCATGAAACTGCTTTCCGGTTCGCTGCTCGTCCTGCTGGTTGCCGCCTCCGCGGTCAGGGCCGATACCGTGCTCTACGCCGAGGATCCACGCGTCGATTTTATTCTGATGAAGCTCCGGGCGGCCGGCATCGGGAAGCCGCTGCGGGAGCTGGCCACCGAGGAATTCCGCAGCGAGTTGAGCATTCCCGACGGCCAGACCGGCCAGAATCGCCTGGCTCCGTTCGTCAACGATTTCAATGCCCAGGCGGAATCGGTCGATCCGGCCACGACCACGGTGCGCCGCCATGTCAAGCTGGCCATCGATCACTATGACAAGGAAGCCGGGCGTTTTGTCTTCTGCCGGGCGGCCGACGGCGCCGAACTGGACCAGGAGATCGACTATTGCTCGCTCTTCCCGGAGTCGTTTACCGGCAGGCGGCCGGCCGAAGCCTGCCTGGGGCTAACGGTCCACGGCCAGAGCTTTTCGTTCATGTTCCCGATTGCCGGAGGGCTGGCGCAGCGGTGGATGCGTTACTTCGACGAGTCCGGCCTGCCGCGGGTCGGCACGATGCGCTATTTTGAGGCGGATTTCGACTACCGGCTGATCGGGTACGAGCATGACAAAGCGGGCTCCGGGCGGTTCCTGGCCGAAGTGCGCCGGATGGTGCTGGTCGATCCGGTGGTGAGCCAGGTCATCCTGGCGATCGCCTGGGGCGGCGGTCAAATCCAGGACATCGCGGACTCGATGCCGGACGATTATCCAGTCGCCGAACAGCAGGCCCGCCGGGCCGTGCCGAAGGGGCACAAGCACAACGTGCCGGTTCCGGCGCCGATTGGGTGAGTGGGTCCCCCCATGCGGGCTGACCCGGTTGGCGGACTCAGGCGGCAAAGCCAAACCGTTCCTTGACGCTGGGGGCGTCGAGCGCGAGCGACTCTCGCAACAACTCCGAGGCAATCCTTTCGGCCGCCACCTTGAGCATGTGGTCGAACTGGTGCCCCGACATGGCGGCGCCGTCGTGCCGGATCTCGGTGATGCGCACCCGCGCAGCCAGGAGGTGCATCAGGAAATCCTCCGCCTCGATCGGATCGTCGGTTTGATGCGTGAAAACGCGGCTGCTGTGGTGGGGAAACGCGATGTAATCGATGGCGAATTTGGTGAGCATGGGTGTGGTTCGTTTCGATGAGTCGATGGTTGGGTGAATCAGAGGGTCGGTGCTCGCCCGGCGGCAGACGCCCTCCACCTTTGGCGGCGGCAGACGCCCTCCACCTTTGGCGGCGGCAGACGCCGTATGGCGAAGAATCCGGGTCAGGGCTTACTGGCGACCACCTGCGCGACGTCGTTGGCCGAGGTTTGCTGGATGTCTTCCTTGGTGAGGTTGACGAAGACGGTGGAATCCGGGTAGCTAATCCGGCCGATGTTTCGGGCAGGATGAGGATCTTCTTGCCCGAATACCAGTGCCCGGTTTCGACGACGA
The DNA here is from genome assembly GCA_963804395.1 of uncultured Verrucomicrobiae bacterium. GTDB lineage: Bacteria > Verrucomicrobiota > Verrucomicrobiia > Opitutales > Opitutaceae > Fen-1467. The sequence goes on along the minus strand of CAWDQK010000078.1, from coordinate 5,258 downwards.
GTTCGCGGATGGCCCAGGTTCTGCCGTCCAACATGAAGCTGCTTACCGATCCGATCAGTCCGTCGGTGGCCTGGATGTTGTAGCCTTTCACCGCCTTGGTGCTGCGCAAATGAAGATCATCCCGCTGATTGTGCCCGTGATGCAGCGGGCCGGCCGCAGGCAACGGCGGGCTCACAACCGGAAAGCCGGCCAGGCCGAGCATGCCGCCCGCGTCCCAATAAGTCGGCCAGCCGTAATACCGGTAATAGTCTTCCTCGAACTGTCGCGAAACCGGCCGGTGGGTCTCGATTGAAGGGCTGTTCTCAATCTGCTTCTGGGTCAGGTTGACGAGCAGTACATTGGCGTCCTCTTCGGATCCCCAAAAGGCGTGGATTCCGAAGGCGTGAGATGTGAGCAGGACCTGGCGTCCCGCCAGCCATGATCCCGTGTCGGCGACCAGGTAGCGGACCAGCCAGGTCTGGTCGTCAAAGTAGAAGTCCTTCACATGGCCGATGGCGCCGTCGGAGGCGCCGAGTTTCTTGCCGTAGAGCAGTTCGATATTGGTAAACATGGATGATGAGGCGTTGTGGATTTCCGACCGCATGACTGCGCCGGATCGATTGGCCGATTTCCCGAGGCAAGACTATAGCCGCGAACGGCGGCGGCGATCCATGGGGTGTAACCCGACTGGGATGGGATCAGCGTTCGGTCGGATCCACTCGCTGGCGCTCGTGGCCACAACACAAGAGCCGTTTCCTGGTTGAACCATGACCACGGTCCCGCCGCGCCGCCTTAACTGCAGGATTCCGGCCTTGAGCCCGTCGGACTTCGTCCTCCGCGCTCTATGAAAGAGCCTGCGTTGTAGCCGGCCGCGTTGAGGCCGGCTGGACATCGCCGGGGTCGGCCCGTTCGGCAGGCCCCTCGACAGGCTCGGGGCCCTGAGCTTGTCGAAACGGCTCAGGGCAGGCGCCCCCGGCTACAGGTTTCTTCAGGTCGCGAGCAAAACCGCATCCTTGCATTTTGGGCTCCTTGCAAGCGGCCGACGCCATTTGGGCAATCCGTCAGAAAAGGACGAGCAGCGTGGAGGGCGAAGCCCGCCAGGCTGCTGCTACTTCACCTGTGGAATCCGGATGTCTCCGGAATGGCCGACGACGCCGAAGGCGTACAGCAGCCAGATGACGACCGCGATGACGACGACCGCGTTGAGGATGCTCTTGATCGTGCCCTGCATCGGAATGTAGGTGTTGATGAGCCAGAGCAGCACGCCAACGACGATAAGAGTCAGGACAACAGAGATGAGGGACATAAGGGGCCTTTGATTGGTTGGGCGTGACAATAGCCCGGATCCCCAAGAATCCGTATGGGGTCTAACCCGCGGAGACCGCGGCCGGCGGTTTATCTTCCGGTATCGCTAGCAGCCTGTCGGGCTTCGCCCTCCATGCTGCTAAACAAACGGCGGACGCCGTTTGGTTGGAGAGCGAATATTAGAGAGAAACTTCTGAACGTTGGACGGGAGGGTGCGTCCTACTGGTATGCCCGCATTCTGCTGGCCAACAGAATGGACGTGGACCGCCAGACCCCGATGTTTCTCCCGGTCGAAGAACCGGGCCGGTGGCGTCAAAATCCGGCCCCAACCGGATTCTTGCCCCGCCTCCGTTCCCACGAAACTATTTTTCAGGTCTCACGCACTGCTACGCATAACTCCGCCCCAAATGGCGCCAGCCATTTGAATAGGAGCGCGGAGGACGAAGTCCGACGGGCTCCTACGAGCGGCGCAAGGCGCGCACTTCCTCGCGCAGCCGATCGACCTCGCAAAACAATTCCGAGATGACGCGAAGGCCCGTGAGATTCAGATGGTAACAAGCGCGCAGGCATTCAATCCGCCGCAGCACCCGGATCGCTTCCTGGTCGAACCACCAGCCCTCCAGCTCGGGTGCCGTGACGGGTGAAATCAGGCCGTGCCGGCAATAGACGGCGATCTGGTGGCGCGGGGTGTGCGTGAGGTGCACGACGGTTTCGATCGAGTAGACATCAGTCGCGATTGGCTCGAACGGTAGCAGGGCGGTCAACGGATTGCGCGGTGCCTTTTTCATGGTGACGTTTCCCGTGGATTAAACTGCGAGGTCCGGCCGAGTTCCTCCCACAACGACCGTTCCTTTTCCGTGAGTCGCGGGGGCACCTGGACATGGATGCCGACGTAGAGGTCTCCGCGCTCTCCGCCCTGGCCCTTGGGCAGGCCATGCCCGCGCACGCGCAACTTCACGCCAGGATTGGTGGCGGGCGGAATGCGAACCTTGATCGGGCCTTCGAAGGAGGGGGCGACAACCGTTGCCCCCAGCACCGCCTCCCAGGGTGCGAGATCGACATCGCAGAACAGATCGGCGCCCCGCACGCGAAAATCGGGATGCGCGGCATGACGCACCCGGAGGTATAGATCGCCCGCCGGCGCGCCCCCGGCGCCGGGCTCGCCTTTGCCCGGCACCCGGATTCTCCGGCCCTCCACGGCACCGGCGGGAATGCGCACCTGAAAGGAATGGGTTTCGGACTGGCCGGTGCGCGGGTCGACGGTCCGGAGCGAAATCCCGCGCGTGGTCCCGTGCATCACTTCCATCAGCGTGACGAGGATCTCGCCCTCGACATCCGCGCCCCGCCGGTCCTCGGCGGGGGCTTCCGCGTCGAAGTCGCGGCCGCCGGATTCAAAGCCGTAGCGGCTGCCCGCACCGAAGAACTGTTCGAAGAAATCGCTGAACCCCGTTCCGGTGAAATGGAACTCGGGGGCCGGTCCGGCTGGCCCCGACCGGGCGCCGCGCCCGGGCGCTCCCGGCGGCGGCTCCGGGCGGCCGCCCTCCTGCCAATGAGCTCCGAGTTCATCGTATTTCGTGCGCTTGACCGGATCGCTCAGGACTTCGTTCGCCTCGTTGATCGCCTTGAATTTCTCCTCGGCCGTCTTTTTGTCCTTGGCAACATCCGGATGGTAGCGGCGCGCCAGGCTGCGGAACGCCTTCTTGATGTCGTCGTCCGTTGCATCCCGGGAGACCCCGAGCGTGGCATAGTAGTCTTTGAATTCGACCGGCATGTTTGCGTAGTGGGTGTTGGCCGGGTGGCACGATGGCCCGGGCTGGCCGCCCGGAAAAGAAAAGAATCCACGTCATGCTCCGAGCGCCGCGGAACACTTGCGGAAATGGAAGCCATAGATCGACAGGCGGATGGCCACCGGAACGAGGGTCGGCCGGCGAAAGCAGGTCCACATCAGCAGGCCCCAGAAGTGAAAACGTTCGCGGCCGAAGACCCCAAGGCGGACGCTCGCGCGGGCGAACGCGCCGATATTCTCCGGCGTCGGGGCGCCGGAAAACCGCGGGGGCTGGTATTCGCGCAGAAACGTGCGAATCCGCCGGTAGTACGGGCCCGGGGCGTAAAGGTGGCGCATCAGCTGCCGGTACCCGTCGCGCAGCGCCTCGCGATTCATGCGCGGAACAAAGTTCGTTGTGCCATCGACGTTGTCGCCGGTGGTTTTGCCGAGCAGGCGGCCCTGCTGGAGGAGCCGCTCGTGGAGCTTCGTGCCGGGCACGGCCTGCAACAGCCCGACCATCGCGGTGACGATCCCGCTCTTTTGGATGAAATCGACCTGGCGTTGAAAGATGGTCGGCGGGTCGTTGTCAAAACCGACGATGAATCCGCCCTGCACCTGCAGTCCCGCCCGCTGGATGCGTTTGACGTCGGCGACGAGATCGCGGCTCCGGTTCTGGCGCTTGTTGCACTCGGTGAGGCTCGCCTCTTCCGGAGTCTCGATGCCGATGAAGACCTGGTCGAACGCCGCCGCGACCATCAACCGCATGAGATCCCCGTCATCGGCGAGGTTGATCGAGGCCTCGGTGTAGAAGGCGACGCCGCGCTTGTCCTGGCGCCAGCGGATCAGCGCCGGGAGCAGATCCTCGCGCAACGAGCGTTTGTTGCCGATGAAATTGTCGTCGACAAAAAACACCGTGCCGCGCCAGCCCTGCCGCCAGAGGCCGTCGAGCTCGGTCAGGATCTGGGCGGGGGTCTTCACCCGCGGGCGATGACCGAACATGGCGGTGACACTGCAGAAGTCGCAGTCAAACGGGCAGCCGCGCGAGTACTGTACGCTCATCGAGGCATAGCGGCGCAAATCCGCCAGTTCCCACAGCGGAGCCGGGGTCTCGCGCAGATCCGGGAGTTCCGGCGACGTGTAGACGCGCTGCGCGATGCCCCGCGCGAAGTCGTCCAGAAACCCGGGCAGCGTGGCCTCGGCTTCGTTCAGCACGAAATGGTTGACGTCAGGAAACTGGTCATGCTCGACCGTGAAAAGCGGGCCGCCCGCCACAATCGTCTTGCCCGCAGCGCGGCAGCGCGCGATTAGCTGCGCCGCGGAGTCGCGTTGCGCGATCATCGCGCTGACCAGCACCACATCCGCCCACGCGAGGTCCTTCTCCCGCAGCGGCCGCACGTTCACATCGACCAGGCGCTTCTCCCATGCCGCGGGCATACAAAATATATAAAAAGCAAAAAAAAATAGACTCAAATAATGAGCCTATGTTTAAAAGTTTTTTCTGTCAGATATATTTGTTATAATCACCCTTTTATTTAATAAAATTATACACAATCCGGAAAATATTTTATTTTCAATCACTGCCGGAATATCCTGGAGAGTGGGAATTTTGAAAGGAATTATTTTTTAGTTTACTATGGTTTATATTTTTTAAGAAGATAATAAATTTTTGGATGCTTTTCTTTTAAAAACAAGCCTAACAATCCAATTTTTCTGTCAATTTCCAAATTATAATTTTTCATTTCCAAAAAAAATTAACTTCCACCCTTAAATAGGTTATATAAAGTTTATCTTTTCTCGGAGAAAATTTCAAAAAGAAATGCAAGCCTTTTTTGTACTGTTTTATCGGTCCGGCCTTGTTGGTTCTGCTGATTAAATGATGCAAATCTTCCGGCTGACAAGAAATTTTATATGCCAGAAGCCCTAACTTATGTTTTATTTGCAAACAAAAGTCAGCATCTTCAATTCCCCACGGGTTATAGTATTCATCAACAACACATCCGCCATCCAAAACATTTTTTCTGAAAAATTGGCAATATCCCCAAACACAATCAACCACCCCTTCACAACCTCTGTCACTATAAATAATGGAGATTTTTTTATAATTAATTTCAGGCCGTCGTATCCCACAATTCCGATATTCGGTTTTTGGATGGCGTTAAATAATCTCGCAACAAATTCATTATTTTTTACAAGCACATCAGAATCAAGG
>CAWDQK010000077.1:0-23463 GCA_963804395.1 uncultured Verrucomicrobiae bacterium | reverse complement strand
GTGACGCCTGGATAATTCCCGACCTTTGTTTCAGGCCGGTTAGGCATTGGACACCATGCTCTTTCCGCGATTCGGGTTGCCAACCAGCGCATAAACCGGCGCTCGCCGTTCAGCAGGTGAATCCAGCCGTTGTGACCTGGAAGGCTGTAGTCGTCGATCGAATTCAGGCATTGCCAGAGAAGAAGAACCGAATGATCAAGCGCGAAAGGCCCTGGGAGCGATCGGATGGTCCTCGGCCCGTCAGCTATCAGCATCCAGCATTTCTACCAGGACGTACTCCGCCTCGCTCTTCCGAAGAGTCAAATTGTAGCCGCGAACTTTGATTTCCATCGGATCGCCCAGCGGAGCCGTTCTCACCAGGGTCACTGTAACGCCCGGCAGGACTCCCATCTCACGCAGACGAAGCGACGCCGGACCTTTTGGAGGCAGTTCATGAACAACCGCTTTTGATCCAATGGAAAGCTGGGAGAGTTTGAGAATAGATGCCATGTTCAGTCGTTCAATGGAGTAAACAAAACTGAGACTCAGTTTCAAATCAATTCCACTGAAATGCCCACCAACTGCTCATATTCAATGCCCGAAGCCAACCGTTTCAATGCTGCTGCGCCTGACCAGCCGGTTGACCGGCCGGCGGAGTTGACTGCGCGGCGGATGCCTGCCTCCGCAATTCGCGCCGCCGGTTGATGTCTGCTTCGAGGTTGCGTAGTTGCTCCGGGGTCAACGACGGCGTGGGACCGCCTTGATTGCGTCCTCCAATTGCAAAGGGACCCGCCCGGTCAGGCGTGCCCTGGGGAACTACGCCTGGTGGTGATCCCGGGGGCCCGGCAGCCGAGCCTCCGGGGACGGAAGCCAGCTGGATCGGGACGGGCACCATCGGAATTATCTTCGCTTCCTTCAGAGCAAGCCGGAACGTCCGGCTCTTGTGTTCAACGGTAACGATCTCTTTCCCGGGATCGAAGGCTTTGATTACAAAATCATGCCCCGCCTCATTCAGCCGGGCCCAGGTGCTCAATTTCTTCGCCGGATCGTAGAGGCTGAACTCATAATCCGCGCCCTCCCTGAGAATGCTGCGCAGTTCAAGGGGAGCTGTGTCCTGGGCTCCTCCAGACGAGAGGTTGGTCGGAAGGAACGGTGAATTCTCCAGCAAATTTGACGTGGCGTACACCCGGATCGGAACGACCGCCAGACCCAGAAGCGTCCCGGCCACCGCGAGGAGTGATGCATTCGCGCGCATTGACAACATTGCTGATTCAAGCGGCATCGCAGTGATCCGTCAAGCAGCGCCAGCCTGCTCACGCATGCTCCAGGAGCTCAACCTCATAGCCATCGGGGTCTGTAACAAACGCCATCCGCCGGCCCGCTGAAAAAGTCTGCCGCCAGTTCTCGGGCCAGATCTTGTAGCCCTTTTGCTCCAGTTCGCCGCATTTCGCGGCCAGGTCGGGATATCCGACCGCGGTGTGCATCAAGTCTTCCGGCACGACCAGATGGTAGCCTGGCTGGTAACAAAGCTCGAGCGCATGCGAGCTACCTGGGATCTGCAAAAAAACCAGCTGGTTTCCTTGCGGCGACTTGGCCACCCGTTTGGTGCATTCAAAGCCAAGGCCCTCATACCAGGCAATGGTACGCTCAAGGTCGCCAACACGGATCCGGGTGTGGAGAAATACAGGCATGGTGATTCGAAGGGGAACTTCCAGTCTCTAAGCGACGCTTATGATAGGCCAGCGGTTTCTCAATCACAAGCCGCCATGTCGATTCCGGAAGAGGCGCAGGTCCCTCCCGGACCCTGGCTTCCGTTGATCGGCGCTGGTTGATTTCGCCGCCTGAACCGGTCGCAGAGGACATTTGCCTTGCAAAAAACTATAAATACCACTATAGTTTCCTACGACTCCAATGCCAACCTCGCTTCCTAGCCCCCCAGCCGGGGTCGCCGCTCCGCCCGCCCAACGCATCCTCGACGTCGCCCGCTCCCGCCTTTTCACCTATGGCTACAGCGCCTTGACGATGGACGAGCTCGCCCACGACCTCGGCATGAGCAAAAAGACTCTCTACGTCCATTTCGCGAGCAAGGATGCGATGATCGACGCGATCATTGAGGATATTGGCCAGGCGATCCGCAACCACATGGACACTGTCCTGGGCGATTCCGACCTGGATTTCACCCAGAAGATGTGCGCGCTAATTGAAGTGGTCGGATCCAACCTCGCCAAGGCGAGCCCGGGGATGCTGCACGATCTCCAGCGATTTGCCCCCCAACTCTACCAAAAGATCGATGACCTCCGATCGCGCAACATCCCCCTGGTCTTCGGCCGTCTCATCCGCACCGGGCTGGCGGAGGGCAAGGTGCGTCCGGAGATCGATCCTGATTTCGCCGTCGAATTCTGGCAACAGGCCATCCGGGGCCTCATGCATCCCGCGGTCCTGGAACGCACGCAATTGACCCCCCGCCAAACCCTCGAACAGGGCATGCGGCTGTTCTTCGGCGGACTCCTTTCACCAGCCGGGCGCAAAGATTACGACAAACACCTCTCTTCCTGTGAAAAACATCATCGAGCCTAACCGGCAGACGCACCTGGCGTCCGCCTTCTTCCTCGCCAGCCTGCTGCTTCTGAGTGCCTGCTCGGGCGGCAGCGGCTCCCGCGCGGAAGAATTGGTCCTGTCCGGCAACATTGAAGTCACCGACGCCCAGCTTGGTTTCAAGGTGCCCGGCCGCGTCGTTGAACGCCTGGTTTCCGAGGGCGACCGCCTCAAGGCGGGCCAGCTCGTGGCCCGCCTTGACGATGCCGAGCAGAACGAAGAGCTCGCTTTGCGCCGGGCCGAGCTCGCCGGCGTCGAGGCCGCCCTGGCTGCCCTGGAAGCTGGATCGCGTCCGCAGGAAATCGCGGCCGCCGAGGCGACGCTGCATAGCGCCGAGGCCGAGCGCGACCGGTCGCGGCTCGATTTTGGCCGCCAGCAGGAACTCCGTGCCAAGGACGCCATCGCGGACCGGGAACTCGAGGCATCCCAGGCCGGGCTCAAGGTCGCCGAAGCCCGCGTCGCGGAGGCCGCGGAACGCTTCAAGCTCGTGCAGGCCGGCCCGCGCACCGAAGACATCGCCCAGGGCCGTGCGCGCGTCGAACAGGCCCGGGCCGCCGTCGCCCTCGCCGCGACGCAGGTTAACAACACGCGGCTCATCTCGCCCCTGACCGGCGTGGTGCTCTCCCACAACATAGAGCCCGGTGAATACGTTTCTCCAGGCACCCCGGTCGCCACCGTTGCTGACATCGCCCACGTCTGGGTGCGCGCCTATGTCAACCAGACCGATCTTGGCCGCATCCGCCTCGGCCAGAAGGTGGCGGTGCATACCGACACATTTCCGAACAAGTCCTACGAGGGCACCGTCGGCTTCATCGCCTCAGAAGCCGAGTTTACTCCGAAAACAGTCCAGACGACCAAGGAACGCGTCAAGCTCGTGTTTCGGATCAAGATCGACCTCGCCAATCCCAACGACGAATTGAAACCCGGCATGCCCGCCGACGCCATGATCCCGGCTGAAAAGTGAAAATGAAAGTGAAAGTGAGAGTGAAAGTGAGAGGGAGGGTGGCGGCGGAAGGCCAAACGATGACTGCATTGCGCGATGGGCCGTCGCGGCGGCACCTCGGTCCCGTGGCTTCACTCCGACTCTGACTCTCACTTTCACCTTCCCTTTCACCCTCACTCCCTGCGATGTCCGCCATCCGTGCCACCGGCCTTCGTCGAACCTTCGGCGCCACCGTCGCGATTGATACTCTCGACCTGGACGTTGCCGACGGCGAGATCTTCGGCCTCGTCGGCCCGGACGGCGCGGGCAAGACGACCACCATGCGCATGCTCACCGGGATTCTTTCGCCCTCCGCCGGCACTGCCACGGTCGCGGGCTGTGATGTGGTCCTTCAGGCAGAGCGCCTCAAGGACCACATCGGCTACATGAGCCAGCGCTTCGGGCTGTATCCGGATCTGACCGTGATCGAGAACATCCTTTTCTATGCCGACATCTACGGCGTGGCCGGACGCGGCCGGGCCGAGAAGATCGACCGGCTGCTTGGCTTCAGCAATCTGACCCCGTTCAGGCAACGCCTGGCGGGAAACCTTTCCGGCGGCATGAAGCAGAAGCTCGGCCTCGCCTGCGCCCTTATCCACACGCCGCGCGTGCTGTTTCTTGACGAACCGACCAACGGCGTCGACCCAGTGTCCCGGCGCGACTTCTGGCGCATCCTCTATCAGCTCGTGCGCGAGCGGGTGACGATCTTTGTCTCGACGGCCTATCTCGACGAGGCCGAACGGTGCAACCGGCTGGCACTGCTGCACCAGGGCCGGCTGCTGGGCCTCGGCACCCCCGATGAAATCAAAGCCCTGATGCCCGGTGCGCTGCTCGAAGTCCAGACGCCGGCTCCGCGCCGCACCGCCGCGCTCCTGCGCGAAAAACTGCCTGCCGCCACCGTCGGGCTGTTCGGAGACCGCGTGCATGTGGCCGCGCGCGACCCGTCCGCCGCCGAGGCGGAGATCCGCCGGCTTGTCGCCTCGGCCGGCTTCGAGCCGCTGGCCATCCGGTCCATCGAACCGTCGACTCGAGGATGTCTTTGTCTCGGTGCTCGCCGAACGATCTGGCCCGCGATGACCGCCGCCATGCGTCTCCACCACGCTCTCTCCGCTCCGCTCCTCGCCCGCGTCGCCGCGCCCGCGCCAGACACCTGTCCTGGAAACGCGACGCCCGCACCGCACTTCCAACGTCCGATCGTTGACCGCGATCAGCGCCACTTTGTCATTTAATACGTGACATCACTCGCTTGTCATGCGCGCCCAGCCCACACCCGCTGCTGAAATCGTCGTCGAGGTCCGGGATCTCGTGAAACGGTTCGGCACGTTCACCGCGGTCGCGGGCATCTCGTTTGCCGTGCGGCGCGGCGAGATATTCGGTTTCCTCGGCCCGAACGGCGCGGGCAAGTCCACCACAATCCGGATGCTCTGCGGCCTCCTCGTTCCCACCAGCGGCTCCGGTCGCGTGGCCGGATTCGACATCACCCGCGACGCCGAAAAGATCAAAACGAGGATCGGCTACATGAGCCAAAAGTTCTCGCTCTACGACGAGCTGACGGTGGAAGAGAACATCGATTTCTACAGCGGCATCTACTGCCTTCCAAAGGAGAAGAAGACCGAGCGCAAGGACTGGGTGCTCGCCATGGCCGGCTTGCGCGATCACCGGCACGAACTGACCTCCGAGCTTTCGGGCGGCTGGAAACAACGCCTCGCGCTCGGCTGCGCGGTGTTGCATGAGCCGCCGATCCTGTTCCTCGACGAGCCCACGTCAGGCGTCGATCCGAACAGCCGCCGGCAATTCTGGGACTTGATTTACGAGCTCTCCGGGCAGGGCGTCACGGTCTTTGTCACGACCCACTACATGGAGGAGTCGGAATATTGCGACCGGTTGGGCGTCATCTACCGCGGCGAGCTGATTGCACTCGGTTCGCCCCGGGAATTAAAAGCCCGGCACATGAGGGAGGCGGTGATCGAAATCGAATGCGACCGGCCCTATGATGCCATCGAACTGCTGGAACGCCTGCCGGAGGTCAAGGAAGCGGCGCTCTTCGGCAAAGGCCTCCATGCGGTGGCCCGTGAAGCCGACGCCGCGCCGGCCATCCGCGCGATCCGCACGGCCCTGGCTGCCGCCGGATCTCGCCCCCTCCGAATCGAACCAATCACCCCAACGATGGAAGATGTGTTCGTTTCACTCATCGAAGCCCGCGACCGCGCCGACACGCCACAGACGGAGGTTTACCGGTGAACCTGCGCCGTTTTTGGGCGATCGCCCGCAAGGAGGCCATCCACATCCGTCGCGACCCGCGCAGCCTTGGACTCGCGCTTGGCATTCCGATGCTCATGCTGCTCAGCTTCGGCTACGCCTTGACGCTTGATGTTGACCGCGTGCCCTTCGTCGTGTGGGACCAGAGTGAGACCACCCAAAGCCGGGATCTGGTGGCGCGCTTCCAGGGTTCGCGATATTTCGATTTTCGCGGCGCGGTGGCGGACTACCGTACGCTGGAGCGGGAGATCGACAGCAGGGATGCCTGCCTTGGCCTGGTAATCCCGCCGGAATTTGCCCGTCTGCTCGACGCCGGCCGGGTCGCCCCGGTGCAGGCGGTGGTCGACGGTTCCGATTCCAACACCGCGTCGATCGTTCTCGGCTATGCCCAGGGCATTTCCACCGCGTTCAGCCAGGAAGTGATGCTCGCCCAGGCAAGGCGCCTCGCCGGCGCGGTGCCCTCCCCGGCCCTCGACCTGCGCCCCCGCGTCTGGTTCAACCCGGATATCGAGAGCCGCAACTTCATCGTGCCGGGGATCATGGCCGTCATCATGGGACTCATCGCGGCGCTCCTCACCTCGCTCACAATTGCGCGCGAATGGGAACGCGGAACGATGGAACAGCTGATCTCCACGCCGGTGAAACCAGCCGAACTTATCCTCGGAAAACTGCTGCCGTATCTCGCCATCGGGCTGCTGGACATGGCCATCGCCGTCCTCATGGCCGTGCTGCTCTTTCACGTGCCGCTCCGCGGAAGCGTCTCCTTTCTCTTCGCGGTCGGCGGCGTCTTCATGATCGGCACGCTCGCCCAGGGCATCCTCATCAGCACGCTCGCCCGGCAGCAACTGCTCGCGAGCCAGATGGCGATGATTTCCACCTTCCTGCCGGCCTTCCTGCTCTCCGGGTTCGCGTTTGCCATCGGCAACATGCCGGTCGCCATCCAGGTCGTCACCTACATCGTGCCGGCGCGATACTTTGTGGCCGTGGTCAAGGGAATCTTCCTGCGCGGCGTGGGCGTGGCAACGCTCTGGCCCGAACTGCTGTTTCTCGTTGTCTTCGCGTTCGTGGTGGCCGGCGCCGCCATTCGGTTCACCCGCAAAAAGCTCGGCTGACCATGTGGGAACGAATCCATACCGTGCTCCTCAAGGAGTTTCGCTCGGTCCTCCGCGATCCGCGCATGCGCATGGTCATCTTCGGGCTGCCGGTGGTCCAGACGCTGATCTTCGGTTATGCCGTGAGCCTGGACGTGCGCCATGTCCGCCTCGGAATCCTGGACCGCGATGGCACGCCCGCGAGCCGCGCCCTCGTCACCCGGTTCACCGGCTCGGCCTACTTTGACGCGATTGCTTACACCCAGGATGAAGCCGCGGCGCGGCGCCTGATCGACGCCAGCGATGCCGCCGCCATCCTGCAGATCAACTCGGGCTACGAGGACCACCTGCGCAGCGGGCGGACCGCCAGCGCGCAACTGATTGTGGACGGCTCCGACTCCAACACCGCCCGCTTTGTCGTGAATTACGCCTCCGTGATCGCGGCCACCTACAACAGCCAGCTCGTGCTCGATCAGGTCCTTCGCCAGGCCGGACGGACGGTGCCGGTCGGCAGCGTCGACCTCCGGCCGCGCGCCTGGTTCAATGCCGACCTGGAGAGCCGCAATTACTACGTGCCGGGGATCATCGCCAACCTTGTCATGCTGGTCAGCCTGATGCTCACCAGCATGGCCATCGTGCGGGAGAAGGAGGCGGGGACGATCGAGCAAATCATGGTCACACCGATTCGGCCGGTGGAATTCATCCTCGGCAAATGCGCTCCCTTCGCCGTCATCGGCTTCCTCAACGTCGGCCTGGTCGCCCTCGTCGGGCTGTATTGGTTCTCCATTCCCTTTCGGGGCAGTTTTGCCCTGTTGCTGGGCGGCACCGCGCTCTTCCTGCTCAGCACGCTCGGCATCGGTCTGTTCATTTCCACGGTAAGCCAGACCCAGCAGCAGGCGATGATGACGACTTTCTTTTTCTTTTTTCCGGCGATGCTGTTCTCCGGCTTCATCTTCCCGATCGCCAACATGCCGGCAGTCATCCAATGGATCAGTTTTGCCGACCCGTTGCGCTACTTCCTCGTCATCATCCGCGGGATCTTCCTCAAGGGAATCTGCCTTGACCTGTTGTGGCCGCAGTTCGTCGCCCTGCTCGTCATTGGCACGATTGTCATGACCTTCGCCGTGAAACGCTTTCACAAAACGCTATGAAACGCGCCCTATCAGCCTGCTCACTCCAGGCTTTCCCCATTTCAGTGAACATCCGGCTGGCCCGCATCGGCCTCGGCGCGTTTCAAATGGCGCGGCGATGCCGCGCCCCGGTAGTCAACGGGTGCCTCGTCTACTCTTCAGCCACGCACCTTTCGTCCCTATTCTGCCCATGAAATCCGTCGGCCTGATTCGAGTCGTGTCCGCCTCTCCGGTACTCTGCCTTTGTGTCCTGCTCGCGGCGCTCGCGGGAATTCCACTTAGGGCTGCCGGCGCGGCGCCGGCAGCCCCGCTCACGCTGGACGACTGTCTGCGCATCGCCAACGACGGCCATCCCCTGCTCGCCGCGGCGGCCGCCGGCGTGACAGCCGCCGATGAAGCCGTTGGTGAGGCCCGGGCTCCCTACTGGCCGCAGGTCGATCTCAGCACAGGTTATCACCGCTGGCAAAATCGCGCGTTCCTGCCGTCGGGCCTGGTCATTCCAGGCCATCCCATCCCGGATGTCGTGGGCCCATTGAACGACTGGACCGGCGGTCTCTATTCGCGAATCACGCTCTTCGATTTTGGCGAACGCCGGGCCGGCCTCGGCGCCGCGCGCGCCCGCTGGAGGGGGGCGCAAGCTGATGCCGATGCCACCCGCGACGACATCCGCCTCTCCGTGCAATCGGCTTTCTATGCGCTCGCGGCGGCCCAGGACCTGTTCACCGTCGCGGAGCGAAACCTCCAGCGCACGGAAAGCCATCTCGCCCTCGCCCAAGCCCGCCATGATGCCGGCGCCGTGCCCCTGGCCGACGTCCTGCGGGTCCGGGCCGAGGTCGCCTCGGCTCAGCTGCAACTGATCAGCGCGCGGAGCCGGGTGCGCACGGCAACCGGCGAGCTCAACACAACGATGGGGCGCCCGGCCGAAACGCCGCTTGCCCTTGAGGCCCCCGCGACCGATCCGACGCCGGCGGCGGCCATCGACCTGGACGCGGCGGTCCAACAGGCGATCGCAAACCGGCCGGAGTTGAAAGCCGAACAGCTCCGGGTCGAGGCGGCGCGGGCCGGCGTCGATGGAGCGCGCGCGGCCCGCGCTCCCAAGATTCGCGCCGATGCTTCCTATGGCGTGAATGACACCGTGTTCTTCCCGGACACGAAACAGTGGCAGGTCGGATTGTCCGTCGATCTTACCGTGTTTGATGCCGGCAGCCGCGTGCATCAGCTCGCCCGCTCGAAAGCCGACCTGACCCGGGAACAGGCCGTTTACGAGAACCGCGTGCTGCAGGTCCGCCAGGAGGTCTGGGCCGCCATCGCCGAACTGGAGCGCGCCCGGGATTCAATTGCGGCCAACGAAACCAACGTCCGCGCGAGTGATGAAAGCCTGCGCGTCATCCGCGAACGCTACCAGTCCGGCGCCGCCCTCGTCACCGATCTGCTGGACACGCAGACCGCGCTCGCCGGCGCCGAGGCGTCGCTGGCCGGCGCCCGGTGGAGTTTCCTCACCGCGCGCGCCGCCTTCGAACGGGCGGTCGGCGGCCCGCGAATTGGCACCCCGTAACCGGACTTCCAGGGTTTCCCTACGAAACGCAGGCCCGCACCCGCCGGGCCGGAGCCGAGCAGGGCGTCGGGCACAACCCCCCTCTTCATTTTCCACGCCAAGTCGCTTGTCCCAGTTGGCGTGGCAAACGCGTTTTCCGTCCCCGCCGCTTTGTAACGTAATGCGTTACATCGCCCGAAGGTTTGAAAGCACTTTCAGCTGGTGCCGGCCCGCCATTTTGTAACGCATTATGTTACATCGGTCGGCCCGGCGTTGCCGGGGTCAGGCAGCTAAAGGAGCGAGCTCCCGCCAAAATCAAGGCCGGCGCTACGAAAGCACCGCCGGCTTCACCCCTGCCAGCTTGCGGGCCACCTCGTCGTCCACGTGGAGGGTCTGGGTCGGGAACGCAAAGGAGAGTCCGCGTGCCGCGACCGCCCGCATGATCTTCAGGTTGATCCGCTCGCGAAGATCGAGATGCTGTTTGAAATCCGGGTCGGCCGTAAAATAGATGATCTGGATATCCAGCGATGACTCGCTGTATCCGGTGAAATTGACGGCCACGAACTCCTGGTGCACGCCCGGATCTTCCTGAAAGATCCTCCGAAGATCTGCCAGCAACGCCTCCATCTGTTCGGGGGTGGTGCTGTAGGTCAGGCCGATGGTCTGATCAACCCGCCGTTGCGGCATGCGCGTGAAATTGACGACCGGCTCGGCGGCCACCGTCTTGTTGGGCAGCACGATCTGGGTGCGGGTGCTTGAACGCAGCCGCGTTCAACCGCAGGCCGATGTCCTCAACCGTTCCCTCGTCGGAACCAATCCGGATGTAGTCGCCCACCTTGAAGGGATGATCGAGCACCACGACGAATGAACCGAAGAGGTTTGCGATCGTGTCTTGGGCGGCAAACGCGAAGGCCAGCCCGCCGATGCCCAGGCCGGTGAGCACCGCGCCCACATCCACTCCCAGGGTCTTCATCCCCATCAGCACGCCGAAAACGACCACCAGCGCCGCCAGCGCTTTTTTGATCAACGGCATGAAATGCGCGATCCCAATCTGCCTTTCGTGCGCCATTTCCTCGAGGTGCGTGAGCACCGCACCGCCCGCGCGCAACAGACCCCAGAACAACACCGCAAGCATCGCGATCAGCGCGCCATGATGGACGAGCCGGTCAACCGCGGGTGACAGCTTCAGCACGGTCAGCGCGCCATAGATGCCCAGTACCATGACGAAGGCGGCCACCGGCTGTTCCAGGGCGGGAAACAACTTGTCGTCGAGCGTCGTCTCGGTCCGTTCGGCCAGCTTTTTCAAACCGCGGAAGATGATGTTCGTCACCACCCGGCGCAGCAGGACGGCGGCAAGGACGAAAATGCCGCAGGCGATCCAGTGCACGAGCTCGCTGTGCTCACCGGCGGGAAAGATCTGCAGCTGCAACCAGTCGACGAAGCGTTCCAGCACGTCGTCCGCCGGCTGCAAGGTGTCTTTGGTGCCCGCCGCCTGCACCGGGCTGGCGCCCGCCAGGGCCACGACCAGCATCGAGATCTTCGGGAATTTCATTGGAGCAGTCGGTTCTTAGAAAGCATCCCGGCGCCGGTTGTCAAAGCGCATTGCGGGCCAGTTCCGCTTGCCCGCGCGCCCCGCGCCGGCATGCTCAACCCTCCGTGGTCCCTCTGTTTGCAGTCGGCAGTCCGCCCGCCACCCTGGCTTGGTGGGCCTGGGTCGGTTTTTTCTTCTTTATCGGGGCGATGCTCGCGCTGGACCTTGGGGTTTTCCGGCGCCGATCCCACCGCGTGGAGCTGAAGGAGGCGCTGGCCTGGTGCGGGGTCTGGTTCGCGCTGGCCCTGCTGTTCAACGGCCTCATCTACCACTGGCGGGGCGGCGAACTCGGCAACCAGTTTCTCGCCGCCTATCTGGTCGAGGTCTGCCTGAGCGCCGACAATGTTTTTATCTTCATTATTATTTTCGCATATTTCAAGATTGCGCCGCAATGGCAGCATCGCGTGCTGTTCTGGGGCATCCTCGGCGCCGTGCTGATGCGGGCGACCTTCATTCTGGCCGGGGTCAGCGTCATCCAGCGCTTCCACTGGGTGCTCTATCTTTTCGGCGCCTTCCTGGTCTACGCCGGCGCGAAGATGGCGCTGCCGCGCGATGAAATGGTTGACGTCAATCCCGATCACAATGCCGCCGTCCGGCTTTTCCGTAAGTTCTTCCCGGTGGTGACCCGGCAGGACGACGGGCGGTTCTTTGTGCTGGTGGACCGCCGGATGGCGGCAACCCAGCTCTTCATCGTGCTCCTGGTGGTTGAAACGACCGATCTGGTCTTCGCGCTTGATTCCTTGCCGGCCGTGCTGGCGATCTCCAAGGACGGCTTCGTGGCCCTCACCTCCAACATTTTTGCAATCCTCGGCCTGCGTTCGCTCTATTTTACCCTCAACGGGGTGATGCAGCTCTTCCGCTATTTGAAGTTCGGGCTGGCGTTGATCCTGGTGTTCATCGGCGGCAAGATGCTGGTTGAACCCTGGCTCGGCATCTCGACCCTTTTCTCGCTCGGAGTCATCGGAGTCGTCCTCGCCGCCGCAGTGCTGGCCAGCCTGCTCATTCCGGAGAAGCCGGCGCCGCGGAACTAGCAGGAACATCGCCTAACGCGGCAGAGCCGCAACCAAAGGTGGAGGGCGCTGCCTGCGGTGTGGCAGACCCTGAGACCCTGAGCCCGTCGAATGGGAGCTCAGCCGAACCGCGCCGCCAGCGCCGCTTCCTGGAATTGTAGCCGGCCGCGTTGAGGCCGGCCTTCGCCAAGGCTGCGGCATGGCAGGTCGGCCGACCATTGCCGGGGTCGGCCGCCTTCGCGCGAGGCTACGGCAGGCCAAGGCGCCCCCGGCTACAGTGCGGACCCGGCCTGCCAGCCGTGGCTTCAGCAACGGCGGGCGGTCCGCCTTCCCGCAGAATCGCCGCGCGGCGCGTGGATCCAAACGGCCGTCTCACAATCCGGCCAGCCCGCCATGCTGCTTGAGCCAGCGCTCCGCGGCGCGCCACCCGGGGCAGACGGCCTCCACCTGCGCCCAAAAACGCGCGGAGTGGTTCATTTCGCGCAAGTGCGACAGCTCATGATAGATGATATAATCACACACGTGGTCGGGCGTCTGGAGCAAACGCCAGTTCAGTGAGATGGTGCGGCGGGCCGAGCACGAACCCCAGCGCGACCGCTGGTTGCGGACTGTCACTTGCTTGATCCCGATCCCGGTGGTGGCAGCCAGTTCCCACGCGCGCGCCGGCAGTCGGATGCGCGCCAGCCGGGCGAACTGCGCCTCGAGGGCCGGCCGCAGATCACCGTCAGTCCGTGGAACCCGAAACCGGTCGGTCCCAAGGGCAACCACCGGCCGGCCTTCGTCCGCGGCCAGGCGGATCGTCTCCGTTTCGCCCCGCCAAAGGATGGTGGTCCCCAGCGTCCACACCACCGCGGCGTGCGGTCGGGCCTGCTGGCGCGCCCGCGCCCGCTCGAGCCAGGCGCGGTGCTGGTCCACAAACCGCCTTGCCTCCCGCTCGGAGCCGCGCCGGGGAATCGTCGCGACCGCCGCACCATCGCGCCGCAGCGTGAGCCGGTAATGGCGGGCCCGGTCGCTGCGCACAAACACAACCGCGGGTTCCGCCGGCGGCCCGAACAGCGGCTCGAACAGATCGAGCTGACCTGCGTCCGTTGCCGGCGCGGCCCGCGGGTGTCCCTGGTTTCTCGTTCTTGCGGTCAGTCATTCGATGCCCGGCGCCAGTTTTCGTGCCTCGCGCCGGAAGCACCAGGCATGCCAGAGGCTTGGCATGTACCCCGAGAAACCGGGCAGCAGAAACGCAATCGCCATCTCCTCAAGTCCGCACAGCACCTGGAGGCCGACGGCGCCGTGGAACGGAACAGCCGACCATCCGGCCAGCACGATCACCACGGCGGGTGGCAGCACAATCGCCATCCCTTTTGCCAGCCAGGTATGATAGCCCAACACCCGCCGCCAGCGGATCAGCCCATAGGCCACGATGGCAAGACAGCCAACGAGGGTCGTCAGGAACCAGGGCCATTCCCGCCTCATCACGTCCGGCCAGAGCCGCCAGATTCCCACCACCACCGCAACGGTCATCGCGTAGTCGCCCCAACTGTCGAGCCGCCGTCCGAGATCGGATTCGGCCCGCAGCCGCCGGGCCAGGAAACCGTCCAGCGCGTCCGTCACCAATGCGCCGCCAAACAACGCCAGAAACCAGGCCTTCGAACCGGTGGCGAACGCGAGCGCAACCATGATTGGCGCGCAGGCGAGGCGCATCAGGCTTAGCAGGTTGGGCAGATTCTTCTGCATGACAGTTGCCCGGGGGATGCTAGGCCATGTTTTGGGATCTGTCGGTCATTGCGAGTCAATCGGACCATCCGGGCTAAAGTTCCGTGATCCGCCATTCGATCCCTCCCGAGTCGATCGTCAACCATGCAAAACTCGGCTGGTGGCCGCCGCGGGGCCGGGTGATGCAGCCGGGATTCAGCCAGCGGACCCCCCGTCCGTCGATTTCGTCGCGCGGCACGTGAGTGTGTCCGTGCAACACGACATCGACCTCCCGCGGAGTCCGCGTCGGCGGGATGTGCACGAGCAGGAATCGCACGCCTTCCCGTTGAATCCGGAGTTCTCGCGGCCACTCCGGATGCCAGTCGCAATTGCCCAACACCACCCGCAATGCACGCCCGGGACGCTCGATCCTTGTCAAAATCGCCGGCTCGCAGACATCTCCGAGGTGCCAGATCTCGTCCGCCGCCCGCAACCGCCCCGGCAGATCAGCCGGGCAATGGTCGTGCGTGTCGGCGAGGACGGCGATGCGCATGGGGATACAAGGTCATAATCCGGCCCCTTTGGCAAAGGCGGACTGCATCGCCGGGTTGACGCCCGCGAATTCCCGCGTCCTCATCGGGATGCCAATGATCAAGGTTTTTGTCTCGGGCTTCTACGACATTGTTCATGCAGGCCATCTGCAGTTCTTCCGCGAAGCCCGGGCCCTGGGAGATCACCTGACGGTGTCCTTCGCGTCGGCCGAGGTCTTGTGGCGCAACCGGCAGCGCCGCAGTTCCCTGCCGGACGAACATAAGCGTGCCCTGATCGCGGCGCTGGATCCGGTTGACGCAGTGGTCATCGGCACTGGACTGGAGGATGGGCTCGAATTCAAGGAACACTTCCTGAGCCTGCGCCCGGACATTCTGGCCGTGACCGAGGATGACCGATACGCCGCGGTGAAACAGGCGCTGTGTGCGGAGGTCGGGGCCCGTTATATCGTCCTGCCAAAGACGCCCCCCCAATTCCCATCCGTCACCACCTCCGAGATTGTCCGCTGGATCCGCGCTCCGCAGGATGCGCCGCTGCGGGTGGATTTCGCCGGCGGCTGGCTCGACGTGCCGCGCTTCTCCCGTCCCGGCGCCTTTGTCGTCAATTGCGCGATCTCGCCCACGGTCTCGTTGCGCTCCTGGCCCTACGAGCGGAACGCCGGACTGGGCGGCAGCGGCGCCTGGGCGCTGCTCAACGGCAAGGACGGCGTCGATTCCGAACTCGACTTGGGCGTCGGCTGGCAGGATCCGGCCATCATCGCCGAATCCGGCCTGTGTGTGTGGCGCAGCGGCGGCCGCCCGGAGCTGGAGTTCAAGACCGACGGGGCCTTTCTCCGCGGCCGCATGGCGGTGTTCTGGACCGGGAAATCGCATTCGACTCCCGGTGTTGCCAACCAGGCGCGCGACTATGACGCCATCGAACGCGCCGGGCGGACCGCGCGCGATGCGGTTTGGCGGCAGGATCTCGATCAACTGGCCGACGCCGTGCGGCAATCGTCTGCCGTGCAAACCGGAGAAGGCATGGCGCCACTGCCGCAGGATTTGCCTGGGGCGCTCGCCTCCAAATACTGCGGCGGCGGTTTCGGGGGCTATGCAGTCTATCTTTTTAGCAACGGCCCGGCGCGCGACGAAGCCTGCAACCGCCCCGGCTTTCGTCTCGTCGAACCATACCTTGCCCGCCGGTGATCCCCCCAGACCGAACTGGCACGAAGAACGTCATCGGGAATCTCAAAATCCGAAAACCGAAGCTCGAAACAAATCCGAATGCCTGATGATCGAAACCAGCAACCAGCCGCCCTGGCTCAACGTTTGGGGGTTTCTTCCTTAGGGGGTTGAGATTTCCTTAGGATTTCGATATTCGAACTTCGGTTTTCCTATTCCTGTGCGTGATGAGCAGGCTTCTGTCCGTAAAAGACTAAAGAGCACATGAACCAGATCCTTCCGTTCTTTCATCGCCTCTACTTTGAAGCTCCGTGGTGCTATCTCGCCTGGCCGGCGGCACTGATGGTGGTCGGGACGATCATTCCCCTGTTTTCCTCCACGGCTGCCTCCCGGCTTGGAGTGGTGCCGCGGAAGTTGTCCGGCCTGGTTGGAATCGTCACCGCGCCGTTTGTCCATGCCAATGTCGCGCACCTGGCGGCCAACCTGGCGCCATTCATCATCCTCGGCGCGCTCGTGCTGCGCCGCGACCAGCCGCATTTCATCGCGGTCGCCGCCACCGTTGCCCTGGGGGAAGGCGTGCTGCTCTGGTTGTTCGGGCGCAACGCCGCGCACGTCGGCATGAGCGGCGTGATCTTCGGCTTTCTCGGCTACCTGCTCGCGGTCGCCTGGTACACGCGGACGACCCCCGACCTGCTCGTCGCCGGTGGCGTCATGTTGTTCTACGGAGGCATGCTCGCCGGCATCAAGCCGGTGCGCGACGGCACCTCGTGGGAGGGACACCTTTTCGGCCTGCTCGTCGGCCTCGCCCGCGCCTGGTTCGACTCGCGGTAGAGCATCAAGCCAGCACGCGGCTGAGCCTGTGCTGCACTTCCCTGACGGTGGCGGTCTTCATGTCGAATGCCCCGTGTAACATCTGAAGCAGGTCCAGCCACGGTCTTTGCGTCCCGGTGCGACAAGGACACAACGACATCACCAAAAGGCCGACGCCTCCTGTACCAACGAATGTCATCGATTAAATGACAAAACTGCCATCCGCGCGCCTCGTGAGGTTTGTCATTTAATCGATGACATCAGGGCTTTGCGGCCCGGCCGGATCTCAGGGAGCAAATCGCGGTTCAAAAGCCGCGCTTGCAGCCACAACTGCAGCAGCAGGGCCCGTTCCGCGTCCGGATATGCTGTCTTGGCAACGATCAGCAGATGGAGCCTCTGACGGGAGAGGCCCAAAAGACGGGCCAGACGCGCCTTCGCTCCGCGGCGTTTGAGCTGCGACTCCACCGCCCAGGCCAACGCGTTCCAGAGCGGCGTGTCCACCCCGGAACGCAGGGCCTGCCAGCGCCGGACCCGTTTTCGCGCCACCAGGCATTTCTGGGCGCGGCGGGCGGACGCCTTCGCCAGTTCGACGAGAGCCTCGTCAAGAAGTTCAATGAACCAGACTCGGGTGTCGCGAAACCGGGGGCGGTGATTCATGCCCGACGTCTACCGCATCCGGGTCCTGTTGTCATCCAATAAATGACAAATTCTCGTCTAGAGAAATTCCGGAGGGGTCCTGCCTGGCACCAACGGGATCCGTGATGGGCACGCCGCCGGGCCAATCCTGACCGGGTTGCCGGCCTATTCTCCGAAACAAGTCCACCGGCTTGAAGACGTTGACGCCGGCCGCCTGCAGGGCCGTGATCGCGCGATCCATGTTGTCGAACCGGAAAACCATCACCGCGTCCGCCCCGGCGCGCATGGCGAAGGCGTACATGTATTCGACCGAGATCTGGTGGGCCTCCAGGATCTGCAGAATCGAGGCCAGGCCGCCGGGGCGGTCGGGCACCTGCAGGGCCACGACCTCGGTCACGGTCGCCGCGTAGCCGGCCCGTTCGACCACACCCCGCGCCGCGTCGGCATCGGGAGTGACCAGCCGGAGCAGACCGAACTCTCCGGTCTCAGCCAGGGTCAGGGTGGTCAGATTCACGCCGGCGTCAGCCAGGGTGCGGCAGAGCGCCGACAGCCGCCCGGGGCGATTCTCGAGAAACACAGAGAGCTGGCGAATTTTCATGTTCAGGTGTTTTCGCTTCGTTTGTCCAGGACGCGCCGGGCCTTGCCCTCGCTGCGCGGGATGGTGCCCGGCTGCACCAGCGTGACCTCGGCATGCAGGCTGGTGATCTGTTCAATGCTGTGCGCGAAGCGCCGTTGCAACCCCTCCATCTCGCTCAACCGGTCGCTCAGCATTTCGCCGGTGACCTCGACGCGCACCTCCATGCGGTCCAGGCCGGATTTTCTGGACAGCACGATCTGGTAATGCGGGAGACTGGCCTCGGTCTTGAGCAGCGCCGTTTCGATTTGCGAAGGAAAGACGTTGACGCCGCGGATGATGAACATGTCGTCGCTGCGGCGGCTGATCCGCCGGATGCGCCGGAGGCTCCGGCCGCAGGCGCACGGCCGGGTTTCCACCGCGGTGATGTCGCGAGTCCGGTACCGGATCACCGGCATCGCCTGCTTGCTGAGCGTCGTGATCACGAGTTCGCCCTCGTCGCCATCGGCCACCGGATCGAGCGTCTTCGGATCCACGATTTCCACCAGGAAATGGTCCTCGAACACGTGAAGTCCGGCCTGGCAGATGCACTCGGTGGCCACGCCCGGCCCGATGATTTCAGACAATCCGTAGATGTCGTACGCCTTGATGCCCGAGGCGGTCTCGATGTACTGCCGCATCTGGTCCGTCCAGGGTTCCGCCCCGAACACACCGCGTCTCACCTTGAGATCGCGCTTGAAATCGATGCCCAGTTTGCCCGCCACCTCGATCAGGTGGATGAAATAGCTCGGCGTGCACGACACCGCGGTCACGCCAAAATCCTTCATCACCATGATCTGGCGTTCGCTGTTGCCACCCGAGATCGGGATGACGGTGGCGCCGATTCCCTCAATCCCGGCGTGCAGGCCGAGCCCGCCGGTGAAAAGACCGTAGCCGAACATGTTCTGCACCACGTCGCCGCGGCTGTAGCCGGCGGAATAGAGCGTGCGCATGATGACCTGCTTCCACACCTCCATGTCCTGCGCCGTATAGCCCACGACGATCGGCTTGCCCGTTGTGCCGCTCGAAGCGTGCAGCCGCACCACCTCGCTCATCGGCACCGCGAACAGTCCGTAGGGGTACGTGTCGCGCAGGTCCGCCTTTGTGCCGAACGGCAGCAGGCGGACGTCCTCCAGGCTGCGCACATCGGCCGGCTTCACACCCTTCGCATCCATTCGCTCGCGGACAAGCGCCACCCGCTCGTAGGCCAGCGCCGTGACCGCCTTGAGCCGCTGCAGCTGCACTTCGCGCAGGCGCACCGCCGGCATATAGTCCAGGGCGCTCTCCGGAAAGAAAGTGCCGTCGAGATCGTTCCAAAGGTTTTGGATCATGGGGTAAGCCGCTCAGCGCCCATTCCTCTACCGGACGCAGCCCGGCAGTTCAAGGATCTCCTGTAGCAGCCTGTCGGGCTGGGCGCATCTCCCGATTGACGGCAGCGGCGCGGCCAGCCTTCGCGCAAGGCTACGGCATGGCAGGCGTTCCGCGCCGCCGGAGCCGGACGCGGCTCCGCTACGGAATCGCCGAGCTTGCTGCTTCACCGTCAATCGGCAGATGCACCCTGTCGGGCTTCGCCCTCCCCGTCTCCGCGAAGGCTTCGACGCGGCCCGTCAGGATGCAGTGGCCACGCCGTAGCTCTCTGCGCGAAGGCGGGCATGCTGCTACCGCCGCCAGTGGTTCACGGACTTGTCCATGCCTTCGGTCCGCCAGTCTCTCGCGTCGCATGAATATATCCTGCAATTCCGCCTTCAGCTCCTTCGCCCCCGCCAGATCCCCTCCGATCACCGCCGATTCGAGCGCCCGCCCAAACTCCGCCATCTGCTGCAAACGCAGATCGTCGCGGTACATCAGCGCGGCATAGTTCGCGACGCTGCCATTCATGGTGGGATTCTGCCCAGGGAGGCTGGCTCCCGGATAGTGCTTCCGCAGCAGCGCCTCAATTCCGGCTTTGGTCAGGAGATCGGGTTCCGGGAGATTCGGGATCCGGGAGCCCGAGACGATGAACGGCGGCAGGGCAATCAGGTCGGGCGGTTCGTCACGGTGCGGAATCTCAACCGGCAGTTGCTTGAACCGCGGAAGCCCCGCCGAAATGGCGGCAGACAACCGTGGCGATGCCCGCGCGGTTGCTCCGCCGTCCGCACCAGCACACGCCACGGCGAGCCCGATCAGCAGAATGGCGGTTCGCATTGATTTTGACCGACGATGGATGAACAAAGCCACAGGCCCAGCGGTGATGCGCAGGAAGGCCAACGAACTCGCTGCAGGACAGCGGATCGAGGCCCATTATCATGACCCCGAACCGGCTCCCGGGTTCCGTTGCCCGCGACTCGTGGCGGGACCATCAATGCAGGTTCTCTTCGAGCCATCCGGCGGCCTGCTCGTAAACCGCGGCCGGCGCCAGGGTGTGCCCGCCCGCAAACTCGATCCAGTCGATCTTCCAATGATGTTGCTCCAGGAAACTCCGGTCCCGCTTCATCTCCCCGTAGCGGAAATCCGTGGGACTGGCCAGAAACACCGCGATCTTCCCCTCGGGATAGTTGGGGGTGAAAAACGACGCGTGCATCATCCCCGTGTTGACCACGATGGCCCGGACGCGGCTGGGATAATACCTTGCGACCGCATGCGCGCCCATTCCCCCTCCGGAGATCCCCGTAAAGATCACCTCCGTGGGATCAACCGCGTAGGTCGCCTCCACTTCGTTCAGCTCAACTTCGATTTCCTTCAACGAAGGCCCGAACTCCTGCCCGTTGCGAAACTGCTTTGAAGCCGCGATGATCCAGTGATGCTTCTCCGCCACCGCGACCCAGGTGGAGATCATTCCAAGCGCATCGGCGCCGGGAGAAAGCGCGAACACGAGCGGATATCTTTTCCCCGGCTCCAAGCCATCCGGCAGATAGACCAGATAGGTCGGGTGGTCCAGAAGCTGGCCCGTCTCCCGCCACTTCATCGGGGCCGTGTCGGCCAAGCCGGTGCCGCCGCAGAATAGCCATCCGGCGAGAAACGCCCAGCATAATCGTGATGCGAAGCGCCGCCGGCTCGTTGGGATGAGATCTCTTGTCCATATTGTTCGGACGGTGATTCAGCGCGGCGTGAAGGCAAACACCAGGCATCACAGCCAAGCCGCTCCGCCACCGCCCGCGGCCCGCCTCCCGGTCAGGCCGGCATGATCTCTTGCGGCCCCCGCGGTACTGAAGCCAAAGCGTCTGGAAGCATCCCACAAGGCTTGTGGATGCCCAATAGAGCCCCAGCGACAGCGCTATTATGGCACAGCCAAGACTGCCTCCGAAAGCTTGTACGAGATAAATGAGGGTCGCGGTGACGAGATTATGCATGGGAATGGTGATTCGAGCAGTTCTCGGACCGGTCTGCTTCACCAAGCCGGATCCATGAAAACTGTAGGAGCCTGCTTGCAGGCGATTCCGAAGTGATAATCGCCTGCAAGCAGGCTCCTACATCGGTCACCGGACGGCATGGTTGTTCACGAGCGAGAACGAGGCGCATTGAATAGACCCGGCTACGCTCCGCGGCCAAGACTGAAGGCCCGGTCGTTGGCGGCATGAAGTTTCTCCGAAAAATGGAGGCGCAGGCTCTCGCGCCAGGCCTGCTCTGGAAAATCGAAATGCCGGCTCAACCGGCCGAGCATCGCCACATTGAGCGCTTTCGCCGTCGGCAGGCGCGCCACGTCAATGTCAGCCGGCGTCAACAACACACCGCCAGCGCGCAGCCCGCCGCGCACCACGTTGACCTGCGACGGTTCCAACACCACGAGAAAATCGCACTCTCCCTCGGGAATCATCGGGCTGTGCACCTCCTCCCCAAAGCGGACGTCCGACTGGACGGACCCGCCGCGCTGGCTCATTCCATGAACCTCCGCCTTCTTCACCGTGTGCCCCAGCCGAAAGACAACGTCGGCAAAGACGTCAGATGCCTTGATGACGCCCGTGCCGCCGAGTCCGGCGAAACGGACGTTGGTGGGAGGATTGATCGGCTGCATGGTATCTTTCTAGTGCGGTTTCAGAAAAAGTGTGGCCGCTAGCGCCAGCGAGTGGACGAACCTTCCGCTCGCTGGCGCTCGCAGCCACAAGGGATGAAAGCTGCAACTGCGGAATTAGGGATGATTCGCGTTCAAACATGTTCCAACCGCGCCAGCCTGGATCAGGATCCGGCGCCGGCCTCACAGTTTCCTCCACAGGCGCATGGTTCGCCGGCCGCACTCTCGGTCTCGTCCTCCGCCGCGCGTGCTTTCAGCTCCTTCTCCCAGGCGACGATACGCCCGGCGGCGAGGATGCACGGGCTGCGAGCGATGAACACCGTGAGCTCGTCCTTGCGCAAGGCATCCGCGAGCAGGTCCTTGAATTTCGCCTTCTCCCGGATTGGATTGATCGTGAACACATTCTTCACGCCGGCGGCGCGCGCCATGTCCTCGTAGCTGACCCGGTAGGTCGCCTCGCCGCCGAGCTGCCGTCCGGTGCCGGGATGTTCCTGCTGTCCGGTCATCGCCGTGGTGCCGTTGTCGAGGATGATCAGCACATGTCCGGTTGCCGGCGGATTGTAGGCCATCTCCACCAAGCCGGGCAGCCCGCCATGCAGGAAAGTGCTGTCGCCGATGACCGATACCACGCGTTTGGCCTGGTCGCGCGGCAGCACATGGCGCAAGCCCAGACCCATGCCCACGGCCGCACCCATGTCGATCATCATGTCCATCGCCGCGAGCGGCGGCAGCGCGGCGAGGGTGTAACAGCCGATGTCGCCCGACACGATGCAATCGAGCTCCTTCAGCACCTCGAAACTGGAGCGGTGCGGACACCCGGCGCAAAGCTCGGGCGGCTTGCCCCGCGGCGGCACCGGCTCCGGGCTGGCATCGCGCGCCAGAATCCGACGGACCCGGTTGACGTTCAACTCGCCGAAACGAAAGATCCCATCGTCCTTGGCCTCCACCGCGATCCCGGCCGCCCGGCAGGCGGCGGCCAGCCACGGATCGTTCTCCTCGATCACGACGCAGCGCCCCACCGACGCGGCAAAATCGCGCAGGGTTTTCATCGGCAGCGGATGGCTCAGCCCGAGCTTCAGGATGCTGGCGTCCGGCGCCGCCTCGCGAACATGGTGATAGCTGATTCCGGCGGTGATCACGCCGAGCTCCGAACTCCTCCGCTCGATCCGGTTGGGTCCCTGCGTCTCATTCCAGGCCTGAAGTTCGGCCAGCTTTGCCCGGAGCCGTTGGTGGGCCGGTCGGGCATGGCCTGGCACCATCACGCGCCCGGCGATGTTGCGGACAAATTCCGGCGCCGCGGCTCCGGTGTCGGCCGGCGCCTGGCCCATCGCGACCCGCGGCCGCACCGGGGATTTCGAGTGGCACACCCGGGTGGTCAGGCGGAAGAGGACCGGGATGCGCCAGCGTTCACTCACCTCGAAGGCGGTGCGCAGCAGATCGTACGCGTCCTGCGAATCCGCCGGCTCAAACATCGGGGCCGCCGCCGCTTCGGCGTATCGTCGGCTGTCCTGTTCGTTCTGGCTCGACGCCATGCCGGGATCGTCGGCCACGATGAGGACGTACCCGCCGTCCACGCCCGAATAGGTCATGGTGAAGAGAACATCGGACGCCACGTTGAGCCCGACGTGCTTCATCGTGCAAATCACCCGCGCCCGGGCGAAGGCTGCGCCCAGCGCCACTTCCGCGGCCACTTTCTCATTGGGGGCCCACTGCGCCTTCCCACCCAGGGCGCTGAATCCTTCGAGAATCTCCGTGGAGGGCGTCCCTGGATAGCCGGTTCCAAGCGCCACACCGCAATGCAGCGCCGCGAGCGCCACCGCCTCGTTGCCGCTCAACAGCAGCCGGCCGGA
>CAWDQK010000076.1:0-21898 GCA_963804395.1 uncultured Verrucomicrobiae bacterium | reverse complement strand
CGTCAGCGGCTTCAGCCGGGCGACGCCGTGCTCAAAGAACTCCTCCTGCACCTTGATGATCTCGCGCGTAATCCGCTCGATCGTCTGCTGGCGTTGCTCGATGGAGTTGATCAGAAAGCGCCCCGACCGCATGCGCTCGCGCAGGTAGTCGCGCTCCTCCTTGGAAAGCGTGCCTTTCGCAATGAGCTCCCGGTAGGTCTGGCTGATGCGCAGGCGCGGAATGTAGTCACTGTTCAGGAGAATCCGCCACTGGTCGTTGTCCTTGTCGACGGTGACGTCCGGCACGACGATGCGGTTGCTGTCCTCCGCGAAGCGCCGGCCGGGGGAAGGGTCCAGGGTGCCGATCTCCTCGATCGCAGCCTGGATGTCCTCGACCGAAACTCCGAGCCGGCGCGCCAGATCCGGAATGCGCCGGCGGGTGAGCAGATCAAAATGATCGCGGACCATGCGGGCGGCGATGGAACCGCCCCGGCCCTTGGCCTCGAGCTGGAACAGGAGGCAGTCCGGAAGGTTCTGCGCGCCGATGCCGGGCGGATCAAATGTCTTGAGCAGCTTGTGCGCGGTCTGCACGTCCTCGAGCGACAGGGAGGAAATCAGGACGATGTCGGCGGGAGTGGTCGTGAGAAATCCGCGGTCGTCGATGCTGCCGACCAGATAGCGGATGGCGCTCAACACCTGCGGCGAGCAATCGGAGAGCTCGGCCTGCCGCATGAGGTGCTCCTGCAGCGAGGTCTCGCTGACCAGGGAATCAAAGAAGTGCTGGCGCTTCTCCGCGGCCTCGGACGTGTAGGCCTGGCCTCCGCCGGACTGGGCCTGGTCGTCGCGCCAGTCGTCGTCAATCTTCGCCAGGATCTCGAAATTCTTGGAGAAATCCAGCTCCTCGCGGGGTTCGGCTCCATCCGTCCCCTGGGCGGGGCCGTCAGCCGCCGCCTCGGTTGTCTTTTGATCCAGGCTCACGCCGTCCATCGGCAACTCTTCGAGGGTGGGATTGTTCTGCAACTCCTCCTGGATGACGGATCGCAGATCCAGCGCGGCCACCTGCAGAATCTTCAGCGACTGTCGCAGTTGCGGCGCCAGCACCATCTGCTGGGTCTGGCGCTGGCTGAGATGCTGGTGAAAACCCGGTCCGCTCATGGTTCAAGATGGGAGGCCCCAGCCGGGCTCAGACGACTGGAGACGGTCCTGTAGTGAACGCCGCGCCGCAGGGTTCGGGCTTGTCAAACAGTTCGCGCAGATACACGCCCAGTTTCTCGTTGGTGGGCCCGTAGCGGTCGCTGTAAAGGTAAAGCTCCAGGTCGGTCAGAAATTCCGAGGCGGACTGGTAGCGCTTGTTCCGGTCCCGCTCGAGCACCTTGTGGAGGATGCCCTCCAGCTTCTCATCGATGCCCTCGCGCAGGGCCGCAAACCGCGGGATCGGCATTGCCAGGACGTTCTTCCGCGACCGCAGCCGGTCGTCGGCGCGAAAGATGTTCCGGCCCAGGAGCAGCTCCGACAGCACGATGCCGAGGGAAAACAGGTCGGCGCGCGCGTCGGTCACCGCATAGCTGGCCTGTTCGGGCGAGCAATACTCGTCCTTCCCCGGGATCACCTTGCCCTCCTCATTGTACATGAGGTTGAACGCCTTCGCGATTCCGAAGTCCGTCAGCTTTACGTCGCCCTCGTAGGCCAGCATGACGTTCTTGGGATTGACGTCCCGATGCACGATATTGAGGTGATGGCCTTCGCGGTCGGTCTTCTGGTGCGCGTACGCCAGACCCCGCGCCACGCGCGACACGATGAAGACGGCAAAGTCGATCGGGAGGGAGCGGTCGAGGACCCGGTGGCGGTCGAGGAGCTGCTCGAGATTAACGCCGCTGACGAACTCCATCACCATGAAATACTGGCCGCCAACCAGGCCGAGATGGTAGGTCTGGACAATGTTCGTGTGGATCAGGTCGGCCACGAGACGGGCCTCGCCGATGAAATTCTTCTGGAATTCGCGGATGCTTGAATATTCCTCGCGAATCAGTTTGATGGCGACCAGCTTGTGAAAATTGCCGGCCCCGTATTGATGGGCCTCGTACACCACACCCATGCCTCCTTCGGCGATCTTCCGGAGCAGTTCGTAATGGAGCTCGTTGTGAATTAGTTTCAGCGCAGCCACCCCGCCATGGAAGCGGAGTCGGCGCCCGCTGGCAAGTGCGCAGATGGGGCTCTAGCATGAAAATTGCTTCAGCAGGTTTTGCGTGCCGTAAAACCTGAACGGCTGCGCCGCGTCTGCCGTAGCGCAGGCTTCCAGCCTGCATCCGATTTTCGCCTCTGCTGAATGAGATGACCTTGTGGCGGCCGGCTACAATGGCGTGGGCCGCGCCGCTACACGCGGGCAACATGCAGCGCCACGATGCCTCCGCTCAGGCTGGCGGCGGCGACTTCCGGAAATCCTCCCGCGCGCAGCTCTGCGCACAACCCGGCGCGGTCCGGAAACTCACCGATGGTCCGGCCGAGGTATTCGTAGGCGGAGCGGTCGCCGGTGATGATTCCGGCCAACCGCGGCAGCACCCGCCGGAGGTAAAGATAATAGAGCGGACGGAGCCACCGCGAAGGCTGGGAGAATTCCAACACCAAGAGCCGGCCGTGCGGCTGGCGGAGCACGCGGCGCATCTCGCGCAGCGCGCGCGGGCGGTCGGCCATGTTGCGCAAACCGAACGCGATCGTGACCGCATCGACCGAGGAATCGCCGAGCGGCAAGGAAAGGCCGTCCCCGTGGCGAAAGCTGACGTTGGCAAATCCTCCCGCCCGGCGTTTTTTCGCCTCTGCCTCCTCCAGCATCGGCTGGCAGAAATCCATCCCGATGATCTCGACGTCGGCCGGAAGGCCCCAGGCCAGCGCGAACGCCACATCGCCGCTGCCGGTGGCCAGATCGAGGATCGTGTGCGGGCGCGCCTCGCGCACGGCTGCGACGAGACGGCGGCGCCAGCGACGGTCAATGCCGCCGCTGAGCAGCCGGTTGGCCAGGTCGTAGCGCCGCGCAATCCGCGCAAACATCGTGTTGACCGCAGTGGAGTCAGGCATGGCGGCAGTTTCCAGGTTCCCTGGAAACTGTAATGCCGGCCTGCGACCGGCCAGCGAAAAGTAGATCGCTTCCAATGTAGCCGGTCGCGCCTGCCCTGAGCGTGTCGAACGGGTTGAGGCCGGCCTGTGCCGCGTAGCGCAGGCTTCCAGCCTGCTCCGGCCTTCGGTTCTGCCGAACGAAATGCTCCTCTGGCGCTACAGTTTCCAAGTCGCCTGGAATCTGGCCGCCTCAGGTTTTGCGCCCCGCAAATCCTCCGCCTTTCCGCCGTTTCCCTGTTTCATCTTTCCCGATTTCAGCTTTTCCGCTGTTCCGCCTTCAGTCCTTCAGCTTTCAGCCTTTCAAGTTACTCTCCCTCCCGGAAACGGTCCACCACCCAGCGCGAGAGAACCTTGTCGGGTGCGTCAACGACTTCGCGGTTGATGGTGAATCGCCGCATGTCGCCGTCCCGCGCGATCAGCTTGAGCCCGTGATGGAAGTCGCGGAATCGTTCTTCGCAGAGTGCCCGGATCGTCTTGTCTGCGGCCAGGCTTAGCTCAATGAGCCGCTCGATCGCCGACTCGTCGAAAACCAGCTCGAATCCGTGTTCCTTTTGGAACCGGGCGGTAAAGGCGGCCGCGTCGGCCTTGAGGACGTCGCGTTGCTGGTAGGCGTTCTCTTTCAACAGCGAACCGAGGGTCTGCGCCGGTCCGGCGACGGTTGACCGGTCGATTTTGAAGCTCTTCACCGCCGTGGAGGGCAGTTCGAATTTAAAGTCGCGGAGCACCCGTTCCAGGACGGTCATGAGGCCGCGGGCTCCCGTGCGCTCCGCATGGGCCTGCACGGCGATCTCGTGCACCGCATCGGTCGTGATCTCGAAATCGATTCCGTATCCCGAGAAATCCGCCCGGTATTGCTGCAGAATGCTCCCCTCGGAGGTGAGGAGAATCTTCTCCAAGTCGCCGGGGGTAAGCGACTGGCAGGCGACGCGCACTGGAATCCGGCCGACGAATTCGGGCTCCATCCCGTAGTCGATAAAGTCGCGGCTCTGCGCGAGATTCAGCACATCGCTGTCCTCGGAGAGGCGCTCGCGACCCGCCGCTGCAAATCCGATTTGGGTGCTCTGGATCCGCCGTTTGACCTGTTCTGCCAGCTTGTCGAAGGCGCCGCTGACGATGAACAGAATGTGGCGGGTGTTGATGGTGCGTTTGCGGGGCCGGTCCCGGCGCTGGAAATCCATCAGCGCCTGGATCTGGCCGGCGATGTCGTTCTGGCTCTGCAGGCTGACGTCGGTCTCTTCCATCAGCTTGAGCAGATTGATCTGCACCCCGCGGCCCGAGACGTCGCGGCCCACCGTCGTTCCGGAGGCGGAGGCGATCTTGTCGATCTCGTCGATGTAAATGATGCCGTACTGCGCCAGTTCCACATCGCCGTCCGCCGCCTTCACCAGGTCGCGCACCAGGTCCTCGACATCGCCGCCCACATAGCCGGTCTCCGAGAACTTCGTGGCATCCGCCTTCACAAACGGAACGCCGATCAGCTTGGAAATGCACCGCATCAGGTAGGTCTTGCCAACGCCTGTCGGACCCAGGAGCAGGATGTTCTGTTTGGCGTAGTCGCGTTCCCCGACCTCCGGGCGCTCCAGACACTGGCGGACATGATTGAAGTGATCGCAGATTGCGACCGAGAGCACCTTCTTGGCTTCGGATTGCTGGATGACGAACCGTTCGAGGTAGTCGCGGATTTCGCGCGGCTTCAGGTTGAACTCTCGGATCAGCCTGAGGGTGGCCTCGTGCTCCTTATTTCTTTCGTCGTCAGCACGTTCAGTTGAGGTCGCGGACCCGGCGGCGCGCGGCGGCGTGAAGACCGTCTTAACATTCGAGCCCCGAAGGAGTTCCTGAATGTGTTTCGGCAATTGTTCAAATGGATCGGAGGGGGATTTGTCGCTCATTTTCGGGAAATTGTAAGCCTTTGCTGTTGACGGAGTTCACACTTCGATTACCGTAAGACGCTTTCAATTTGGATTTTGCCAAAAGGAACTACCATGTCTACGAACCTGACGAAACGCGAGATTGTGCTACAGATCTACGAGAAGACCGGATTTCCGCAAAAAGAGGTCCAAACTACGGTGCAGATGACGTTGGATATCATCATGAATGCTCTGGCGGCGGGCCGGAACGTGGAGCTGCGCAACTTTGGAGTCTTGGAGGTCCAGGTTCGCAAGGCGCGGGTTGGCCGGAACCCCAACAAGCCCGAGACCGAAGTAATCATTCCGCAGCGGGCCGTCGTCAAATTCAAATCGGGCAAGATCCTGAAGGCAAAGCTCAAGAAGCTGGACCTGGAGCCGCTGAAAAATAAGGTTGGCGATACCCCACCGCAGTCTGCAACCTAGTTGGTTGCATGGCGTTGTTCCAATCTTTGCCCGGGTTCCGGGAATTCTATCCGGAGGCGTTCGCGCGCCGGAATCACATGTTTCGAGTCTGGCGCCGGACCGCGTCGGCTTTCGGGTTTTCCGAGTACGATGCGCCGGTGCTTGAGCCGCTCGATCTCTACAAGGCGAAGTCCGGCGACGAGATCGAACAGCAGCTTTTCAGCTTCACCGACAAGGGCGGGCGGGAGGTTGCGCTCCGGCCCGAGATGACTCCGACCGTGTGCCGGATGGTCGGGGCCCAGGCCGGCAGCCTGAAGCGGCCGATCAAGTGGTTCAGCATCGCCGAGTTTTACCGTTACGAACGGGCGCAAAAGGGCCGGGAACGCGCATTCTTCCAGTTCAATGCCGACATCTTCGGCGAGGCGGGCGTCGAGGCGGAGATCGAGCTGGTCGCGCTGCTGGTGCAATGCCTGGCCGGTTTCGGCCTGACGGAAGAGGATTTCTTCGTGCGGCTTAGCGATCGCGATCTCTGGTTTTTCTATCTGGAGGCGCTGGGCCTGGATGAGCCGCGGGTGCGGGCCATGCTCGTGGCGATCGACAAGTTTGAGAAGCTTGGGGAAGGGGCATTCAAGAGCTACACCGACCAGTTTGGACCGATCGATCCCGGGCTGAAGGAAAAGGTGCTGGGTTTCCTGAGCGTCAAGAGCCTGGAGCAGCTGGAGCAGGTTCTGGCCCCCGTGGGCGGCGACAAGCTGGCGGCCCGGTTGGCCGAATGGCGCCGTTTGCTTGAGGGGTTGGCGGCCATGGGGCTGGCGCGTTTTGTCGCCGTCGATCTCGGTGTCGTGCGCGGTCTGGCCTACTACACCGGCTTTGTTTTCGAAGCCTTCGACCGCAAGGGCGAGTTGCGGGCCATTGCCGGCGGCGGCCGGTATAACAATCTCGTGGCGAAGCTCGGCGGACCCGATTTGCCGGCTGTCGGCTTCGCGATCGGGGATGTGACCATGGGTCTGCTGCTGGAGGCGCGCGGGCTCGCGCCGGTGTACGTCAACGCGGCCGAGGTGTACGCGGTGCTCGGCGGGGAGGCGGAACGCAAGGTGGCGTTTGCCGACATCAATGCGTTGCGCGCCGCGGGTTTTCGCGTTGAGTATCCGCTGAAGCCGCTCGCGTTTGGAAAGCAGTTCAAGGCGGCGTTGGAATCCGGGGCCAAGCTTGCGTTGATCTATGGCAGCGATGAGGTTGCTCGCGGCGTCGTCAAGGTGCGCGATCTCGGCGCGCGGACCGAGCGCGACGTTCCGCGCGACCAGGTGCTGGCCGCTGTGCGCGAAAGTTTTGCCTGCCGCAAAACTTGAGCGGCTGCGCCGCGTAGCGCAGGCTTCCAGCCTGCCTTTGCGCTGTAGCCGGGGTGAAGGCCGGCTACAACGCGGCCGGCTACAACGCATGCGCTTTCTCCTGTAGCCGGGGGCGCCCGCCCTGAGCCTGTCGAATGGGCTGACCCCGGCACGTTCATTCGAAATCCCGGCGGCCGGCCTCAACGCGGCCGGCTACAGCGCACGCGTTTTCTCCTGTAGCCGGGGGCGTCAACCCCGGCAGCAGGCTTCCAGCTCCGCCGCCGCGGCGCGAGCCAGCCTGCCGATGCAGTTTTGCGCTTCGCAAAACCCCTTT
Organism: uncultured Verrucomicrobiae bacterium; assembly: GCA_963804395.1. Taxonomy (GTDB): domain Bacteria; phylum Verrucomicrobiota; class Verrucomicrobiia; order Opitutales; family Opitutaceae; genus Fen-1467. The sequence continues at coordinate 14,837 of CAWDQK010000076.1, read as the reverse complement.
CGTGTGCTTTGTCTTCCGCGGCGGAATTCGGGATGCCCCCAGTCCGCCTGCAACCAACATGACCCGCTATCTTTTCCTTTTCATCGCACTCGCCGTCGGGCTCAACGCCAGGGAAATCAAGAACGCCAGGTTCGGATTCAAAGTCGTGTTCCCGGACGAGCCCGGCTGGTCAACCGTCGCCCACAAGTCGCCGAGCCCTGAGTCACAGTCCTGGAGCGCCGAGAGCGAGGCGGCGAGACTGGTGTTTATCTTCACGGCGCTCGCTACTCCTGAGTCCGAGGCAAAGTCCACGTTCCAGGAGCGGGCGGCGGCCTGGGAGAAGGGGATGATGACGCATTTCACGCGCAAGATCTCCGGGCGGTTCGCCCGGCTGGCCGGGCACGACGCCTATGAACTGGTTGCTGTCGTCGAGGACGAACAGATGAAGGTGTACTATTCAATCTGGATGATGCCGGTCGGCAAGTTCACCTTTGGAGTGACGATCATGGCGGATAATCAGGCCAAATTGGGCGGCGAAGCGGCCGGCGCATTCCTCGATTCCATCGAGATCACGGAATAGGCAATTTCCAGCGCCGCTGGAAATTGGATAGGTTCTGCGTTCCGCAAAACCTCCGGAGTTGCCCACGGATCACACGGAGAACACGGATACCAGAGCTGACCCCAAAGAGGCCTCCGCCCACGAATTCACACGAATCCACACGAATAGGATTCAGCCTTCAGCCTTTCAGTCTTCAGCCTTTTACTCCCGTAGCTGCGAGCGCCAGCGAGTGGCCCCCGAACCGTAGCTGCGAGCGTGAGCGAGCGGCCTCCGGACTGTAGCTGCGAGCGTGAGCGAGCGGCCTCCGGACTGTAGCTGCGAGCGTGAGCGAGCGGCCTCCGGACTGTAGCTGCGAGCGTGAGCGAGCGGCCTCCGGACTGTAGCTGCGAGCGTGAGCGAGCGGCCTCCGGACTGTAGCTGCGAGCGTGAGCGAGCGGCCTCCGGACTGTAGCTGCGAGCGTGAGCGAGCGGCCTCCGGATTCGTGGCTATTCGTGCCCGCCATCCGAAGGCCTTGCGAAGGATGGTGCATTCGTGGGCAGAGACTCTGCGGCTTGGGCTGGCCTGTGCCATCTGCGCAATCCGCGGTTAAAATGATTGGGGGCCCGAGAAGGGCTTGTCGAGCGGCTGGACATCCGCACACCCTAAAGTCCCGACCGACAGTGACGATGAGCTTTATATGATCCCATGGACAACTGCGCTTGAGACAGGGCATCCGGTCATTGACGACGATCATCGGAAATTGATCGCGAGCCTGAACGAACTCGACGCCGCCCTGCAGAAAGGCGCGGGCAAGGACATGATCGTTCCATTGATCGGGTTCCTGAATCGCTATACTCGTGAGCACTTTGCGCGCGAGGAAGCGCACATGGCCCGCGTTCAGTGTCCGGCGGCGACCGCCAACATCAAGTCGCACCGGGACTTCGCGGCCAAGCTCGACGGCTGGCTGGCGAAGTTGCAGAGCGGCCCGTCGCTTTCGCTCGTGCTGGAGGTGCACCGCGAGACGAGCCAGTGGATCCGGGGGCACATCCTGAGCGTGGACTGCAAGCTCCGCGGCTGCCGGCTGGCGTAGCTGCGAGCGTGAGCGAGCGGCCTCCGGACCGTAGCTGCGAGCGTGAGCGAGTGGCCCCAGACCGTAGCTGCGAGCGTAAGCGAGTGGCCTCCGGATTCGTGTCCGCCATCCGAAGGCCTTGCGAAGGATGGTGCATTCGTGGGCAAAAACTCTGTGGCTTGGCTCTGGCCTCCGAGCGTCGCGCCTTCGTGGTGAACCCCGGAGTCGGCGTTGACCGCGGATAGCGCAGATCACGCGGATGACCGATTCGGACCCCGGAAAGAACCTCTGCCCACGAATGCACACGAATCCACACGAATGAATTTCAGCCATTCAGCCCTTCAGTCTTCAGCCCTTTATTTCGCGGCCTCCGCATTCGTGGGCAAAAACTCTGCGGCTCGGGTTTGGCCTCAGTTTCCAGCGCGCTGGAAACTGCTCAGGATTTGCGGGAGTTTCCAGGTTGCCTGGAAACTCCCGCAAATCCTCGAGGCAGCAACCGGTCGAGCGTGCTCTCGATGCGTTCAGACGAATCGCAGACGCACACAACCACCGCCTCCGGGCCGAACTCGCTGATCACCTGGCGGCATGCGCCGCAGGGCGGGGTGGGGGATTGGGTCGGCGTGTAGATTGCCACCGCGGTCAGTTCCTGGTGTCCGGCGGCCACGGCATTGAACACCGCCGTTCGCTCGGCACAGTTGGTGAGGCCGTAGGAGGCGTTTTCGACGTTGCATCCGGCAAAGATCCTGCCCGAGCGCGTCAGCACGGCCGCGCCCACGGGAAACTTCGAGTACGGGGCGTAGGCAACAGCGGCCGCCCGCCGGGCGGTCGCAACCAGACGACGGATCTGCTGAGACGATGGGCTCATCGGGAGCAGCATGCGGCAGCGGAAGCGAAGTAGCGAGAATCGAGTATTCCAAACGCGTTTCTCATTCCGCCCTGCGTCGTTTGAGCCAGAGCACCCTGTGATCGTCCTCGCGGTGCGGCACGCAAAACCTCTTGCTTTGTACCCGGATGCGCTACATTTGTAGTGCATGGCGTCCATGCCTACCTCCATCCGGCTGACTGCTGCCGAGAAGCGGCGGATTGCCGCTGCCGCCAGGAAACGCGGACTGAGCCCGACTGCCTTCATCAGGCACGCCGCCTTGGCGCAGGCCACCAGTCCTGACGTCAGGTTGGAGGAACTGGGCCGAACCGTTGCGGAGATACAGGAAAGGGTCGAAGACGAAATGGATTACCGCAAGGCGACCGCCGCTTGGGAGCGGCACGTGAAGAGTGGAAAGCCCTCACTCAAACCTGAGGAGGTATGGCGTGAGCTGGGGGTATGAGATTACCCCAGAGGCCGCCCGTCAGCTTCGTGAGCTGGGCCCATCAGCTGCCGCCGAGATCAAAGAATTCCTGGAGACCCGGGTCAAAGGGACCGCTGACCCGGAACAGTTCGGCAAGCCGCTTCGAGGAGAGAGGCACGGTTTTTGGCGGTACCGGGTCCGCGACTGGAGGATTCTCTGCCGGTTGGAGAACAAGGTGATGATCGTCGTTGTCGTTTCCGTTGGGCATAGAAGCAGTGTCTACGACTGATCAGGTTTTGTGCACCCAGGACCTCCCTTGACCGGGTTGACTTGCGAGGCAGACTTCCGTTCACTGCCGGTCGCAGACCGAGCCTGCCCGCCGAAGCTTCAGCAAAGGTGGGCGCTACAGTTTCCAGGCTGCCTGGAAACTGAATCCTTTTCCCTTGAACTGGGAGATATCAGTTGTTCTCATTTCCGTTTCTTCAGTGCAAACCAGTTGCCTGTAGCGCAATTGTGCTGCAGATTCCCTTAAGCCGCTCTTGTGCCGTCCAGCCGATTTCATCAAGATAATCCAACCATCGACCCCGTGGTCCCGATTGCCCGCCGTCCCGTTTGGATCGAGGCAGCGGCCGGGGTCATTGATCGTTTCAGTTGGACAACTTGGAACAGTTGGGAACGTTGTGCTTCAGGGCTGCCCGGTTTGAGCTCGGGTTGAAGATTCTCGTGGCCGCACCACCTCGGTGATCAGCCGCAATCATTATTCATGAACCAGTTGCCTCCGTCTCCGGAAGCGACGGGGCGAAGCAGTTTCCAGCTGGCGCTCAGTTTCCAGCTGGCGCTGGAAACTGTAGAGGTTTTGCGTGCCGCAAAACCTTCTTCTGCCTCTGAGAGTTCTCCAAGAAACAGCCCACGTTGTAGCCGGCCGCGTTGAGGCCGGCCCGGGATTTCGAAAGAGCCTGCCGGGGTCAGCGCCCCCGGCTACAGGAGAAAGCGCGTGCGTTGTAGCCGGCCGCGTTGAGGCCGGCCCGGGATTTCGAAAGAACCTACCGGGGTCAACCCGTTCGACAGGCTCAGGGCGGTCGCCCCCGGCTACAGGAGAAAGCGCGTGCGCTGTAGCCGGCCGCGTTGAGGCCGGCCCGGGATTTCGAAAGAATCTTCCGGGGTCAACCCGTTCGACAGGCTCAGGGCGGTCGCCCCCGGCTACAAGAGAAAGGGCGTGCGTTGTAGCCGGCCGCGTTGAGGCCGGCCCGGGATTTCGAAAGAACCTACCGGGGTCAACCCGTTCGACAGGCTCAGGGCGGTCGCCCCCGGCTACAAGAGAAAGGGCGTGCGTTGTAGCCGGCCGCGTTGAGGCCGGCCCGGGATTTCGAAAGAGCCTGCCGGGGTCAGCGCCCCCGGCTACAGGAGAAAGCGCGTGCGCTGTAGCCGGCCGCGTTGAGGCCGGCCCGGGATTTCGAAAGAGCCTGCCGGGGTCAGCGCCCCCGGCTACAAGAGAAAGGGCGTGCGTTGTAGCCGGCCGCGTTGAGGCCGGCCCGGGATTTCGAAAGAACCTACCGGGGTCAACCCGTTCGACAGGCTCAGGGCGGTCGCCCCCGGCTACAGGAGAAAGCGCGTGCGCTGTAGCCGGCCGCGTTGAGGCCGGCCCGGGATTTCGAAAGAGCCTGCCGGGGTCAGCGCCCCCGGCTACAAGAGAAAGGGCGTGCGTTGTAGCCGGCCGCGTTGAGGCCGGCCCGGGATTTCGAAAGAACCTACCGGGGTCAACCCGTTCGACAGGCTCAGGGCGGTCGCCCCCGGCTACAAGAGAAAGGGCGTGCGTTGTAGCCGGCCGCGTTGAGGCCGGCCCGGGATTTCGAAAGAGCCTGCCGGGGTCAGCGCCCCCGGCTACAAGAGAAAGGGCGTGCGTTGTAGCCGGCCGCGTTGAGGCCGGCCCGGGATTTCGAAAGAACCTACCGGGGTCAACCCGTTCGACAGGCTCAGGGCGGTCGCCCCCGGCTACAGGAGAAAGCGCGTGCGCTGTAGCCGGCCGCGTTGAGGCCGGCCCGGGATTTCGAAAGAACCTACCGGGGTCAACCCGTTCGACAGGCTCAGGGCGGTCGCCCCCGGCTACAAGAGAAAGGGCGTGCGTTGTAGCCGGCCGCGTTGAGGCCGGCCCGGGATTTCGAAAGAATCTTCCGGGGTCAACCCGTTCGACAGGCTCAGGGCGGTCGCCCCCGGCTACAGGAGAAAGCGCGTGCGTTGTAGCCGGCCGCGTTGAGGCCGGCCCGGGATTTCGAAAGAGCCTGCCGGGGTCAGCGCCCCCGGCTACAAGAGAAAGGGCGTGCGTTGTAGCCGGCCGCGTTGAGGCCGGCCCGGGATTTCGAAAGAGCCTGCCGGGGTCAGCGCCCCCGGCTACAGGAGAAAGGGCGTGCGTTGTAGCCGGCCGCGTTGAGGCCGGCCCGGGATTTCGAAAGAACCTACCGGGGTCAACCCGTTCGACAGGCTCAGGGCGGTCGCCCCCGGCTACAGGTTTGCTCCCGTCGTCGATAAAGCCGCGTCTTGCGTTCTTGGCTCCTGAAAAAGGTTGGTTCTGGGGATTGATTCCGGCATCTACGACATCCGCGCAATCCGCGGTTCAATAGGATCGGAATGAAACCGCAGATTGCGGGCGTGCGGATGACCGGGCGCTGCGAGACCCCAAAGGCAGGCTGGAAGCCTGCGCTACGTTCGGACAGGCCGACGCGACGGGGGCGTTCGCGTCCCCATGTCTCCGTTTCCTCTGTTACCTCCTGTAAGATGATCCGATCAGGGCAGCGGGACTGCGCCCCTACGATTCCCTTGGTTGCCTTCTGTGTTCTCTGTGTCAAATAGCGTCCCGGACGGCGCCGGAACTCACAGAAAGGCATGTGGCTTATCCGGAGTAGCTCTGTCATAAGTGCCCCTAATTCGGCTGCGGCCAGTAAGGTTTTCCATTTTTTCTGTTGCCACTGATTAACGATTTGTTCACAAAGCTTCTCTTTTCGCACTTTGTTCCTTTGCACATCCTCGTTTGCCCTCGGCCGGCCGGCGCCGCTTTCTGCTGACTGTTTCCCGGTTTTTCGCTTTTCCGCCGTCCGCTTTTCCGATCTCCGTTTTTCTGCCTCCGCTAGTTGCATTTTTGCACGGGCCTTGCAACTTCGGTAGGACCAGACCCTAGATGAATCCTGAGGGCAAGACGCAAAACGCACTGGCAAGCCGATTGGCACGCTCTTGGCTCTCAATTTGAATCACCTGAATCATAACGACCTACGCACCACCTGTATGAAAACGACCTCACTTGGACTCCTGGCATTTCTAGCGATGAGCGGAGTCGCGGCCTACGGAATCCCCGCACTCGGGGACGGGAACGGAACTGAGCTTTTCGTCACTGGCTCGGCCAATTTCCAGTACGATGACAATATCTTTCTCAACAACAAAAACGGGAAGAGCGATTTTCTCACGACCGTGACGCCCGGGATCGATCTGCCTTTCAGCAGCAATTCGATTACCAAGGGGGAGTTTAGCTATCAGGAAGCGTTTAATTTCTACTCGAAATATTCGGACCAGAATTCGAGCCTGGCCAACACGAGCTTTGTCAGCAGCTATGACGACGACACGATCAAGGCGAGTTTCGATGCCTCGTTCGTCCAGCTGGCGCAGAATACTGAATTCGCGAAGGCCGTGAACTCATTGGTGCGCCGCGACGTCACCAATGCCGACGTCAGCGTCGAAGACAAGGTCTCCGAAAAGACTTCGGTCGCTATCGGGGGCGACTACAACCGCACAAAATACAAGCTGGCCGCCTACACGAGTGATAATGTTGTCAGGGTGCCTGTCTCTTTCTACTATGAGATCAGCCCGAAATTGGACCTGAGTGCGCGCTATGAGTATCGGTATACCAATTTCTTGAATACCTCGACGAACTATTACGACGACTTCGTCGGATTGGGTGCCCGCGGTGAGCTTGCGCCCAAGTTGAGCGGCGAATTCTACGTCGGTGCTGCCAGGCGAAATTTCAAGACTGGAAAGAATGACAATCTGTTTGATATCAGGTCGAATTTCACCTACACGTTTTCGCCCAAGACCGTGATCCAGTTTGGCGTTACCCGGGATTTCGACACGGTCGCAACCGGGGATTCCGTCCGGGAGTCTTCGGCGAATCTGGGCGGCACATTCAATTTCATCTCAATCGCTCAGCGCCAACGCGGGCGTAAGCTACATGGAGACGAGCTATTATGGTGTTGGTAGCCGGCAAGATAAGTTCTTCCAAGGCACGGTGGGAGTCACCTACCAGTTCAACACCCACGCCAGCATTGCAGCGGGCTACACGTACCGTGGAAATCAATCGAACCAGCCGGTCGGCTTCTCTGACGACGTCTTCAGCGTGGTCGCATCGCTGCGGTTCTAAGACAGTTTCCAGCGGGGCTGGAAACTGTATGCCAGCCTTCGCTTGAGCTTCGGCTGGCAGGGCGGTCGGCGATCGGCATCGGAAAACGGACCGCAGATGGGATCTGGGCAATCCGCGCAATCTGCGGTTGACTGCAGCTCCATTGAAGACTGATCTTTGCGGTCTTTGCGCTCCTTGCGGTTAACCCCCTCCGAGTTGACTGCATGACCGCGGATCTGATCTGAATCGATTTTCAGGTCTCAGGTCTCAGGTTTCGTCTGCTAGGATCTTAACCGCAAAGAACGCAGAGGTCGCAGAGAGCGATCTATTTTCAGGTTTCCGCCCTCAGGTTTCCGCCTTCAGCTTTCAGGTTTCTCCTCTGTCTCATGCCACTTCAATTTGATCGAAATACCGGCGTAGCGCAGCCATCCCTGGCTGCCCGTAGCGGCGCGGCCCCGCCTTCGCGCGATGCCTGGCTGGCGCTACGAGTTTTGCTTTGTAGCTGCGAGCGTAAGCGAGTGGTTCTGGGGACCGCCGTCCTCTGCTTCCTTTTCGCGGCCATTCCCTGCTTCCTTCGCTCTGCGGACGCTACGCCCGCTGATGCGGGCCCACCCAAAGCTGCCGTCGCTGCGGCGCAGGCCGACTATACCCTTCAGCCGTCCGATCTGATCCATCTGCAGGTCTTTCAGGAGCCTGATCTCGAGCGGGACGCGCGGCTTTCCCAGGAAAGCACCGTCACGTTGCCGTTGATCGGAACGGTCGACCTGAAAGGTAAAACGGTGCGCCAGGCCGAGGACTTGATCCGCACGCTTTACGACCGCGACTATCTCGTCAATCCGCAGATCAGCGTTTTCGTCAAGGAATATGCCGCCAAGACTGTGACTGTGCTTGGCGCGGTCAACAAGGCCGGGACCGTGAATTTCCCGCTGGAACAGCGCTTGACCCTCCTCGACGCGATCGCAGGGGCCGATGGTTTCAGCCGGCTGGCCGATCGGAGCCGGTTGAAGCTGACGCGAAACTATCCGGATGGGAGGACCGAGACGCGTATCATCGATGCGGATGAAATCATCAAGGGCAATTCCAAGGACACGATCCAGCTGCAAAAAGGCGATGTGATCTACGTGCCGGAGCGGCTGCTATAGAATGCAGGATTCCGCCATTCTGGCGGATTCCTGCATTCTAAATGGCCGGTCTGCGACCGGCCAGCGAAGAATCGCTCACGTTTAAGATGCATGCTGATATCAACGTCCTTGCCCTTTCTGCAGCGAAATCATCCGGATCCGCGAAATCTGCGTAATCTGCGGTTAATTCCGACTCTGTCTTCCTTCCGTCAATCCTTCGTGACCACTGCTTACCCGGCCGACACAGATCTGAGATCCGGTCTTAACCGCAAAGAACGCAAGGAGCGCAAAGGCCTCTGAAACTCCGGATTCCAACCACGAATTGCGTGAATGACGCCAATGCCTCTGGGCTCTTTTTTTGGGTCAGATCATCCGCATCCGCGTAATCCGCGGTTAATTCCGACTCTGTCATCCGCATCTGCGAAATCTGCGTTATCTGTGGTTAGATCAGATTAGACAAACTGCGGCGTGAAGGACCTCATTCTTAACGCGAACTAGACCAAGGACATTCTAATGGATTCCACACCCCAACAGGGACCCGGGCAGCCAGTCGACAGTCACGGCAGGCCGTCCGGTCAAACTGGTCACGGCAGTTACGGTGGCTATGGCGGCTATGGCGCCAACGCTGCCTACGGCAGCTATGGCTATGGTTCTGAATATGGAAAGACTGTCGCCCAGCACAACTTCCAGCAGTACCTCCTGACTCTGCGCGAGCGCATTTGGTATATTATCGCGATCTTCTTCGTAGTGTTCTCATCGGTGTTGGTCTACACGCTTGCTGCAAAGAAGGTCTATGAATCAAGAGCCAGTGTGCAGATCTTTCGCCGCGATCCGGTGGTGATGCAGGTGCAGGACGTGGTCGAGAACGAGGTCCGCTCGGCCGAGGACCTCAACACCCAGGTCAAGATCCTGGAAAGCGACGCCATCCTTCACAATGTCGCTACGCGCATCACCGGCTCCGATCTGGAACGGTTCCTGGCGCCCTATCGGGCGAAGAACGGAGATGTTTCGGCACCCTCTGCAATTCTGTTCAAGCATCGCACGATCGCCCCGGAACGGCTGAGCCTGATGATCACCGTCAAATACCAGCATCCCGATAATGAGATTGCGGCGCTGGTTGCCAACTTGATCGTCAACGAGTACATCTCTTACAATGAGCACGTCCGGGTGGAAGGATCGCTGAAAGCGGTCGAAGACCTCAAGGACCGCGCCGACGAGCAACGCAAGAAGGTCGAGAAGATGGCGGTCAATCTCCAGGACTATCGCCAGCGCAATAATCTCGTCTCGCTCGACCAGCGTAAGGACATTAACACCGAAAAGCTCAAGGCGCTGAGCGTCTACGTCACCGAAAGCTCGAACCGCCTGGCCGATGCGGAAGTGCGCTGGAAGCAGGTGCAGGACCGCCGTCAGAAAGGAGAAGATCTGACTGAACTGCCTTTCATCGCCAACCAGCCGTTAATCATCCAGCTCACGCAGCAAATCGCCGCGCAGAAGATCGCGATTGCCCAGATGCATGACCGGTATCGCGACAAGCATCCCCAAATGATCCAGGCGGCGAATTCGCTGGCGCAGACGCAGCGGGAACTGTCCAAGGCGGTGGATGCTACGGCCGCCGCGGTTGAGGCCGACTACCAGACGGCCCTGCGCAATACCAACGAAGCCCGCCAGGCTCTCGCCGCCCAGGAGGAGGCTTCGCTCAAGCTCGACCGCTATGCGGTGGATTATCTCAATCTCGAGCGTGACTACGAGGTCAATGAAAAGCTTCTCGATCAGATCCTGGCGCGGATGGGGGAGACCTCCGTTTCCGGCACGATCGAAACCCAAAATGCGCGCGTGGTGGATCGCGCTGCGCCGGCGGGAAAGCCGATCTATCCCAACATTCCACTCAATCTCGGCCTAGGCTTCGTCGGCGGAATCTTTCTCGGGGTCGCCTTCGCCTTTTTTGCGGCGTTCATCGACGACCGGGTGAAAAGCGCCTTCGACATCGAGGAGATTGTCGGACTGCCGTTGATCGGAGTGATCCCGCAAATTAAAGGCAGCGATCCGGCGTTGCGCTCGGTGGTCGTGGCCAACGACTCGGATCGCCTCGTGGCCGAAGCCTTTCGGAGCCTCTATGCAGCCCTGCGGCTGAAAGACGAGAGCATGGCGGCGCAATGCCTGCTGGTCACCAGCACGCTGCCCGGCGAAGGAAAATCGTTCACCGTTTCAAATCTCGCGCTGGCCTTTGCCGGTCATTCCGAGCGCACCCTGATCGTCAACTGCGACCTGCGACGGCCCTCGATTCACCGTTCCTTCGGATTGGAGAACAAGAAAGGCGTTATCGATTTGATCGCTGGCAAGATCACGCTCGACGAAGCCATTGTGAAGAGTGTCTATCCGTGCCTGGATATTCTGCCGGCGGGCGGGCGGGCGCATAATCCCGCCCAGCTTTTGAGCGATCACGCGCTGGAACAATTGGTCGTTTCTCTCCGGACCCGGTACGACCGCATCTTCTTCGACACCCCCCCGCTGGCGGCGGTCAGCGACGCGCTGATGCTCCTGCCGCTGGTCAACGGCTGCATCTATACGGTTTCATTTGGCCGGGTGCGCCGCAGGGCGGCGCAGTTCTGTGTCCACAAGCTGATAGAAACGACCGTGCCGTGTTTTGGCGCGGTGCTCAATAACCTCAATATCGCGGTCTCAGGCTACTACTACTCGCACTACTACGACCGGTCGTACAAGGATTACTACATCACCAAGGCGCAGGCGGAGGAACCGGAGGAGGTTGATCGGAAGAGCGAGAAAGACGAGGTTTTGCGGGGACGCAAAACCTAGCCCGAACATTTCACGAAGGCGTGAAATGTTCGCCCCGCAGGGGCCCTCCACGGTTCTAGAGACAGCCACGTTGTAGCCGGCCGCGCCTGCCCTGAGCGTGTCGAACGGGTTGAGGCCGGCCATATATTCCTTCGATGCCGGGGTGAGCCCGTTCGACTGGTCCGACAGGCTCCCATTCGACGGGCTCAGGGTCTACGACACCGCAAGAAGGCTCAGGGCAAGCGCCCCCGGCTACAGTTCACAGCGAAGATGGAACTTGAAACCTGAGACCTGAAACCTCAATGGCAGGCCGTCAGGCCAATCAGGTTTTGCGGCCCGCAAAACCTCTCTGCTTCCTCAGCGGCCTCCTGTAAAATGATCTGGTGTTCTGTTTCCGCCTTCAGTGTTTCAGCTTTCCGCCTTCAGCTTTTCCGCTTCCCATCCGTGAAATCCGTGCAATCCGCGGTAAAACTCCGAGGTTTGGGTTCCGATCCCCAATCCATTTGACCGCGGATCACGCGGATGACTCGGATACAGAGCTGTTTGTCTCACGCAAAGCCGCCAAGCCGCAAAGGGAAATCTCTCTGTGAGCTCCGTGGCCTCTGTGTTAAGAACCTCAGCGGATCGGATCTTCAACACAGAGCTCACAGAGTCCACAGAGAGTGACCAACCGGGATTTTAACCGCAAAGAACGCATGGAGCACATAGACCAGAGACCAGAATCGAGCCCGACGCCGATTGAGAATCCGTCTTTGAGGTCTTTGCGTTCCTTGCGGTTAATCTGATCCCTTCCAAACCTTTTAACCGCGGATCACGCGGACGACACGGATGCAGAGCTGTTTGTCTCGCGCAAGGCCGCCAAGGCGCAAAGAAACCTGGATGTCGCCGGGCGCCGGGCAGGAGCTTTTGGGTGGGAGAAACCTTACTTGACCGAACATGCTTGGGGGACGGGTCAAAGGAATGAGTCTTTATCGAATCAATCTGTGCGTGGCAAATCCACGTGAGACCTCGCGTGAGAGCGCGATGATTGAATCGCTGGTCGATACCGGGGCGGAACCTGAGGCCTGAAGCCTGAATTGCAGGCCGTCAGGCCAATCAGGTTTTGCGGCACGCAAAACCTCCGCAGAACCTCCTTGCTTGACTGGACCGAAAGTGGACCGACAATGGACTGCATGAAGACGCTGACGATTTCCAAAGCCAAGGCCCGTTTGGGGCCGCTCACCGACCAGGTTGCCCGCACCGGCAAGCCGGTGCTCCTGCGGCGCGGCGGGCGGATCTTCGAGATACGCGAGCGGCCGATGATCGAGCCGATCGAATTCGCTCCGGTTGGCGACCTCCCGGTGGGCGAAACCGAACGCGAGCTGCAGAAGCTGAACGTTTTCGAGTTCGGGCCAGAGATTCTCCGCTGATGATCCTTCACCAATGGGATATCGTCCGCATTCGCGTTCGTCCGGACGACAAAGAAGAGCCCCCGGCGGTGATTTTGTCCCGCGAGGAGTGGTGTCAGGATACCCAGCAATCAGTGGTCAACGTCCTCTATTGCACAACGAAGCGGCCGGCAACCGGGGCGACCGCGTTGGATGTGACGCTCAATGGCGCGGATGGCTTGGATCGGGCGACTTTGGTCAATTGCGGGCATGTTTTCAGCGTGCCGCGGTTGCGAATATCGAGCGTCATCGGACGTGTCTCGTTGGCGCGGCGCCCGCAGATCGGCCGCACGCTTGTATTTGCGTTTCGGCTTCCGTTGCACAACTGATCCGTTTTCTATGTTTTTCGCGTGTTTGGCGCCCAATCCTTTTGACCGCGGATCACGCGGATCACGCGGATGACACGGATGCGAACCCAAGCAGGTGATTCTTACAGGAGCTCGCAGAGGGAACCGAGCTCGAACCCCGTTCAGCCTTTGCCTTCCGCCCCCTCCGCTTCCTCCGTTGCCTCCTGTAAAAGGATTGGTTCCCGGTTTCAGCTTTCAGGTTTCAGGTTCTCAGGTTTCCCATCCGCGAAATCTGCGCAATCCGCGGTTGAACTCTGGTCGCTTTGGTTCCGATCCCCAATCCATTCTACCGCGGATCACGCGGATGACACGGATACAGAGCTACTTGCATCCCGCAAAGCCGCCAAGCCGCAGAGGCAAGCATCCTCTGTGAACTCTGTGGCCTCTGTGTTAAAAACTCCGAGTCCGTTTCAGCTTTCAGGGTTTCAGCTTTTTCTGCCCGATTCCTTGGGATTTGGCGTTTGGGATTTGGAACTTTGCCAAGGTAGCCACGCTTCCAGTCAGCCTCCGAGCAGCAGTTTTCAACACAGAGCTCACAGAGAGCACAGAGCAGAACCAGAGGTCTTTAACCGCAGAGATCGCATCGAGCTCAAAGGAACCAGCCTTGCGCATTTTGCGCCTCTTCGCGGCAAAATCTCCGACCTTTGTGCCTCCGTGCCTTTGTGGTAAAATCTCCGAGATTGGTTTCAGCTTTCAGCGTTTCTCTTCCCCCCATCCGCGGTCAAATTCCGCTTTCTGCGTTCTCTGCGCTCTCTGTGGTAGAATATTTGGTTCCCCCCTTTCGTGTTTTTCGCGTGTTTCGTGGTGAACCCCTCCGAGGCTTGGGTTCCGATCCCCAATCCATTTAACCGCGGATCACACGGATTTGATCTTAACCGCAAAGAACGCATGGAGCACATAGACCAGAGACCAGTATCGAGCCCGACACCGATTGAGAATCCGTTCTTGTGGTCTTTGCGCTCCTTGCGGTTAATCTGATCCCTTCCAAACCTTTTAACCGCGGATCACGCGGATGACACGGATGCAGAGCTACTTGAGTCACGCATCGCCGCCAAGGCGCAAAGGGCTGCTGCTGCGGCGTAGCCCCTCACGCTTTTCGCCGCGCAAAACTTCTTCGTTCCCTTCGTTGCCGCTTACAAACCAACCCACGTTGTAGCCGGCCGCGCCTGCCCTGAGCGTGTCGAACGGGTTGAGGCCGGGCCGGGGTCGGCGCCCCCGGCTACAAGTTTCCTGTCGTCGCCGGCAAGACCACGTTCTGCGTTCTTGCCTCCTGTAAAATGATCTGGGGTTCTGTTTCTGCTTTCAGGGTTTCAGCTTTCAGCCTTCCCCATCCGCGTCATCCGCGTAATCCGCGGTCAAACTCCGGTGCCTGGTCTCCGATCCCCAAACCTTTTAACCGCGGATCACGCGGATGACACGGATACCCGATGCTCGCTGCTTTGGTCCCGGCTTTGCCGGGTTGGGTGGGAGAAACCTTACTTGACCGAACATGCTTGGGGGACAGCTTAAAGGAATGAGTGTTTATCGAATCAATCTGTGCGTGGCAAATCCACGTGAGACCTCGCGTGAGAGCGCGATGATTGAATCGCTGGTCGATACCGGGGCGGAATTGACGTGGATGCCGGCAGATCTCCTGGAACCAATCGGCATCGTGAGGCTGAAGAAACGGAGCTTCCGGACGGCCAACGGCCAGATTCTGCAGCGCGACGTCGGGTATGCGATTGTGAGGGCGGAGGGCTATGAGACGATCGACGAGGTGGTCTTCGGAGAGCCTGGCGACCAGGTGCTGTTGGGGGTGCGCACACTCGAAGGCTTTGGTGTGGCAGTTGACCCGATTGGCCGCCGTTTGGTTGCGCAGGCCACGCTCGCCGCGGTTGCGCGAGGCCAATCCCTTC
>CAWDQK010000075.1:0-11873 GCA_963804395.1 uncultured Verrucomicrobiae bacterium | reverse complement strand
TTTTGTATTCTACTGGTACGGCAGGTTGCGTATTGCTGATGTCGAACGGGCTGGCGTCCTGCAATACGCGGCGCAGGACGTTGGAGAAAAACCAGGCGCCCACCGTGCCGACGGCAAGGCCTGTCGCCACCCACCAGACCGCCTGCTTGAATACCAGCCGCGCGATGTCCCGCGGCGCGGCTCCCAGCGCCAGGCGCACACCGATGTCCCTCCGGCGCCGGGCAAAATGGAACGACAGCGTCCCGTAGAGGCCGAGGGCGGCCAGCCCGATGATCGCGACCGTGAGCACGTCCAGTACGGTGGTGAGGACCGCGAGAACGCGGCCCTGGCTTTGAAACACGGCGCCGAGCGTGCGCACGTTGGCCAGCGCCAGGTCGCCGTCGATCCGCGCCAGCTCTCGCCGGACCGCCTCGACCGGGGCTGGAACCCCCGCCGCCATGCGCACCAGCAGAAACGCCCCGGGGATCGCTGCGTCATTGAATGGGAAATACATCTCGGGCTGGGCGGGCCGCTCCGCATTCTGCCGCACATCCTCGATCACGCCCACCACCTCGCGCGACGAACCCTGGCCCGATTGGGCCGGTCGGATATGTCGGCCGATGGGATCCTGTCCCGGCCAATACCGGCGCGCCATCGCGCGGTTGATCACCGCCACCTGCCCCCGACGGGTCTCGTCCGCCGGCGTGAACACGCGCCCCTGGATCAGCCGGGCCCCGATCGCGGTGAAGAACCCCGGCGAGACGAACGCCTGCGAGATCCAGGGATACGACGTGGCGGAATTGAAGCTTTCGTCGTCAATCAGCACGGTGAACGCATTTCCCCCGTCCATGGGCAGCTCGGACGCGACGGCCGCTTCGCGCACGCCGGGGAGGCTGGCGCAGCGCTCGAGAAAGCGCTTCCAGAAAGCCACGCGGGCTTCGTCGGTCCCGTAAGCGGGTCCCGTCACGGCGACGCCGGCGGTCAGGGTATCTTCGGCCGCGAGCGCCTGGGCGTTTCCGAGCACTCCGCGATAGGTGCGGGAAAACTGCAGGGCAATCGAAAGCAGCAGCAGGGCCACCGCGATCTCGCCAATCACAAGGCTGCGCAGTTTGCGCTGTGTCTTGCGCGCCGGCCCGGAACTCGCACCACCATCCTTGATGCTGCTGACGACGTCGGTTTTGGAGGCGAGCAGGGCTGGAGCGAATCCGGCCATTTGCATGCTGATCAGGGTCAGTACCGCGATGCTGGCCAGCAGCGGCGCGTCGACATGGAGCCCCGCGCGCGGCATCACCTCGACCGGGAGAATGCCGGTGAGCACGGATTGTCCCCACAGCGTCAGCAGGAAACCGCCCGCGGCCGCCAGGAGGCTCAGCAACAAACTCTCCATGAGGACCAGCCGGAGGATGTGTCCGCGGCGGGCCCCCAGCGCCAGGCGCACCGCCATTTCCTGCTGCCGGCCAATTCCCCGGGCGAGCATCAGGCCCGCAACATTCTGGGCTGCCAGCACGAGCAGGGTCCAGCCGGCGGCCACCAATGCCGAAACCCGCAGCGTCGCGATCCCGCCGAGTTCGATCGCGAGCGGAACCGACCAGAAGGTCCGGTGCTGATCCGCGTTCGGGTCGGCGGCCGCGATTTGCCGGGCGATCGCTTTCAATTCCTCCGACACCTGGGCGTTGGTGACTCCGGGCTTCCACCGGGCGATCGCGCCGAGCCAGTAGCCATTCCAATCGGTCGCGCTGCGGCGCAGCGAGAGCAGGCTCCAAAGGTCGACCGTCCGGGTGCCCTTCCAGAGGGACAGCACGGCGAACCCCTCGGGCATCATTCCGACGATGGTGTGGTTGCGCCCATCGAGGCGAACTGTCCGTCCGATTACCGCGGGATCGGAGTTGAAGCGCTGCTTCCAAAGCCCGTGGCTCAGGATCACCGCCGCGGTGTTGTTTCCCGCCTCATCCTCCGGCAGAAACCACCGGCCATGCAGCGGCGGAACGCCCAAGGTGCGGAACAAACCCGCGGTGCACAGTGCGCCCTCAACCGCCTCCGCGCGATCGCCGCCGAGATTGAAACGGCGGACGCTGAACGCGCCGATGTCGGCGAAGCTCTTTGCGCGCTCCTGAAGGTCGAGGACGTCCGATGTGGTCAGCGGCGTGTAGTCGAGAACGGCGGTGATCTCCTTCCTCCAGACCGAGGCCAGCCGGCCGGGATCCGGATACGGCAGCGGATCGCGCAACATGCCGTTGATCACGCTGAAGAACATGGCGGTGGCGCCGATGCCGATGGCCAGCGTCGCGATCGCCACGGCAGAAAATCCGGGATTCCGGCGCAGGGTGCGGGCGGCCAGCAGGAAGTCCTTCCCCAGCTGTTCCAGCCACACCCAGCGCCGTTGGTCGCGGACCGTTTCCTTGATGCCGTCGAGATGGCCGAATTGCCGCCGGGCAGCGTCGTGGGCTTCTTGCGCCGACATGCCCGCGGCGCGGTTGGCGGCCTCCTGCAGCTCGAGGTGCGCCTGGAGTTCCGCAGCCATGTCGGCTTCGAGCTTTTGTCCCGACAGAAGCGCTTTCAGTCTGGTCCAGAATCTCATGGGAAAAGTCTGATTCTCACGGGGGCATCGCAGGGGGATCCATCATGGGGCGGCGGCGCCCCCGCCGCCGGGATAGGGGAGCCTGGAACGCGCCGGGGGCGGCGCATCCCCAGGAATCCCCTCGCACCTTCCTTGGAATTTGGCATTTGGGATTTGGCGTTTCCGAGCGGCGCTTGCACGACCTCAGGTCGTCTTCAGCACGAGATTGATTGCGGTCGAAAGCTTCGCCCAGTTGGCGGTCTCCGACTCGAGCTGGCGGCGCCCGCTCGCGGTCAGGGAGTAGAACTTTGCCTTGCGGTTATTGTCCGAGACGCCCCATTCGGACTTGATCCAGCCCTGGTCCTCAAGCCGGTAGAGGGCGGGGTAAAGCGAGCCCTGCTCCACCTGCAGCACCTCGTCCGACATCTGCCGGATGCGCACGGAGATGCCGAAGCCGTGCATCGGTTCGAGCTGGAGCGACTTCAGAATAAGCATGTCCAGCGTGCCCTGCAATAGATCGGTTTTGTCCTTGTCCATAAGTTCTCCTAGATATTCTACAGGAGAGAGCGATGAGCCGTCTCCTGTAGAACGTCAAGGAGAGAGCCGGAGGGGGCGAAACGGAAGTAATCCTGCTAATTGCGGCCGGGGCGATTCTACTGCACCTGCCCGGCGGTTCTCTGTTCTGGCGCGAGATCTCGACACGGTTCAATTGGGACCTGCCATTTTTTTGGTACGATCGTATCAAAAAAGTGGCACGGCAAAGGAGAGCCAGAGCAGATCGTCCTGCCCCCGCACTTCGCGGCCTTCTGATTGGGCGCGAGATGTTCTCAATGATCAGGCGTGACCGGCCAGATTTTTGTTACGATCGTATCACAGAAATGGCCAGCAAGCAGTTTGGGGCGCCGAGACAGAAAGCCCTGATCCGCCTCTGGACGGTCGCGAAATTTGCTCGCGGCCAGCCTCGCGGTGTGCGACAGGCAGACAGCCGAAAGGTCGGATTCCAACCCCGTCTGAGCCGGACTCATGCCGATGAACCATGTCTTTACTCGCGACCTGGAAGAAATGATTGGTGCGAGTTGCAGGCGATTCATCTCCTCCAATCGCGAGCAAGCTCGCTCCTACAACTGCATAATCCCGGCTGAGAGAACAGACGAGAAACCATGAACCTTCATCGAACGATCTGGGCTCTGTTGCTGGCGCTGCTGCTCGGAATGCGGGTCGGGCAGGCGCAGCAGTTACGTTCTGTCCACGTGCGCACCGCGAATGGCGTGCTGGAAGGCGTCGTCAGCCCGGACGGGAAGGTGCGGACTTTCAAGGGAATCCCTTTTGCGGCACCGCCAGTCGGCGCGTTGCGCTGGAAGGCGCCGCAGCCGGCTCCGCCCTGGACCGGAGTGCGCCGCGCCGTCGACTATGCGCCGCGGGCGATGCAGGGGCGGATCTACGATGACATGGTCTTCAACGACAACGGCCCGAGCGAGGACTGTCTGTATCTGAACCTGTGGATGCCGGAGAGTCCGGTGCCGGCGAAGCTGCCGGTGATGGTCTGGATCCATGGCGGCGGGTTTGTCGCCGGATCCTCTTCGGAGCCGCGCCAGGATGCCGGGAACCTGTCGAAGAAGGGCGTGATGATTGTGAGCATGAACTACCGGATGGGCGTGTTCGGGTTCTTCGCGCATCCCGAACTGACCCGGGAGTCGGAAAACAACGCGTCGGGCAACTACGGATTGCTGGACCAGGTTGCCGCGCTCGAATGGGTGAAGCAGAACATCGCCGGGTTCGGCGGCGATCCGGACAACGTGACGATCTTCGGGGAATCGGCCGGGTCCGAGTCCGTCAGCGCGCTGATGGCGTCACCCCTGGCGCGAGGACTTTTCCAGCGCGCGATCGGAGAGAGCGGTGCGTTTGTCTGTCCCAATCCCCCGCTGCAATCGCGCAGCGAAGCCGAAAAGGCGGGCGTAAGATTTGCGAAGTCGGCGTTCGGAACGACCTCGATCGAAGCACTGCGGGCGCTGCCTGCGCAGAAGCTCCTGGAGGCGGCGCTGAAGCAATCGCAGCAATACTTCAGACCGGATATCGATGGATTCTTCCTGCCCGCGGACTGCCGGTCAATCTACGCCGCCGGCCGCCAGGCACATGTTCCGCTGCTGGCCGGCTGGAACCGGGACGAAGGGTACTACGATTCCCTCCTCAAGGATGTCGAGCCGACGGTTCAAAAATACGTCGCCCGGGTGCGAGCCCGGTTTGGCCACAGGGCTGAGGCCGTTCTCAAACTCTATCCGGCGGCGACGGACGCCCAGGCCCGGCGGGCGGCGCGGGACCTCGGCGGGGACCTGGACGCGGTGTACAGCGACTGGAAATGGCTTGAACTGCACCGGCAGACGGGTGGGTCACCCGTTTTCCGCTACGTGTTCGACCAGACACTCCCGCTGCCGGCGGACGCGCCGCCGGGCGCGGAGCCCCTGGCCCGGCACGCCTCGGAGATCGAGTACGTCTTTCAGGTGCTGTCCTCCCAGAATCTGCCGTGGCGGCCGGAGGATTACGCAGCGTCGGATCTCATGGCTTCATATTGGACCAACTTTGCGAAGACGGGCGATCCGAACGGGCCCGGCCTGCCGCACTGGCCTTCGTACGACGGACGGGACGGCGACCCGGTGATGCACCTGAGCGCCAAGCCCGATGCCGCCCCGGACGAGCACCGGGGACGATACGAGTTTCTCGACGGGCGGTAACCGGGCGCCAAGCCGGCACCAAGGGGCCCGGTGGGGGAGCACGGTCCTGTCCTTTTTTGGGGAATCCCTGCTTCCACCATTTGGTTCGGGCGCGGAGCGCGGAGGGTCAGACTAGGGGACGTCTCCTGGCCCCGTGCGACCGCTTGGCGCTCGCGGGGGTTGCGGGCGTGGCCGGGCGCGTCCTGCGAGGCGGGCGCGCGTCATGCGCTCGCGCAGACCGCCCTCCTGCAAGAAGGCCGTTTCCAGCTGGCGGATCAGCTGGTCAAGCAGGTAGTTGGTCTGGTGAATCAGGCAGATGAGGATGTTGGCGGCGACCTTGGGCGGGCGGGTGTCGAAATAGGCCTTATAGGTTTCATAGGACGCATCCTTCGTGGAGCCGAGCCTGCGCACGAAGAGGGCTTCCCGGGAGTCCTTTTCCCAGAGGCGCAGGCTGCGCGCCCGAAGGTAGTCGCGGTAATCTTCAAGAAGTTCCTCCAGGCTCGCGCGGGCAACGTTGGTAAGCTTGATTTCGGTTTCCTTGGATGTGCCGGACGCTTGACTGCCTTCCAGGATGTTCTGCTTCCCGCTGCGCGCCGCCTGCACCATCTGATCATAGGTGCGGTCGCGTTTCTCGAGGTAGCGACCGCAGAACCACACGGTGCCATCGTACACGATCCTGGCTTTCTGAAACGAAAGCAGGTTTTCGTAACCGCCGTGGGGCGGGATGAAGCCACCGACGGAAGACGGGGACTGATGGGGCGATTGGTCGGTCATGGCTGGTTGACCAACTCTTTCCACAGCGCATCCCCGCACAGCAAGATTTCGTTCTCCACCTTGAGGCCGTCGCAAGATTAACCAGCAAGCCCAGTTCAACTCTCGATGGCTGAAAGCCGGCAGAGCGGTCTGCCCTCCTTGGAAACGGCCCAGGTTGTAGCCGGCCGCGTTGAGGCCGGCCGCACCCCGCCTGGGTCGGCGCCCCCGGCTACAGGTTTCCTCCCGTCGAGAGGAGAACCGCATTGTGCGTTCTGGGCCCCAGAGCATTGGCCGGGGTCACGGAACCTGCGCTTCCCCCAACGCGGCGAGGGCGCCGCGTCCCCATTCGTTGGCCGAGGTCGCAGCGGGCGCGCGCGAGCCGGCGCGCAGCTACGGTTCCAGCGTAAAACCGACCATCGTGCCGCCGGCCGAATCGGGGGCGATCACGAGCTCGAACCGCCCGGGTTCGACGACCCACCGGCCATCCGCGCTCCAGCAGCCCAGGTCATGGGCGGCGAGGTTGAAGGAAACTTCCGTGGCTTCGCCGGGCCGGAGCGTCACCCGCTGAAAGCCCTTGAGTTCGCGCACGGGCCGGACTCCGGCCGAGCAGGCGGGTTCGCGGAGGTAGAGCTGCACGACTTCCGTGGCCGGGCGGGTCCCGACGTTGGTGACCATGGCGGCGGCGGTCACCGGGCCGTTCCGGACCGTGGCGGCGGCGAGGCGGGTCGGGCCGTAATCGAAGCTTGAATACGTCAGGCCGTAGCCGAAGGGAAACAATGCCGCGCGTGTGCCGTCCTGGTAGTCGTTGAGCGGCCGCCCGGTGGCGAACCGGTTGTAGTACACTGGCACCTGGCCGACGCTGCGCGGAAAGCTGGCCGTGAGCCGGCCCGAGGGCGCGACGCCGCCGGTGAGAACATCGGCGATTCCCGGGCCGCCCTGCGCGCCGGGATGCCAGGCCAGGAGCACGGCCGCCGATTTCTCGATCACCGCGGGGACGGCCAGCGGCCGGCCGGCGAACAGGACGGTGACGACCGGCCGGCCCGTGTCGGCCACCCGATCGAACAACTGCTGCTGCACTCCGGGCAGACCAAGGCCCGAACGGAAATTGTTCTCGCCGGAGTACGAGGCGGGTTCGCCCAGCGCCAGGATCACCAGGTCGGCCTTGCGGGCGATCGCGACGGCTTCGTCCAGGCCGCTTAGGTCATCGGTGGTGAGGTCGCAGCCTTTCGCGGTCAGGAGGACTGCGGAGGGCAGCGCGGCGGCCAGTCCTTCGCGGAGGCTCACGACGTCTTCGGACCGGCCCAAGCCCGACCAGCAGCCGAGCAGCTCCGCGTGGTCGTCGGCCAGGGGTCCGATGAGTGCGATCGTGCTGCCGGTGCGCAGCGGAAGGTTTTCCCGGTCGTTCTTCAGCAACACGCAGCTGCGCGCGGCGGCTTCCCGCGCCAGGGCGGTGGCGGCCGCGGCGTCCAGCTGGCCCGGCGCAGCATAGGGGCGGTCCAACAAACCCTTGAGAATCTTGATGCGCAGGATGCGCCGCACGGCCGTGTCGACGGCAGAGGCAGGGAGCTTTCCGGCGTCGATCACCCCCGGGAGTTCGGTGCGGTAGCAGTCGCTGACCATTTCCATGTCCACCCCGGCGGTGAGGGCGAGGGTGGCGGCCTGCGCGCGGTCCGCCGCGTAGCCATGGTTGATCAGCTCGGCGACGGCATTCCAATCGCTCACCACGAAGCCCTTGAAACCCCATTCGTTGCGGAGCACCTCGGTGAGGGTGAAATGATTGCCCGAAGCCGGTACGCCGTTGAGGCAGTTGAAGGCGCTCATCAGGGTGGCGGCGCCGGCGTCGACCCCGGCCTTGAAGGGCGGGAAATAGATGTTGCGCAAGGTTGGGAGGCCGATCTCGGTCGTGTTGTAATCGCGACCGCCCTCGGCGGCGCCATAGCCGACGTAATGCTTGAGGCAGGCGGCGACCCTGCCGGGCTGGGAGAAATCGGAGCCCTGAAACCCGCGCACGGCGGCGGCGGCGAACAGGCTGCCGAGCCACGGATCCTCGCCGAATCCCTCGGCAATCCGGCCCCAGCGCGGATCCCGGGCGATGTCCACCATGGGGGCGAACACCCAGTCCACCCCCGCGGCGGCCGACTCGGCGGCGGACACGGCCTGCACGCGCTCGACCAGCGCCGGATCCCAGGAACACGAGAGCCCGAGCGGAATCGGAAAGGTCGTGCGAAAGCCGTGGATGGAGTCGAATCCGAAGATCAGCGGGATTCCGAGCCGCGAATCCTCGACTGCGATCCGCTGAAGCCGGTTGCGCGGTCCGGCGTTCGGCGCCGCCCCGAGGCAGGAGCCCAGCTCACCGGCGGCGACCAGCTTTGCCGTCTGCGGATCAGTTTCGGAGGGCAGCGACAGTTGCTCGAGCTGGCCGAGGCGCTCGGCGCGGGTCATGCGCTGCAGCAGGTCGTCGACCCGCCGGTCCACCGGTTGCGCAGGATCCTCATAGCCGTCCTTCACCCCGTTCTTGTTCAGATCGATCCAGCCCGAATGATAGATCCCGGGTTTGTGAAGCGCGAAACTGCCGTCGTCACCGGCGACGACGGGTGACTGGGCATCATTTGCTCCACGGACGGAGAGCGAAATAAGGATGCTTGAGGCGGCAAGCGCGACGAGCAGCGTACGAAGGAAGGTGGATGCTGCAGGATTCATGCTGGTTCGCAGACTGACGCCCCTTCCCGTGCGCGCTCAAGACTGAAGCGGCCGGCTCAAAAAGGAGGTGCGTACCGGCCATGCCCGGCGTCCTCAATCCGAATACAGCTGCAGATTCGTGGCCGCGGGCGTGAGCCACTCGACAGGCTCGGGGCCTTGAGCTTGTCGAAACGGCGAGTGGACGAGCCCTCCGCTCGCTCACGCTCGCAGTTACGGTTGCGTTCTCAACTACCGTTTGCAGCAGGCGGCACAGCCGGGCCATTCTCTGTGAAAGCCATCCGTCCTACGGCTCGTAGTCGAGGTAGGGGGCGAGCCATTTCTCGACCTCGGCTGGCGGACAACCCTTCCGGCGGGCGTAGTCCTCCACCTGGTCCCTGCCGAGTTTGCCCACGGCGAAGTATTTCGAATCGGGATGGTTGAAATAGAACCCGCTCACGCTGCTGGCCGGGTACATGGCGAAGCTCTCGGTCAGGGTGATTCCGGCGGCGGCCCCGGCGCCGAGCAGATCAAAAAGCAGCCGCTTCTCCGTGTGGTCGGGGCAGGCGGGATAACCGGGCGCGGGGCGGATCCCCCGGTATTTCTCGCGCAGTATCTCTTCGAGGGTGAACGCCTCGGCCCGGCCGAAGCCGCAGAATTCCCGGGCGCGCCGGTGCATCAGCTCGGCCAGCGCTTCCGCGAGGCGGTCGCCGAGCGCCTGGGCCATGATTGCCGAGTAGTCGTCGTGGCCGGCGCGAAACGCAGCGGCGAACTCGTCGGCGCCATGACCGGCCGTGACGGCGAATCCGCCGAGGTAGTCGAGCCGCCCGCCTTCCCGGGGCGCGACAAAGTCGGCGAGCGAGTGGTTGAACTGGCCGGGGGGCTTCTCGAGCTGCTGGCGCAGAAAGTGGAATGTAGTTAATAGTTGGTTACGCTGCTCGTCGGCGTAGACCTCGACATCGTCGCCCACGGCATTGGCCGGCCAGAAGCCGATCACGGCCTTCGCGACGAAGCGGCGCTCCCGGGCGATCCGGTCGAGCAGGGCCCGGGCGTCCTCGAAAAGCCGGGAGGCTTCGGGTCCCGTCACCGGGTCCGAGAGAATGTCGGGAAAGCGGCCGTGCAGCTCCCAGGCGCTGAAGAACGGGCCCCAGTCGATATAGGGCACGATTTCCTCGAGTGGAACCGGAGCGAAGGTGCGGCGCCCAAAGAACTCCGGCCGCGGAATGTCGCAGCTTGCCCAGTCGGCCGGCGGGCGCCGGCGGCGGGCTTCCGGGAGCGGCAGCAGCGGCCGGCGGGCGCGGCGGGCGGCGAAATCTTCGCGCAACCGCGTCTGCTTCCCCTGAACCTCCGCCAGGAACGCCGGCCGGCTGGCGGGGTTGAGCAGCGCGCCGGCGACCTGGACAACGCGGGAGGCGTCGAGCACGTGCACCGCGCCCGGGGCGTATTCGGGCGCAATCTTCACCGCAGTGTGGGCCGGGCTGGTGGTGGCCCCGCCGATGAGCAGCGGAACGGTGAGGCCGGTGCGCGTCATCTCGCGCGCGACGTGAACCATCTCGTCGAGGGACGGCGTGATCAGGCCGGAAAGACCGATGAGATCCGCCTGCCGGTCGCGGGCTGCGGCCAGGATCCTGTCGCACGGCACCATGACCCCGAGGTCGGTGACGGCGTAGTTGTTGCAGGCGAGCACCACGCCGACGATGTTTTTGCCGATGTCGTGGACGTCGCCCTTGACGGTCGCGAGCAGAATGCGGCCCTGCGGGCGGCTGGCAGTGCCGGCGGCGGCGAGGCGCAATTTCTCCTCTTCCATGAACGGCGTGAGATAAGCGACCGACTTCTTCATGACGCGCGCGGACTTCACCACCTGCGGCAGGAACATCTTGCCGGCGCCGAACAGATCGCCGACGACGCGCATGCCGTCCATCAGCGGTCCCTCGATCACGTCGAGCGGCCGCGGCAGTTTCTGGCGGCACTCCTCGGTGTCGGCCTCAACATAAGTGTCGATGCCCTTGATCAGCGCGTGCTTCAGCCGCTCCTCGACCGGGCCGGTGCGCCAGGCCGCGGTCTCAGGTTTCTGGCTCCTGGAAATCGCGTCCGCTTCGGACGACGGCTTCAGGTTCTCGGCGAGTGCGATCAGGCGCTCGGTCGCATCCGGCCGCCGGTTGAGCAACACGTCCTCGATCCGTTCGCGGAGTTCCGGCGGGATCTCCTCGTATACGCCAAGCATGCCGGCATTGACGATGGCCATGTCGAGGCCGGCCCTGATGGCGTGATAAAGAAACACCGCATGCATCGCCTCGCGCACCGGATTGTTGCCGCGGAACGAAAACGAGACGTTGGAGACGCCACCGCTGACCTTCGCTCCGGGCAGGTGCTGTTTGATGAGGCGGACGGCCTCGAAGAAATCGGCGGCGTAGTTGTTGTGTTCCTCGATGCCCGTGGCGACGGTGAGAATGTTGGGATCAAAAATGATCTCTCCGGGCGGGAAGCCGAGACCGTCGACCAAAAGGCGGTAGGCGCGGGTGCAGACGCGGACCCGGGCGTCGCAGTCGGCGGCCTGGCCTTGCTCGTCGAAGGCCATCACCACCGCGGCGGCGCCGTAACGCCGCACGAGCCGGGCCCGCCGGAGAAACTCCG
Source organism: uncultured Verrucomicrobiae bacterium (assembly GCA_963804395.1). GTDB lineage: Bacteria > Verrucomicrobiota > Verrucomicrobiia > Opitutales > Opitutaceae > Fen-1467. Next base: position 566 of record CAWDQK010000075.1, on the reverse strand, counting down.
CCTCGCCGTCCTTCAGCGAGATGGAGTTGACGATGCCTTTGCCCTGGAGGCATTTCAGACCGGCTTCGAGCACGCTCCATTTCGAACTGTCGATCATGACCGGAACCCGGCTGATCGCCGGTTCCGCGGCGATCAGGTTGAGAAACTTCGTCATCGTCGCCTCTCCGTCGATCAGCGCTTCGTCAACATTCACGTCAATGATGTTGGCGCCGTTCTCCACCTGCTGGCAGGCGATGGCGAGCGCGGCGTCCCAATCGCCGGACTTCACCGCCCGGGCAAACTTTGGCGAGCCGGTGAGGTTGGTGCGCTCACCGATGACGATGAAGCGGGAGGCGTTGGCGGGCATCAGGAAAAGGCTGAAGGGCTGAAGGCGGAAGGGCTGAAGGCTGAAAAGCGGAAAGGACGAAGGCGGAAAGTGGAAGATCGAAGGGCGCGGGCGGTTGTTCAGCCGACCGTCAGCGGTTCGAGACCACTGAGGCGGAGCGCCGCGTCGCTGAGAAATGGGAGCGATCGTGGCGCGAGACCTTTTTTTTTTCCTCCTCTACTGGTTCAGTTCAGTATTGCTC
>CAWDQK010000074.1:0-29162 GCA_963804395.1 uncultured Verrucomicrobiae bacterium | reverse complement strand
CGCGCCACGGCGCCGGCCATCTGCGTTGGAGCGATCGAGCAGCGCAGTACCGGCAAGCCGGCCGGATCGATGGTGAGGGAAAACCAGGTGAGAAACGGATTGGACTGCGACGGAATTTCGGCCGCGAATGTGGCCAGCGCCATGACCTTCCCTTCATCTTCCAGCGGCCGCATCTGGAGTTCATTCGTGACGTGTTCGAAGAACAGACCCAGGGAGGCCGACCCTGGAATTGAGAGGATCTTGTCGAGCGAATTGCGTGCGTCCGACCAGCGCCAGACCGAGCCCGATTCGCCGTCGCCGATTCCGTCGAGGGTCACAATCAGGACATCGGACGGAGGCGGCGCAGGTGGTGGGCCGGCGGAATCCCCTGGGAACGCGACGGGGGCGTCGCGTTTCCACGACTTGCTGCGGTCCGACCAATCCGGCCAGAACGCGGCGGAGGCGGCATGCGCCTCATGATGGTCGACCACCGAGACGGATTCGAGCGGGGCTTCCAGCGCGCTGGCAAACCAGCGGCGCGCCCATCCCCGGAAAAACGCGTTGGTGGGCAGCTGGGTCAGCGAATACTTTGCGCGCTGCTTGATGCCCGACATCGATCCGGGAGGAGGGAGGCGGCGCCGCAGCCGGTAGTAGTTGTCCTTGAGCGAAGGGAAGACGCGCGTGAGCGTCTTGGCCGGGTCGGAGGTTGTGGCCGCCCAGGCGATCCGGCGGCCGGCGGCGGCGGCGCGCATGGCGGCGAGGCAGCGCACCGGTAGGCCGACATCGAGCTTGCGGCCGCTGAGGCGCTCCTCGTTGAGCGCCAGGACCACCCGGCCGTCGATTACCAGGACGGCTCCGGCGTCGTGGCCATCCCACACGCCGATCACGGCGTCATAGGGCAAACTCGAGTTGTTCTCGGGGGGGGTGTTCACAAGAAACAGTCAGATCCGGTTTTACAGGAGGTAACAGGCCAGGTTGTAGCCGGCCGCGTTGAGGCCGGCCGCAACCCGCCGGGGTCGGCGCCCCCGGCTACAAGTTTCCTGCCGTCGCCAGCAAAACCGCGTTTTGCATTTTGCCTCCTGCAAAAATGGCTGGGTTTGTGCGGAGCTGCGCCGCAATCGAACGCAACGACAGGATTCTGCCCACGAATTGATCCGAATGGGCACAAATGGGTAATGCTGGATTTCGTGGCAATTGGGGTGCATTCGTGGGCCAAAAAAGGCTGGTCAAGACCCGGCGGCGTGGCGCCGGCGGCAGAGACCCTTGACCAGCGTCCAGCCGTAGGAGAACCAGGTGCGCGGATTGGACAAGGCAATCTTGGAGTAGCCCGCCACCCGGGGGCGTTCGTGGGTGGGCACTTCGACGATGCGGTAGCCGGCGGCCAGGGTTGCCATGATCATCTCCATCTCGATCGTGGTGTGGCGCGCCTGCAAGTCGAGTTGGCGGAAGACATCGGTGCGGATGGCGCGAAACCCGTTCTGGGAGTCCGAGAGCTTTGAGCCGAAGCGGCGGTTGATCAGGTAGGTGATGAGGGCGGAGCCGGCGAGCCGAAGAAATTCGTCGCCTCCGCCATGAAGCTCATCCGAGCCGCCCAGCAGGCGCGAGCCGCCGACATGGTCGGCCTCGCCGGCTTTGATCGGCGCGACCAGCATGGGAATGTCGATCGGATCGTGGGAGCCGTCCGCGTCGATGAAGACGCAGACTGGCGTGGTGACATGGGCGACCGCCAGGCGCAGGGCAACCCCCTTGCCGATGCCCGGGTCCCGCACGACCTTTGCGCCGGCCTTTTCCGCGAGCTCCGCCGTTCCGTCGGACGAGCCGCCTTCAACGACAATCACGTTGGCGGCATAGCAGCGGCATTCCCCGACCACGGCCGCAATCGTGGCGGCTTCGTTGCGCGCGGGAATGATGGCGGTGATGCCCGGGTCCGGCGGCGCCAGATGGTCGGCCAACTCGCCGGCCACGAGTTCTCCATTGCGCACAAAGCGGGCGGCCCGGAGCAGGACGAACTGGCGTTCGTGGCTGCCGAAGCGCAAGGGATCAGCGGTAGGCGACATGGGTAACGCGTATTCGACACTTGGAGACTGCGACGCCGCTGCCAGGGGCGAAGGCGGTTTTGCGATTCCGTAGCGGAGCCGCGTCCGGCTCCGACGGCGCGGAACGCCGCGCCGCTACCGCCAATCGGTGATGGACAAGCGGTCGCACGTCGTAGTGCAGGCCTGCTCTCGAAAGATCCAATCTCACCACGTGAACACGGTGCCCCGGCTATAGGCGGTGGTGTTGGGCGAACAAGGCGGCGGCTTTGATTTCAAAGTGCCATTGTACGAGTACACACGGTAGCCGGGGTAGTTGTAGACGTACGCCGATTGCGCGTAACCTGCATAGTCGCCGGACGAGAAGGGATTGTCCCACTGACCGGTGAACACAGTAGATTGAAACAACTGCCCGAAGGAACCGTAGAAGTTGATCGAATCGCCGTTGCCATTCTGGTTCCAATCTTCGAGGAAACGGACGAGGTTGGCGCCGCCACCGCTGTACACCGAGCTGCCCCCCTCCTGGATCGTGTTTCCGGTCAACAGACCCGCGGCAATGGTCGCGTGCGTGCCACCCGGCACAACGCGCGGAACGCCGGCATCCACGGTGACGGGGTGGTTGCTTACCGGGTCGGTGTAGGTATAGGTGACGTCTGTCGAGATAAATTTGTTGCTTTTCGGGTCTATTTGTTGGGTGACCGTGTAGTCAACCGGGTCGTCACCGCTGGTAAAGGCGGCATTATGCATGAGGTTGTACTGCGCGTTCGGATCGGTGGGATTCGTGGCTGGCGGGGCGATCCCGCTCAGTTCCGGGGTGACGACCTTGTCGTTCCAGCCCTGCGAGAGAATCGTGATCTGGTCGCCCATGAGCGCGGCGGGATTAACCGTGCCTGCCGTGGGTGTGCCATTGGTGCCATCATTTAGAACGCCGGTGGCCGGATCGGCGACCAGCACGCCATTGTTCGTCACCGTGTTGTAATCGCCTCGGACGTAGATCCCGCCGTTGGTCGCGACAGTGAAGCCAGGCGGCGTGGGAAGACCGGAACCCGGAGTGGCGGTCCCATTGTCAAGGCGGATTGCCGCCGGGGTGGCCTGGGATGAGTTGGCCAGGTAGACATAAAGCACGCCGTTGAAGGTTTGCCCGGGGGGGAAAATCGACGAATTGGCTGCGATCGCCTGCGCGAGGTTGCCCACATTGATATCGACGAGCGTGACATTCTTGCCTTCACGCAGGTCATACATCATGTTTGGACTCGAGGGCAGGGAGGTGGTTAGAACGGGGCTGCCGCCGGCACCTCCGGTCGTGGTAAAATTGGTGATCGGCGCCGCGCCCCCGGGCGCTGCAACGGTATACGATCCATCGCCGTTGACGGTAATGATCAGGCCTGCCCGGTTGTAGGCGCGCAACGCAGCGATGCCCGGATCATCGACCATATTGCTCAAATCACTGAGTGAGGCTGCGCCCGGGTACTCGGACTGGTAACCATTTGGGTTGGCAAGATCCCCCGAAGAAGCGTTCGTAGTGGCCGCCGCAGTCGCCACCGCGCTCGGCGGCGGGGCGATGATCGAGCGGTAGACCAGGTTCGTGGCAGTGGCCAGCTGAGTTGGATCAGGTATTGAATTACTCGGATTTTGAGGATCCGTAACAAATGTGATCGATCCAAAAAGATTGGTCGGATGTGTGCCCTCTGCGTAGTTCACGGCAATTTGGGCGGCGTTGAGCCCTCCCAAAAGGTTCAAAGCAGCTGGCATGGTCTGAAGCTGGGCCGTCTGCGATGTTCCCCAGACGGGGGGGGTGATGGCAATCGGCGGATCACTGTTTGGAACCGTCCCGCTAAATTGGGTCGTGGCACCTTGGACGTAATAGACCGCCGCGTTGATTCGCAGCAGGGAGGCCGCGGCACCTGATGACGCGTCGGAACCCATGATGATGCTCCCGTTGGCCGCGATATCGCCATTGATCGTCGTGGCTCCGTCCGGAGAAAACTCGAGGTCGCCCTGGGCAAAAATATTATACTGAAAGATCGAGGTGATGGAATTGGACATATGCCGTCCGATGCGGTAATCGACGGCAAACGGGGCCCCCGTCCCGGACTTCACCTCGACCTTGACCGTGAAATAATTGTAGGTGGATCCACCGGCGACCGCATTGGAGTAAGGTTCGTAGGCGACCGATCGCCTTACCTTCCAGTGATCTTTGGGAAATTCATTGGTCGGATCCCCGGTCGAAGTTTCCTGGAACATGACAACAAAAGGGTCGTAGAAGGCGCCGGTCGGCACCCAAGGTGGGCTGGTTGTCGGATCGAAACTCGCCGGCGGCGTCTCGACTTGATTGTTCATCAGCGTGGCGAGCGTCCCCGGCACCTGGGACGCGGGAAGTCCCGTCATCATCTGGCTCTCCAACAGATAATAGATGTGCTCCAGTTCGCCATCCGCCACGACCTTGGCGCGCGCCAAGGCATCGTTTCTTTGCGAAATCCGGTAGGCAGTCAACGTCAAGTCGTAGACAGAATAGATGGCGAAGGCCAGGCCCGCGATGACGAACAACGTCATCAACAGGACGCTGCTGCGGGTCGATTTCATATCTTGTCTCATCGAGAATAACCAGGGGCGTTTTAACCGCCGCGGACCGAGGTCGTGGGCTTCGTCGAGGTCGTGGTGACGCTGGGGGCGGTGGTCGAGGCGGAGGTCGTGCTCTGGGATGTGGACGTCATGCTGGCGGAGGTGGACGTCGTCGAGGCGGAGGTCGAGCTGGCGGTGGTGGACGTCGAGCTGGCGGTGGTGGACGTGGTCGAGGCGGAGGTCGTGCTCTGGGATGTGGACGTTGAGCTGGCGGTGGTCGACGTGGTCGAAGCGGAGGTCGAGCTGGCGGTGGTGGATGTCGAGCTAGCGGTGGTCGAGGTGGTCGAGGCGGAGGTCGAGCTGGCGGTGGTGGACGTCGAGCTAGCGGTAGTCGACGTGGTCGAGGCGGACGTCGAGCTGGCGGTGGTGGACGTCGAGCTGGCGGTGGTCGACGTGGTCGAGGCGGAGGTCGAGCTGGCGGTGGTGGAGGTCGTGCTCTTGGAGGTGGACGTGGTCGAGGCGGAGGTCGAGCTGGCGGATGTGGACGTCGAGCTGGCGGTGGTGGACGTCGAGCTGGCGGTGGTGGACGTGGTCGAGGCAGAGGTGGTGCTCTTGGAGGTGGAGGTGGTGCTGGCGGTGGTGGAGGTCGTGCTCTTTGACGTGGAGGTGGTGCTGGCCGAGGTGGAGGTGGTGCTGGCGGTGGTGCTGGCGGAGGTGGAGGTCGTGCTCTTGGACGTGGAGGTGGTGCTCGCGGAGGTGGACGTGGTGCTGGCCGAGGTGGAGGTGGTGCTGGCCGAGGTGGACGTCGTGCTGGCGGAGGTGGACGTCGTGCTCTTTGACGTGGAGGTGGTGCTCGCGGAGGTGGACGTGGTGCTGGCCGAGGTGGAGGTGGTGCTGGCGGTGGTGCTGGCCGAGGTGGAGGTCGTGCTCTTGGAGGTGGAGGTGGTGCTGGCGGTGGTGGAGGTCGTGCTCTTTGACGTGGAGGTGGTGCTGGCCGAGGTGGAGGTGGTGCTGGCGGTGGTGCTGGCCGAGGTGGAGGTGGTGCTCTTGGAGGTGGACGTGGTGCTGGCCGAGGTGGACGTGGTGCTGGCCGAGGTGGACGTCGTGCTCGCCGAGGTGGACGTGGTGCTCTTGGTGGTGGAGGTGGTGCTGGCGGTAGTGGAGGTCGTGCTGGCCGAGGTGGACGTGGTGCTGGCAGACGTGGAGGTGGTGCTGGCGGTGGTAGAGGTCGTGCTCTTTGACGTGGAGGTGGTGCTGGCCGAGGTGGAGGTGGTGCTGGCGGTGGTGGAGGTGGTGCTGGCGGTGGTAGAGGTCGTGCTCTTTGACGTGGAGGTGGTGCTGGCCGAGGTGGAGGTGGTGCTGGCGGTGGTGGAGGTGGTGCTGGCCGAGGTGGAGGTGGTACTGGCAGACGTGGAGGTGGTACTGGCGGTGGTGGACGTCGTGCTCGCCGAGGTGGACGTGGTGCTGGCCGACGTGGAGGTGGTACTGGCGGTGGTGGACGTCGTGCTCGCCGAGGTGGAGGTCGTGCTCTTGGAGGTGGAAGTGGTCGAGGCGGAGGTGGTGCTGGCGGTGGTGGAGGTGGTGCTCTTGGAGGTGGACGTGGAGCTGGCGGAGGTGGACGTGGAGCTGGCGGAGGTGGACGTCGAGCTGGCCGAGGTGGACGTCGAGCTCGCGGACGTGGAGGTGGTACTGGCCGACGTGGACGTCGTGCTCGCGGACGTGGACGTGGAGCTGGCGGAGGTGGACGTCGTGCTCGCGGACGTGGAGGTGGTACTGGCCGACGTGGACGTCGTGCTGGCGGTGGTGGAAGTCGAGCTCGAAGACGTGGACGTGCTTGGCACAATCGTCGAGGAGGTGGTCGAGGAGCTCGTCGTGCTCACGGTCAACACAGTCGTCGTCGAAGAGATCGTCGTGGATAGCGAGGTGGTGGACGGAATTGTAGTTGACGCGCTGGTCGTCGTGCTCGGCGGACTCGTGAACGTGAGGCCGTTGCCTCCACCGCTGGTCAACGGGTTGCCCGAACCAGGCATGACCACACCTTCGGCCGTATTCTTTTGGGTGAAGTTTCCGCTGCCAGGGAGGACGGCGCTGAGGAGCTGGGTATCCCGCTCGGTCACGAAGTTGAATTCCCAGTTAACCGCCATATCTGGCGTTACGCCGAATTCGAACGGCATTGGTGAATACACCAGGGCGAACAGATAGCAATTCTGGGCGTTAACGTGGTCTGAAATCACCGTTGCTCCGCCTCCAACGCCGTACCAGTACAAATAGTTGAGCTTTCCCGGTGGGCCGTTGGGATTCGGCTGCGATGCGTCGTACATGCAATTGCGCTGGAACGTGGCCACCGCGCCGGGCTGGATATCAACCGCGGTAGGGTTAACGTCGGTTGAGATGTTGTAGGCGGCGATCGTCCTGGCGTTGGTGGTCGGATCCGGCTGAAGTGTGATGGTCACCAGCCCGCTGCCGATGACATTGCCTAAAGCGTCGGTTGGCCGCGCATCAGTGGCCGTATCAATGAGAGCACCCCCAACCATGCCGGGAACGTCCGTAGCAAAGTATCCGAGCGGCACGGCGTCGAGCAGGAGAAAGTCTCCATGCTGGGGCGCCAGCATGTCCGGCGGGCAATTGAGAATGATCGGCTGGGTGGATGATTGGGGGGTGACGCTTACAAATGTGCCAGGGGACCCGAGGCTCATCCGATACGACAGGACCGCATATCGCGTGTGCGTGGGATCCATCTGGTTGGTGCCTGGAACCGCCAAGGTCGGCAGAATGTCAACGGGCATCGACTTGCTCTTATGCTGGCTGACGGCGGCTGCAAGGTGTTTGTTGATGTGCTCCTGCACCACCCGGGTGGCATTGGCCGCATCCGCCACCATCTGGTTCTTATAGTACAACTGGGCCGTCACCAAGACGAGGGTCATCAGGGCCGCGAGGACAACCACGCCGATGATCGAAGCGAACATCACCTCAACCAGCGTGAAGCCTCGCTTGCGAGGCGAGCGCTTGATGGATGAGACTGGAAGCGCGGGGTTCAAGGTGCGGCGCGCAGGACCGAAAGGCTCTGCGTGATTTGTCTCTGTCCGGTGCCGGCTGTGCCGAAGAGGCCGTAAACATTATACTGGATCGTAAATGTCGCCAACAACATCTGGCCGGCGCTCGTGAGTTGCAGCGGGTTGCTCGGACTGCTCCCATCGCCGCCGATCTGGACGACACTGCGGTAAACCTTGGCATCGATACCGTTCACGCTTCCGCCGATGTGCACCGTCAAGGGTGAATTTTCGGGTGTTATTGGGGAATTCCCTGGAAAGCCCGGTTCGGTGCAAAGGGAATCCAGATTCAAATTGGCACCACCCGGTGGGATTGTGCTATCCCAAACGAGCCCGGCTCCAGTCGGAAAACTGGTCGTCTTGAAGAAGAACCGGTCGTAATTGGTGCCGCTTTTGAGATCGGACGTCTGGAGGCGTTGGAACTGGCTGGCAAATGTCTGCAGCACGGCCCGCGCGTCGTCGCGATAGCGCGTGAGCGCCACCAACTCGTAGGCCCGCATCAGAATGACGTAGATGCCAAGTCCGGCCGCCACCAACACGATGCTTGCCAGCATAACTTCACCCAACGTGAATCCCCCGGTCCGCCGGAAACGGCGGGCCGAGCCATGGGTGTATCCACGGACTGGATGTGGTGGCGAGTGCATGGAACCGGTCTTTTGTATCGTCCGTATATATATCGGATTGCGTCTTGTCCAGTAAGAGCCGGTCGGCCGGTCAAAAGCCTCTAATTGACTAGGGCCGATCGGCCCTAGTCGCATCGAACCCGCGGTTTGGGGGCTGTTTGCGGCAGGATCCATCCTGGGGCCGCGATGCCCTCGCCGCGTCTCGGCGGGCGTACGCAGCGATGGCGTCGCGTCCCCATAAGATGCGTAAAATCAAAATGATAAGATCGATTCCGGAATCGCTGGAACATGCATTACGAAGCGTCCGACGCCGACTGGCCATCCGGCTCTGGGGGGCGCTGAAGGCTGGCGTGGAGCGCGGCGGCCTGGGCGCGATTCGCCAGGTGCAGTTTGTCGAAAATGTTGCTGAGATAGTTTTTTACGGTTTTTTCGGTCAATCCCAGCCTTTCGCCGATGCCCTTGTTGGTCAGGCCCTCCGCCAGCAGGGCCAGCACGCGGCGCTCCTGCGGCGAGAGCGCCGTGAGACGTCCGGCTGTCATTGCTTCGTTGCTACGCTTCATCAGATGGACCATCTGGTCGGAGATCGACGGATCGAGCACGGAATGGCCGGCGGCGACCCGGGTGATCGCCGTGACGAGGGAGGCCCCGTCGTTCTCCTTCAGGAGATAACCGTGGGCTCCAAGCGCAATGGCTTCGTGGACCCGGCGTTCATCGGTCAACGACGTCAGAATCAGGATCCGGGTGTCGGGCCGCTGTTTCAAGATGTCGCGGCAGACCGCGAGACCGGGCCGATCGGGCAGGCGCAGGTCCAGCAGCACCACATCGGGTTTGTGGTGCAGGACTGCCGCCAGTCCTTCGCCGGCCGTGCCGGCCTCACCGACAATCGCCACGCCGGCGTAGCCTTCGAGGACGGCGCGCAATCCCGCGCGGATGAGCGGGCTGTCGTCGATCATCACCAGGCGGATGGGGTGGGCAGGTGGGGAGTTCATCCGGGTGAAAGAGATCTGGATTGATCCGGTCCTGATGTCGAATGCGGAGTCAGCGGAAAGATGAAAACGGTCAGAAAAGGAGGGTGGCCCACGAATGCACACGAATGGCCACGAATCCGGAGGCCGCTCGCTCACGCTCGCAGCTACTTGGCCGATTTCCCTCCATTCAAGCCCGGGAAGGCGGCAGACACCGTCATTGGGATGAACCTCTGGCACAGGTGTCTGGCATTCGTGAAGATTCGTGTGGATTCGTGGGCAGAAGGCTTGGGCCTGGAGCAGAATCGGCGAAGCAATCGGATTGGCGATGCCTCGACGGAAAGCATGAGAATGCGACCGCGGTCAGAGAGGGAGGTCGCCCACGAATGCACACGAATGGCCACGAATCCGGAGGCCGCTCGCTCACGCTCGCAGCTACTTGGCCGATTTCCCTCCATTCAAGCCCGGGAAGGCGGCAGACACCGTCATTGGGATGAACCTCTGGCACAGGTGTCTGGCATTCGTGAAGATTCGTGTGGATTCGTGGGCAGAAGGCTTGGGCCTGGAGCAGAATCGGCGAAGCAATCGGATTGGCGATGCCTCGACGGAAAGCATGAGAATGCGACCGCGGTCAGAGAGGGAGGTCGCCCACGAATGCACACGAATGGCCACGAATCCGGAGGCCGCTCGCTCACGCTCGCAGCTACTTGGCCGATTTCCCTCCATTCAAGCCCGGGAAGGCGGCAGACACCGTCATTGGGATGAACCTCTGGCACAGGTGTCTGGCATTCGTGAAGATTCGTGTGGATTCGTGGGCAGAAGGCTTGGGCCTGGAGCAGAATCGGCGAAGCGATCGGATTAACGTTGCTTCGACGGAAAGAGGAAAGATGAAGCGGCTGCCGTCAGGGAAGGAGGGTGGCCCACGAATGCACACGAATGGCCACGAATCCGGAGGCCGCTCGCTCACGCTCGCAGCTACTTGGCCGATTTCCCTCCATTCAAGCCCGGGAAGGCGGCAGACACCGTCATTGGGATAAACCTCTGGCACAGGTGTCTGGCATTCGTGAAGATTCGTGTGGATTCGTGGGCAGAAAGACTGGGGCGTGGAGCAGGATCGGCGAAGCGATCACGTGGGCACCCGATCGCGCCTAGGCGCGCGTTTCGGGAACGATCGGCAGGGTCAGCAGAACACGGGTGCCTTTGCCCGGGGCAGAGGTAATCTTGACTGACCCGCTGAGGGTAGCAGCCCGGGCCTGCATGTTCGCCAACCCGTAGCCTGCGCCGGCGGCCGGACCGTCAAAGCCGGCTCCGTCATCCTGGACGGCGAAGAGCACGCTCTCGTCTCCCCGGCGCGCCTGCAGGGTGATGGTTCGTGCGCGACCATGCCGCAGGCTGTTGCTGATGGCTTCCCGGAGAATATTGATGACCTCGGTCGTTTGTTCAGGGGTGATCAGTTTGGTCGCCTCGGGCTGGAGGTCCTGTACCAGTCTGGGGCCATCAGATCGCGCCTGCGCGGCCAGCATCGAATCGACCGCCTCCATGAACGGCGGGCAAAGAATCGTTTCCGGCTCGAGATCCTTCAGATAAGAGCGGACTTCGTGATTGAGGCGGCGCAACTCCGCGATGCATTGGTCGAGGCGGGGAACCGCGGCTCCGGGGGCGGCGTCAGCCATCGCGCGCTTGACCCCCTCGAGCGAAAGACTGACGGCGTAGAGTGTCTGGCAAATGTTGTCGTGGAGTTCCCGGCCGAGCTGCGCGCGCTCCTGGATCGAGCGATCCAGCAGGGTGCGGCTCACCTGGAGATCCTCCTCGGCGCGGTGCCGCGCGCCGGTTTCGCGTTTTAGGGCCTCGCCGCGCTCGACCGTCATGCGGGCGAAATGCTCGAGACCCGACATTTCGGAGCGGGCATTGGTCCAGGGGGTGGGCGACGCGGTTTCGCCGGCCGGCCACTGGAAAAGGGGGACAAGGACCGAGATGGCTAGCATCAGCAGCCCAAAGAGCACGAGCGCCATGAACATCCGTTCGTGCACGGCAACGAGCTTGCTGGTGGCCGGGGCGGCGAACCAGATTCGGGCATGAAATCCGTCGTTGCCCGGGAACTGATAGTCGAACGTCAGGCCACCGGAGGGGCGCGCGTCACCGGGGGCGGTCGGTTCCGGCTCGGTTTCGAGCACAACGGTACCGCCGATCATCGCTCCAAGGTCCTGCTCGAACGTCTCGTTCCAGGTCTGGGGCGACCGCCGCGTCAGCTCGATCGCCTTGATGAACTGGGCCTTCTTGGCGGCAATGGCGTCGGCCTGGAGGCGGCGGGTTTCGGCCTGCAGCCAGGCCAGCGCTGTCACCGTTGCGACGAGGAACGCGAGCAGCAGGGCGAGGACGAGGCTGAGGTTGCGGGCGAAAGCAGACATGCGGGGAGCCGCAGTCCAGTATGGATGCGCGGCGCAAAAGTGCAACGGCGCAGATCAGGCCGCGACGCCGCGGCGTGCATCTCCCTATTGACGGTGATTCCGAACGTAGCGCAGCCATCCCAGGCTGCATCGGTTGCAGACTCGCTCGCGCCGCGGCGGCGGACCTTGTTGCCTGCTTTGCTGTCAATCAGGAGATGATCCGCGCCCCGCCCGTACCCGGGCGACAATCTTCTTGAAGTTCCGAAGCTCTCCTCGCATCGATCACCGCGAACATTTCCGAATTGCAGTTATGGTCAAAATCCGACGCTCTGGCACAAATCTCCATTGTCCGGCCTTGTGAATCCACCTCACTCGAACTGGTCGTTATGCTGGCTCCTCGCACTGGGTTTGCTGTGCACTCCGTTTCGGGGTGCTGGGGCAGCCGTCCAAGGACCTGCCCCCTCTGCCCGAGGATCTGATGCCCGCATTGCGCCCGCTGCTGGTCTCGGCGCTGGCCCAGTCGCCGCAGATGATTTCGCGTAACATCGAGATCGCCCAGGCCGAAGGCAATCGGATCCAGAACGCATCGGCCCTCTGGCCGAGCATGGGAAGCAATATCCAGTATGGCAGCAATACGACGAGCGCCTCCGGGTCGCTCGTGGCGAGTGCGAACATGGGCATGCAGTATTCGGTTTCCGCAAACCAGGCGGTCTACCATTGGGGTGCGCTCACGGCCATGGCCGATTCCGGCAAGATCGGGGTGAAGATCGCCGAGCGCAATTATGCCGAGGCCTACCGCCTGCTGTTGCTCGCCCTCCGGAGGCAGTTCCTCGAACTGACGGCGAAAAAGATTGCGCTGCGCAATGTTGAGTTTGCCCTGAAAGAGGCGGAGGTGGCGGTGACCCTGGCCGAGGAAAAGCTGAAGACGAAGAGCATTCCACCCGGCGTTTTGGGTGGTGCGCAAGCGGCCCGGGATGCCACGCGGCTGGCACGCGACCGGGCGGTGGAGGATCTCGATTATTCCCGGCGGCTGTTCCTGCTGAGCTGCGGGCAGAGTGATCTTGGGGTGGATGCGATTCCTGGCGAAGTCCCGCGGCCAAACTATGCGCCGGAGGTGGTTGCCCGGCTGCAGCAGCAGTTTTCCCAGAGCAAGGGCGACGGAGTCTATTCAATCCTCAATCTGCGCGACACCATCAAACAGGCTGAGCTCGATTATCAGATCGCCCGGGTGCGGCTGCGCCCCCAGTTCGGCTTCAGTGCCTGGGTCAATCAAGCAACCCAAACCCAGATCGACGGGAGCGTCTTGAACCGGTATGTTACCCGGTCAACCAACATTGATGTCGTGGCGAACTGGTCGATCTTTGACGGCCTGGCCACGCGTGGCGCCAAACTCTCGGCGTTGAGCCACAAGCGCGACCTGGAGCGAACCCTGCGCACCTCGCTCGATCAGATCATGCTCCAGGCGAGCGACCAGGAGAAGCAGCTCGGTTTCGCCTGGCGCGGGCTCCAATTCGCCCAACAAGGACGAGACGGGGCCGACGGCGCGATTACGATCCTGAAGGAGGATATCAAGCTTGGCCGGGCCTCGTCAGCGGACCTCGGCCCCGCTCAGCTGGGCCTCTATCAAGCAGAATACAACCTGGCCGTGGCGCGGGCCGATTTCTTGAACCGCTGGGCGGAATACGTTTCAACGGTGGGTGCCGATCCCATGCTGGAGGTTGTCCCTCAACACTATCTCGACGATGCCAAGTAAACCGCCGCGGTTTGCACTGAAACTCATGCTCGGGGCTTTGATCCTGGGAGCGACCGGCCTTGCGGTCTCCTATTTCCTGCGACCGGTGGCGAGGGTGGCGGTCGTGAAGCGCGACAAGGCGGTGAATCTGGTTCCGGGCAGCGTCGTGGTGCTGGCGGAGTATGAGATGGATCTCAAGGGCGAGTTCTCGGGGCGGGTCATCCGCAGCGAACTCGCGCCCGGAAATCACGTCAAACAGGGTGATTTTCTCGTTCAGATCGACACCAGTGAGCTCCAGCTGGAGATCGAGAAGACGGAGAGCGATCTTGCGACCCAGAAAAAGAAGGTGGCCATCGGCTCCCAGCTTGAGATCGATCTGGAGAATGCCCGCGACGATCTGGCGGCCAAGGAACGGGTGTTCAAGCTGGGGAGTCTCGCCGAGAGCGACCTGACCCGCCAGCAACGGGAGGTCAAAGCGCTGGGGCAGAAGTGCGAGCTCGAGAAGGCAACCAACGAGCAGACGCTCGCCGGGCTGGACAACACCCTCAAAACCCAGCGCCTGCAGTTCTCCCGGGCGACGATTTCCGCGCCGTTTGACGGCACGGTGGCCCAGGTGGATGTCCATCCGGGCGATCTCATCGGGGAGAATGTTTCCATCGCCCACCTCATTGCGACGAGCCGCATTGTTGAAGCCAAGATCAGCGAAGAGAACTTTGCCGACATCAAGAGCGGACAAAAGGCCACCGTCCGCTTCCTCACCTATGGTGGCCAGACCTACGGCGCCACCGTCACCAAGATTCTGCCGACGGCTGATCCCGCGACCCAACGCTACGTCATCTACCTGGCGGTCGACATCGAACCGGATAAACTCGTTCCCGGCATCACCGGAGAGGCGTGGATCACGGTCGGGGAGCGCGATCGTGCCCTGCTCGTGCCGCGGCGGGCGGTGCTGGGTCACAGCCTATACGCCGTGAATGCCGGGCGCGTCGAGCTGCGCCAGGCCCGGCTGGGCTATCAGGGCCTCAACGTAGTTGAAATTCTTCCGGATGAGCATACTGGCCGCCCGGCCGTGAACGATGGCGATCTGGTGATTGTTGAACAACTCGATCGGTACCGACCGGGAGACCGGGTCCGGGCGGAGACCGAGAACTAGGCGGCGCTTCTGGCGCTTGGCTTCCGCCTTCCCGGTTTCATCTTTCGTCGTTTTCCGCCCTTTTCCCCAGTGTCACCCAATCTTCGCATCGCACTGCGATTCCTCACCGCTCGGAAGCGGGCCATGCTCATGAGCCTGTCCTGCATCGTGCTGGGCGTGGGGTTGTTTGTTGTCACGCAGGCGACGACCAGCGGCTTTGAGCAGTTCTTCATCCGGACCATTCTTGGCACCAATGGGGCCATCATGATCGAGGACCGGCTGCAGGACACGATGCGCGTGGTCGAGGCGGGAGGAGGATCAGGCTTTAAGATCGCGATGCGGTCGGAGGGCAAAAAGTACATCGAGGGCATCGAAGAGCCCAAGATGCTGGTCGATGCGGTCAAACGCTTTGAAAATGTGGCGGCTGTTTCCGAGGTGCTGCGCGGCTCGGTGGACATCCGCAGCTCGTTCAAGCGCGAATCGGTCCGGGTTTACGGCATAAACATCGATGACCATGTACACGTGTCCGATCTGGCCAGCCAGATCGTGCAGGGCAGCCTCGATGATTTCCGCAGCAAGCCCACCGGAACCCTTCTGGGGAAGGAAATGGCCGACCGTCTCCAGCTCGCAGTCGGCGACCCCTTCATTCTGGAGGTGGGGGAGGAGAAACGCCGCTACCGCGTGTCTGCCATCTATGAGACGGGCGTTTCGGATATCGACCGGGTGCGCGTGTACCTCAGCATGAGCGAGGCTCGTTCGCTGCTGAAAAAGCCCACGGGGGCCTCGTTCCTCCAAATCAACCTGTATGACAAGGATCAGGCGCAGGAGGATGCCTGGCACATGGAATCCGTGCTGCAGTACCGGGCTGCCAGCTGGCAGGAACGCGAAAAAACCTGGCTGGAGGTCTTCCGGGCGTTGCGCATCTCCACCGCGATCACCGTCTCCGTCTTTACCCTCATCGCCGGGCTCGCGATGTTCAACACCCTGGCGATGATTGTCATGGAGAAGACCAAGGAGATCGCGATTCTGCGCTCGATGGGTTATACGCGACAGGACATATCGGGGATCTTTCTCTGGCAGGCCGCCATCGTCTTGATGATCGGGACGGTGGCCGGCTGGATCGTGGGCGCGGCCGTCACGTACGGGATCTCCAATC
The DNA here is from genome assembly GCA_963804395.1 of uncultured Verrucomicrobiae bacterium. Taxonomy (GTDB): domain Bacteria; phylum Verrucomicrobiota; class Verrucomicrobiia; order Opitutales; family Opitutaceae; genus Fen-1467. The sequence continues at coordinate 13,543 of CAWDQK010000074.1, read as the reverse complement.
TGCAGATCCGCATCCGGGGTATCTTCGCGATGGATACTTTCGTCGTGAACTGGTCCATCTGGCATTACGTGGCGGCGACCACGACCGCGGTCGTCATGGTCATGGCGGCAAGCCTCATTCCGGCCCGGCGCGCGGCGCGCCTGGAGCCGGGCGATGTCATTCGCGGAACTGCGCAATAGCCCGATCCGGCCATGGCCGACCCGTCAAACAACATCGCCTTGCGCTGCACCAACCTCCACCGCCACCTCGGCCAGGGAGAGGGCCGGGTGCATGTGCTCAAAGGGGTGTCGTTCGAGGCCCGCCGCAGCCAGGTTTACGCGGTCGTGGGTCCGTCCGGCTGTGGCAAGAGCACGCTGCTCTACCTGCTGGGTCTGCTCGACCGGCAGGAGGAAGGTGACATCTGGGTCAACGGCCGGCTCATGTCGAACAGCAGCGATGCCGACCGGACGGAAGCGCGAGGAACGAACATCGGTTTTGTGTTCCAGTTTCACTTTCTGATGCAGGAATTCACGGCGTTGGAGAACGTGATGATGCCGATGCGCAAGCTCGGGCGCCTGCCGGAGTCCGGCATGCACGACCGCGCCGTCCAGTTGCTGGCGGCCGTCGGCCTCGGGGACAAGACGCACCGCCTCGGCTCCCAGCTCTCCGGTGGCGAGCAGCAACGCGTCGCCATCGCCCGGGCCCTGGCCAATGCGCCGGCCATCATCCTGGCCGACGAGCCGACGGGCAACCTCGACCAGAAGAACTCGGGGATCGTCTTTGATCTCCTGACCCGTCTGGCCAAAGAGAACGGCCAGGCCGTCGTCATCGTCACCCACAACCCCGAGATTGCGGGCCGGTGCGACGCCGTGCGCCCCATGCGCGACGGGGTGTTTGTCTGAGGCAGATCAATGGGTGATGTGGCTCGGTGTCAGAATGCTTAAGCCGTCTCAATTCAATTAACCCTGCACTCATTCGTGGACATGATTCAGTCAGGTGATCGGTGTAGGAGCCTGCTTGCGGGCGCCGCGGCGGCGGGGCTTGCAGGCGATTCATGCTTCGGAATCGCGAGCAAGCTCGCTCCTACAATCTGCATCGATACGGCTAAGAACCCACAGGCTCGATTCTCCGCTGTCGCGTTGGAGGGGTTTGGGCGCAGGCTTGCATTCAAACCATGCGCTTCTTCCTGATCGACCGGATTGTTCGCTGGGAAGTCGGCATCGCGGCGGAAGCCGTGAAGAACGTGTCGTTGAGCGAGGATTTCTTCGATGATCACTTCCCGCGGAGGCCCGTCATGCCGGGCATGCTGATTCTCGAAGGGATGGTGCAGCTTGCCGGCCTGCTGATCGAGGCCAGTCTCCAACAACGATTTGGCAGGAACGCGAAGGCCGTGCTTACCCTGCTCGATCAGACGAAGTTCCGCGCCATCGTGCGCCCCGGCGACGTCCTGACGTACCGGGCCGAGGTGATCTCGGTCCACGAGGCGGGCGGAAACGTCCGGACCACGGCGACCCGCGGCGAGGCGCTCGTTGCCGCCACGGAAGTGGTCTTTGATTTCAGATGGCCCGATGATCCGCTGATCGCCGAGAAACGGCGGCGGCTCATGGAACTCTTGATGGTCCAGCCCTGAAGCAACCGCCATGACCGGAACTGCTGTCACTGATCAGGAAGGTCGACCGGGAGAGCTCCCGGCATCCCGCCTGGCGGAGGGGAGGAGGAATTGAAATGAGATTTCGCTTTGTGGACCGGATTCTGGCTTGGGCGCCGCACGAGCAGATCCGCGGGGTCAAGACCGTCTCGTTCGAGGAATGCTGTCTCAAGGAGCCCTTTGGCGGCCCGCCGCATCTACCGGAGACGCTGGCGCTTGAAAGCTTCCTGCAGCTCGGCAACTGGCTGATTCTCTTGTTCACGGACTTCCGACAATTCGGATTGATCACGCGAATCGGAACGGCGCAATTCGAACAATCCATCGAGGCGGGACAGCAGCTGGTCATGGAGCTCAAGGTCACGCGACGTCGCGACGAAGGCTGGGAGATCTCGGGCCAGGGATGGGTGGACGGGCGCGTGGTGATGCGCGGGTTCGGGTGCCTGGCGATGGCGGTTGCCGCGGAGAGTTGCACGGATCCGGCGGACCTGCGCACGGTTTTCTCCGAGATCTATCGACCGGAGGCCTCGGACACGCCGGCCCGATAGAACTCTGATTGCGCTCCGGGTTTTGCCGGAACGATCATTAATCCTTCCCGAACCAAATCCCTGCGATGAGAATAGACCTGATTGCACGTGTTCTGCCGATCGCCGTGGTGGGCGCGAATCTGTTTGCCGCCGGCCCGGCGTTTGAAAAACAGGCGGATGGCATTGTGCTCCCGCTTGACCAGGGATTTCTCAAAATCGAGGTCAGGGCCGAGAACATCATGCGGGTGGCCTACGCAAAAGATGAGTCTCTCTTTGCCCAGGCCAGCCTGATGGTCGCGCCACGGCGCGGTCCGGCGCCAGAGTGGCAGGTGACGCCCGGGGCGGGTGAGCTGGTGGTCGCAACTGCCAGCCTCAAGGCACGGATCGATCTGGCGACCGGAGCGGTGAGCTTTCTCGATGGCGCGGGCCGGCCGATCATTGCCGAAAAGGCCGGCGGCCGGCGGCTGACCCCCGCGGACGTCCAGGGTGCTCAGACGTTCCATGCCCAACAGCAATGGGAGTCCAGGGCTGACGAATCGCTCTACGGCCTCGGCCAAAACCAGCTGGGCCTGGTCAACATCAAGGGCTACGATCTCGATCTCTGGCAGCACAACGGCTCCGTGGTGATCCCATTGCTGGTCTCCAGCGCTGGGTATGGGATTCTGTGGGACAATCCATCGTACACCCGGTTCGGCGACCTGCGGCCGTTTGAAGCCATCCCGGGCGTGCGGCTGTTCGACGCCGACGGAAAACCGGGCGGGCTGACCGGATCGTACTTTGCCGACGCCCGTTTCGAGCATCGGGTGGCACGGCAGGCCGACGCGAAGATCGACATTCTGGCAAAACCGTGGCCGCCTTCGAACACCGCCATCAACCCGGGTCTGCCGGAGCGCGGCGACTTCAGTGTGCGCTGGGAGGGAGGGATCGAACCGGAGACAACGGGAGACTACCAGTTCCAAACCTACTCGGACGGCGACCTCAAGGTCTGGATCGATGGTCAGCTCGTGGCGAACCATTGGCGACAAGGCTGGCTGCCGTGGTACGACCTCGCCCGGGTGCGCCTCGAGGCCGGCCGGCGCCACAGCCTGCGGGTCGACTGGGTAAAGAACGACAATCCGCCGGTCGTGCAGCTGCGCTGGAAGACTCCGGCGGCCGGCGCTGCGACTTCGCTCTGGTCGGAGGTGGCTGACCGGATCGACTACTATTTTGTGTCCGGCCCCGATCTCGACGCGGTCGTTGCCGGGTATCGCTCGATCACGGGCGCGGCACCGATGATGCCGCAGTGGGCGTTCGGGTTGTGGCAGAGCCGCCAGCGCTACAAGACCGCGCAGGAGAGCCTCGACGTTGTCAAGGGCTTCCGGGCCCGCGGCATCCCCTTCGACAACATCGTGCAGGACTGGTTTTACTGGAAGGACGACGCCTGGGGGTCGCATGAATTCGACGCGGCCCGCTTCCCCGATCCCGCGGGGTGGATCCAGGCGATCCACGACCTGCATGCGCGCCTGATGATCTCCGTCTGGCCCAAGTTCTATCCCGGGACGAAGAACTTCTCCGCGATGCACACCCGCGGTTTTCTCTACGAACGCAACTTGAAGGAGAACATCCGGGACTGGGTGCGCTTCCCGTACACATTCTATGACGCGTTCAATCCGGACGCCCGGGAGCTCTTCTGGTCGCAGATCAACCGGGAGTTGTTCAGCAAGCACGTGGATGCCTGGTGGCTTGATGCCTCGGAGCCGGATCTGACGCGGGTTCCGACCCTCGATGCTCAGCGCGATTACATGAATCCCACGGCTCTCGGGCCGGGTTCCCGCGTCTTGAACGCGTTTCCGCTCGTGAATGCCGGGGCGGTCTTTGACGGCCAGCGTGCCGTGGCTCCCGACCAGCGCGTGTTCATCCTGACGCGCTCCGGTTTCGCGGGCCAGCAGCGGTATGCGGCGGCGGTCTGGTCGGGTGACACCAGTTCCACCTGGACTGCGCTCCGCAAGCAGATCCAAGCCGGACTGAGCTTCAGCCTGTCAGGCCTGCCCTATTGGACGATGGACATCGGTGGATTTGCGGTGCCGGCGCGGTACTCGGCGGCGTCGGGTGAGACCAGCGCCGGCGATCCGGTTTACGGCCGAGCAGCCGCCGCGGATGTCGAAGATTGGCGCGAGTTGAACACCCGCTGGTTTGAGTTTGGCACCTTCACACCTCTGCTGCGGGTCCATGGCGAACATCCCGACCGGGAGATGTGGCAATTTGGCGGCGAGACTTCGCCGGCCTACCGGGCGCAACTCAAGTTCGACCGCCTGCGCTACCGGTTACTGCCCTACATTTATTCCCTCACCGATCTGGTGACTCACAGCGGCGGCACGATCATGCGCCCGCTGGTGATGGACTTTGGTGCTGATGCCAAGGCACGCGAGATCACCGACCAGTATCTGTTTGGCCCGGCTTTGCTGGTCAACCCCGTGAGCCAATCAGGGGCGCGCAGCCGGCCGGTCTATTTGCCGCCAGCCGCCGGTTGGTATGATTTCTGGACTGGGGCGGCCGTTGCGGGTGGACAGACAATCGGGGCACCCGCGCCATTCGATGCGATTCCGGTGTACGCCAGGGCTGGCGGGATCATTCCCGTCGGTCCCGAGCTTCAATACACCTCGGAAAAGCCGGCTGATCCGGTCACGTTGTTCGTCTATGCCGGCGCCAGCGGATCCTTCACGCTCTATGAGGACGATGGGCTGACCTATGGTTACGAGAACGGCGCGGCCGCCCGCATCCCGCTGCGGTGGGACGATGCCACCCGCCAGTTGCATATCGGGGCCCGCACGGGGAGTTTCCCGGGCATGCTGAAAGAGAGGACATTCCAGGTGATCCTGATCTCTGGAAAGAAGCCGGTTGGATTCGGGTTTGCTCTGCAGCCGGACCGGTCGGTCCGCTACGTCGGGGAGGCAGTGGATCTGACGTTCGATTGATTCCTTCAACCTCTTCTTACCACCGCAGCGGAATTGGTCCGCCGCACGCGAACGCAAATTGCAGGCATGAGCGTTTTCCGGTGGCGCCGCGGAAACATTTCGCGGAGTTTCGTGTCTTAGTCCCTTACTCGTGAACAACGATGATGTTTGCGAGGATAATCAATGGCTCTGCTCGCTACTCGCAACCCGATGCTCGCTGCTTTGGTTCCGGCTTCGCCGGGTTGGGTGCTGGCGCTGCTTCGGGCGATATCTTTGTCGGAGATACCGGCAACTGCACGATCCGGACAATCACTGCCGGCGGGGTGGTCACGAACGTGGCCGGAACCGCCGGCAGTGCCGGGGCTGGCATCGTGTCGGACTTCGTCCTCCCGGCTCCTGCTAATAGCGGCGCTTGTTGCGTGCCTGAAAAGCTCCGGCCTTGCGGTCCGGTCCGAATGAACGGCCGCCGGAGTCCTCCTTCGGGCGGGCCTCGGCAACCGACAGCGCGCGGCCGTCGAGCTGAACGCCGTTCATTTTCATGATGGCGGCCTGGCTTTCCGCCGGCGCGCTAAAGGTCACAAAGGCAAAGCCGCGGGGGCGGCCGGTCTCGCGATCGGTGGCGACGTAAACCTCGGTTACGGTGCCAAATGGCGCAAACGCCGCGCGCAACGCTTCCTCGGTGGTCTCGAAGGACAGGTTACTGACGTATAGTTTGGTGTTCATGGTGATGGTGGTTCGTATTCATCGTTCGCTGCCAGCCCGTTCCCGGAATCCGGGTTTCGAATCGTCATCTGAACTCAAGTCACCTGAAGACCCACCGGTCACTGTCATCCAACGGCTATTACGAAAGGCCAGCATCAGCGAATGCGACCGCAATGGCAAGGCAAGTTCCTGGATTTCTTTGGCCGGGGCCCCATCTCCCGATTGACGGTAGCGGCGCGGCCAGCCTTCGCGCAAGGCTACGGCATGGCAGGCGTTCCGCGCCGCCGGAGCCGGACGCCAGCCTTCGCTAAAGCTCCGGCTAGGCACGCGGCTCCGCTACGGAATCGCCGAGCTTGCTGCTTCACCGTCAATCGGCAGATGCGCCCTTGAGCCGGGGCCCCCATCGATGACTTCCAGGTCAGATTGACATTTACGCTGCCGCGGCAGCCTGTTTCTCTGCTGGAGGTGCACTGCCCGGACATTTCCCGTTGACCCCGCTCACGATTCCTCCTGTGGATTCGACCGACCGGCGCGATTTCATCCAACGCGCCGTGATGGGTGGGGTGCCGGCGATGCATCCCTTCCGGGGCGATCCGTCCGTGGATTGGACCCAGCGCCGGATCTGGTCGGGCGCGGGCTCGCCCGCCGACCACGCGCTGAAGGAGGCTTGGGCGAACGGACCCTGTTGCCCAGACCCGCCATTTCCATGAAAAACTCAATCCGTCTGTATTCCTGTTTGGCTGCGGGCGCCATCGCGGCGCGGGCCTGGTGCCCGCTCGCGGCGGCCGAGGCTGCCGCCGCGCCAGCGACCGCGGCCTTGACCATCAAGGCCGGCCAACCTGGTCCGGTCATCAATCCGAACATTTACGGCCAGTTTGCCGAACATCTAGGCCACTGCATCTACGGAGGAATCTGGGTGGGCGAGAAATCTCCGATCCCGAATACGCGTGGCATTCGCAACGATGTCGTCGCGGCGTTGCGCGAGCTTCACATTCCCAACGTCCGCTGGCCGGGCGGTTGTTTTGCCGACGAGTACCATTGGAAGGATGGCATTGGCCCGCGCGACCAGCGCCCGAAGATGATCAACACAACCTGGGGCGGCGTGGTGGAGGACAACAGCTTTGGCACGCATGAGTTCATGGATTTTTGCGAGCAGATCGGTACCCAACCCTATGTTTGCGGCAATGTTGGCAGCGGGACCGTGCAGGAAATGATGGAGTGGGCCGAGTACATGACCTCGGACGCCGATTCGCCCCTCGCCAATCTCCGGCGGAAGAATGGCCACGACAAGCCGTGGAGAGTTCCCTATTTTGCCGTCGGCAACGAAAGCTGGGGCTGCGGCGGGAACATGCGTCCGGAGTTCTACGCGGACAATTTCCGGCGCTACAACACCTTCATCAAAAACTATCCTGGCAACGACATCTACCGGGTGGCCGGCGGCGCCAGCGGCGGCGACCTGAATTGGACCGACGTCCTCATGGCCATCGCCGGAAAGCAGATGAACGGCCTGTCGCTCCACTATTACACGCTGCCGACGGGCGAATGGAAGAAGAAGGGATCGGCGACGGATTTTGACGAGGCCGCGTGGTTCGCGACGCTCCGCGGCACCTTACGGATGGAGGAGCTGGTCACGAAGCATTCCGCCATCATGGACAAGTACGACCCGGAGAAGCGCGTTGGCCTCGTGGTGGACGAGTGGGGCACCTGGTACGACGTCGAGCCGGGCACCAACACGGGCTTTCTCTATCAACAGAACACCCTGCGCGACGCCATCGTCGCCGGACTCAACCTGAACGTCTTCCACCGCCACGCGAACCGCGTCGTCGGCGCCAACATCGCGCAGATGGTCAACGTCCTCCAGGCGATGATTCTCACCGACGGGCCGAAGATGACCGTCACTCCGACGTATTGGGTCTTTGAGATGTTCAAGGTCCATCAGGGCGCGACTTTCATGCCGGTCGAACTGGTCACGCCCGACTACCGATGCGGCGATCAGTCGATTCCGGCGGTTAGCGCCTCGGCCTCGCGGGAGACCGCGGGCAAGGTCCATCTGTCGCTCGTCAACACTGATCCGAACCATCCGGTCACGGTTGTTTGCACCCTGGATGGCTTCGTGGCGAAAGGCGTAACCGGACGCGTTCTGACCGCGCCGACAATGAACGCGCACAACACGTTTGATGCGCCCAATGCCGTGCGGCCGGCTGTGTTCGGCGACGCCAGCCTGGCGAACGGAATCCTGACCGTCGTTCTCCCCGCAAAATCCGTCGTGGTGCTGGAATTGTAGGGGCGGTTTAACTTGAACCGTAGCCGAACACCCACCCGCAGCTGCGAGCATATCGAGGGGCTTGTCGAACGGGCGAGCGGACGGCTCGTTCACTCGCTCACGCTCGCGGCCACACTCTTTATGAAACCAATCTAGGCGCGGCTGGTTTGTTTGCGCCCTTGCCCTCACAAGCATCTTCCCAAACTGACCGGCCTGGTGTGCTGCAGGGCAGGTCGATCAAGTGCTTCCTCGACGGCAGGATGGTTGGCGATGCCATCCGCCGAAACCTTCAGCCGGTGTATGCGGTCGGGGGATTGGACGGCAGGACTGGCGAGGTGGTGGTCACGGCGGTCAATCCCAACGAGACGGCGACCGAAACGATCGTGGACCTCGAAGACCTTGCCGGCGTGGCGGCAGGCAGCCGTGCCGTCGTCTTGACGTCGGGCAGCGCGGACGACGAGAATTCGTTCGAGGCGTCGGCCAGGGTCGCTCCACACGAGGAAGCTCTGGTTGTTGCCGGCCCGAGATTCTCGCATACGTTTCCAGCAAACTCGCGCACCGTGTTGCGAATCAAGATCGCCCAATGAGCCTGGCCAATGATCAGCGTAGGAGCCTGCTCGCCCGCGCCGCGGCGGCGGGGCTCGCAGGCGACCTGTCCTCCCACCTGCCAGCCTTGTTCTATTACTGAATCGTGCGAACCTCAGCCGACCCTTTGTCCCCATGATCGTCTCCCGCGCCTGCCTGGTGGTTTCTCTATTCGCGGTCAGCGTGTGCTGTCGCCCGGTACTGCGGGCCGGACCGGATGCCCGGCCGCCCGCGTGGTTCAAGGATGCCGCCGCAAAGCTTGAAGCCGATCTGGGCGCGAAAGGCGACGACAGCCAGCGCGCCCGGTTGCATCGCGGCCTGGCGCAGATGGGCGAATTCTGGCGGGCGGGGGACGGCGACGCCGCGGAGTTCGCCGCGTTGGTGCGCCGGCAGTTCGCCGCCGACCCTGCGTCGCTCGACGCGGTGTTCAACCGGTTCGACCACCTGCTCGCGCAATTCGACGGGCACTTTTCGGAGCTTCGTTACGAACTGCGAAAGCCGGTCGATCTGGATACCGGGGCGGTCAGGCCGCTCGACGAGCTGTTCGCCGCGTATGAGCCGGGTGCGCATTTCGTGGACGACTGCTTTCGCAACAAGCTCGCGTTCGTTGTGCTGCTCAACTTTCCGCTGACGACGCTCGACCAGCGCCTGGCGGAGGGCGACGCGTGGACCCGCCGACAGTGGGCCGAGGTGCGGCTGGCGCAGGTGTTCTCCCAACGCATTCCGGGCGACGTCAACCAGGCGATCGCGGAGGCGCAGGCCGACGCCGAATTGTACATCGACGACTACAACATCTGCATGCACCACCTCGTCGGCGCGGACGGCGCGCGGCTGTTCCCGGCCGGCCTGAGGCTCATTACCCACTGGAATCTGCGCGACGAGATCAAGGCGCAGTACGGCAACGCCGCCGGCGGACTCGCCCGGCAGCGCCTGATCCAGCAGGTGATGGAGCGGATCATCGACCAGACCATCCCGCGGGTCGTCATCAACAACCCGCAGGTGGACTGGAACCCGGTGACCAACACGGTGCAGGCTTCGCCGGTCGCCGATCTCGGCCCGGCGGCCCCGTCCGGTATCCAAGTTACAAATACGGCCGAGCCGGACACGCGTTACGCCAGGCTGCTGGCGATCTTCCACGCCCAGCAGCAGGCCGATCCGTTTTCGCCGGCCGCGCCGACGTTTATTGCCCGCCGCTTCGAGCTCGACCGCCAGATGAGCGAAGAGCGGGTGCGGACGATGCTGGAGCAGGTGCTGGGCTCTCCGCAGTTTACCGAGGTCGCGGGGAAAATCGAGCACCGCCTGGGCCGCCCGCTCGAGCCGTTCGACATCTGGTACAACGGCTTTCATCCGCACGGGGCCTACACCGAGGCTCAACTCGATGAAATTGTCCGCCGGAAGTTTCCCACGGCCGCCGCCTACCGGGCCGCGATGCCGGAGCTCCTGACCCGCCTCGGATTCAGCCCGGAACGCGCCGCCTACCTGCAGGCCCACATCGATGTCGAGCCGTCCCGCGGTCCGGGCCACGCCATGCCGCCGGGAATGGCGGGGCAGCAAGCCCGTTTGCGCACCCGGGTCGGGACGGACGGAATGAACTACAAGGGCTTCAACATCGCGGTGCACGAGATGGGGCACAACATCGAGCAGACCTTCTCGATGAATCTGGTGGATTATCACCTGCTCGCCGGCGTGCCCAACACCGCCTTCACCGAGGCGCTCGCCATGATGAACCAGGGGCACGACCTTGAGGCGCTCGGCCTCACCCGCCCGGATGCCCGCACCGAGGCACTCGGCACGATCGACACGTATTGGGCGACCGCCGAAATCTCCGGCGTGGCCCTCGTCGACATGGGTGTGTGGCACTGGATGTACGAGCATCCCGCCGCGACGCCCGCGGAACTGAAGGCGGCGACGTTGCAGATCGCGCGCGATCTCTGGAATCGCTACTACGCGCCTGTCTTCCACCGGCGCGACGTCACCCTGCTGGCGGTCTATTCGCACATGATCAGCGACATGCTGTACCTGCCGGACTATCCGATCGGGCACCTCATCGGCTTCCAGGTGGAAGAGCAGATCCGGAAGGTCGGCAACTACGGTGGGCGAATACGAACGCATCGCCAAGTTCGGCGATCTTGCGCCGGATCTCTGGATGAAGAACGCAACCGGCAAACCCGTCGGCCCCGATTCCCTGCTCGCCGCCACCCAGCGCGCGCTGGCCGAGGTGAAGGCGGACTGATCCTCATCTCGGCTTGATGACGAAATCCGGATGCCGGCGGGCCAGGTCGAGGTCAAAGGTCGCGAGCGCCGAACAGCCGTCCGCCCGGGCGCGGGCGAGGATCAACTCGTCGGCAAAATCGCCGCCGGCTTCCAGCGCTATCAACGCCGCATCGACCTGGTCCCGGTTCGCAAATTCGACGTCGGGCTTGGCGGCAAGGCGCCGCAGGGCGGCGGCGATCTGAGTGCGCTCCCAGCGATAGGTCGCACGCAAGGTCCAGACGACTTCGGCTAGGACGACGTCGGGCACCAGAAACGTCTCGTCCGGGTTGGATTCGAAAAGGCGTCCGATCGCGGCGAGTTGCGCCGGATCATCGTGCGTCAGGATTCGGATGATAACGTTGGTGTCGAGGGCGATCATTTCTTTGCCGCCGCGCGGGCTTCCTTCATCTGGGCCGCGTGCCATTGCCGCCGGATGCGGGCGTCGTCCTCGGCCAGGTGCCGACCAATGGCCTCATCGATTTCTATCTGGGTCGGCGGCCGTTTCGGCGGCGGGACTGGCGGCGGCTCGTGCAGCATGTCTGCCAGCCGGCCGGTGCGGGCCCGGAGGATCACGTAGTCCGCCTGGATCTCATAGAGAAACCGATCAGCCGGTTTCATGCCGAGGGCCTCGGTCACCGCCTTCGGCACGGTCGTCTGGTTCTTCCGGGTCAGCTTGGAGGTTGTCGTCATGCAAGGAAGTTTGCCTGAATCCTTTCTTCCGTCAATGAGCAAGGCAAAAGAGCAACTTCATTGGTAAACGCGACAGTCCTTGGTTGGAATCGCGATGATCATCCCACGAGTTCGCCTCTAAAGGATTGGCTGCTCTTGCCGCCCTGAAAATGAGGTCCCGTGCACGGTGAACAGCCGCCATGCAGGCCTGCGCTTCAGTCTGCCCTCACACAACTAAAACCTTCGTCGTCTCCTCCCCGAACTGGCTGATGACTCGGACGGCGATCCGCTGGCCGTCGCGAATCTTGAAGGGGTGGGACTGGTGGCCGTAGAGGCGGGCGAAGGCTTCTTCGTCAATTTCGATGCGAAGGGTCTTCTCAGCCTTCTTCTTTGCGCCGAGGAGGGCGAGGTTGGTGAGGCCTTTCTTCCAGTCGTCGAACTCGTCCTTGTCGCCGCCGCAGAAGAAGGCCTGGCGCACGATGAAGTTGGCGCCGTCGTAGTCGGTATCGACCATCCAGTAGGCGATGTCGTGCACGTCCCGGCCCTTCACCTCGTCCTTGATCGGATCGTAGATGTCCAGGCCGCGAATCTCGACGGTTGCCCAGTCGCCCACGTTTCCGGTTTCTTCGGTTCCGCGTGGCGCGATTCGATCGAAAGTCCGATGTCGGGCTCGCCAATCGTGACGAAGCTGGCGGCCTTCTTGTCGCGCTTGAGCAGGCCTTCCTGCAGCAGGTCGTCGTGCATGCGGACTTTGGTGACCTGGAACTGGCCCTGGCTGGTGGTGACGGACTTGCTCTCGATATCGCTCTCGAAGCTGAAGCCGAGAATGATGAGCCAGTCGGCATCGCCGCGGCGGCGGCATGCCTTGATGGCGTTGTTGACGGCCTGCTTGGAGACGGTGCCGAACTTCGGGCCGATGTGGAGGTACCGGAGCATCGACACTGCCGCGATCTACGGCAACGAGCGGGGCGTCGGGCGCGCGATCCACTCCTGCGGCGTGCCGCGCGAGCAACTCTTCGTGACGATCCCGAAATCGGTGAAAGCGCAACGGATCGCGGAGAACGCCGACATCTTCGACTTTGGGTTGACGGACTCCGAAATGGCCGCCGTTGCAGCCCTCGACTGCGATCGCCGCAACGGCGCCGATCCTTTCAACTTCAGTTTTTAGACCGCCCTAGGCGCCGGCCAGCGCATTCTGCGTATTCAGATGGTCGGGACCGGTATACTTCTGCGACTGCTCGTCGGCGTGATAGCTCGAGCGCACGAACGGGCCGCTCTCGACCACGCCGAGACCGATCGACAGGCCAAACTGCTTCCAATGCCGGAACTCCTCCGGCGTCACCCACCGATCCACTGGAAGGTGCCGCGCAGTCGGCTGCAGGTATTGCCCGACCGTCAGGATCTGCACGCCGTCGGAGACCACGTCGCGCAGGGTCTGTTCGATCTCCTCCCGGAGTTCGCCCAGGCCCAGCATGATTCCGGTCTTGGTGGTGAAGCCGCGGTCCCGGGCGTGGCGCAGCACGGTGCGGCTGCGATCGTAGCGGGCCTGCACGCGCACCGGCTTCTGCAGCCGTTCCACGGTTTCGACGTTATGGTTGAAGATGTCGGGCCGGGCCTCGAGGACGGTGTCAACATCCGGCAGGCGCCCCTTGAAGTCGGGAACCAGGACTTCGATGGCGGTCGCCGGATTGCGGTGGCGCACGGCGCGGATCGTGGCCGCCCAGACGCTCGCGCCGCCGTCGGTCAGCTCATCGCGGGCGACGCTGGTGATGACGACATGGCGCAGATTCATCCCGGCAACCGCTTCCGCCACGCGGGCCGGCTCGCCAAAATCCAATTCGGTCGGGCGGCCGGTCTGGATCGCGCAGAAATTGCAGGAGCGCGTGCAGACGTTGCCGAGGATCATGACGGTGGCCGTGCCGCGCGACCAGCATTCACCCAGGTTGGGGCATTGGGCGCTCTGGCAGACGGTGTGGAGATCCTGTCC
>CAWDQK010000073.1:0-22921 GCA_963804395.1 uncultured Verrucomicrobiae bacterium | reverse complement strand
TATATTGCTGTGACCGTTTCTGCGCGATCGATGGGTTGGTCTGGATCTGCGAAGAAACTCGCCGCCGACTTTATGGCGAAGTACCACGTGCCAGGGCTGGCCTATGCGATTCTCCGCGACGGTAAGGTCGTCGCCGAGCAGACGCTGGGAGTTTGTGATGTTGAATCCAAGGAGAGGGTCAGCCGAACCTCGGTCTTTCCGATCGCCTCGCTCTCCAAACCGTTCGTCAGCCTCTGCATCATGTCTCTTAACGAGAAGGGCGTGCTCAAGCTGACCCACCGGTGTCGGCAATTACCTGCCTTTTCTGCCCGCTACGTGGAAGCCAATACCGCTTGCCGGCTGCTCTATTACACGTCCGGAATTCCGGATCAGTACAACAACGTCCCATGGAACGTTAATGACCAAACCCCATTTCGTCCCTGATGATCTCATCAAGAAGCTGATGACACTGCCCACGACCGCCGATCCCGGCGTGGAGTACCACTATTCGAATGGCAACTATGTCCTTTTGGCCAAAGTGATTGAGAAGGTGGCCGGCAAGAGCGAACCCGATTTCGTCGCCCAAACAGTCTTTCGACCCCTCGACATGAAGCACGCTTACATCCTTCAATTAAAGGATCTTCCCAATTGCGTTCACGGCTACTTTACAAAGGGTGGCGGCGTAGAGCCTGCCCTCTTCAATCCGGGATACTGCTACGGAAATGGCGATATCGGCGCCAGCCTCGACGATCTAGAGAAATTCGACGCCGGACTCTACACCGAGAAGGTTGTCAAAGCCGACACCTTCAAGGAGATGCTTCAGCCGCGACCGCTGAACGACGGTTCCTATCCGCCGTATGGGCTGGGTTGGGAAATCGGTAGGCCGCGCGATTTTGACGCCTTCTCCCACACCGGAAAGGTCGATGGCTGGAGGTCCCACTTTGTAGGTTCCTAGACTTCAACCTTACAGTGATCATCCTTTCAAACAACGGCACTCCCGACCTCTTGGCGGATTGGCCGTTGACCTAGCCGGCCGGCGGTACCCGATCTTCAACTCAACCCCATCAAGGACAGGGATCCAGACCTGACTCGCGGCGACCAGGCATTCCTCAAATCGGTCATCGAATGTAAGGCTGACACTTCCCTTATGAGCGTCGACCTGAAGAAGGCTTATGAAGACCAGGGCCACTGGATCGGAATCGCCGACAGCTTCAAGGACGCCGGAGAGATCACTTCGTTCAAACCGGGTTTCAGGAAATCCACAGATCAGAAGCAAGTAGAGACGCGATATCGGGTGTTACAAGGGCCTTCAGACACCACGGTCATCATCGACCGCGACGCCGACCACAAGATTGCCGGATTCTGGGGTCTGGCACTCGTGATATCTAGGCTACGCATCCGTCCGCAAGGTCTTCCCAACCTACTCGTCCTCCCATAAGAACACCTGTCCTTTGATGAGGCGGCACTTGTTGATGCCGGCAATTGCCGTCATCTCGTCGGAAGTCAGTTGAATCGATGCCGCATTGAGGCTGTCTTCTACTGATAACTCTTGCACCGAGAATGGGATCGGCACCTGGCCGCGCTGATACTGCCCAGGCAATGCAGACGGAAGCGGGGGTAAGCCCGTGCGAGTCTGCAATGCTTCGGATGACGGGGTCATCGATATCGACGGTATCCTGGATGGTCCTGTCACGTTCGGGCCTGCTTGGCGATCCGAGTGGAGAGTATCCCACCGTAGAATTCCGTTTTGAACCACGAAATCGAAAAGCTCCGGCTGCTGAGGAGGATGAAGCTCCATTTCGTTGGCGGCCGGCTTGATGCCCGCATCCCTCAATAGGAGCTTCATCTTTTTGATCGTCATATTCGAAGTGCCGATGTGCTTGACAAGGCCGCGATCGGCAAGGATCTCAAACGCCGACGTCTTCATGTAGTTCTCGTGAGCAAGACGACGAGACATAACGTATTGCTGGTCTCGTGCCGGTGTTGCCGCAGGAAATTCTGACAGACCGGCGGGCCGCCGGAATGCAGTTCGTCCGCCAGGTCGATGAAGAACGTGGTATCAAACAGCATGGCGCACCTTCGGCCGGCCGGACCGGCGGGGGCAACCTGGCGCTGCCGCAAGATCGCGACGTTGACCTTGGGCGGATTGGCGGCCAGTTCCTCCAGGTAGTCCGCCGGATCCTTCTCCGGTTCGAAGGTTCGCCGCACCACGTCGCCGAACGATTCCCGTGGCCGCTTGGCCCGCTTGAGCAGCCGATAAGCTTCGGTGTCGAGAGTGACGGTCTTCCAGCTCATGCAAAACCAACACACGAAGTTTGCATTGATGTCAAGTTGGGGCTGCCAGGACGGAACCGCGGATCACCCCACCAGGCGGAGAGACGACAGGTCCTTCTTGCGGGCTCGGCGGGCTTGGCGTGAGCCAGGAGATCCGGAATGGAGACGGCTCACGCCAGGGCGCGAGGCGCGCCAAGGGGAAGAAGTCCGTTCGGCTAACTCGGGATGGGTTTCAGTGGGAGTAATGTCTCTGACGGAATGGCGAGAGTGATGCTGCGCGCCTGCCCCGGCACGCGGTGGATGAGGCCCCTCCGTTCCAGCGTGAGGATCATCGAATGCACACAAGGCGGAGTGACCTGAAAGAAACGCTGCATGTCTGCCTCTGCCGGAGCGCAACCGTTCACCAATCCGCATTGATGGATATAGGCGAGAAACTGGGCCTGGCGTTCGGCGGGAGCCGGTTTCATCCAAAGAAGCAACTGCAGACATCCTCATTGATCACACGGAGGGCGCGGAGGCGGCGAGCCGCGAAGCACCAAGGTCATCAGATGATGACTTCTGTTGCGGCATTCCCCCGGGTGCCATAAACGGCTTGTGACATCAGGCGAGTTCAGCGATATTGCCCCAGCGTAACATGAGCAACGAACTCACAGCGCTCGAGTACTCGCTCGATGACCTGATCGGCGGCCAGCCCCTCTCACCGGAGACGGTGGACCTGACGACATTGCGCGGTTTCCTTGGTGAGATCGAAACCCTTATCAAAGGCGATTTTCCCGGTGCCAGTCTCGCGGATTCGCGGGTGCGGATCGAACGCGGATCGTTGAAGGTGGTCGCCCTCGTCGCCTCTTTGCTGGCGGCCGACGTACAGGCGGATATGGCGCGGCTGGAGCAGACGGGGGACTTGGACTCCATCCAGCCCACGCGTGCGAAGGTGATTGAACAGTGGCAGAAGCGGGCTCGACGCTCCCCTAACCGGGTGTACGCGAGCGGAACTGGTGCGGGTCCTACGGTGCGGGTGGACCAAAGCAGCAGGTTTCAACACGGCAGCGAAAACGCCTGGGTGAGCGTGGCGAAGTACGTCGCCGGCAAGGTCGTGAACGCCGGGGGAAAGCAGGACCCGAACGTGCATCTCGTGCTGGCCGACACGGGCGAGAGCCTTCGTGTTGACGCAACCGAGGAACAACTCGGGGCCGAAAAGGAGAACCAGCTCTACAAGCATGTCACGCTGCGCGTGCAGGCCGAGCAGCACTTGCGGACGAAAGCTCTGCGCAACATCCGGCTGATCCAGTTCGCACCGCAGGCAACGGAGGTCGATGAGCAGGCGCTTGCCTCACTCTGGCAGAAGGGGCGTCAGGCCTGGCAGAATGTCGGTCCGGCCGCCGGCTGGGTTGATGCGATGCGGGGCAACGGTTGATCAGTCATCTTCGAGCCGAAGGGCTTGAAGTCGTTCACCCGGGTCTGGTCGACAAGAATGTTTCGGTCGGCGAGGAAAAGGATGCGTTTCTTTACGCCGGCCTTCCAGAGACGCCAGATGATCTGGAAAGCGACGAAGGTCTTGCCGGTGCCGGTCGCCATGACGAGCAGGCAGCGGTCCTGACCCTTTGCAATGGATTCGATCGTCCGGTTGATCGCAGTGTGCTGGTAGTACCGGGGTTCCTTGTCCGGTCCCTGCTCGTGGTAGGCCTGCGCCACGATAGCCTGCTGTTTGGGCTTCAGATCCTTCCATCGGCAAAAGCGGTCCCACAAGTCCGCGGCGGACGGGAAATCTTCGAGGGCAATCTCGACCTCGACCGGATCGGAAAGCCCGGTTCGGTCGTGAAAGACAAAGGCGTCGCCGTTGGAGCTGAAGGCGAACGGGACATCCAGGGTTTCAGCGTAACCCAACGCCTGCTCCATGCCCGCGCCAACGGCGTGGTTATTATCTTTCGCTTCGACGACGGCCAACGGAATGCCGGGTTTCTGGTAGAGGATGTAGTCGGCTCGCTTCGGTTCGCCGCGACTGGAGAGCTGGCCTCGGACGATCACACGTCCCTTGGTAAACGTCACCTCCTCGCGGATCTGGCTCATGAGGTCCCATTTGCCGCCCTTCGTGAGCGCAGGGGTGATGAACTTTGTGCAGATATCCCGCTCGCTGAGGCGTTTCTTATGCGCAGGCATCATCGGGGGCACGGGACGGAAGTAGTGTTCTTGGCAAATATTCTCAATCCGAGGCTACAGCATCTGGCAGCGATATCACGAGCCAGAACTTCCCGTGGTATGGTGGCGAATGCGATTTACTCCAACAATAGAGTCTGGGATTGGTTTCCGATCGGCGGGAAATCACCCATGATCGCTCCGTTTTTCCGCATCATCGGCTGGTTTCGACCTGACTATCCGCTGCGATTTGATCAAGTTCCGCTCGCCTTTCTTCATGAACCAGCCCCGCCCCTCCCCCCGGCATCCGGCGTTCTGGGTGCCCTCGCTCTACCTCGCCATGGGCGTTCCGAACGCCACGGCGGCGGTGGTGTCGAAGATCATGTACAAGAATCTCGGCATCACGAACACCGACATCGCGCTCTACACGAGTCTGATTTATCTGCCCTGGGTTCTGAAACCGTTTTGGTCGCCGTTCCTCGAACCCTATCTTACGAAGCGCCGTTGGGTGCTCACCATGGAGTTCCTGATGGCGGTCGTGATCGGGTTGGTTGTCTTCGTGTTGCCCTTGCCAGGTTTCTTCCGCCTCTCTCTCGCGTTGTTCTGGGTCGCAGGATTTGCGTCGGCCACGCAGGACATCGCCGCCGATGCGGTCTATCTGACGACCCTCCCCCAGAAGGATCAGGCGAAGTGGATGGGAATCCAGGGGATCTGTTGGAACTGCGGCAGCATCCTGGCTGCGGGACCGCTGGTCGTGATCACGGGCAAGCTGCACGACAATTATGGCGTCGATTGGACGCATTCCTGGATGGTCGTCATGGGGTTGCTCGGTTGCACCATGGCGCTCCTGGGCTTGTGGCACGCCTGGAACCTGCCCGAAGGCGAACCATCGTCCCTTCACGGTGGCGGCATGGCCGCAGCCTGGCTGGCTCTGAAGGAAACGTGGATCACGTTCTTCCAGAAAAAGAGCATCTGGATGATGTTGCTCGTGATCTTCATGTATCGGTTTGGCGAGGGATTCATCGAGAACTTCGGGCAGCTGTTTCTCATGGATCCGCGAAATGTCGGCGGGATGGGCTTCAACAACCAGGCGATCGGCACCATCTACAACACGTACGGCACGATCGGCTTCCTTGCGGGCGCGCTGGTGGGCGGACTGTTCGCGGCGAAGTTCACGCTTCGGCGCTCCTTCTTCTTCATGGCCGTCGCGCTCAACGTCCCGCACGTCACCTACTACTATCTCAGCCATGCGATGCCAGACAACATGGCACTGGTTTCAGCGATCGTGACCATCGAGAAGTTCGGCTTCGGTTTCGGTTCGGTTGGCCATATGCTTTATATGATGCAGCAAATTGCACCGGGTCCGTTCAAGATGTCCCATTACGCCTTCGCGACCGGCGTGATGGCGTTGACCAAGATGTCCACCGGCTATGTCAGCGGCCATATCTACGAGTTCTTCAATCACAACTACCCGCATTTCTTCATGTTCGTGCTGCTCGCCTCGATTCCGCCGATCATCCTCGCCTGGTTCGCCCCGTTCCCGCACGCGGACGCGTCAGACGCACCGGCGGCTGCCGGTGGGCATTGAGGCGGCCGCGGCGCCGGAAAGCGGGGAAAGGTTGTAGCCGGGGGCGCCTTGGCCCGCCGTAGCCTCGATCGAAGGCGGCCGACCCCGGCATGCCCACCGCTGGCTCGGCGAAGCCGGGGCCGGCTACAGTGTGGCGGCGCGGCTTCCCGCGCCGACGGGACCGGCCGGAGTTCTGCCCGGTTTTTCGCCGCCGCGAAATCGTTTCGGCGGCATCCCCATCTCCCGCTTGAAGGCTGTGCTGAACGCGAAGCCGTCCCCATATCCGACGCGGGCGGCGATCGAACCGATCTTTTCCTGGGAACAGGTGAGCAGATCGGCGGCGTAGAGCATCCGGAGGCGGGTGAGATGGGAGAGCGGCGGCCGGCCGACATGATGCAGGCAGAGGCGGCGCAACGATTCCTGGCTCATGCCGGCGAATCTGGCCAGGCGACGCAGGTCCCAGGCGCCGCCGATGTCACCCCCGACGGCGAGCCAGAGCCGGTCCAGCCTCGGGTCGCCCCCCTCCGGCTCCAGGATTCGCAGGACCATACGATGGGCGATCGTCGCCCAATACCCCACCACCGCCTGGTCCGCCGTGCCGGTGTTCTCGTAACACATGCCTTCGACCGCCAGGCGGAGGCCCGGCGCGCTGACCGGAACAAGGCGCGGCGGCTGGCCCGGGCCCAGCGTCGGCAACCGGGCTGACTCTGGATAGATCACCCAGTGCAGCCGCCAGCGGCGTCCCGGCCGGATGTGATAGGCGTTCAACGCGCGCGGGGCCATCACGTAGGCGTGCCCGGCCGGGCACCGCACCCAGGCCCCGTTGATCAAAACCTCTCCCTCGCCTCCGCTGGAAACCAGGACCACGCTGAACGCCGGGTTGTGCCGCACAAATTCGTAGCCGCGGCGCGCCTCGGTGAAGCCGGCAAAACTGATCGGGGTCGTTTTCAGGCCGGGCGCCTGCAGATGGCTGACCAGCCATTCCCGCGTTGCCGGGCCAAGCGAGTGGATTTCGCAAAGGTTTTTTGGGAGGCGATCCATGGACGCGATCGAACGATTGTGATATCAAAGAGGTCAACCGTCAAAGTGTGAAGGGAATCATGAACCGAAAACAATTCCTGAAGAACTGCGCCTTGGGCTTGTGCACCTGTGCGGCGGTCGGTCTGCCGGCGCGGGCTGAGTCGCCCGCCGCTGAGGCCACGAAACCCGAGGACTGGCGGCTGCCGTTTGTCAAACAGCGGTATGCCCGCCTGCTGGAGATCCTGGCAGCCCGGGTCGATGAAAAGACGTTGAATGAAATCCTGGTTGACCTGGGCACCTATTGCTCGGCCCTGGGCGACGACTGGAGAGCGAAGTTTCGTGGCGATCTCGAAGGTTTCAAGCGGGCGGTCAAACAGAGCGCAGCGGGGGACAATATCACCTATGATCGGGTCACGGGGACGATTACGATGGCGTCCGATGAACGGACCGACTGCTTCTGCCCGCTGATCAGCCGCTTCAGCCACACGCCCCAGGTGGCGTGCAATTGTTCCCTGGGCTGGCAGCAACACACTTGGGAAACCCTGCTGCAAAAACCGGTCAAGGTGGAACTGAAGGAGTCCGTCCTGCGGGGCGGCAGGCGGTGCGTGTTCGAGATTCACGTGGGCGGCGGTCCGGCATGACCATCCCCTAAAACTCGTGGCGTCGCTCCGGGTTCCCTGGGCTGTGCGCGTGTGCGTCCCGGCTGCACCCCGTCCTCCTGCCGCCGCCAACCCGTGAAATGAAACCGACCTCTCTCGCACCCAATCCGCGCATTGACCTCGTTGACGCTCTCCGGGGCTCCGCCCTGCTCGGAATCCTCCTGCTGCATTCGATCGAGCACTGGGACTTCATGCGCTATCCGCAAAATCCGCCGGCGTGGTTGCATGCACTCAACGCCCAGACCCATGACCTCGGTTTTTTCCTGTTCGGCGGCAAGGCGTATGCGATTTTCGCGCTGATGTTCGGCGTCAGCTTCTTTCTGATCCTGGACCGGTGGTCGCAGCGCGGGATCAGTTTTCAGGGGAGGTTTCTGTGGCGGCTGGCCGTGCTCGCAATCATCGGCTTTCTGCACGGCATCATTTACACGGGCGACATCCTGTTGGTGATCGCCGTGCTGGGCGTGCCGCTCGTTTTTCTCCACCGGCTCGGCAATCGGGCGCTGGCCTGGATTTCCGTGGCGCTGGTGCTGCAGATTCCCTCGCTATGGGAAACGGGTCGCGTGCTCCTGGATCCGGGCTATCAGTTTCCGCAGCCGCGCCACTGGGCGATCTATGGGCATCTCTTCAACGTTTACTCCAACGGATCGTTTCTCGAGGTAACCCGGACCAACCTTTGGGAGGGCCAGCTGGCGAGGATCTGGTGGACGATTGAGACGGGGCGATATACGCAGATGATGGGCCTGTTCGTGTGGGGCCTGCTGCTGGGCCGGGCCGGATCTTTGAAGATCCGGTTCGTGGGGTGCGGCTGGCCAAACAGGCGCTCTTGTCGGGGGCGATCGGGTTCGCGATCCTCTTTCCCATCAAGCTGCACCTGGGCGCGTGGGGCCTCCGCGACATGGGACTGTACGTGACTGACAACCTCGTCTCCTCCTACTGCAACGTCGCGCAGATGGCCATCTGGGCCGGCGGTTTTGTGCTGCTTTACCAGTGGGCGAAAGCCCGGGCGGCGCTACGCCTGCTCGCGCCGTACGGCCGGATGAGCCTCACCGGCTACGTCACCCAGGCGCTCGTGGGCGTGCCGCTCTTCTATGGTTACGGGCTGGCACTCTATCGTTATGTGGGGCCGTTCTTCAGCGTGCTCGGAGCCCTCGGCTACGGCGTGGTCCAATGCACCGTCGCCCACCTTTGGTTGCGGCGCTTCTATTACGGACCGCTGGAGTGGCTGTGGCGCGCCCTCACCTTCTGCTCGTTCGCCACGCCGATGCGCCGGGCCCGGCCCGCCCCGTCCGCCGCGGCAGAAAATGCCGCGGCGCTCGCTTCCTGAGTTGCGAACCCCCACGACCAGGCCGAACAATCTCCACAATACCATGAAACGTCCCCAACGCCATCTCCTCATTCCGGTTCTCATGTTCGCGGCGGGCCTCCTTGCGTCCGCCGCTGCCGCCGCCGATTTCGCTCCACGCGAACGGCTGCTGCTTGATTCAGGCTGGAAGTTCCATCTCGGCAATGAATGGGGCGTCGGCCAGAACCTGGCCAAGGCGGGCTCCGGTTTCGGCCCGGCCGGCGCGGTGTTTGGCGATGCGAGCTGGCGGAGCGTCAACCTGCCGCACGATTGGGCGATCGAACTGCCCTTCGACCCGAAGGGCGACACCGCGCACGGCTCGAAGGCGCTGGGCAGCGGGTTTCCGGACAACAGCGTCGCCTGGTACCGGCGCACGTTTGAGCTGCCGGCGACCGACACCGGACGGCGCCTCTGGCTGGAATTCGACGGGGCGTTCCGCGACTGCACGGTGTTCGTGAACGGCTGGTTCGTCGGCCATCACGAGACCGGCTACAGCGGCGTGCGCTACGACATCACCGACGTCGCCAACTGCGGCGGGAAGAATGTCGTGGCCGTCAAGGTGGACGCCTCGCAGACCGAGGGTTGGTTCTACGAGGGCGCCGGCATCTACCGGCATGTCTGGCTGGTCAAGACCGGCCCGCTGGCGATCGCGCCCGACGGCGTGTTCGTCTACAGCTGGTTCAAGGACAACATCCCCGCCGGCCCGGCCGAAATCCACCTGCAAACCCTGCTGTCCAATGCGCAGAAGTCGTCCGCGAACGCGAAGGTTGAATGGACGATCCTGGCGCCCGGCGGCCAGACGGTCGCGACCGCGCACCAGATCGCGAAAGTCGGTGGCGCCGCCGAAGCCGGGGTGACGCAAACCGCGACGGTTGCCGCGCCCGAGCTCTGGTCGCCGGAGACGCCGCGGCTCTACAAGCTGGTCACCACCGTGGAGAGCGGCGGACAGATCGTGGATCGCAAGGAGACGGAGTTCGGCATCCGTACGGTCGCGTTCGACGCGGACAAGGGCTTCCTGCTCAATGGCCAGCCCTACCTCCTCAAGGGCACCTGCAATCACCAGGATCACGCCGGAGTGGGCGCGGCGCTGCCCGACCGGCTGCAGTATTTCCGCATCGCCAAGTTGAAGGAATTCGGCGCCAACGCCTACCGCACGTCCCACAACCCGCCCACCCCGGAGCTGCTCGAGGCCTGCGACCACCTCGGCATGATCGTGATGGATGAGAACCGGCTGCTGGGCAGCGACACGCTGCATCTGCAGTGGTTCAAGGATCTGGTGCTCCGCGACCGCAATCACGCGAGCGTGGGCATCTGGTCGCTCGGCAACGAGGAGTTCTCCGTGCAGAGCATTCCATCCGGCGGCCGCGTTGCCGCGACGATGCAGGCGCTCGTCAAGGAGCTCGATCCGACCCGCCCGGTCACGTGCAATGCCGCGGTCGGAAACGATTTCACCGGCATCAATACGGTCATCGAGGTTCGTGGATGGAGCTACCACATCGGCGCGGAAAACATGGATGCCTACCATGCGGCGCACCCGAAGCAGCCCAATGTCGGCAGCGAACAGGGCAGCACCGTGGGCACGCGCGGCATCTACGCCAACGATCCGGTGCGCGGCTATGTCACCGCCTACGACGACAACGGGCAGAGCTGGTCGAACACCGCCCAGCAATGGGTCAGCTTCTTCGGACCCCGCCCGTGGCTTTCGGGCGGATTCGTCTGGACCGGATTCGACTACCGCGGCGAGCCGACCCCCTACGGCTGGCCGTGCATCAATTCCCATTTTGGCGTTCTCGACACCTGCGGCTTCCCCAAGGACAACTTCTGGTACTACAAATCCTGGTGGACGAGCCAGCCGGTGCTTCACCTGCTGCCTCATTGGAACTGGGCCGGCCGCGAAGGCCAGGAGATCGATGTGCGCGCCTTGAGCAACTGTGAGGAAGTCGAGCTGTTCCTCAACGACCGCAGCCTCGGCCGGCAGAAGATCGCGCCCTACGGACAGCCGAAGTGGTCGGTGCCCTATGCGCCCGGCACGCTCTCGGCCAAGGGCTACAAGGGCGGGCAGGTTGTGGCCGAAACCAAGGTCGAGACGACCGGCGCACCCGCGTCCGTGCAGCTCGCGCCCGACCGCGCAACGATCGATGCCAACGGCGAGGACCTGTCAGTGGTCACGGTTTCGGTGGCGGATGAGCAGGGCCGCGTGGTGCCGGTGGCGGGCAACGCCGTGAAATTCGAGCTGGCAGGGCCGGGCCGCATCATCGGTGTCGGCAACGGCGATCCCAGCTGCCACGAGCCGGATGTGTTTGTTTCGGCTCCGACGGTGCGGACCATTCCCGTGGGCGGCTGGCGCTGGAAGGAGGTCGCCGATCCCTATCAGGCCAATCTGCCGGAAGAAGGCGTGCAATTCGACGACGCGGCGTGGACTGCGGACGACGTGACGGCGGACAGCGGGCCGCTGAAGAATCGCGGACGCGCCGTGATCCGCACAAAGTTCACCATCTCCGCCGACGATCTCGCCTCTCCGGGCGTCGAGCTGGTTTTCGGAAAAATCGAGGGCGATGCCTCAGTGTACCTGAACGGCCAGAAGATCGGCGGCGGCAGCGATCCCCGCGCGGCCACGGTTTTTGACGTGAAGGCCCTGTTGCATCCCGGCGAAAACACGATCGCGGTTGCGCTGGCCATCTATAGTGACGCAGGCGGCGTGAACAAGGGCGTGCAGGTGCGCCTGGTGGACAATCCGCCCGCGGTCGCCTGGAGCCGCAGCGTCTTCAACGGGTTCGCGCAGGTCATCGTGCAATCGAACCGGGAGCCCGGTACGATCACGCTGACGGCGCGCGCCGAGGGGCTGAAGCCGGCGACGGTGACGGTGCAGGCCAACCCGGCGACTCCCCGGCTGGCAGTGCCGTAGAATCCTGGCGACCCGGCGGTCTCCTGGATTCCAAAGGGAAACGGCCGGAGCCGGACGCCGGCCTTCGCCAAGGCTACGGCACGGCAGGCCGGCCTTCGCCAAGGCTACGGCACGGCAGGCCGGCCTTCGCCAAGGCTACGGCACGGCAGGCCGGCCTTCGCCAAGGCTACGGCACGGCAGGCCGGCCTTCGCCAAGGCTACGGCACGGCAGGCCTTCAGCGCCGAAAGTCGATTTGGAGATCCAGATCCAAGCCATTTACAGGAGGCCGCGGAGGCAGCTGAGGACAATCCTGACACCATTCACCACAGATCACGCGGATCGGCGCGGAGGATCCCAGAGGGCAAACGAGCTTGGGACCTGCCGCACGTAGCGCAGGCATCCCCGCCTGCCGCGGTTTCCATCGCCGGCAGCATACATCTGCGCGCTCTGCGCAATCTGCGGTTCAGTTCCGATCCGTTTCAACCGCAGATGACGCGGATCGACGCAGACCCGGAGGCAGCGGCCGGCCGTTCCCGTGGCCGCGAGCGCCAGCGAGCGGTTCCGGGATTGGCATTGTAACCACAGAAGGCTCAAAAAGCGCAGAAGGATTGTCGAACCCTTGTCTCGCGCAAAGGCGCCAAGGAAACGCCCAAGCATTCGCGGCTCCGTTTGCTCCGTCACTTCCTGTGAGAGGCTTGGGCATCCTTGCCTGCCACGGTTTCTATCGCCGCCGGCATACATCTGCGCGCTCTGCGCCATCTGCGGTTCAGCTCCGAAGCGTTTCAACCGCAGATAACTCAGATTGCGCAGATCCTGAGCCGGGGTTAGGAATTGAACCACAAGGACACCAAGGCACAAAAGCCGGAACACATCAGGGAACGGCTCCGTTCGCTCCGTTGCCTCCTGTAAAATGCCCGGCCATCCGTGTTATCCGCGTGATCCGCGGTTAAAGAAGGGATTGGCCACAAAAAGGCGCGAGAAGGCGCAAAAACAAGCCGCCGGTTTTCGCGTGTTTGGCGTGTTTCGCGGCAGCTGATTCTACAGGAGGACTCGGAGGCAGCAGAGGTCACGAACGACTCCACGATCCTGGCTGACCGCCACGCCCGCGCCCGAGTCTGGTCCCGCCCGTGGCTGCGAGCGTGAGCCCCTCGACTCCGCTCGGGACAAGCGAGTGGCCATCCGACCGGTCGCGCCGTTCCCGACCTAAGCCTGCCGAAGACGTCCAACAGTGGTGGATCCGTCGTGGCCGCCCCGCGTTGACACCAATTCCAGAATCGCCAATTTCGGCCACGACGCATACCCCACTAAGCGAGACGAGACCATGAAACGATTGTTTGGAAGCTTGGCGTTCACTATAGTTCTTTTGGCGATACTTCTCATCAGTGCGGGCCGTCTCGATTATTGGCAGGCTTGGGCTTATGGGGCGATCAGTGCGGTCATGAATTCTTGCACGCAGCTCATCTTGCGTCATGCTCCCGATGTCGCCAAGGAGCGCGCAAAACCTGGTGAAGGCGCCAAAGGATGGGACAAAGTGCTCCTGGGCGTGGGCTTTCTGCTCACCCTGATTACGTTGGTAGTGGCCGGACTTGATTCCGGAGGTATCCATCGGCGGCCTCAACTGTCCTGGGGCTGGTCGCCCATTGGCATTGTTCTATCCATGGCAGGCATGGGCCTTTTTCTTCGAGCTCTGAAAGAAAACCGGTACTTCAGCGCCGTGGTTCGGATGCAGACCGAACGAGGACACACCGTGTGCCGTACCGGTCCATACAATGTCATTCGTCATCCTGGGTACCCGGCGAAATGAGGAGGATCTTGACACACGCTATGTGTGGATAAATGTGTGAACGTGCCGACCAACCTCCAGATCGATGACCGGTTGCTCGCCCGGGCAAAACGGATCGGCGGCTTTCGGAGCAAGAAAGACACCGTCAATCACGCCTTGGGGGAGTTCGTCCGCCGCCGCGAACAGCGGGAAATCGCCGGACTCTTCGGCACGATCGATTTCACGCCGGGCTTTGACCACAAGAAGCTCCGGGCGAAGCGATGAGAGTCCTGCCCGACACTCCCGTCTGGTCTGCGGCGCTACGGCGTGGCGGCGCCGGCGTCTATCAGACGGAAATGGCCCGACTGGTGAACCAGGGGGCGGTCGAGATCGTTGGTCCGATCCGTCAGGAGTTGCTGTCCGGAATCCGGGACCCGGTGCAATTCAATCGGGTCAGGGATCATCTGCGGCGGTTCGTCAACCTGCCGATCACGACGGATGACTACGAAGAGGCGGCTTCCTATTATAACCGCTGCCGTGCGAAGGGCATCCAGGGATCGTCAACCGATTTCTTGATCTGTGCGGTGGCTGCGCGCCACGATTTGACAATATTCACCGACGACCGGGATTTCCTCGGTTACAAGCAGGTGCTCCCAATCCGACTCTATCCCAAACCAGGGGACCTGCCCAAGGGGTGATGCTGCTGCTCGCTCGTTGGACAAAGTGAGGCGGGCGCGCACATTGAATTCTTGGCCTGACAAACGAGCGATTGGCAGGATGACCCATTTGGTTCCTTTTTCTTATGAACGCGATCGACGGTTATTTCCTGATCGAGCCTGAGGCCCTCTCGTGGAAGCCGGCGAACCCCATGAAGATTCCCTACTTGGATCTTCTCGAGCACACCAAGAGCGAGATTCTGGGGGCCAGGCTCTGGCGTTTCCCGCCCAAGAGCGCGAACACCTGGCACAAGCACGTGAGGGCGGAGGAGTTCTATTTCGTCCTCGAGGGCGTGGGACGAATCCGCGTCGGGGAGGAGACGCTCACGGTGCCGAAGCACGGCGGCGTGATCGTCGGACCCCAAATGATGCGGCAGGTTTTCAACGACACGGATACGGAAGTTCTCTGGCTGATCGTCGGCGCTCCCGAGAAGGAGTTTGGGGAAGGCGAGAGCTTTGACATGAAACGTTTTTGGCCGGTCGATCCAACGCAGTTGCCCAAGGAATTGGACGGTGTTGAGTGGCCGCCAAAAAGTTGACCGTTGAACAGCCGGGTGGATCGCCACCAAAGTCGAATGATGTTCAAGCAATGAGGATCAAAGCAATCCACTGTGTCGTGCTGGCAATTGCGCTGTGCGTGGCCGGCTGTGTGTCAACGAGGCCGGGTCTGCCGCGATACGATGTCAGTAGGGCTGTCAGCCACCTGCGGCGCCGGGCAAAGAAGCAGCCAGCCCCGCCCTGGGAGTGTGCGGAGTACACCCGACAGGCGATCGAGGCCGGGGGGATCTTGCTGGAGCGCACCCGGTACGCGAAGGACTATGGAGCCAGTCTTGAGCGGGCCGGGTTCAGGAGACTGCCCGCATCGGAAAGACCCAGGGCCGGGGATGTGGTGATCTTCAGCGCCTTCGGAAGACATCGGGACGGGCACATGGCGATGTTTGACGGCACCCAGTGGATCTCGGACTTCCTGCAGCCGCATTTCTGGCCGAGCCGCGATTACGAGGGCGCGCCGTACACGATCTACCGGTACCGGTGAAGCCCCCGGGCAGAGGCGCATCTGCCGCTTAAAACCAAAGCAAGCAGCAGGCCTGCGATTCCGTAGCGGAGCCGCGTGCCGAGCCGCAGCTTTAGCGAAGGCTGGCGTCCGGCTCCGGCGGCGCGGAATGCCGCGCCGCTACCGCCGTCGGTGGTGAACGATCGGGCGCTTTTCGTAGCGCAGGCTTCCAGCCTGCAACCGATGCAGCCAGGGATGGCTGCGCTACGTTCGGAATTGCCGGCAATCAGAAGATGCGCCCCCGCCGCGGCGACCATTCTCTGCGCTGGGCAAACCGCGAACCATGTACCATCCTCGGGTCATGCGCTTGAGAAATCTTGGGATCATTTTCTGGGCCGCGGCCGCGTTGCTGGCGGTAGATGTCTGCCAGGCCCAGCAGCTGGTGGTCACGCCCGACCGGTCTGGCGGCGTTTATCAGGTCGGCGACACGGTGCACTGGCGGGTCGAATGGAAGGACCAGGCTGATCCACCGCCGGTCCATTACCGGCTGTTGAAAGGCCAGCTGACGGAGGCGGGACAGGGCGACGTCCATTTCACGCGCAACGCCGCCGAATTGGAAACCCGGCTGGACGCGCCGGGCGCGATGCTGGCGGTGTTCACCTGGAAAACGGCGGAGGGCAAGGACGCCCGCGCCACCGCCGGTGCCGTGGCGGCGCCGGAGCGCATCGCGCTGTCCGCCCCGTGCCCGGACGATTTCGACGCGTTTTGGAAGGCGAAGCTGCACGAACTCGCGAAGACGCCCGGCAACCCGCGCCTTGAAGCTGTGGATCTCGGCAAGGCCGGCCTGGCCTACTGGAAGATCACGATGGACAACATCCGCGGAACGCACATCTACGGCCAGCTGGCGCGGCCCGCGCAGGGTCGGAAACTGCCGGCCCTGCTGATTGTCCAGTGGGCCGGCGTGTACGGCCTGCAGCAAAGCTGGGTGACCGACCGGGCCGCCGAGGGATGGCTCGTGCTGGACATCGAGCCGCACGACTTGCCGATCGACCGGCCGGAGGCGTTCTACAAGGAGCAGCAGACCAGCGGGCCGCAACACGACTATTGGCGGATCGGCAATGACGATCGCGAGACCAGCTACTATCTGCGGATGTATCTCTCCTGTTACCGCGCCGCGGATTACCTGGCCCATCGCGACGACTGGGATGGCAAAACGCTCGTCGTGATGGGCGGTAGCCAGGGCGGAATGCAGGCGTTGATGACGGCGGGGTTTTATCCGAAGATCACCGCGGCGCTCGCCATGGTCCCGGCCGGCTGCGACATGCTTGGCCCGGTCGTCGGCCGCAGGGGCGGCTGGCCGCAGTGGTATGACAACGCCGACGGCAAGGATCCGGCGAAGGTGCACGAGGCAAGCCGCTACTTTGACGTGGCGAACTTCGCGCCCCGGATCAAATGCCCGGTGCTGGTCGGCATGGGCTTGATCGATGAGACCTGTCCGGCGGAAGGCATCCTTGCGGCGGTGAACCAGATCGGGTCGCCCAAGGAAGTCGTGATCATCGCCGGCGCCGAGCACGGGGAGATCAACGGCTCGCATCGGGCCTACAACCAGCGCTGCTATGACCGCTGGCTCCCGGCCCTGCGCCAGGGCCAGCCCGCGCCGGTGAACCCAATGAGCTGCCGGCCCGAGCGATAAGAGCGGTTTCAGAAGAAGTGTGGCCGCGAGCGTAAGCGAGTGGACGGTCATTCCGCTCACCCGTTCGACGGATTCGACAGGCTCCCATTCGACGAGCTCAGGGTCTACGACACCGCCGGCAAGCTCAGGGCCCCGAACGAAGTCGAGGGGCTCACGCTCGCAGCTACGCTTACAATCCCGGCCACAGTTTAGCTTGATCCGCTCCACAAACGGCCCCAATCAACGGGGCCTGACCGGTTCGGCGTTCGACCGGACTTCCGGTTTGGGATTAGATCCTTCAAGCCCGGCGTCTTTTCGGGCCGCCGTACAGATTTCTTGGGATTTGGCGTTTGGAATTTGGAGTTTCCTCGCGGCCCCAACCTCTGAATGAGTCTGACTCAGTGTGCCGTGGTTTGCTGCAGCACCGTGGCCAGTGCCCTTTGGGCGGCGGGATCATTGGGCGAAAGGCGCAGTTCCTCCCGGAAGGCTGCGGCGGCGGCCGGCAAATTCCCCGCTCGAAACAGATTCACGCCGAGATTGTGCCAGCCCGGAGCGTAATCCGGCTGCAGGCGCACCACCTCCCGGTATTGGGCGATTGCGTCGTTCAGCCGGTCTGGCATCTGCGACCACACGAGACCGAGGTTGTTGTGGGCCTCGGCGGAATCAGGCTTTAGGCGCAGCGTTTCCTGGTACTGGGCGATCGCGTCATTCATCCGCCCCGGAATTGTTTCCAGGGCGACGCCCAGGTTGTTGTGCGCCTGGGCGTAGTCGGGCTTCAGTCGCAGCGCCGCTTCGTACTGGGCGATCGCGTCGTTCAGGCGCCCCGGATCCTTTGACCACGCGAGGCCGAGGTTATTATGCGCCTCGGCATAATCGGGGTTCAACCGCAGTGCTGTTTCGTAGTGGGCGATCGCATCGTTCATCCGCCCGGGAATTCGTTCCAGCGTGGCGCCGAGATTATTGTGCGCCTGGGCGTAACCGGGATTCAGCCGCAGGGCCGCTTCGTAGTGGGCAACCGCGTCGTCCATCCGCCCCGGCAACCGCGCCAGAGCGTCGGCCAGATTGTTGTGCGCCTCGGCATAATCAGGCTTCAGGCGCAGGGTGGTTTCATAGTGGGCAATCGCCTCCTCCATCCGCCCCGGAGTCTTCGACAAGGCGTTGGCCAGATTGAAATGCGCCCGCTCGTTGTTCGGGCATCTTGCCACCGTGTCGCCCCAGATTGCCAGTTTGCTGCGGTAATCCTCGTTGCGTTGCGCGGTGAGGAACCCCAGTCCCAGCGCCAGGACGAAGAGAAGGGCCAGCGGGACCTCAGGACCACGGACCACTGACAACCGGACCAAAGGACCGCGGGCCGGTTGTCCTAGGGTCGGCCGTTCTGTGGCTTCGTTGGCACTTGTCCGCGGTTTGCAGTCTCCTGGTCCGTGGTCCCGTGGTCCGTTGTCCTGTTGTCTGTAGTCCTTTGGTCCGTTGTCCCCCAGCCTTCGCCACAGCAGGTGCAGGCCGGCGACACCGGCGACGATCACCGCTGCGAGCGGCAGGTACATCCGATGTTCGACGATCATCTGGACACTGCCCGGCATGATGCTGGTGGGCGCCAGGATCGCGAAGAACCAGGCCCCCAGGAACCCTGGCACCGGCCACCGCCAGAGCGCGACCATTACCAGTACGGCCAGCGCCACGACGACCAGCGCAGTACGGCTGCAACCTATGCCAGGTTGTCACCCAGAATCCTGCCGTAATCCAGCACGAGCGGGTGAGGCCAGACTGATAGCCAAAGATAGCGGGTGACTGCTTCGAATTGGGTAAGCCAATATGCCCAGGGCGCGATGCCGACGGCGAAGCCGGACGAGCCGCTGCGATCCCAGCCGGTGCTCGCAACGAGGCCGACCAGCAGCAGCCAGGTTGCCGCCAGCGCCAAGTGCAGCCCCCGGCGCCGGCGCCAGGCTTCCCGAAACGAGCCGGCGACAAAGGTCCGGTCATAGAGCAGCACGAGCAATGGCGCGGAAACCATCACTTCCTTCGTGGCCATGCCCAGCACGCACGCGGCGAAGCAGAAAATGAACCAAATCCATGAGGCGCGGCCCGCGATGCGGGCCGCTCGCATCTGCGCCCACCGCGCAGATGCCGCGGATGAAACAATACAGGGTCAGCAGGTAAAAGAGCCCCATCAGCGACTCGGCGCGCTGGATGATGTAGGTCACCGCTTCGGTCTGCAGCGGATGCAGCGTCCAAAGCAGCGCGGCGGAGAAGGCGATGAGCGTAGCCTCGGAGGCCGCCAGCCGTGCGAGCGCCTGCCCTGAGCGAAGTCGAAGGGTTCGCCGGATGATCCCGAACAGGGTCAACCCGGCCAGGAGGTGGATCGCCAGGTTCAGTGCATGGTAGCTCCAGAGCGTCATCCCGCTGATGGCATAATTGAACGCCAGCGAGAGATTGAGCATGGGCCGGCCGCTCGCGGTCGTGTTCGGCGGCGGCCAGAAGGCGGTGCTGAAATGCCGGATCGTCAGATTGTCGGCGATGGTGGGCTCGTCATCAAAGAGCAGCGGAACGGAAAAGGTCCGGCTGTAGACCGCGATCGTCGCGGCGGCGATCAACCCTGCGCCCACCAGCGGCAGCCAGCCCTGGTTCCAAACGGGGCTGGGTCGCTGGGTCGAGGTTCCTGCGGGGGGACGTTGCATTGCCATGGCTGCCGGAGTGCGCCAGCTGTCTAGTTGACGTTTTGCGTCCGGCAGCCGGTTCAATGTCTCAACCGCCGTTGAAGCTTCTCCATTTCACGACTGACCGCGTGGCACTCCGCGTTTCCACAGCCAGTCTGGCCGCGATTCGACAGGGCCCGCCGGACCAACCACGCGGTGGCCAGCGCCACGATGCCCAGAGCGGCAATGGTTTGATGCGTGGCTGTCATGGGACTAGCGCGATTTCATAAAAGGTGTGGCTGCGAGCGTGTCGAGGTGCTCACGCTCGCAGCTACGTTTGCGTTCTCGGCTATAGTCCATATTAAAACGCTCTAGTTTAGGTTCTACCAGGCGATTTGCCACTTCTGCCAGCGCGGCTTCTCGCTAGTATCCCAGGCCCCGGCCCGTCTGGAACACCACGAAACAGACGAGCCAAGCCGTACCTGTCATGTAGGCGATCTGGAAAAGTGGCCACCGCCAGGAATTGGTTTCGCGTTTCACCACCGCCACCGTGCTCATGCACTGCATCGCAAAAACATAATAGATCATCAGTGTGAGGCACACCAGTGGAGTGAAGAGCGGCGCGCCTCCCGGCCACTGCGCCTGGCGCAAGGCCGTCCGCAACGGCACCGGATGGTGGCCTCCGGAATCTTCCACCCCGAAAATCACGGCCATCGAACTCACAAAGACTTCGCGCGCAGCGAACGAACTGATCAACCCGATGCCGATCCGCCAGTCAAACCCGAGCGGCCGGATCAGGGGCTCGATTGTCCGTCCCGAGAGGCCGGCGAAACTGTGCGCGATCCGGACCTGCGGGGTCACGTCGCCGGAGGATTTGGGATAGGTCGTCAGGAACCAAAGCAGGATCGAGATTCCGAGAATGATCGTGCCAGCCTGGCGCAGGAAGGCCCCGGCCCGCTCGAGCATGTGGAAGGCAACGTCTTTCAGCCGGGGCAGACGATAGGGTGGCAGTTCCATGATCATGAGGGGCGGCTCGCCCTTCAGCAGATATCTCTTGAACAGCCAGGCAAAGCCAAACGCGCCCCCGGTCCCGAGCACATACATTAACAGCATCAGCCCGACCTTGACCCCAATCGGGACGCGATCGCCCGGCAACAGCGCGGCGATCATGAGCAGATAGACCGGCAGCCGTGCCGAACAGCTCATCAGCGGCGCCACCAGAATTGTCACGAGCCGGTCTTTCGTGTCGTCAATCGTACGCGTGGCCATGATCCCCGGAATGGCGCACGCATAGGAGCCGAGCAACGGAATGAACGATTTTCCGTTCAAGCCCACCCTGCTCATCAAGCGGTCCATGATAAATGCCGCACGGGCCATGTAGCCGGTGCTCTCCAGCAGTCCGAGGAAGAAGAACAGGATCAGAATCTGGGGCAGGAAAACCACGATCCCGCCCACGCCGGCAATCGCTCCGTCGGTAATCAGATCGCGCAGGTCTCCAGGCGCCATGCTGCTCCTGACCAACGATTCGAGCGCAGCAACCCGCCCGTCGATCCAGTTCATCGGATACTCGGCGATGGTGAAGATCGACAGGAACAGCACCGTCATGATTGCGCCCAACACCAGCCAGCCCCAGATCGGATGCACGACAACCTGGTCGATCCGGTCGGAGACGGCCGGGCCGGATCGGGCGGCGCGCAGAACCACTTCGGCGCAAAGACGTGAAATCGAATCATAGCGGCTGTTGACCAACGTCCCCGACCAATCGATGCCCAGCCGTTCCCACCGGGTCTTCCAACCGGCCAGGATCGAGGACGTCTCCTTGCTCAGCGGGGTGGATCCAGCGACCCGGACGGCGTCCTGGTCCGTAAGAAGGAGCAGCGCCTCAGCGCGGGCGATGAGCGGTTGTTTGCCATCGTGCTCGGTCAAAGATGCCTGCAGTTCGGATACAGCCGGCGCGATCGGCGCCGGAATGTCCCAGCTATGGCGCGACAGTGGAAGGTCAACGCGGCTCATCGCCAATCGCAATTCCAGGATGCCCTTGCCATTCGCCGCTTCGCACGGAATCACTGGAATTCCCAGTGCATGCTCAAGCCGGGCAACGCGCAGGTTGAGCCCTGCGGCCACAGCAAGATCCATCATGTTCAGCACCAGAATCGTGGGACGGCCCAGATCGAGAACCTGATGGACCAGATAGAGATTCCGTTCAAGATTCGCCGCATCGACAATGCAGACGACCCGGTCCGGCTGTGCGGTGTCCGACCGCCGTCCGAGAAGCACATCGCGCACGATCGCCTCGTCGGGCGAACGCGCGGCGAGCGAATACGTGCCCGGCAAATCGATCACGGTGATGGGGCGTCCATGCTGCGAGTAGGTCACCCCGGTCTTCTTTTCGACCGTGACGCCTGGATAATTCCCGACCCTTTGTTTCAGGCCGGTCAGGGCATTGAACACCGTGCTCTTTCCGCAATTCGGGTTGCCAACCAGCGCATAAACCGGCGCTCGCCGTTCAGCAGGTGAATCCAGCCGTTGTGACCTGGAAGGCTGTAGTCGTCGATCGATTTCAGGCATTGCCAGAGAAGAAGAACCGAATGATCAAGCGCGAAAGGCCCTGGGAGCGATCGGATGGTCCTCGGCCCGTCAGCTATCAGCATCCAGCATTTCTACCAGGACGTACTCCGCCTCGCTCTTCCGAAGAGTCAAATTGTAGCCGCGAACTTTGATTTCCATCGGATCGCCCAGCGGAGCCGTTCTCACCAGGGTCACTGTAACGCCCGGCAGGACTCCCATCTCACGCAGACGAAGCGACGCCGGACCTTTTGGAGGCAGTTCATGAACAACCGCTTTTGATCCAATGGAAAGCTGGGAGAGTTTGAGAATAGATGCCATGTTCAGTCGTTCAATGGAGTAAACAAAACTGAGACTCAGTTTCAAATCAATTCCACTGAAATGCCCACCAACTGCTCATATTCAATGCCCGAAGCCAACCGTTTCAATGCTGCTGCGCCTGACCAGCCGGTTGACCGGCCGGCGGAGTCGACTGCGCGGCGGATGCCTGCCTCCGCAATTCGCGCCGCCGGTTGATGTCTGCTTCGAGGTTGCGTAGTTGCTCCGGGGTCAACGACGGCGTGGGACCGCCTTGATTGCGTCCTCCAATTGCAAAGGGACCCGCCCGGTCAGGCGTGCCCTGGGGAACTACGCCTGGTGGTGATCCCGGGGGCCCGGCAGCCGAGCCTCCGGGGACGGAAGCCAGCTGGATCGGGACGGGCACCATCGGAATTATCTTCG
>CAWDQK010000072.1:0-11874 GCA_963804395.1 uncultured Verrucomicrobiae bacterium | reverse complement strand
GCCTCGACGGTGTCGTGGGTATCGCCGCGGGCGGGGTGGTGCCGGCGGCGCTGGTGGCGCAGCGGCTCGGCCTGGAGATGAAGGTCATCGCTCTCAACTACCGCGACGAGGCCAACGAGCCGCGTTTTGCCGAGCCACAACTGCTGTCGGCGGTGCCGGACGTTGGCGGCTGGAAACACATCCTGCTGGTTGACGACGTCTACGTGTCAGGCAAGAGCTGGAATGCGGCCCGGGCGCTGCTGCCGGCGGGGACCGAAGTCGTGCCGTTTGTGCTGAAGGGCAAGGTGGACTTCGCGCTCATCCGCGATGTCAACGGCTGCGTGGAGTGGCCCTGGCGAGCAACGTAGCGAACTTCGTTCGTCCGCGAATAGGCCAAAATCCAAAGGCCAGATCCCAAACGCCAAACTCCAAGGAAGCTCCGGCGACCAGAGGTGGATTCGGGCTCCGGAGCGTCGTCGTCGGCGCGGCCGCTCCACGGCCGACAACTGGGGACGCGACGCCCTCGTCGCGTTTTCAGGACGCAATTAAACCGGCTCTCTGGGGAATCCCCTCACGGCCCGGCGAGGATCCGGTCGATTGCGGCCAGCTCGCTGCGGTCGAAGGCGAGATTTTTCAGCGCCCCGAGGTTGTCTTCAATCTGGCTGACCTTGCTGGCGCCGATGAGCGCGGATGTGACGGCAGGCTGGCGGAGCGCCCAGGCGAGCGCCATTTGTGCCAGCGACTGGCCGCGCGCATGGGCCAGGGAGTCGAGTTTGCGGGTTTGAGCGAGCACTGCATCGGTGATGTGCTCCGGCCGCAGGAACCGCGGATCGCGTGCGGCCCGGGCATCGGCGGGAATCCCGGAAAAATAGCGGTTGGTCAACATGCCCTTGGCGAGAGGCGAGAAAACGATGCCGCCGATGCCTTCCCTCCGGAGCACTTCAAACAATCCCTCCTCGGGCGTGCGTTCGAACATGCTGTAGCGCGGCTGGTGGATGAGACACGGCGCGCCCATCTCCCGCAGCAGCTGGGCGGCTTGCGCAGTCCGCTCTGGTTCGTAGTTCGAGACGCCGGCGTAGAGCGCCTTGCCGGTGCGCACCGCGTGGGCGACGGCGCCGCAAGTCTCCTCCAACGGCGTGGATGGATCGGGGCGGTGGCTGTAGAAGATGTCCACGTACTCCAGTCCGAGGCGTTGGAGACTCTGGTCGAGGCTGGCGAGGAGATATTTCCGGGAGCCCCACTCACCGTAGGGGCCGGGCCACATGTCGTAGCCGGCCTTGGTGGAGACGATCAGCTCGTCGCGATGGGCGGCCAGATCCTCGCGCAAGACCCGGCCAAACGTCAGCTCGGCCGAGCCGGGAGGCGGGCCGTAGTTGTTGGCCAGGTCAAAGTGCGTGATGCCGAGGTCAAAGGCGCGCAGGATCAGCGCCCGGCTGTTCGTGAAATCGCCGACCGCACCGAAGTTGTGCCAGAGGCCGAGCGAAAGAAGCGGCAGCTTGAGGCCGCTCCGGCCACAGCGGCGGTAAAGGGCGGAATTGGCATAGCGGTTGGAAGCGGGCTCGTGCGGCATGGTGCGATCAACATGGCTGGTTTTGCCCCCGGTGTCCCGCCTGAAAAACGCCGCCACGACTGGTACAAAGAATCGCCAGCGCGAGGACTGCCATGCCGGTGCAGGCGAAGAAGACGGCGCGATAGCCGAATGCCGAGGCGAGCGCGCCAAATACGAGATATCCCAACGTGCCTCCGATCCGGCCCGCGGTGGAATAGAGATTGGTGGCCGTGCCCGGCTGGTCGGGCAGGAAGTTCTGGAAGAACGTGATGGCGATCCCGCCGACGACGGCGGTGATGGCGGCGCTGAGAATCTGCAGCGGGTAGACCTGCCACGGCACCCGGACGAAGGAGAGCAGGGCGTAGTAGACGACGGCGATCGCCACGGCGATCCGGATCAACCGGGCCTGGTCGGACTTGGTCGCGAGCAGCCCGAAATAGAGCATGAAGGGGATCTCAAAGGCCGGGGCGACGCTGTAGATGATGCCGACTTGCTGCCCCGTGCCGTTGAGCACGTTCAGCACCAATAGGGGAAGGTTCAACATGCCCATCGTGCCCGCGGCAAACAAAAGGGCGAAACTGGTGAAATAGGCCAGGATGTCGGCCCGCACGAGGACGCGGCGCAGCGGGGTTTGGGCCGCCGCGGCGCGGGCGGACGCGAGCGGCGGGGTCGACGGGACGAAGCCGAGCAGGATGATGACAAACAGGAGAAAGCACAGCGCCGCCACGAGAAACATCCCGACGAAGTCGTAGCGCAGCATCACCCACGCGGCGACCGCGGGCCCGGCGGTCCACGACACCGCGAAGAACAGCCGGAAGACGTTCATGTAGAGCGGGGCGTGGCTCGGCGGAATGTTCGAGCAGGCCAGCATGTCGCGGGCATAGGCGAACAGCTGGGAGAAAGTGAT
Organism: uncultured Verrucomicrobiae bacterium; assembly: GCA_963804395.1. GTDB lineage: Bacteria > Verrucomicrobiota > Verrucomicrobiia > Opitutales > Opitutaceae > Fen-1467. Next base: position 9,439 of record CAWDQK010000072.1, on the reverse strand, counting down.
CGAGGCGATCCCGCCGAGGAGGCAGCCGTTGATGGTCAGCGACACGAGATCGTGCACCTCGGAGCCGGACTGCAGAGACGCCGGATGGAAATAGCTGACCCAGGCGTAGCCGAGGTAGTTCAACATCCCCGCGACGCCGCCGATCAGGAGAACGGTGCGCCGGGGAAGCCGCGTGTCGGACCACCGCGCCAGCCAGGTGCTGATCACGATCGCGCTCAGCGAAAGGACCGTCATAAAGACACCGAATACGAACGGGCTCATGCCGACCTTGCGCGTTCCGAATATCGAGAAAAACGGTGAGACAAAGGCGAAGGCAAGGCCGACGAGGATGTTGCAGCCGAGCAGCACCATGAACCCGCGATGATGCAGGATGATCCGGGCGGGAGCGATGAGGCGTTGCATTGAGGGGAAGGTGGCCGTGCCGGGCGACGCAGACAGGAAGGAGTCTAGAGCGGTTTCAAAAAAGATGTGGCAGCGAGCGGAAGCGAGTGGACAACCCTTCCGCTCGCTCACGCTCGCAGCTACGTTCGCGTTCTCGGCTGCAGTACAAGTTAAACCGATCTGAACTGGCAGCCCGGAGGGCCGAAGGACCGACAGGCTGCCATTAGGATACTGGAGCGACGCAAGGAGCGCCAGAATCCTACCGCACGACGCGGGCGCCGCCGCCGCCCATCGCTCTTTCGACCTCCGGCCGCGTGGCCATCGAGGTGTCACCCGGCGTGGTCATGGCCAGCGCGCCGTGGGCGGCGCCGTAGTCCACCGCCTTTTGCGGATCGTTGAACTGAAGGAAGCCGAACTGGAGGCCCGAGGCGAAGCTGTCCCCGCCGCCGACGCGGTCGAGGATCTCGAGCTCGGGATACTTCCGGCTCTCGTGGAACTGGCCGTCGTGCCATAGGATCGCGCTCCAGTCGTTCTTCGTCGCGGTGATCACGCGGCGGAGCGTCGTGGCGGCCACCTTGAAGTTGGGAAAATCGGCGACGGCCCGCTGGATCATCCGCTTGAACGCCCCGGTCTCGATGTTCGTGAGGTCGGGATCGAGCCCCTCGACCGCGAAGCCGAGGCACGCGGTGAAGTCCTCCTCGTTGCCGATCATCACGTCGACGTACGGCGCAATCTCGCGGTTGATCTCGCGGGCGCGTGGCTGGCCCCCAATCGACTTCCAGAGCGAGGGCCGGTAGTTGAGATCGTAGCTGACGATGGTGCCGTGCCGGCTCGCCGCCTGCACGGCGTCGATCACGAGCTGCGCCGTGGTCTCCGACAGCGCGGCGAAGATTCCGCCGGCATGCAGCCACCGCACGCCCAGCCGGCCGAAGATGCGGTCCCAGTCAAAGTCGCCCGGCTTGAGCTGGCTGGCGGCCGTGTGCCCGCGGTCGGAGACTCCGACGGCGCCGCGAATCCCAAAGCCGCGTTCGGTGAAGTTGAGCCCGTTGCGAACCGTGCGGCCGATGCCGTCGTCCTCGCGCCATTGAATGAAGTCGGTTGCGACGCCACCCTGCATGATTAAGTCCTCGACGAGGTGGCCGACCTCGTTGTTGACCAGGGCGGTGCAGACTGCGGTCCGGAGTCCGAAGCATTTTCGCAGGCCGCGCGAGGTATTGTATTCGCCGCCGCCTTCCCAGACGGCGAACCGGCGCGCCGTGCGCACACGGCCTTCGCCTGGATCCAGGCGGAGCATAACTTCGCCCAGTGAAACCTGGTCGAATGCGCACTGGCTGGCGGGCTTGATTTGAAGGCTCATGGCGGAAGGACGGAAGTGAAAGTGGGGGTGAGGGTGAAAGGGAGATCGCAATTGGAATTACTCGATGGGTTCAAGGCTGGTCACCCGCACTTCACAGGCCGCGTGATCGGCCGAGGATGAAACCATCCAGCCGCGGACAATCTTGACCTGGTGGATTCTTCCATCGTCTGCCTGCGCCTCAAAATCGCCCGGCAGGGCCGGGCGATCAGCCGGGCGATGAAGAAAACTCTCCATTTCGCGCCGCGGTGAACGGTGCATTCCGCGCAGCACCTCGTAAACCGTCAAGGGTGCGACGATTTCGTAGAGGCGGGTCAGGTTCACGCAACTGTGCGAGTGAGGCGAACCAATCCACGGCGCGTGGCTCGCAATCGCACGCTGCGCCCGCCTTCGATTTCGCGATCCGCCACGGCGAGTTTGTGTCGATAATCGGGATCTTTTGACCGCAGGTAAGCGAGTAAATACCTCTGGTCGGCTGGCGTGCAGCGGTCAACGAGGGTTTTTGGTTCCGTGCGGGACATGTTCGACACGTTTGTCGAGGCCAACGACATGTCAAGCACCCCGGCGAAACCCAGACGGAGTCCGGTTCGATCACCAGAACCTGACTACCGGGACAAGGTCTTTGGTTTTCTCGTCCCGCGAAAACCTCTCAAACGATCGTCCAGGCGGAGATCTGCCGGCTGGTGAACTCGACGCCCGCGATGCGCAGGACGAGCGGCTGGCGCGGATCCAGCGGAAGGTCGGGAGCGCGCAACAACTCGATCAGCCCTTGGACGCTCGGGAGGTCATGGTCTCGCAGATCGACACGGACAACCTGGCCCACCGGCAATTGCCAAACGGTGGAGACTTCATCGTAGAACCCCGAGCGCGGGTCTGGCGGATGCAGCTGGGGTGCCGGGCCGCCTGCGAACAGAAACTCCTGCTGGTTCTCCATGGAGCGGAGACAACCGTCGCCCTCAACCGGTGCCGCCCGGCCGGCCCGGAAACAGAGTCTGCAGCTCTCCGCAACCGACCGGGTCGGGCTGACCGGTCCTCGCCGGCACGATGTAGTGAAAACCATCGACGCCGAGCTTTTCGGTCAGCACGCACAACACCCGGGCGATGGACTCACTATCCTCATTCGGGCCGGCGATGTAGAGTGGCTTGCCCGCCTTGCCGTAGGTGAAAGTCTGGGAACAGGTTTGCGCCTTGACGCCGCCAAACACGCGGAGGGCCTTTTTGTAGCCGCGGGGAGGCGGAAAGCCCAGCGCGAGCGCGTAGGCCACCGCTCCCTCGACCAGCTGGCGCGCGCAGGCGGGAGAGAAGGCTTCCCGGCTCTCCGGGGGCATCAACTGCGCCGCTTGATCGGCCCAATCCGGGGCGGACAGCTTGGTGCTGAACACATCCTTCACTCCCAGGCACCAGAAGTTGACGAGAAACACGGCGGCCTCCACCCAGCCATTCTCCGGCGTGCGCGCGATCATCACCAGGGTGATGCCCATGTCCCGCCAGCCACGGCCCACGAAGGCTTCATAACGCACCATAGCCCTCCATCAAGACAGCCGGGATGGTCCGTGCAATCTCAGGTTTTCGCGCTGCGCGGGAACCTTCCGCGATGGGCCCACAGACCGAGCGCCGGATTCGAGATGTAGAAGAAACGCTCGCCGTCCAGAAGGGTGTTCCAGCCGTCCTTCAACTTCGCCGGATCATACCGGCCGGTCATCGCCTTCAGGTCGGCGTAACCGAAATTGACACTCTCGATCTCCTGTCGGGTCAGGCCGCCGGGGCAGTAGGTGATCCGAAAGCGGCCTTCGCTCGAACCGTGGATCAAGTGAGCGGCTGCCCCGAGATTCTGCTGCAATTCGGCGTTGGCCTTGACGGCAGCCAGTGTGGCGGGAGTGCCGCGATAGCCGTATTTGCGGATCAGCCGGTCGATCTCCGCGTCTTCGCCGAATTCCCGCAATCCGGGCGCGAGGACCACGAGCTCGCCACCGTCAGCCATCGCCATCCGCGTGCGGTAGATCGACTTGTTGCCAAGCCAGGTGCTCTTGAATTCGGATGGATCGAGATAAACGACGACCTTCTCCAGCGGCTGTTCAACCATCTCGAAGTTGACCTGCAACGACAGCGCGGCCGCCTGCTCGAACACCTCCGCGTCATCGCCGACAAACAGCCCACGCACCTGGAGGAGGCCCCCGGAGTCACGGCCGACCACCGTGTGAACGTAGACGATTGGCAGGTGCTTCGTGTAGTGTTCGCCCGCGAAATTCAGGATGCGCCGCACCGGCGTGTCCGTCCGCCCCATCATCCGCTCCATGCCGTAAGCCGCACCGATGAAGTGACTGCGGTTGATGCTTTCCGGTCCGCCCGTGCCGATGAAGAGGTTCTTGTTGTAGCCGGCCATCCCGATGACCTCGTGCGGCACGACCTGGCCAATCGACAGGATCAAATCGTGCCCGCCGTTCCAAACCAGGTGGGCGAGCTGCGCGGGCCAGGAATCATCCACCGCGCCTTCCGAAACCTGCCGGACAAAGTCCGCGGGCACCTCTCCCACGCTTGCGACTCCGGTGCGCCAGTTGTGCACCTGGAAAAGCCCCGGAGGAACGCCGGCAAACATCACCGCAATCTGCTCCGGCGTCATGGCCGTGTGGGTGCCCAGCGCGGGCAGGACCGCCTTCAACCGTGGGCCGAAATAATCGAAGGCCAGACGGGTCAACCGCCCCGCCTGCGAGTGAAAGCGCGTGAAATCGGGGGGGATCACGAGGACACGCTGGCGCGAACCGAGTTGGGCAAGCGCGTGATTGAGGCCGTCCCGCAGGTCATCGTCGGAGAGTCTGTCGGTGGGAGAGCCGCGTTCGAAATAGATCATGGACGGGACGAAATGTGCGCCAGTTGGCGAGAGTGACCAGGTTTCGTGCTCCGGTGCAACCGCGGACGGCTGGGCCAGCCGGACGCGATTTGATTTTGGCGGACCACCGGGACGTCAAAATCAACGCTGGATCCGGGCCGAACCGCCCTTGGCGAAAGCTTCCACCTGGTCGGCAGTGGCCATGGTCGTGTCGCCTGGGAACGTCGTGAGCAGGGCGCCGTGCGCCCAGCCGAGGTTGACGGCCTCCTGCTCGGGCGCGCCCGACAGCAGGCCGTAGATGAGCCCGGCGGCGTAGCCATCGCCGCCGCCCACGCGATCCAGCACGTCCAGTTCACACGTGGGTGAAACGTGGGCCTGGCCGTCAATCCAGGCCACCGCGCCCCAGCGGTGGCGGTTGGTGGAATGAACCTCACGCAGTGTGGTGGCCACGATCTTCACCTGTGGATGCTTCCGGCGCACGTCTTCCATCATTCCAAGGAAGGCGCCGGGATCCAGGCTCGACTTCGCGGCCACCTCGGGTCCGGGAATGCCCAGGCCCAGCTGCAGATCCTCCTCGTTGCCCACGAGGACATCGACGTGCTTCACGATGCGATCGAGCACGGCGACGGCCCGGTCGTGACCGCCGACGACATTCCACAGCTTCGCGCGGTAGTTGAGATCGAACGACGTGACCGCCCCCGCCGCCTTGGCGGCCTGCAGGCCCTCGATGATGAGCTCGGCGGTGGTGGGGGAGAGGGCGGCGAAAATCCCGCCGCTGTGAAACCAGCGCACGCCCCGGGCGAAGATCGCGTTCCAGTCGATGTCCCCGGGCTTCAGCCGGGCGGCGGCTTCGTTGCTGCGGTTGTAGAAGACCACGGGCGCGCGAACGCCCTGGCCGCGATCGCTATAGACGGTCGCCATGTTCGGTCCGTGCACGCCGTCGTGTTTGAAATGCCTATAGAACGGCGTGACGCCCATCGCGCGCACGCGCTCGGCGATCAGGTCGCCGATCGGATAGTCCACCATCGCCGTTGCGATGCCGGTCTTCAAGCGGAAGCAATCCGCGAGATTGGCCGCGACATTGAATTCTCCGCCGCTGACATGGATGTCGCAATGGGTGGCCTTCCGGAAAGGAATGATTCCAGAATCGAGACGGTGGACCAGGGCACCGAGGGACAGGAAGTCCAGGGCGCCCTCCGGACGGATGTTCAGACCGTATTTCACTGGTTTTGGTGGGAAGGATCGGAGCCCGGGATGGTGCGGCTAGACGGAATCGAACCGACGACACCTGCTTGGAAGGCAGAGGTTTTACCACTAAACTATAGCCGCGTGCTTCGACAGCTGAGGGGCACTTTCCGGAGGGAGATCAGGCTGGTCAAGCTTGTTCATTGGGCCCCGGACGGCTCCAGGAACTCATCGGTTCGTTGCGGCGCGCCTCGCGACGATCCGGTTGGAAGGCGGCGCGCTGTCGCCGCCTCAGGGCTGAGGGGCGCCGACAGCGCTGCGCCCTCAGCCGTGCGCCAGAAAACATCCGGGCTACAAATGCCAGCGCGTCAGACAATTGAAGAGGGCCAGGAACGGATCGCTGATGCTGGCATGGCGGAAGAGGTTGAAGGCGATCCAGGCGGACCAGGCGACGACGTAGAGCTGCCCGACGATAACCAAGTAGTGAACAATTGGATGCATCCGGACGATCCAGCCGGCCGCCACCCAGCAGATCCCGCAGATCCCGCAGACCAGCGCCACGGCGATCGGGCCGTTGGGCCGGGCATCCGGGAAAAAATACATGACCGCTGCACAGGCGATGGCCAGGACCACGGCATATTTGGTGGCCGCGGAGCGGAGCAGGGCGACATCCACGCTCACCCGGGCGTATTTCACCTTTCTTTCGTTATGCCGGACCAAGTCCTTGTTGGCGGCGAACACGCGCTTCAACGCCTGCTTCTGGGTCAGCCCGTCGTTCTTCATCTTGAACGCCGCTTCATTCATCGTGGCGATCAGGACGGGATCGTGGGGATCCTTGGCGGTTCGTGCCTCCAGCTCCTTCATCGAGCAGATCGGGCCGCCCCTTCGGGCCGGCTGGGGATCAGGCCGGGTCTGGTCCGTGGGCGATCCCGATCCGGCCTTCGGCGGCGCATTGACGTTCACAAAGGCGCGGTGGTCTTTGGCGAGTTCCCAGGTTCTGGCGGGGAACACCTTCTTGCAGAAGGACCAGGCGGTCGCAGGCTTGAATTCCGGCGATCCCTCCTCAGCGAACAAAGCGGTGGGAACAATCTCTCCGTTCAGCGCCAGGGTTTCCAGTGCGTCGATGGAGTAGGGCCCCCTGGTCTCGGTTCCGATCCGGACCAAGTAGCGGGCTTCGTTCACGTCGTTGCGGGTCGAAATGTCAGGTCCGCGAATTTCTTTGCCGCCGATGGTTTGACTGCGGTGGTTGACTCCCGGATGCGGTGGCGCAAACTGGAGCTCCGTGGTGTGATGTGCATCTCGGGCCCGTTCCCCGGATGCCTTGCGGCCCGCTTCCGCCTGCACCACTCCGAGTCGTCTGGCAACCTCAATGGCGGTCTGGGGCCGCCGGACCGGATCTTTCGCCAGGCACAGGGCAATGGTCTCCTCCCATGCCGCCGGGATCGGATCACCCGCGATCCCCAGTTCGGAACGCCGCTCGGCGAGGGCCGGTGGCGTCACGGTCTGCACCTGCGTCACGATGTCGCCGGTGTAGAATGGCGGCCGGCCGGTCAGCACGTCATAGAGGGTGGCCCCGAGCGCATAGATGTCGTCCGTCGCCCTGGCTCGTCCGCCGAGCAGTTGCTGCGGGCTCATGTAAAGCAGGGTGCCGCTCGCGCCGGCGTTGTGCCCCGTCAGGCGCGTGTGGGTGTCGGACAGGCTGCGGGCGACTCCAAAGTCCGCGACCTTGAGCCGGCCCTCGGACGTGATGAGCAAATTGGCCGGTTTGAGGTCGCGGTGGACGACGTTGGCCTCGCCATGCGCGTACTGGAGGGCCGTGCAAAGCTGGGCCACCAGCGGGGCGAGCTTGTCCGGTGCGAACACCTTCTGCGGCTGCCCCAATCGCAATTTGGACAGCGTGATGCCGGCTACAAACTCCATCGACACGGCGGCCATCGCCGCATCGCGCTCGAACTGGTGGACGCGGACGATGTTTGGATGGGTGAGCCTCCGGGCGTGGCGCGTCTCCTCCTTCAACTCATCGACCGCCGCATCGTCGCGCATCACCAGTTCGGGCAGGAACTTCAGCGCCACCAGCTCGCCCAGTTCCTCATCGCGCGCCCGCCAGACCACGCCCATGCCGCCCGTGCCCAACTTGATTTCGAGAACATAGCGCCCAAAGACCTTCCGCCCGGCCGACAAGCCGGATGCAGCCGGCCGGTCCTCGTGATCTTCTTCGGGCGGACCTTGGGTGGGACTGTCATCGGACATGCGGGATGATTCTGGGCGGGAATCAGGCGCCTTCAACGCAAAACCCCGGTGCGAGGCGGTCCCGGGCGCATCTCCGAATGGTCGGTAACCGATCTTTTCTTTGGTCGCCTATTCCACCTGCTGCTTGCGCCCCGCGTCAGCCCATGCGTCGTCCGGAAACGCCATGACGGATGACAGCCGGCCAGGATTGCGCAGCGCCATTCTGGATCGGCCGCGGGCGAACGGAGTGAGGCCGCAGCCCGGCTATTTCTCCTCGGCGACCTTCAGCTCGGGCACGGCTCCCGCGGCGGATCCGGCTTCCACCAGCTTTCGCACGGTGGCAAGGATCGAAAGCACCTCCGGCTGGCGCGCGGCATACATCAGCAGGCGGATCTGTTCGGCGCTCAGGCGGGCGTCGGAAACGATTTCGGCGAGCTGCCGGGAAGTCTGCAGGGCGTCGCGCCCGTAGACGCCAGCCTGCCGGCGGGCGGCCGCGAGCGTCTCCGGCTGCGAAAACGGGATCTTGCTGACCGCTTCCATCCAGAGCAGCGCCAGGGTTCGCAACTCGTCGGAACCCGCCGGATACCCCATCTTCTCCATCAGGCGGGCGAGGGTGCTGAACTTCACCGGGCGGCCACGCTCGACGTTGATCACCGTGTTGCGGTGACACGCGGCGCGCCGGGCCAACGCTTCATGGCTGAGATCACGGGCTACGCGCAGCTGTCGGAAGAGCTGGGTGTAGTGCATGCCGGCTTCGATGCCTCTGCGTCCAGCTTTTGTCAACGCACGGAGATGAAAATTACTAGTTGACAAAAAATGTAACAGACAAAAGTGGTGTGCATCATGACGAAGAACCGGTCGAGTTCCGCCGCCGCGCGCCGGGCGGCCTATCGGCTCCAGTTGACCGCGGCATTGTTGCTGGTGTGCCGCCAGGTCCGGCGTCTCCAGACCTCGCCGGAGGCACGGGCGGCGTGCAGCGAGGTCATGCGCGAATTGCGGGCTAACGGCTTGGCAAAATGCGTGGCGTCGGATGGACTGGCTGAGATGAACGGTGAACGGCTGGCCCTGTTGGAGGAGAAGCTTGCCTGGCTGCAACGCCACGTGACGGAACAGGACAAGGCGATGCTGGAACTGGCCGGGGAAATCGACCGGCTGAAACGAAGAGTGACGGAGATCGGCCAGCGGCCCGGCCCGGAGCCGGGCGCGGCGCCGGCGATCGACGAGCGTCCGCCGCACTATTGACGAGTGAGTTTCCGGCGGAAAGGGGGAGGCCGGGAGCCAGATGGCGCGGTGGGATCCCCAGGTTGCCGCCGATTTCCGAGAATTGCCGGCCGTAGCGCAGGCTTCCGGCCTGCTTTTCCGACAGGCGGCAAGATTGTGCAAGTGCCGGGCGCTCCGCGTTACACGAGTACCGGATCAGCCGGCCGGGGCAGTCCCGATCTCCGGTTTGGGAAAGGCGGCGG
>CAWDQK010000071.1:0-95919 GCA_963804395.1 uncultured Verrucomicrobiae bacterium | reverse complement strand
ATGTCTATTGTCGTTCTTCGGCGACCTGATTATTGCTGGATACAATGTGGCCAAAGCCGGGCTGGCGGCTTTTTCTGAAAGCTTGATGATTGAAACTGCCGGGACCGGCGTCAGGGTGATCGATTTCCGTCCCGGTGACTACCGGACCAGTTTCAACCAGGCGATGCAGGCAAACTCGAGAATTCCCGGTTCGTCCGAAGGGCTGCGGTCAACCCGCGGACGAAAGGTCTGGGCGGTGCTGGAGGCGAATCTCCAGGCGGCGCCGCCACCCGCGCGCGCCGCGGCCGATCTGCGCCGTGCGCTCCGGCGCGGCCGCAGTTGCACGGTCCGCTCGGGGAGGTTGTTCCAGGCATGGCTCGCGCCGCTGCTGGCGCGCCTGGTTTCACTTCGCCTGCGGCGCGCCGCCCTAACCCGCTATTTCGGCGGTTTCTGACGTGCCCAAAGTACGCATATTGGTGCTGACCTCCAGCACGGGCGGCGGGCACGACGCCCGGGCGCGGGCCTTTGCCGATTGGTGTTTCCGGTTGTATCGCCACGACGTCGAGGTCCGCATCGAGCAGATGCTCGAAGAATCCTCGACGCTCTATCGCGGAGGGGTGGACTTCTACAACTGGATCCAGCGCCGGCAACCCTGGTTGCACAAGGGGTTTTATGCCCTGGTCGAAGGACTAAGCCTGTTGAATCGCCGCACCGTTACATTTGGTCGCGGCTATTACGAGCGGGTGCTGCGCACGTACCGGCCGCACCTGGTGCTTAGCGTGCACGATTGCCTCAACCGTGGCTATTTCCAGCTTGCCCGCAAGACGCTTGGCCCGGCGAACGTGCGATGCGCGACCTACTGCAGCGAGTTTGCCGGAGGGTGGGGATACAGCCGGAACTGGGTCGAGCCAACGGTCGATGTCTATTTTTCGCGCACCCCCACGGCGGGCGATTATGCGATCAAGCTGGGTCTGCCGCCCGCCAAGATGAGGGTGATGGGCTCCCTCTTGCGTCCGCGCGCCTATTTCGAGATCTTGGCGCCCGAGGTGTGCCGGCGCTACCGTGAGAACGAACTGGGTCTACACAAGGACCGGTTCACGGTGTTCCTCGCCACCGGAACAAACGGGGCCAACAACCACCTGCAATTGCTCCCTGCTCTGCTGGATCATGCCGACCGGATGCAGGCAATCGTCGTCTGCGGCCGCAATCAACCGGCCTACAATGAAATGGTCAACTGGCGGGCGCAACATCCGGAGTTTTCCTGTTTCATCGACAGCTATTCGCAGGTCATGCACCTGCTGATGCAGGCGAGCGACGCGATCGTCACCCGTGGCGGCACTACTACCTGCGCCAAAGCCTTGTTCCTCCGCTGCCCGATCATCTTCAATGCATTCGGCGGGGTGATGCCGCAGGAGCGCCTCACGGTGAAATTCTTCATGCGCGCAGGGGCGGCCGAGCTTGTGGAGAACGCGGCGCAGTTTCGCAAGCTCATGGACCGCTGGGCGGTCGAGCCGGATGCTTACCGGCAGTTGCGTCGCAAGTTCACTCAGCTGCGGCATGACGAGGACCCAACGATGATCATCGATGAGATGGTCGGCCTCGCGCAGGCCGCCGCCGGTGTGAAACTGGAGCGTCGCCCGCTGGCCTGCCCGACCGACCTGAACGAGCTGATTGCCGGAGCCGACAGCGGCAGCGCAATCTAAGTTGGCCGGTGTCCCGCGCCGCCGGAGCCGGACGCGTCTCCATGGAATACGCGGCTTTTGCCGCTCAGAATCCGTGCCGCTGGAGCTGGGTGCTGAGTTCGCGCTGAAAAACCTGCACGTCGCTCGCAGACGGCTGGTAGCCCTTCTTGCCGGTATCGAGCATGAGACGGCCTAATTGATCCAGCGCCCATTTGCCGGCTGTGCCATCGCTGAAAGTCACGGTGCCACTGACGACCGCGCCTGGCCGCACCAATCGGTTGACCTCCACCTTGACGCTGCCGGGGCCCGCCGGGGCGGCATCGTCCGGATCGCCGGCCGGCCCGGGTTCGAGACCGTCCTCGTCCATGACCTCTGGCTCATCGCGTTCCACTTCGTCATCGCCCCCGGCCCCAACGGCCTTCTTCAGTTTCTCCAGGAGTCCGCCCTTCTTCTCAGGCTGGCCAGGTCCAACCGGGCGGGCCTTGCTGAGGTCGGCCTTGGGATCGACGGATACCTTGGCGGCATTCTTCAGTACCAGTCCGAGGTCGTCCACCAGGAAGCGGACATCCATGTAGGTCATGGAGACCTTGAATTGCTCGGCCAGCTTGTTCTGGATGACCGCCAGGCTGTCGCCCGCGACGACCCAGGAGGCCACGGCCTTGGTTTGTTCTGGAGAAAGTGACATGGCGGTAAGGCGGTTGGTCAGGCCTACGAGGCAGACGAAATGCGCCGAAAATGCAAGCCAGCTGGCAGCTTGTCGGGCTTGGAACCCTCCAATCTGCCAAGGAAGGAAACGATGAGCATGCGTTTTCAGGTACGTTCATGAAATAGAATATCCGGGAATTGGAAATCATCCACGACTGGCGCCGATTACCGTGCCGGATGGCTTTCGTCGTTCTGGCGGCCGCGCGCCCCGAGGATTTCACGGCGGAACCAGGCGGTTCGGGGCAGCGGGTCGGTGAGGCCGCCAGCAACGCGGTGCTGGCCTATTTCAGTGCGCCCCGGAACCGCGCGGTCGTGGCGGACCTGGTGGCCTTGGGAGTGTTCCCCGCGGTTCCGGATTCCGCGGACAGGTGAACGAGATTCACCCGGAAAAAGCTGGTTTTGCCTGCCGGGCATCTGGCATCGTGAAGGGCAATTCATCATGGGCAAAGCTGCCAAACGACGGATGTGTCCGGCAATCGGACGGGAAATCACATCGGCGGATTGCGGTGACAGCCGGGGCAGCCGCCATTCGTGCCCGGACGACTGTGAACATAATCCGTTGTCCCCGGCCAACTATGGCCAGCTCCTGGAGATCGAAGACGAACTGGACCGGAAGACCCTCGCACGAATGTTCGAGGAAAGCCCGGACCGCCCGGCGCTGGAGCGGGCGTTCCGCGATGCAGTGAGGTCTAAATCGGCCCACGCCGCACATGCGTTCACGGCCTGGCAACTTTTCTTCCAAACCGGAGCGGAGGGCCGGACCTTCGCCCAGCGTTGGGAACAAGCCGGCTTCCCGGGTCTGAAGAACGACGAGCGGGTTCTATTCCGCGCCAAGATGCAGACGCGCGTCGCACTCCTGGAGATCCGTCGCGTGATTGACGAGCAACATCTTGAAGCCGTTCGACTTGTTTGCTCCCGGCAGCGCACCACTGCGCCTCCTGGACCGGAGTCTCGCCCGGCAGGCCGTCCGCTTCGCTTCCTTCTTGACGTGGACGTTTCCGCTGCCGCATTTCTGCCGGCTGGGGGGTACGGCGATTGTGTTGCCCGATTGGTCTCCGCTCGAACCGGTGGAAATCGTCGTTGAGCTGGTGCGGCATCTCGGCGGTCCGGCTGAGATCGAGAAGATGCCGCGCTGGCTGGCTGAACATTTCGTCCGGCTGAGCGACGCGGTCGATGCGACTGCCGGAGAACGGCGCGGTGATATCGGCGCCCGGCTGGCGGCGCAGAAGTCCGCAGCCGATCCAGCACTCGTGCCGCCGAGATTGCTGGAACATCTGCCGCAACTGCAGTTGACGAGTGCGCGCCTTGGCTCGCCACTGACACCAGTTGCCAACCATGGATTGTTGGCCGGCGTGACGCAGGCCTTTCTGAAGTCTTTTGCCGATGCCCCCGTTCCGGCGCTCAATGGGCGCACACCGAGCGAGGCGGCGCGCGATCCGATGCTTCGGCCGGTGCTCGTCCGTCTGCTTAAGGCCCAGGTCCGCCGGGTTGACGAGGAAAATCTGCGCACGGGCCGGGCAGACGACATCAACTGGCTGCTGCGTGATCTCGGCCTTGACGAAATCAACGTGCCGCCTCCCCCGGTGCGGTTGCCGGCCGGCCTGGAGGCGGAGGACGCAGAGCTCTCCGAAGACGGCCTGGAAGATGAATTCGACGACGACCGGTTGGAGCCCGACCCGTTGCCGGACGAACCGCTCGACCTGGATGAAGCGGTTGAGCGAATGGATGCGGCGTTGGAGGAGTTTGACACGGCGGAAGAAGCCTTGGATGAGCTCGAGCTAAGCGGTTCCACGCTGGTTACTGACGTGGACCGGTTGACGGCAGATTTGCTCGATGAGAACGAATTCAGTTTTCTTGTCACCCTTCTGCTGCAGGTTTGGTTTGCATTGGTGCAGCCTGGTTGCCGTGCGCCGGAGCTTCGTCTGGAAGTTATGGCCGAAGCATTGGAGCGCGAAATGAAGCTGCTTGAGCCTGCCGTCACCGCCGGCCCGACCGACATGATGAACCGTCTCCTGGCAGGCTGCCGCCAGCCGGCGCTGCTCCAGATGGCGATGGCGCGACTGTTCAGTACCGTCGGGAAAACGGCGAAGAAGATGCGTCCTTCCATGGAATCCCAGGGTCCAATGGTGGTGGTCTTGAAGGTGGTGATTAACGAGCTCGATTACGCCCTGCGCTAGCGAGGCGCTGGATTCATCGTTTCCCAAGCCTGTGGAGCGCGGGCTGCCCGGCTTGGCCGGAATCACAGGAGCCCAAAATGCAAGACGCGGTTTTGCTCGCGACGGCAGGAAACTTGTAGCCGGGGGCGCTCGCCCTGAGCCTGCCGAACAGGCCGACCCCGGCCCGGCCTCAACGCGGCCGGCTACAACACGGCGCCGTTTCCTGGGAGCAAGGCGAATCAGGACAGCACCCGGATGAAGCGGCGGTTGACTGATATTCGAGGTCCGTCTTTATGAGCCGCATGGCCGAAACCCTCACCGTCCATCTTGCCGAACGCAGCTATGCCATCCGTTTTGCCGTCGAATTGAACGGCGAACTGCGGGCCGGGCTGGACGCGCTGGGCCGTGCAGGCCGTCAGGCGGTGGTGGTGACCGACGAAAACGTGGCGGCCCTGCAAGGGGGCAGCCTCCGGCAGTGGTCCCCGGGTCTGCCGGTGTTGGCTCTTCCACCGGGCGAAGGAACCAAGTCGCTGGAATCGCTCGGGCGGGTCCTCGACTTTCTGGCGGAACGACGGCTGGACCGGACGGGCGTCCTGGTGGCATTTGGTGGCGGCGTGATCGGCGACCTGACTGGTTTCGCCGCCGCCTCTTACTTTCGCGGGATCGATTATCTCCAGGTTCCAACGACGCTGCTCGCGATGGTGGATAGTTCGGTTGGCGGCAAGACAGGCATCAATCTCAAGGCCGGAAAGAACCTGGCCGGGGCCTTCCACCAACCCCGGGGCGTGTTCATCGCGACGGAATTGCTGGCCACGCTGCCGTCCCGTGAATTTGCCGCCGGCATGGCTGAGGTGATCAAGTACGGGCTCCTCGGCGACGGGGAACTGTTTGAGAGGCTGGAACGGGCCGCGTTGACGACTGCGAGCCCGGATCTCACGGCAGTCATCCGGCGCTGCTGCGAACTCAAGGCGCGGATTGTCGAGGGGGATGAACGCGAGCTGGCTCCAGCCGGCGGTCGCGCGTTGCTGAATCTTGGGCACACGTTTGGCCATGCGATCGAACAGGTGACGGGTTACGGGCGGTATCTGCATGGCGAGGCGGTGGCCATCGGGCTCGTTGCTGCCGCCCGGCTTTCCCGGCGACTTGGCAGCCTCGCCGCCGCGGCCGCCGACCGGGTCGAAACGGTTCTTGGCGCCCATGCATTGCCGGTCCGGTTGCTGGAGCCGCTGCCGATCGCAAACCTCATGGCCGCCATGACGCGCGACAAGAAGGTGCGGGCCGGGATGCCGCGATTTGTTGTTTTGGCCCGTCTCGGCGGGGCCGTGACGCGGGAAGGGATTCTCCCGGCAGAGGTGGAGTCGGCCTGGCGGGAGGTCGGGGCCGTTTGATTTCGAGTTGCGGATGGTGCGGGGAAGACTGATAAGTCAGGCCCCTGCGCTGGGGGCAACACGCGCGCCAACCGGCCGGAGCCCCTGCTTCACGCCAGCAATCATCCCAATCAAAAAATGTCGGCCATCGATGAAGACATTGTCCGCGAATATTTCGAACAGAACGGATTCCTCGTCCGGCAGGCGCGCAAATACCAGGTTCAGGCACGCCGCAAGATGACCAGCGATGAGGAGGTTGATCTCCTGGTCTACAACCCGGCTTATCAACGGGGGACGCGGAAGCCGGATTTCTTTCTTTTCTCCACGGAGCTGCCGTCGCTGCACCAGGCGATCGTCGTCGTGAAAGGATGGCATACCACGGGACATTTCACTCCCGCGACCCTGAAGAGCAGCCCGGAAATCTTCAGCTTTCTCGAGGAGAACGTGATCAAGGGGGCGACCCGCTTCTTCCCGGTGGACCCTGACGAACCAGGGAATCATCCCGACATTACCAAGATCCTCGTCCTGCCCGGGCTGCCCACCGCGGAGCCCTTCCGTTCCCAGAGCGTGCAGATGCTCAAGGAGCGCGGCGTTGACGCGATCATCTCCTTCCGGACCATGCTGCTCGACATCATCGACAAGGTCGAAATCAACCGGAATTACCGCAAGTCCGACACGCTGCAGCTCCTGCGGATTCTCAAGACCTATGATTTCTTGAAGGATCCGCAGCTCGATCTCCTCTCCGAACGCGCCGCAACAGCGCGGCGCAAGGCTCTGGTGGAAGGTTGAGGCACGGCACCATTCGAGCCGATGACGATTCATCCTGCTGCCATCATTGAGCCGGGGGCTGAACTGGGAGAGGCCTGCATCGTTTACGCCCACGCGATCCTCACCCGGTATGCCCGGTTGGGCTCCGGGGTGGTGGTCCACCCGGGCGCGGTCGTCGGTGGCGACCCCCAGGATCTGAGGTTTGACCCGGCGGTCAGCTCGGTGGCGCGGATTGGTCCCCGGACGGTTTTGCGCGAGAACGTCACGGTGAATCGTTCAACGGTTGCGGGTGGCGAGACCCAGGTGGGAGCGGACTGTTTTCTGATGGCGGGTGCCCATGTCGCCCATGATTGTGTGGTCGGCGACAGTGTGGTGCTGGCCAACAATGTCATGCTGGCGGGCCACGTACGGATCGGAGCATTCACGTTTGTGGGAGGCGGGGCGGGGTTTCATCAATTCACGCGGGTCGGCGAAAGCGCCATGATTGGCGGGTTGGCCCGCATCAGCCTCGACATTCCACCCTACGTCATGGTGGCCGAACGCGACGAGATTGTGGGGCTCAACCTCGTGGGCCTGAAGCGGCGGGGGTTTTCGCGCGAGGTGGTGGCGGAGCTGAAGGACTGTTTCCGGGAGGTCTTCTTCGACGGCGGCAACATCCGGCACCGCGCGCAACAGGTGCTGGTCCGGGGGGTGCAAAGCCCGGAGGCCAAAGGGTTCCTGGAGTTCTTTGCAGGCGGCCGGCGCGGGATTGCTCGCGCGCGCCGGGTGTGGTCGACCGAGCATGAGGGGTCAGACGAGGGGTTGTGACAACCAGTTCCAAGGATCTGCTTGCCATCACTTGCGGTGATCCAGCTGGCGTCGGGCCGGAGGTGATCGCGGCCTGGCTCTCGGCGCATCCGATTGAAGCCGAATCGGCGGTGATGATCGGCCCGGCGCGCTGGCTTGATCAGGTTCCAGCCTCCGGACGCAAGATTCCGGTCGGATTGGAGGGGTTTTCGGCGGAGCCCGGACGGCCGACTGGCGAAGGCGCGCTGGTCGCATGGGCGGCAATGGAACGGGCGGCGGCGGGCTGCCGTGCGGGGGAATTTGCCGGCGTGGTCACCGGCCCGGTCAGCAAGGCCTGGCTGGCGCGGATCGGTTATGCCTTTCCGGGACAGACGGAGTTTTTCGCCGCCCGCTGGGGGGGCGAGCCCACGATGGCGTTCTGTGGCGGACGGCTGCGGGTGGCGCTCCTGTCCTGGCATGTGCCGCTGCGCGAGGTGCCGCGTTTCCTTACAACGGCGCACTTCACGCGGGTGGTTCGCGCGACGGTGGAGCTGGCCCGGGCCGAAGGCGTGGCGACACCGCGCGTGGGGGTCTGCGGCCTCAATCCGCATGCCGGGGAGGGCGGTCTGCTTGGAGACGAGGAGCAGCGCGTCATCAACCCAATTCTCCAGGAGTTGCGCCCGACGTATCCCGGCCTTTCGTGGTGCGAGCCGGCGGACACGCTGTTTGTGCGGCAGCTGCGGGGTGAGTTTGACGCGATTGTCGCCCTCTATCACGACCAGGGCCTGGCACCGTTGAAGACCGTCGATTTTGACGAAGCGGTCAATGTCACGCTGGGCCTTCCATTCGTGCGGACGAGTCCCGACCATGGGACCGCGTTTGGCATTGCGGGCCAGGGGATCGCCAGCCCGCGCAGTCTGACCAATGCAGTGGGAGTTGCCCGGCGCTTGATCGCGTTCCGCGCCAGTGACGCGGCATCACTGCTGTTGAGGTGATGAATTAGATGTTGTCATCGCCCGCCTTTGCCGCAAGAACTCCGCCCCGACCCTGACCTAATCACCTTCTGATTGATGGCTAACGCACCTTCTCCCGGTGGCCGCCCTGGCTACCCTCCGCGCCGCAACACGGATCCGTTTGCAAACATCCGTCGCAACCATCGGATCAAGGCCGATCAGATCCGCGTCATCAGCCCGGAAGGCAAACAGCTCGGTGTGCTGCCGACCGGAAAGGCGCTGCAGCTGGCGCAGCAATTTGAGCTCGACCTGGTTGAGGTCGCGCCGAACGTCACGCCGCCGGTCTGCCGGATCATGGATTTCGGCAAGTACATGTACGAGGAGTCGAAGAAGCACTCCCACGTCAAGACGACGGCCAGCAAGATCAAGGAGATCGAATTCAGCGTGCGCATCGAGCAGAACGACTTCGTCACGAAGCTGCGTCACGCCGAGGAGTTTCTCGATCATGGCAACAAGGTGAAGCTTCGCCTGAAATTCCGCGGCCGGGAAATGGCGCGCACCGAGATGGGCTTCGACATCGTCAACCGGGCCATCAACGAGCTGGTGAACATGGGGCATCCGGACGGCACGCCCAAGCTGACCGGGCGCAACATTTACGCGATGCTGACGCCGCTGCCGGTCAACAAGCGCAAGCTCAAGTTTCACGTCCGGGAGGTCGCTGCGTCGCCGGCCGTCACGCCTCCGTCATCGGCGGCCGCCTCGCCGCTCCCTTCGCCGGTCGTCACGTCGTCGCCGGCGCCTTCCCAGCCGGCGTAGTCCGGTCCACCCATGGCGCGGGCTCGTGCAGGGGTTTTGCTGGCGGTCCTTTCCGGCCTCCTGCTGGTCGGGGGCTGCACGGCGCCTGAGTCGGCGCAGAATCCTCCCGCTGCGGTCCGCGCCCCGGGACCGGTGGCCCAGCCCCCCGCGGTGGTGGCACCGCCTCCGGTCGCCGCAGTCCCCGCGCCCCCGCCGGTGCCGGTCAGCCGCCTCTGGCCGTTCATCCGGCTTTACAACGCCGATTACGTCGATGTGCGCACCATCGGCGAGCGTTTCGGCCTGAAGGCTTCGTGGGTGGTGCGGGACCGGATCATGCAGTTCACCGACGCGCCGGGGCGAGTGCGCCTGAGATTCGAGTTCCGGAAGCGCGAATTCGAGTTCGACGGGATTCGCGTGTACCTCGGCGAACCGACCGCCTTGAGCGAAGGCAACCTCTACGTCAGCAAGATTGACGTCATCAAGACGATCGTGCCCCTCCTGAATCCGGCCGGACACGCGGGCCAGCTGCCGGGGCCCCCGCGCCTGATCGTGCTCGACGCGGGCCACGGCGGCATCGACTCCGGCGCGCGCAACCTGGAGATGCACCTCGAGGAGAAAAACCTGACGCTCGATGTGGTGTTGCGGCTCCGCAAGCTGCTCGAACGGCGCGGCTACCGGGTGATCCTCACGCGCAGTGACGACACCAAGCTCGCAGCGGCCCAGCGGGCGGATCTGGAACAGCGGGCGGAACTCGCCACCCGGGCCGGGGCCGACCTCTTTCTCAGCGTCCATTTCAATTTGGCCACGCCGACGGTGGCTGGGACGGAAACCTATGTGATGACGCCGCAGTACCAGGCGTCGAGCGGCGGCGGGAAGGAGGATGTGGTGGACAAGCCGTCCCCGGGCAACCGGCAGGATTTCGCCAACATTGTATTCGGCTATCAATTACACCGCAGCCTGCTGGCCGGGCTCAACACGGCGGATCGCGGCTGCCGGCGCGGGCGCCTGCTCGTGCTCTGCTTTGCCGAGTGCCCGGCCGCGCTGGTCGAGCCGGCCTACCTGTCCAATGCGGCGGAGGCGCTGCGGCTGGAGACCCCGGAGTTCCGGGAGCAGATTGCCGGGGCCCTCGCCAGCGGGATTGAGGCCTACTCCGCCGTCCTCGCGGGAGTGCGCGCGCCCGGCGCCGGGCCCCGGTGAGACCGAACCGGCGGCAGGTCCGGAAGAAGCGAAGTCCGACCGCATCCATGAATCTGCGAGCCTCGTTTCGCGTCTTGGCCCTGGGCGCCCTGCTCGCGCCCGCGCTGCCGTCGATCATGGCCTGGGATTACGAAGGGCACCGGATCGTGAACCAGCTCGCGTTGGCGTCGCTCCCGGCCGACTTTCCCGCCTTTGTGCGCGAGCCGGCTGCGGCCGAGCGGATCGCCTATCTCTCCGGCGAGCCCGACCGCTGGAGAAACGTGCCCGACCTTCCGCTCCGGAACGAAAACAACCTGAACCATTATCTCGACCTCGAACAGCTCGGCTGGGCCGGACTCGATCCGGCGTCGGTCAGCCCGCTGCGCTACGAGTTTGCCCTGCAATTCGCCGGCGGACGGGCCGCCCATCCGGACCGGGTCCCGGCCGTCGATCCGGCGAAGAATGCCGACCACCTTCGCGAGTGGCCCGGCTTTCTGCCGTGGAAGATCACCGAAGATTTCGAACGACTGAAGTCGGCATTCTCCTGCCTGCGCGCTTTTGGAGAGGCCGGCGGGACTGGGGCGGAGATCGCCAATGCGCAAGCCAACGTCATCGATCTGATGGGCGTCATGGGACACTATGTCGGGGACGGCGCCCAGCCGCTCCACGTGACGGTGCAGCACAACGGCTGGATGGGCGCCAATCCCCACGGCTATACCACGGATCCAAAATTCCATGCCTGGATCGATGGTGGATTCATCGCCCGCGCCCGCATCAACTTCGGCCGGCTCGCCCCGCAGGCCCGGCCGGCGCGGCTGCTCCAGACCACGTCCGATTGGGGCGAACGCGACGCGATGTTTTCCGAGGTGATGACGTACCTGCAGGCGCAGAACCGGCGCGTGGAGCCGCTCTACCAGCTGGAGAAGGCCGGCAAACTCCGGGCCGACGGCTCGCCGGGCAGCGACGAGGGCCGGGAGTTCATCGGCGAGCAGCTCCTCCGCGGCGGGGAGATGCTCGGCAGCCTCTGGCTCACCGCGTGGCGGACGGCGCCGCCCGACCATTTCCTGCTCGAGCATTTGTCCCGGCGAGTAATCGGTCGGGATGACGCACGCTGACGCTTGTTCTCACGCGCAGGCTTCGTTCTGGAGATGCGACGATTTCGAATCCCTGACCTTTTACAGGAGAAAACGGAGGGAACTGAGAGGAGCTTCCTCTGCGTCGTCCATGTTCTCCGTTTGCTCTTTTCCCGAGGAAACAGCCCACGCTGTAGCCGGCCGCGTTGAGGCCGGCCGAACCCGCCGGGGTCGGCCCGTTCGACGGGCTCAGGGCAGGCGCCCCCGACTCCTGGTTTCCTCCCGTCGCAGGCACAACCGAGTTTTGCATTTTGGGCTCCTGGAAGATGGTTTGGGATTGGCTGCTGCCCTGCCGTGTCCGGAAACATGCTCGCTCGGAATAGACCCTGATCGCCGTCATTCGTTCTTGACCGGATCACCGACTCCCAGGACCAGCACGGCCCCGGCGATGAAGAGCACGAGGCTGTAGCCGAAGGCCACCGTCGTGCCAAAGGCGCTCCAGAGCGCGCCGACCACGATGCTGGAAAGGAAATCCCCCAGTCCGTTGACCGTGGCCAGGACGCCGAACGCCATGCCATGCTGATCCTCGGCGACCAGTTCCGCGCAGAACGAGTCCTCGAGTGTTTCCACCGTGGCGACATAGATGCCGCCCAGCACGAAGATGAGCGAAAGGGTCCAGAGCCCGGGCGGCAGTACCATGATGCCGGCCGCCATCGCTGCCGCGAGTCCGTAGCCGGTTGCCAGCAGTCGCGGTTTGCTCGCGCGGTCGGCCAGCCAGCCGGCGACGAAGGCAAATCCCGCGTAGCAGACATTGTGCGCCACGTAGAGTCCGATGGCTGCGCTCGCCGCTCCGGCCGCACCCAGGATCGGCCGCAGCTGCTGCGTTGCCAGCAGGATGAGCAGCGTGTGGGCAAAATCGCCTGCGCCGAAGAGCCCGACCGCGACCAGATATCCTTTGAAGCGCGGCGGCAGGCGGCGCAGTCCCTCGCGAAACGAGATGCTGGCCACCCTCGTGCGCTCCCGCTCGCGCACGAGCAACGCGATGCAGGCCACCGCGCCGACCCCTGGCACCAGCGTCCAGAAAAACAGCTTCGAATAGTTGTGACCGAGGGCATTGAACAGGAAGAAGGCCGTTGCCGGGCCGACAATCGCGCCGCAGGTGTCCATCATGCGCTCGAAGCCAAAAGCGCGTCCGTAAGTCGCGGGCGTCACCGCGGCCGCGAGCATCGCCTTGCGCACGGGCGTGCGGACGCCGCGTCCAAGCCAGGCGCCCGCCCGGGCGATCAGCACGTGCCAGGCTGCGGTCGCGCAGCCGAACGAGGCTGTGCCGACCGCCGTGACGAGGTAGCCGGCGATCATCACCGGCTTGCGGCGCGCGAGGCGGTCAGTCCAGTGCCCGGAGGCGAGCTTGGCGACGCTCGAGAGACCGTCCGAAACCCCCTCGATCAGCCCGATCCAGGCCGCCGCCACGCCCATGGTGGCGAGAAACGCCGGCATGGCCGTCGTGGCGATCTCATGCGACCAGTCGCTGAAGAGCGACGCCAGTCCGATGCCGAGGACGGTGCGGTTCAGCCAGCGCACGCGAGGCGCGGGCGGCGGCGGTGGTCTGTCAGGAAGAACGGAATCTAACGTCATCTTCGATTAGACAATCCCAACTAACCCGAGCACGGCTCCGCCGCAACTGATCGCGATGATGAGGCTCTTCCCACGAATACACACGAATCTGCACGAATAAATGATCGGCAACGATTCGTGACCATTGGTGTGCATTCGTGGGCCTCAATTCTCTCCGCGAAGAATGCACGTCGAGATTCACCCGCCTCGCCGCATAGGAAGATCGTGCGAAAAATGGAGGATTCGGAGAGATAACACAGATTACCCAGATTGCACGGATAGAGAAGCTGCCAGTGACGTAATGCGGGCGTGAAGGGCGAGCAGACGCAGCCCTTCGGCGGTGCGCAGGTCGTAGCTCCGGCAGCGCAGTTCGCCCACGAGCGCCGCCAGCGTGGCGGGGTGGCCGGCGGACAGACGGTGCAGACGCAGGGCCGCGGCCAGCAGTTCGCGCCGGTCGCCGGGAAAATCCACCGCGGCCAGAAAAGCCCGGGTCTCGGTCAGCGAGAAGGGCGGCACTTCGACGTGCTTGAAAAGGAACAGATAGGGCCACACATGGCCGAGCTCCAGCGGATCGGTGGAGCGGACCATCAGCCAGACCGGCTGGCGGAGTATCAGAAACCGCAGGAGATGCGCGACGCGCGGCGGCACGCGGGCGACGTTGTCGATCACGAGCGGTCGGGCAATCTGGGGCAGGCGGGCCGCAAGACGGTGCACGCGGGCCGGCAGCTTGAGCTCCCCGCGGTCGAGTCCGGCCGCCGGCTCCAGCGCCGTCAGCAGATCGCCAAGGCAGCCACAACCGGGGGCGAAGAGCACCGGATGCGTGCGGATAAGCTCTGCCAGCACCAGGCTTTTGCCCACTCCACGTGGACCGAGCAGCAGAACATGGCGACTCGAGCGGTAGAGAGCCTCAAGACGGCGCAGAAGCGTCTTCCGACCGACAAAAGGGATCGGCTCATGCGCGATCGTCCCTGGATTGCGAGACATGGTGGGATCAGCCGTCAACTTCCTCGATGCCTCAAGATTCAAGTCTGGTCTGGGTCGTCGCGAGGGCCGGACTCGAGATAGGCCTTCAGTTCATTGAGCCTGGCTCGAATCTGGGCCTGAAGCGCAGCAATTCCGGCCGCGGTTGCTTCATCGATCGCACCATAACCACGAAGATGCCCAGGACTCATGTCCTCCAGGGCGATGTCCAGGGAGATCAGGATACAGCGGAGGTTCCAGAGAGAGCCGACGGCAGGCGGAGGCACCGCGGTGGCACACGCATCGAGGGCGGCGCGAAGGGTGCAACGCAGGCGCGCGGCGTGATCCGCAATGACCTTCCGCTGCACCGACGTGGCATCGGGAACGGTGGGCGGGAAGATGGATCCATCATGGCCGGGAGCGAGGCCCGCGAGTGCTTCAACCAGCAGGAGGTCCATGTATTTGAAGACCGCCAGCAGAGCTCGCTGGTGGTTCTCGTTCAACTGGAGAGGCGGGCCAGGCATGGTGAATCAAGCAGCTGGGGCAGGCGGCGGAAGCGCGCCACCGGTCAGGAGGACGTGCGTGAGGTCGCGCGCCATGGCAGGTGACGTGCAGGAGGCGAGGTCGCGCGCCACGGCGTCCAGATCGTAGGCAACGCGTCGCAGCACGACTTCACCATCGTGCCAGAGCGCGTAGGCCGCGCGTGGATCGCCGCCTTTTGGTTGGCCGACGCTGCCGGGATTGACGATCAGGGTGCTGCCAAACAGGCGGACAAAGGGGTGATGGGTGTAACGCTGCATGGCTGCTGCCAGCATGCGGTACGGCGCGGAACAGCGCGGATCCTCGTCGCAGCCAATGGCGCGATCGTGATTGCCCTGTACGATCCATTGCGGCGGGACGTTGGCCTGCGCCCACTGCACGCACTCGACCGGATGCGGCCCATAGTTGACAACGTCGCCCAGCACGATGAGGCCGTTCGACCTGCGGCTCGGCGGCGAGCACGGCCTGCAGGGCGGGCCGGTTGGCGTGGATATCCGAGAGGATGAGGATGTTCATGACTCGCTACCGCTGACGATACGATCGACGGTAGGAGTCATCAGCCCGAAGGCGATTCGCCGCACGGGCGGCCGGCAAACTCCATTGCCAACGCCCACGCTACGCGCGGGCGTGACGGTGTAAAGGGTGTTCGGGCGATCGCGCTGTAGGCGGCCACATCTGCTGGCCTTCGGTGACGCGGGCGGGCAAGCCTGCGTCTCGGTCTCTGCTCACGCCCAAGCGGCCTTCAATGTCGCCCCGCCGTAACGCGCTCTCTTGCCCAATTCCCTTTCGATGGCGATCAGGCGGTTGTACTTGTCAGGTCTTGACGACCAGCACGCTGCACTGCGCGTGATCGGTGATGCGGTCGGCGGTGTCGCCGAGCAACCGGCCCCAGAGCTCCGAATGATCGCTGTGACCGACGATGATAAGATCATAGCGGCCCTCCGTCGCCATCTGCAGGATGTTCTTGGCGGGGTGCCCGCGGCGGGTCTCGCACGTGATCGACAGGCCGCGCTGCGCGGCGACGAGGGCGACCTCCTTCTGCCGTTCCTGGAAGTACTCATCCGCTGCCTCGGCCTCGCCTTCGATCTCCCCGGGCAGGTCCGAATGCCGGGGCAGCGGCTCGCGCACCCACAAGGCGTGGAGTTCGGCGCCGTACTCCTGCGCCATGACTGCCGCGTGCTGGAGCGCCAGCCTGGCGCCTTTGGAACCATCATAACCGACTAGGATTTTCTTGAACATGGTCGCCTCACTTTTCGCCGGGCGCCAGTTGGCGCGGGGTTGAGTTGTTGAACTTTGCCGCGTAAATTCGACCCCACTCGTGCATGGCCTCGAGGGTAGGTTGGAAAAACCGTTGCGCGATGAGTGTCGGCACGAAGGCGCTCAGGATGACCACCGTAACCAGGATGGTGTATTGCTGCTCGTCGATGATCTTGTTTTGCAGGCCGAACAGCGCCGAGATCGTGCCGAACGTCAGCCCGGTGGACATGAGCAGCGTGGTGTAATTCGCCTCCCGGGTGGGCATGCAGAACAGCCTGGTGAGGGGCCACACGCCGATGAATTTTGTCGCCAGCTTCATCGCGAGCAAGACGACGATCACGCCGAGGGCGGCCCACAGCGCCGGCAGGGAGACGTAAAGCCCCGCCTTGATGAAGTAGAAGGGCGTAAAGATCGTGAACGCGATCGTGCGCATCCGGTGCACCAGCGTTTTGTCGCGCAGGAACACGCCGGCCACGACCAGGCCCACGAGATATGCCGGCAGCACCGCTTCGCTTTTGGCGGCGGAGGCGAGGCCGCCGAGGAAAAACAGGATGAAGAAGATGAATTTCACCTCGGGTTCGCTCACCCGCGTCGCGCCGAGCCGGACGATGATGAATTTCGTCCAGGCCGGCATGAACCAGAGCACGACGCACATCACCGCCACAAACACGAGCAGCCAGATGTTGAAATCGGCGAAGAGCGTGCCGAGCGCGAGCACCGTGCCGAAATCGGTGATGAAGCATGCGGCGAGGATCGTCTTTCCCATCGGCGTTTCGCTCAGTCTCCCCTCGATCATCACGGCGTAGACCACCGCGACCGAGGTGGTGGACAGGGCGATCCCGGCGATCTGCGCCTGATGCAGCGGCCAGCCGAGGACCTGCTGGGCGAACAGCCAGACCGCGCCAAACGGGAGCAGGAACGAAAGCACGCCGATCGAAAGGCTGGCGCGCAGGTTGGCGCGCAACGACGCCGGATCGATCTCCGCCCCGGCCAGAAACGTGAGCACGCCGCTGCCCAGCATGGCCAGGAAATTGGTCCACTCCGTCGTCTTCAGGATGTGATGGCCGCCGGCAAAGCGAGGTTGCCCACGACCACTCCGACCATGATTTCAACCAGGGCGACGGAGATGCCGGTGCGAATGGCAATCAGGCTCGCGACAAAGGCGAGGCCCATCCAAATCGCGGCGATGTACCAGATGTTTTCGAGGATCATGAAGCAGCCACCGGAAGGTTGATCGAAGGCCACGCGGCCGGACGATTCATGGAGCCGAACTGGGGGGATACGGCGTTGCGGCCTGGGGCGTGGCGCCGCGGTAATGGAGGACCCGGACCTTTTCGAGGGTCACCAGACCGCTGCCGATCATGCCGTCGAGCACCGGCAGGAAGGCGTTGATCTTCTCCTCGCTGTCCACGATCTCGATCACCAGCGGCAGGTCGTCCGACAAGCGCAGGATCTTGCTCGTGTGCATGCGGCTGGACTTGCCGAAGCCCATTGCGCCGCGGAGCACGGTGGCGCCGGCCAGGTGCAATTCCCGCGCCTTGAGCACGATGACCTCGTAGAGCGGCCGGTGATGCCACTTGTCGGACTCGCCGATGAAGATGCGGAGGAGAACGGATTCGTGGGGTAGTTCCATCTTAGGCTCCCTTCAGTTGATTGAGGTAGGCGGCGGCGACGTGACCGAGCCAGACGGCCGCCAGGCAGGCGACGACCGAGCCGACCACGTTGCCGCCCGCCTGCAGCCACTCCTCGTCGCGGGCGAGGTTGAGCGTCTGCAGGCTGAACGAGGAGAATGTCGTGTAGCCGCCGCAGATTCCGGTCATGAAGAACTGCCGGGAATGGCCGCTGGCGAAGACCCGGCCGTCGGGCCCGGTCAGCGTGGCATAGAAGCCGATCACGAATGAACCGGTCACATTGATGACAAATGTTCCCCACGGAAACGTGCTGCCAATATGGTTGGCGACGAAACCAGAGAGGGCGAAGCGCGCCACACTGCCGAGTGCACCTCCGAGGGCGACCAGAAGATAGAGGATCATGTTTGCCTGTTGCCGGATAAACTGGAACAGGAGTCATCAGCGCCCGCAAGCACGGGGCGGTTTTCCCTTCCGGGAAGGCGGAATCCATCGCCACAGACACTGAGCCTTCAAACCACGGGCATGGCAAGCCGGATGAAAGCGCAAACGAGCCTCTGAGCGCTCGTTGGCCATGAGGATTCTTCAGATCTCAGTTGAACGGTTGCGTTGTTTGGGTGTATCCCCACCGCCATTCGCAACTGGATTGGACTCACGCCGGAGGGACGCTAGTGGCTTTTCACGATGACCAATGCTGCCACGGGGCACGCCGTCTTTGGCCGCGACCGTGGCTGGCGCCGGGCGGTGCGCCACGCCCTGACTGAGAATCCACTCGAATCCGATTCGGAACGCCTTCGAGGTGAAGATGGGTACTTCTATCTGGTCAACGAGGACGGAGATCGAAAGAACCGGCCTTCGGGCGAGGGGTAACCGCTGGGGCGAGTTTAGATTTGCGTCGCTGAGTCTTTCCTCATTTGTGTTGTCGCCGCGAATGGTTATAAGTTAAACCCCATCTGACCATGCCACCCGTTCCATCCGCTGTCGCCTATCGCATGCCCGCTGCCGAGGTTGCGGAACGCATTGCTGCTCAATTTGGCAAGAAACCCGAATTAATTGTCCTCCAGCCCGATGAATGGGTTGGGACGGAGGATGTGCAGGAGTTTCTCCGTATCTCTGAGGAGATGAAGGACTCTGCCAAAGACGCCCGCCTGCTGATTCGTTGAGCCAGCGGCGTCCTGTGCCATGTCGCGTCTGGCCCGACCGACTGCGATTTCATTCCACGCGGTCGATCCTCCTTTCTCTAATTTTCAGTTCGTCGAAGACAACTTTGGGGGCACCGCGGCCATCCGTCGGCTGTTTTCACTGGCACGCGCCCATTCCCGCGATTTCCAGTCGGTGGTTGTCGAGGATATTCCCTCCGTCGGTGTCGTGGCCGAAGAGAATGCTGAATTGGCTCGGCTGTATGCCGACTTTCAGTGCGCCGGCCTGAAGAGGCTCTCTTTTTGGCGTTCTATCATAGTTGACGAGGCCACCCTCAATACTGCCAATCCGACAGATTGTGTTGGGTGGGCCGTTGTGAAGCGGGACCAGGCCACAATTCCTGACCGACCCGCGGTTGGCGGGTGGCCTGCCCGCCCGGGGAAGAAGATCGACCGCTGGCACGTCTTCGAGTCGGTCACGATCAAGTATGGTCATCATCACAATTACGCTCCGGGTGCGCCAGTGTTCCCCGTGCAGATAGGTCAGCGTCCGGCACCGATCACTCTGCGTGGTTGGCTCTTCTGCCAGCAGAATGTGCTCAACAAATGCTGTGCGCACGTCGCCATCCGCACGCTAGCCACGGCTTTTCTCAATAACCCTGAACTATCCTTTGGCCGAATCAACGCGTTGATCCCGTCCAGCCCGACTCAACCACCGGATTGGCTTCCCGGTGACGGACTGTTGCCCATGCAAATTCAGGCGGTGCTGAAGCAACTCGGCATACCATTTGATTCACTCTACTATCCCGATGGAGCAGCGGGCGATGCTCTGCGTAATTCCCGCCCCTACCATCGATTTCTATATTCCGGCGTTGAATCGGGTGTCGGTTCCCTCTTGGCCTTCACCCTTGATGGTCCGGCTGCCTCAGGCGGGCATATCATTCCGGTCTTCGGACACACGTTCAACGAGGATACTTGGGCTCCCCGCGGTGAAGGGGCCTATTTTCGCGTAGGCGAACGCATTGCTTACATTCCCAGCGAATCATGGACCAGCAGCTTTCTCGCCCACGATGACAATTTCGGCTCGGATTTCTGTCTGCCCAAACGATACATCAAACGTCGTCATGCCACATACGTCGTTGCTCTTCGACCCGCTGGCTATGCCTACGGAGGGCTCGACGCTGAGGTTGTCGGCAGCCGGCTTTTCTACTCCCTTGCTCCTCGATTGCAGCTAACGGGGGACCGCTGGCTCGATCGGTTGGTGCATTTCGTCAATCGTCAGGAACTTATTCTCCGCACAGTACCGATCTCCAAGCAAGAATATGAAGCAGAGCTTCGAGGCATGCGAGACTGGGAAGGAAGGGCTGAGTTACCTAATATTGTCGATCCTTTGCTGACCCAATTGCGGGATCAGATGTGGATGGTGGAAGTCTCGGTGCCGGACCTGTTTTCCACGAATCTCCGTAAGCTCGGCGAG
The DNA here is from genome assembly GCA_963804395.1 of uncultured Verrucomicrobiae bacterium. GTDB lineage: Bacteria > Verrucomicrobiota > Verrucomicrobiia > Opitutales > Opitutaceae > Fen-1467. The sequence goes on along the minus strand of CAWDQK010000071.1, from coordinate 75,885 downwards.
CTTCTCTTAGCTGCCGACACCCCACCGACGCCTACTGCATTGCATCAGGCATTCCTCATCGCACGATTCCCCGGTCGCTACGTTGTGCTCAGCGGGGTGGACTCCTCCGGGCAGCCGCAATTCTCGACGGCACCGAGTGCCATCGGCTCGCATACGAAGCTTTTCCGTGCCTAAGCTGGAGAGCATCGATGCCGACCCTCGACTTTTCCCGCTCGTTCCTCGAAGCCCAGCTCCCGGTTTCCAAGCTCTCCAAGGAGAGTTACGACGAGCGCCGGTCGAATCAGGGCCAGACGCTCACCAGACTCGGCAAATGGTGGGGGTGGGCCGATCGATCGGTTGGATGAGGAAGCTCGTTTCGATCAGGAGGATTCGTTGAACCTAGCACTGCCTTTGCCAACCCTTTGGAGCGCAGGCCGACCCCGGCGGGTCCCCTCATGCTCCGGCGAAGTTGAGGCCGGCCTCGGCGCGGCCGGCTACAGCGCGGCGTTGTCTTCCGTAGGACGATGGCTGGTTGCTTGCGCCGTCTTCGTCAGCCTGCTGATCCAGCCAGCCCGGCCGGCGGAGGCTGCCGGTTCCGATCTTGCGAGCCGAGTCGTGGTGCTGGCCAACGCCAATGATCCCGACTCGGTGCGCCTGGCCCGCTATTACGCGACGAAACGCGCGGTGCCGTCCGACAATGTGGTCGCGCTGCCGATGTCGGCGGCCGAAACCATCGGCTGGCCGGAGTTCACCGGCTCCATTTATCAGCCGTTGCAGGACTGGCTGGTTGCGCGCCACTGGATCGACGCGATTGCGACGACGCTGACCGACCGCATTGGCCGGAAACGTTACAGCATTTTCGGACACCGGATCAGCTATCTCGTCGTTTGCCGCGGCGTGCCGTTGCGCGTCAGCCACGAACCCAGGTTCTTTGTTGAACGAGTTGCGGTTGTCGTCGCAGCCCGGACTCCGCACCAACCAGGGGGCGGTCGATTCAGAACTGGCGCTGCTGGCCCACGACACCTACGACATCAACGGATGGTTGCCGAATCCCCGGTTTGGAGTCGAGCCGGCGCGGCTGTTCGAAACCAATCCGGTGGTTTGCGTGACCCGGTTGGACGGACCTTCGTTCGAGGACGCTGCTGGCCTGGTGGATCATGCCATCGAGGCGGAAGCCGAAGGCCTGATCGGTCGCTTCTACGTCAATGTCCGCGGTCCGCATCCTGACGGTGAACATTGGCTTGAGCAGACCGGGGCGCTGATCGCCGACCTGGGGTTTGACGGCGACGTGGACCGGACGGACAACAACCTTCCGGTCACCGCGCGGTTCGATGCCCCGGCGTTCTATTTTGCCTGGTATGCGCAGGATCTCAGCGGCCCGATGGCACCGCCGGACTTCCGCTTTCCGCCCGGCGCGATCGCTCTGCATATCCACAGTGCTTCAGCCCCGACGCTGCGTTCGACCGCGACGGGCTGGTGCGGGCCTTTGGTCGCCCGCGGTGTCACCGCGACATTTGGCAACGTCTTTGAACCCTATCTGCAGCTCACGCTTGAACCCCAGCTGTTGATGCGGGCGCTGGGCCAGGGCTGGAATCTGGGTGACGCCGCGTGTTTCGCGACTCCCGCGCTGAGTTGGCAGACGATTGTGATTGGCGACCCGCTCTATCGTCCGTTTGCGGTTTCACTCGACGTGCAACTGGCCAACGCGGAGGCAGTGTCCCCGGCGTTGAAGCCCTATGTTCTGCTCCGGAAGGCGAGGTTGCTTGAACGCGCAGGAAAGAAAGCCGAGGCGGTGCAGCTTTTGCAGGATGGAATCCACCAGCATCCGGGTGCGGTCCTGGCCCTGGCGCTGGCGGAACGACTGGGCGGGGATGGGGACAGGCCCGGAGCGGTGCGCGTGCTTACCACTTACTTTGAAAAACAATCGCTCGAACCCGGCCAGATCCCGCTGCACCAGCAAGCGGCCCGCCAGTTGCTCGACTATGGTGCCGCGCATCAGGCGGTCGCGGTGGACCGCTCGATTCTGGATAACGGCGCGATGGGACAAGTTTGGCGCGAAACCATTCTGCGCGCGGGGATCGTAGCGGCTCGTGCCGCCGGCGAACAGGGTCAGGCGGCAGCATGGGAAAAGGAACTGTCCCAGTTGACCAACCCCGTGCCGGCGAGTCCAAAGAAATGATCAGCGATGTGCTGACTCAACCGGATTCACGTAGCTCATCTGCAAGGCACGTTTTTCCCCGGATGAGAAGGAAGCTCGCCGAGGGTGCAATGGCTCCGGTTGTGGCTGCGAGCGCCAGCGAGCGGTAGGGCGACGTTGAATCCACTCGCTGGCGCTCGTGGCCACACAGCCAATGCTGTTTCCCAGTCCGAAGCGATGCTAGAGCCCTTCAACGATCTTGTCGGCCAAGCCGTATTCGATCGCCTCTTTGGCGGTCAGGTAGAAATCGCGGTCGGTGTCCCGGGAGATCTTCTCGATCGGCTGGCCCGACGCCGAGGCGAGGATTTCGTTCAGTTCATTGCGCAGTTTTCTCCATCTCCTGCGCCTGGATGTTTATATCCGTGGCGGGTCCGATGAAACGACCGGCGATCAGCGGCTGGTGAATCAGCACCCGGGCGTGCGGATAAATAAGGCGGCGGCCCTTGGGCGCGGCGGAAAGCAGAACCGAGCCCATCGACGCGGCCATGCCGGTGACGATGATGGTGACCGGCGACGTGATCAGCTCGCATTGTGTCATAGATTGCCATTCCGGCGGTGATCGACCCGCCCGGGGTATTGATGATAGAAGGTGATGTCCTTTCCCGGGGCGTTTGCCTCCAGGTAGAGCAGTCGCTCGCAAATATCCTTGGCCGGTTTCGTCGGTGACCGCGCCCCAAAGGAAGATCTTCCTTGCTTCGAGGAACTTCCGCTGGATCAAGGGCCCAACTCCCTGCGGGGTGGCCGCGGCCTTCGGCTCCTGCTCAGGCTCATCTTCCTCGTCGTCAAGGCGTGCCGGAAGGACGGAATTGCGGGAAGGCGGGAAAAGATTCTGCTCGGACATAAGTGGAAAAATGTGTGCGGTCTCAAGGGGTTGTCCAATGAAAAGGGAGGACGGATGGGCGCCGGGTGCTCGGCAGGTCCTTGTAGCCGGGGGCGTTGACCCCGGCTTGTCCACAGAAGCCCCGGAGAGGGTGAGGCCGGCCTCGACGCGGCCGGCTACAACCCGAAGTTGTTTCCCGGGAGTCGGACTACGCCAGACGAATGATGCAGGTGATCACAGAATGATGTGCAGGCCCGGCTGCATGGTCTTCGCGAATTGGAGGGTTCTGGACTCCAGTCACAGGCCCATCGTGCCGTTACAGGATTTGTTCCCATGCCTGCCTATGCCTTTACTGCGGCCCGCCCGACGCCGGCGCGAGTAGTTGGAGCGCTGAAACAACTATCGCCCGCGCCAATGATTTTGCCGCGTCTGCAGCGCCTGTTGACGAATCCCAACTCGGGCCTCTTTGAGATTGTGGAATTGGTCCGCCTGGATCCGGCGCTGACGGCCCGAGTCATCCAGGTCAGCAACAGCGCCTGGTTTGGGCGCGGCGCGAGCTGCCAGACCATCGAAGAGGCCGTGAACCGCGTAGGGTTCCAGCAGGTCTACCGCCTGGTCGCAACCGCGGCGGCATCGACGGTTCTGGAGAAGTCGCTGTCCACCTATGGCCTCGATGACAAGACGGTCTGGCGGTCGGCGGTGGCCTGCGCCTTTGCCGCGGAGTTGCTGGCGGCGCACACCAGGGAGGTGGTTCCGGAAGCGTACACGATCGGGCTATTGCATGCGGTCGGCCGCGTGGCCGTCAACAATTTCCTGCGGGGGAGATTTCCCCCGGTTGAGCTGGCCAGCGCCGGTTTTCCCGCCGACTACAGCGCCGGCGAGCAGGCCCAGCTGGGTTTCACGCAAGCCGAGGTGGGGGCATGCATGTTGAACAATTGGGAGTTTGGCCCGGTGGCGGTGGAAGCCGTCCGGTCGCAATATTCGCCTTCGGCCGCGCTGCTCCCGTATGACCGGATGGCCGCAGTCCTGTACGGAGCGCGCCTGCTTTGCACCATTGTCTGCCAGGGCAGCGAGGGACCGCCGGTCCGGGCGGATGTATCGGTGCTGGCGACCCTGCGCATGACGGAGACACAGCTCCTCGGATTTGTGCCGGATCTGCGCGCACAACTGACCAAAGCCCGACAGATCACCGAGGCTCGCTAGCCGCGGAAGTAGAGATACGCGCCGAGAATGCAGACGACGATGAGGCACGAAGCGGCCACATCGTGCCAGTCCCAGCTGGCGTAGGTCTTCGCCTTGTCCTCGGCCGTCGCGGTGCCGAAGGTCAGACTCTTGATCCGCTCATAATCCGGAACGGCCGTCGCATAGCTGACGACCACCATGACCACGGCCGAAACGAGGGTGATGAGAATGCTGAAGTACTGAAAGTTGATGTTATTGATGATCCAGAGGAACGAGCCTTCCGTGTAACCGTCGGCGAATCCGGGGAGCTTCATCGTCACCGGCGTGTCGACCAGCATGCGGGAGATGCCCAGCACGAAGCCGACGATCATGGCCCAAAGGCAGCCCTTGGCGTTGAGACGTTTCCAAAAGACGCCGAAGAAGAAGACCACGAAGATCGGCGGCGCCAGGTAGCCCTGGACCGATTGCAGATAATCGTACAGGCCGTGGGCGCCCTGAATCACCGGGATCCACGCCAAGGCGATGAGCACCATGACGGTGGTGGCGACCCGGCCCGTGCTCACGAGCTGCGACTGGGAGGCGGCCGGCCGGAGCTTTTGGTACAGGTCAACCGTGAAGAGGGTGGAGCAGGCATTGAACACGCCGGCGAGCGAACCCATCAGCGCCGAGAGCAGGCCGGCCACGACGAGGCCCCGGAGTCCCGCTGGCAGGAGGTGTTTCACCATGAGCGGGAAGGCACCCTGCGCCGCGTTCGGGTCCGCGGCAAAGGCGTCGGTCAGTCCCGGGACCTTGTTGGCCTTGACCAGCGCGAAGCAGATCATGCCGGGAATGATGAACAGGTACGGGGGAAAGAGCTTGAGGAACGAGGCGAAGATGCTGCCCTGGCGGGCCACGTGCTCGTTCGGGGCGCCCAGCGCCCGCTGCACGATGTACTGGTCGGTGCACCAATACCACAGGCCGATAACCGGCGCACAGATCAGCATGCCGAGCCACGGGTAATGGCTGTTGAAATACCACGCCTGCTTCACGACGTGTCCGTCGGCACCGTGCTCCAGCACCGGCGCCCAGGTCGACTCGACTCCCGGCGGCGTCATCGGCTTCCAGAGGTTGAACATGTCGGAACCGCACAGCTGGTGCAGCGCCTGCCAGCCGCCCAGCTTGAAGAGGCCGTAAAACGTCAGCGTCGCCGAACCGCAGATGAGCACGACGACCTGCACGGCGTCATTGTAGGCCACCGCGCGCATGCCGCCGAGGGCGGTATAGAGGCCGGTCAGCACGATGACCGACACCGAGCCGATCCAGAAGCTGTTGATCTCGACCCCGCCGAGGTTCAGGTGGACCTCCGGCAGCAGCGTCGAGAACACCACGCCGCCGGCGAAGATGCCAACCGCGATCTTCGATACCACGAACGTGATCAACGACACGATTGACAGCACGTAGCGCGAGCTGGTGCTGAACCGGCGCTCGAGAAACTCCGGCATGGTGAACACGAGCGAGCGCGCGTAGAACGGCACGAACACCCACGCCAGCACCAGGAGGCACCAGGCGTGCAACTCGTAATGCGCCATCGCCACGCCGTCCTTGGCCCCCGATCCGGCTAGGCCGACGATGTGTTCCGAGCCGATGTTTGAGGCGAAGATGGAGGCGCCGATGACCCACCAACCGAGATTGCGTCCCGCGAGGAAATAGTCGGCCGCCGTGTCCTTGCTTCGCTTCACCACCCACCAGGCAACGCCGAGCAGGATGCTGAAGTAGAGCGCGATGGCCAGCCAGTCCACCCCGGTCAGGGTCGACGTGTCGGCGGTGGCGGCGGCGAAGGTGGGGATCAGGATATTCATAAGTGGGGTGCGCTGGGAGCAGGGGACGTCGAACGAAAGGAGAAGAGCAGTCGGTTGGGAAGTCAGATGAGCCTGCGCGGCGTGCGTCGAGGGCCCTTGCCTACGCGAGGCGCAAGACGCGGGGTGGGAATGGAGCGTTGCGAGCGGAGCGGGGCGCACGCATTTTTCGGCAGCGGGAGCTCATGCGCAAAACGCCGGGCAGTTTGCCGGTCGAAGAAGCGGTGGCGAGCATATTCCTCGGACCCGGGCCACCAGGAGTGCATCTGCCGATTGACGGTTGTTGGGGGCGATTTCCGGACGTAGCGCAGGCTTCCAGCCTGCTTCACCATCAATCGGGAGATATGACGCCCGACCACCAGGTTCGATCCGGGTTCAGGCGGTCGCGCCATCTGACCAGACTGTTATTCGTCCGTCTGCGCGGATTCACCCCAAACCGCAAGGCCTGACCCGCTTTGTCGGCTTTTCTTCCATTGGATCGCACATCAGCAGATTGTTGACGGACGAACAGCTCACTTCTCCTGACGCTGGGCATGTTGGCGGGACAGCTGACCGAGGAGGTCTGGGAGCTGTTTCTTGTACGCGGCGAGGTCCCACGTGAGACCCCAATGCTTCACATACTCGGCCATAGGGGGCAGTCCGATGGAGGCACGGCGCTCGTCAACGTGGTCGGGATCCTCCATTGCCTGTACGATAAGCGGGCCGTCACCCTCCTGGTACAGCTGGCTGCCATAGATCTGCGGACGGCCTTCGCCGATGGCCACGCGATCCTCCAGTAATGCCAAGGAGGAACCGTTGGCCCGACCAGTCTTCACAGCTTCACGCATGATCGGCAGGTACTCGCGTTGGGTCAGTGGGTCGGCATGCTGTATAACTAAGAAGAGGGCGAGATTGGCCTTCCTTCCGATATCCTGCGGGCCCAGCCAGCCGTACTTTTCGAGAATGGCCTTTGCCTTGGCAAGGTTGATAGAGTTGACCTCTCGCATCTTCTTGCTAAGTTCCATCATCTCCGGGGAGCTAAACGAGTAGGCCTTACTGAGCGCATCCAACTGGAGACGGTACCTCTGATCATCTTCGAGAATGCCAAGGAGGTCCGCGCGCACTGCGGCGTACTTCGGGCTGCCCTCAGACGGTGCCATTTGCGCACTCGGCTGAGCAGGAGCTGGCCGGATATCCGCAACCAGCAAGACCGGTGCATTCAGCGCTAGTACAAGGGCGAAAGTGGGCAGGAGTATGCAAGAGTTCATCGTAAGGTAAGTCGCCGTGTTCCTTGTCATGTCGAACGTTGAAGAGGAGGCGCGGTCACTGCTGGCGTGGCGGCTGCCTCGCAGCTGACATGCCAGCTGTGGCCGTTGCCTCCCTCGCCTGGGTTGGGCTCCTTCATTCGTAATGGGTCCACATCCGAATGACCTTCACCGCCCGTTTCTCTGGGTAGATCTGATACACGAGTCGGTGCTGAATATTGATCCGCCGAGACCACGCACCATCGAGATCACCGACTAACTTCACGTATGCTGGTGGGCTTTGAAACGGATCCCTCTTCAAAATCTCAAGCAGGCGTTCTGCTTGGGGCCGAAGATTGCTGGACGCCAGCTTCTTGGCGTCCTTCAGGGCTTGCTTGGTATAAAAGAGCTGCCAGGTCACCAGGCGATTTCAGTCTTGGCTCTCCCCAACGATTCCCGCAATCCCTTCCGAATGGATTCGCGCATTCCGGGAATCGACAGAAGGTAGAGCGTCTCCTGAATGCTTCGCCAATCGTCTTCGGCCACCAAAACCGCATTGCTGCGCTTGCCGGTAATTTGGACGGGGACGTGGGAAGCGGCGGTGTCGTTGACAAGCTGATAGAGCCTGGAACGAGCTTGGGTGACGGGGATGGATGTCATACCGGGAGCGTACGGTTAAGCGTACGTATGTCAAGCTAGTTCTTTCTTGGCCCAACGCTACCAGCCTGCGGCGCCGGGTGGCGGCGCGACGGGTGCGCCCGTGGCATCCGTAGCTTCAGCGGAGGAGGCAGCAGCCGGCGTGACGCTGCCCGGCGTTCGCAGACGGCGGCTGGTTAGCCCCTCTTTTTCTCAAATGCATAGCTGATCTCCTTCTGGAGGTCCTCGCTGAACCCAGCGAGGTCTTCCTTCCTCAACATACCGGCAGCGATCATCGACAGCATGTACATTCACATCTTTGAGCGCGAGTGTCCGTCGAGGCAACGCCGCAGAGCATTTGCCTCCTTCTCCATTTCTTCCATCGCATTCCAGAATCGCTCGGTTTCATTCATTTCTGGATCGATGAGCAAAGCAGCGATCTTGGCGTTGCGCTCCGCCAGATAACGCTCGCGCAGCTTGGGCACCATGTCGCGGAATTGCCTCCAATCTGCCTCGGTGTGCATTGGGTGGGCTAACAAGGGGTTATATGGCCGCGTTGGTGGAGTCTGATCCAGATATTTCAGGAGGTCGTTTCAGGGCTGTCAGGGCGGATCTTGTGCAAGTGATCTGATTGTCAGGAAATATCTTAGAAATCAAGGCGGGAACGGCCCGGACGGAAACTCCGCAGGAATTCGGGTCCACAAAAAGGCTCCGTTTTTACATTAGACCCTTCGATCGAGCGCGGCCCGGAGTCGGCAACTTCGGCGTCCGGGCTAAGGATTCTTGGCGTTCTGATTGACTCGAAAGTTGGGCGAGTCCAGGCGAGGGATACGCCGGAATGCCACGAACCCGCGGATTCGAATGGGCTGCGTGACGGCCGCTTACGTCATGATCAGCGAGCGCGATCATCCGCCGGCACCATGTGCTCGCTGGCGCTCGCAGCCACGGGCGCGACCAGACGTGGGCGCGGGTCGTGGCAGTCCGCCTGGATCGGGAAATCGTTTGTGTCCTCTGCTGCCTCCGCGTCCTCCTGTGGAAACAGGTGCCGCCGACCTTCCCGCTTTTCTCGCACGGTGGATTCGTGTGAATTGGCGGGCTTGGTTCTGCTCTGTTTCCTCCGTTGCCTCCTGTAAGATGATCCGGTCAGGGCGCAGCGCGGCTGCGCCCTTCTTTTGTTCCCTTGGTTGCCTTCTGTGCAACGGTTGGGTTGCCACCGCGGAACACCCCAAACACGCGAAAACCGGTGGTTCGTTTTTTGCGCCTTTTCGCGCCTTTTTGTGGCCAGCCGATCCTGCCAATCCCAATCCTTGACCACGGATCACACGGAAGCCCAAGCCTCTCACAGGAGGCAACGGAGGGAACGGAGCCTCGAATGCCAGGGGGTTCCCTTCGCGTCTTGGCGCCTTCGCGTGAGATAAGGGTTCGGCAATCCTTCTGCGCTTTTTGAGCATTCTGTGGCTACGATGCCAATCCCGGAACCGCTCGCTGGCGCTCGCGGCCACGGGAACGGCCGACCGCTGCCTCCGGGTCTGCGTCGATCCGCGTTATCTGCGGTTGAAATGGATCTGATCTGAACCACAGATTCCGCAGAGCGCGCAGATGGGTGCATCGGGGATACGCTCAAGGCAGGCAGGGATGCCTGCGCTACGTCCGGACAGACCGGCGCGAAAAGGCCGTCGCGGCCCCATCCTCCGTTCCCTCGGTTGCCTCCTGTAAAATGTGCGCCACCGTCGGGACGCGCAAAGCGGGCTGGAAGCCTGCGCTACGTTGACTGCTCGCTGACTATCCGCTTCTGGGGGGCTTGGCGGGTCAGCTCGCGCAGCGCATCGGCGGCAATCCAGCGGGCGGAGGACGAGTCGAGCCGCTGGATGATTCTCGCCTCCGCGATTGCGGCACGGCACAGGCGGGGATTGCGCTTGCCGATCTGCCGGAGCGCCCAGTTGACGGCCTTCTTCACGAAGTTGCGCCCGTCTCCCGCCTCCCGCCGGATGGCTGGCAGGAATTGCAGGAAGATTTCGTCGGGCAGTTCCTTGCGGTGCACTGCGAGCCCCGCCATGAGGACGAAGCCGGCGCGCTTGACGAATTCTGCGCGTCGCCGGCTCCAGGAGATCGCCTTCTCAATGGCATATGGCGTTCGGTCGAACAGGACACAGCAGCACGCATCCGTCACCGCCCAGTTGTCGCAGGCGCGGACCCAGCGTTCCATCTGGCCCCGTTCCACGGCCTTGGGATCATCGACCAGCGTCGCAATGATTCGCGCCTCGTGGATCCCGCTCTTCCACAACTCGAGCGCGAGCGCGTGGTCGCGCCGGTGCGCCCGCGCAATGGCGCGCAGGACCGGTGCCCGGATGCCCAGCAGCTCTCCGCCGGGGGTGATCCCGAAGCGGCGCTGCCCGGCAGCGTCAAGCGGACTGGCCAGCGTCCGCAGATGCGCAATGATCTCTTCGGCGGCCTTCGTCTTGCTGAGCATCCCAACTCGCCTTCCTTTTTTCCTGATCTTCTTCAGCGGCGAGGCGGGTGAATTGCTACGTGAATTCTTCATGGATCAGATTGCGGCCCACGAATGCACACCAATGACCACGAATTCTTGCCGATCATCTATTCGTGCACATTCGTGTGTATTCGTGGGCGGAGGCTCTCTGTGACGAGCGCCGACTTCTTCGTCATGACTGTGCCCGCCGCGCCCGGACGGCCTCCGCCAGCGTGGTCAGCACCGGGATCGTGTCCTCAATTGCAAGGCAGGCATCGGTGACACTCCGTCCGTAGACCAGAGGACGGGTGCGGTAATCCTGGGCGCCACCCAGCAGATTGCTCTCGATCATCACTCCGCAGATGCTGCGTTCACCCGCTGCCAGCTGCGACCCAATCTCCGCCGCCACTGCCGGCTGCGCCCCGGCGTTCTTGCCGCTGTTGGCGTGACTGCAATCGACCACGAGGTGCGGCGGCAGGTCCGCGGCCCGGAGCAGGGCGGCCGCAGCGCGCACCGCTTCTGCGCCAAAATTCGGCCCGCGCGTGCCGCCGCGCAGGACGAGGTGGCCGCAGTCATTGCCCGAGGTGCCGAGCACCGCCGGGGCCCCGTCCTTCGTCAGCGAGGGAAACCAATGGGGATGGCGGGCGGTCTGGATCGCGTCGATCGCGACCTGGATGTCGCCATCGGTGCGGTTCTTGAATCCGACCGGCATCGAGAGTCCCGACGCCAGCTCGCGGTGCACCTGGCTCTCCACGGTGCGCGCCCCGATCCCGCCCCACGTTACCAGTTCCGCGTAGTACTGGCCCAGTGTAGTGTCGAGAAACTCGGTGGCGACCGGCAGGTGCTGTGCCACCAGGTCGATCATGAGTTTCCTGGCCAGACGCAGCCCTTGATTGATCTGAAAGCTTCCGTCGAGGCCGGGATCGTTGATCAGTCCCTTCCAGCCGATCACGGTGCGGGGCTTCTCGAAATAAACCCGCATGACCACGAGCAGATCCGCGGCATGGCGCGCGGCCAGGTCGCGCAGACGTTCACCGTATTCGCGCGCCGCGGCGGGATCGTGAATCGAACACGGGCCAATCAACACGAGCAAACGGTCGTCGCGCCCCCGCAAGACGTCCTCGACCGCGCGGCGGCTCCGGGCCACGAAGTCCGCCCCGGCATCATCTAGCGGAAGCTCCTCGGCCAGAACCGCGGGGGAGAGCAGGGGACGGGCGGCGAGGATGCGCAGATCGGCGGTGGGCAGGTGAGGCATGTCGAAAGAAGGGACGTTATCTGATGCGGGAATAGGCAGTCGAGTGGCGAGTGGCGGGTGGCGAGTGACGGGTGACGAGTGACGAGTGACGGGTGACGAGTGACGGATGGCGAGGAATGAGGGCCAGACCAGACGATGTCCCGATTTCCCTAAGAAACAGCCCACGTTGTAGCCGGCCGCGTTGAGGCCGGCCACATCCTGCCGGGGTTGGCCCGTTCGGCGGGTTCGGCAGGCTCCCATTCGACAGGCTCACGGTCTGTGACACCGCAAGCAGGCTCAGGCCAAGGCGCCCCCGGCTTACAGGTTTCTTCCCGTCGCGAGCAAAACCGCGTTTTGCATTTTGGGCTCCTGTGAGATCGCCTGGGTCTGGTGACGGCAGACGCGACATCACGACTCCAACACCTGCCGGGCCTGATCAACCAGCGGCGTGCATGCCAGGACCGGAGGCAACGAAGGCTCCGCCAGACCCAGGCGCCGGGCTCGTGCCTGCATTCCCAGCGCGAGCAGCGAGGCGACTTCGGATTGGGCGGCGACCCGACCGAGGCGCTCGGCCACTCCGGGAGGGACGATCGCCTGCGTCGCCGGCAGGACCTGTTTCTCCGCGAGGAAAAGAGTGAGGTCCGCGCCGAGCGCCTCGACATAATCCCGCAGCGCCGACGGAGGCGAGTAGGCCAGACCCTTTCCGGCGGGATAGGGCTGGAATTCCATGAAGGCACACATTTGCGTCTGAAGTTCCGCCAGTGCCTGGTCGGCCGTCGCGGGGGTCCAGCGGGCGACGAACACCTTCCGTTCGCGGAACTTCTTCACCTCCCAAAGGCGCAACACCAGCTCGTAGTCCTCGTTCCGCTGCTGGAGGGCTCCGATGAACACGTAGTCGATCTCTTCCGCCATGGACTCGACCACCCGGCGGATGTGTTCCGGGGTCCAGTTGGAGAAGAAGAGTCCGTAATGCTCGCGGTTCATCGTGGCCACGGATGCGGACGCAATGTAGTTGGCGCTGAAGCAGAGCGTCTCGGCGAGCCAGAGCGGAATGCCGCGGGAGAGCCGGCCAAGTTCGTCCTCGGGCCGCTTCATGACCGCCTCGGGGTTCGCGACTCCGAGCAAGGCGAGCTGCCCAAACGCGACGCGGCGCAGCCGGCCTTCCTTCGGCGGCAACAGGCCCGCGACCCGTTCGCAACCATAATACCAGATGGGTTTGGTGATGTTGATGAGCTCGATCTTCACACCCTGCCGGGCCACCGGCCCATCGCCGGCCGCAGTCTCGGCCGAAGGGTCCGCCGGAACCTCCGTACCGGCGGTGCCAAGCAGCATCATGTCTGCAATCGCATTGGAGAATCCGAGGAGCCGCTCCTCCAGGTCCGGCCGGTTGAGGGCGAAGAGAAGGTCCAGCACGTGCTGGGCGGCTTCGGGATCCCGCAGCGCGATGAATGCCTGGAGCAGGTTGAATCCGGTCGCCGGCCCGTGCCGCTGTGCATCGTAGCGCGGGGCGACCAGGTCGATGATTTGCCGGGTGTTGCCGGTGACGCCGAGATCGCCGGAGATCGTCACGAGCACATCCGGCCGATCTCCCGCCGCCGCGAGCACTTCCTCGTAGATCGCCATGGCCCGGGGCCGATCCTTCAGTTCGAGCGCCTCGCGCGCCTGCCGCAAGCGCTCCAGCACGCCGCCGGCGCTCGGCGGGGCCGCGGGAGCAGGATCCGCTGGCCGCTCCTCCAAATGGGCCGGCGCAGCCATCGGCCTGTTTCCAGCTGGCGCTGGTTTCGTCGCAGGCTGCACCGTCAATGATTGTTGACTGGGGGGTGAAGTCGGGCGCGTCGGCGCATTCGGAAGGAACCGGTCGAGTAATCCCATAGGGCGACGATGAAAAGCAGCCGCTGCCTGCAGGCGACGCAAAATTCAACCTTCGAACTGACTATTTGCGCATTGTCTTCCGCCGGTCGGCTGCTGCGAAACCGGGGCCTGAAGCCGGGGTCGCCCTGGCACGCAGTGCCAGCAAAGGAATTCGTCGGGGAAAGCCGTACGCCGCCGGACCGACTCGATTTGTCGTCACGGCAGCATCCGTGGGTCACACTGACGAATTCCTAACGGTGTTCGATGAGTTCATCGCTGGGGAACCGCACCTTCTTCAGGTCCGCATATTTGTCGTCGTCGGCGCGATAACCGAGTGCGCAAATATTCGTTGTTCCAAAGCCCGTGGCGGGCAGCCCAAGGATTTCATCGTACCTGGCCGGATCGAGTCCTTCCATTGGGCAGGCGTCAATGCCAAGCAACGCGGCGGACGTCAGCAGGCTGCCCAACGCCAGGTAAGTCTGCCGCGCGGCCCATTCCTGGATCCAGGCGCTCCGCGGGCCAGTCACGAGGTCGCCCACCATCATGTTGAAATACCCCTGCAATGAACTGCGCGCGGCACTCCGGGTGTCGGCAATCAAAGCAACGAATTTCTCCACATCCGCCTCCGTGATTATGAGTTTGCGCGCAAAAACCACCACATGCGACGCATCGGTGACCTGCGGTTGATCCCAGGAAACCGCGCGGAGTTTCTTCCGAAGTTCCGGATCATTGACCACCACGAATCGATAAGGTTGGAGCCCGTAGGAGGAGGGCGAAAGGACGAGCGCTTGTTCCAGCGCTGACCAGATGTTCGGATGGATCTTCTTCGCCGGATCGAACTTCTTTGTGGCGTAACGCCAGTGAAGGCGGCCCAGGAGTGCGTTTGTCGAGAGCGTTTCCATAACAACACCCTTTATGGCTCGGTTGGCGAAAAAACGCAAATTACCCTAGCGCGGCGGAGCCGCAACCAAAGTGACACGGGTCTCCCGACCCGTGCCACCTGAAGGATCGTCGCGGCATGCGAGGATTTTGATGCACAGTAGTGCATGGGGCGCGTCAGGCCATCCAACCTTTTTGTCGGAACAAGACCCCGGCGTGGCCTGAGGCGGCGCCTCGCTAGTGCTTGCTCACCCCCGGCACCTTGATGGTCGGCGCGGGCGCGGGACCCGGGTTGGCCGGCGGCGTTCGGGCCGGCGCAGCCGCGGAATTCGCTCCGATGGCCGGGCGCGCGGCCGGAGCCGGCCGAACGGGGCGCGAAGGCGTGCCGCCGAGGCTGGCCAGGACCACGATCACAATCATGACCAGCAGCACCACGGCGCCCACCGGAACATACCGAACCCAGGGCGGTCGCGAGAGCCACAGTTCGAGGGATGCGATCATCCTCTGCGCCTCGTGGTTGCCGGGATCGCGCTTGAGCAGCAACTGCCACAGCCGCAAGGCTCGCGAATAGTCGCCCTCCTGCGTCACCAAGGCCGCAAGGGCGTGAAGCTCGACCGGATTCTCGGGCAGTTCCCCCTCGGCGCTGAGCAAAACTTGCGCTTCCCGGCCCTTCCCCTGGCGGGCCAGGCTTAGCGCCTTCATCAGACGCAGGCTGGTGGCAATCGACGACTCGGGAGATCCGTCCATGATACTGTCGGTTCAATCCGGCGCGACAGATGATGACTTCAAACCCATGATTTTACAGGAGAAAAGGGCGGGAACCGAGAGAAACCAGTTTCCCCGGCAACTTCCTTTCCCTCCCGGCGAACTGCGCCGGTTTGTAGCCGGCCGCGCTGAGGCCGGCTAAAAGTTCGTCGGGGCTTCAGCGGACAGGCCGGGGTTGACGCCCCCGGCTACAAGTTCGCCCATCGCCGACAAGAGCACGGTTCGTAGGTTTGCCTCCGGCGAAATGAGCCGGGTTTGGCGGGGGCATCAAACGGGCGCATCTCCCGATTGACGGTGAAGCAGGCTGGAAGCCTGCGCTACGCCCGGAAATCGCCTTCAACAACCGTCAATCGGGAGATGTGCCCGGATCAAACCCATGGGAAGAAATCCGGGTCAGGTCAACAGGCCGGAGCCGTAGCCGCGGCGCACTTGGGCCGCCACATTCGCCGGGAGCAGGTTCTGGAGCTGAAACACGATGTTCTTGAGTCCGACGAGGTCATTCGAGCTCACGTGAACGCGGCCCTCCTGCACCAGCGTTCCGGCCCTCGCCGGATCCTTCATCAGGAGATGGCTCCGCGCGAGGCTTTCGAAATAGGCGATCCAGGAGGCGGGCTGCCGGTAAAGAATTGTTGAATACACATCGGCCAGCTCGCCGATCTTCTTTTTGAGGCGGTCTTCCCTCCGGTCCGCCACAATGGCCCGCACCTGGTCGCGCAGGGCCTGCACGCGGGCCTTCTCCTCGGCGGGGCTGTGCGGGCCCACGATCCGGTCGAGGTCGGCGAGCCAGTTCTCCGCCTCCCGGACGCAGACCGGCCAGGCCACCCGGCCGGCGATGTCGTCGAGCAGGACCTTGAATTCGATCAATTCGCGGTCCGCCTTCAGCAAGGCGTCGAAATCCGCGCCCTCGCCGGAAAAGCGCTGTTTCAGATTCCGCGTTGCCTCCGACAGCTCCAGCTGGCGCAAGGCTTCAACGGCCTGACGGTCGCCGGCCTCCTCGAGGCCCTGTTTGAGGTCGGCGAGCCGCGCCAGTTCGCGGTTCCACTCCTGGCGCAGCACCTGAAGGTCCGGCTGGCGCACCTTGCCGCCGAGCTCGATCTTGGCGGGGAACTCCTCATCCAGCAGCGGCACGTAGGCGACGACCGTGAGCAGCCGGGAGGCGTCCATGCGCAACGTCACCTCGACCTCGCTGCCGGCCGGCAGGTCGCGATCGATCTTGTCCGGGGTGATCTCGATCGAGCCGATGAGGATGTTGCGGTCCGCCAGGTCGCGATTGCCTTCGACGACCGGGATCTTGACGACGCTGCCGGACTCGCCCCGGCGCAGGCCCACCGTGGTCCGGTAGGATCGGGTGTTCTTCGCGGGCAGACCCTGTCCCTTGGTGAAATGGACGCCGACCTTGTTGTCCGACATCGCGACCCCCAGGTTGTTGATGATCGGCTGCTCCTCGACGATCACGCCGACCGTGTAGCTGAACTGGCTGGGAACGGTCGGGCAAAGGGTCCCCGCCGGGTCCCGGAGCTCGATCTGGAAATGATTCTGAATCTCCCGCTCCGCGCGGACGGAGAACTGGAAGGAGCCATTCCCCTTGAGCGCGATCTGGCCGCTCCGCCACCGCGATTGCTGGTTGACCACTTCGATGGTATAGCCCGTCAAGGAAACTCCTGCCAGCGGGGCCACCTTGCCGCCCACCAGCGGCTCGGGGTCCGCCCCCACGGACCTGTAAATCAGCTCGACCGAAAGCCGCTCCACAGTTGACGGAATGGACGCGGCCCTGGGCGCCAGCCGCTGGGCGCCCGCAAAGATCGCCGCGCCGCGCGCCACGACCGTCAGCGGGTCCACGCCGACGTCGAACGCGATGGGAAGCCGCTCCTTCACCAGTTCGCGGAAATAGGGGGCGAGCGTCGGGCCGCCCACAAAGATCATTTTCTCCACCGCCGCGGGCGAAAGCCCTTTTTCGGACAGCACCCGCTGGGCGATGGTGACCGCCTTCATCACGCTGGGCGCGGCGATCCGGACCACCTGGCGGCGGGTGAGCTCGACCTCGAACGGGACCGCCTCGGCGCCCCCGCAGCGCAGCGTGGCCTCGAGCACGGTCAACTCCTTGTGCGACAGCTCGATCTTCGCGGTCTCGGCGGCGGCCTTGAGCCGGAGGAGGTCGTACTTGTAGACAGCTGAACCGCGCTCGAAATCCCGCAGCCCAAACTGCACCTGGATTCGCGGGACGACCAGTTGTTCGACGATCGCCCAATCGATGTCGGAACCGCCCAGAAAACCATCGCCGCCGTGGTTGGCCACCACCATCGTGCCGTCCTCGGAGCGGATCAGGGCCGCGTCGAACGTGCCGCCTCCAAAATCGAACACCAGCCAGTACGCCCGGCTGTCCATCCGTTGGTGCCCGTAGGCCAGCGCGGCGGCGACGGGTTCCTGCAGCAGCAACGACGTGCGAAACCCGGCCAGCTCCGCGGCCCGTTTGGTCGCGTCGCATTGGTGGAGCTCGAACGCCGCGGGCACGGTCAGCACCGCCGCCGAGATTTCCTCCCCCTTCGCCCGCGCCACGTCGCCCCGCAGCGATTTCAAGACCTCGGCGGACAGCTGTTCCGGACTCATGCGCCGTCCGCTGGACCGAAACCGGTATTCATAGCCGGTGCCCATGCGCCGTTTGAACTCCAGGAACACGTCGTCCTCGGCGCGCTCGTCGGCGAGCTTCGACCTGGCGTGCTGGCCGACCCAGAGGCTGCCCTCGCGGTTGACATGAACCGCGGACGGAGTGATCTCTGCGTCCAGCGCGTTCCTGATTACCTCGGTGGCGGTTCCCGCAACGACGGCGATCGTGCTGTTGGTCGTGCCCAGATCGATTCCATGGTCGATCGTCGTTCTGCTCATCGCGTCTTCCCCTCGGACCCCACCGGCGTGCCGACAATGACCTCTCCCAATTGCAGGAGCCGGTCCTTCCACATCACCGTCGGGCGCACGGCCTCCAGAACGGTGTCCCGATCAAGGCCCGGCGTGGGCTGGAAGGACAAGACCTTCACCGGCAGGCCGGCGTCATAAGGCTGTTTTACCCAGTCGTTCATCGTCAGCCCCATCTGTTTCAACAGGTCGAGCGCGCCTTCAATGTGCCGGTGAACCCGCTTCATCTCCTCCCGCGGTTCTCCGGTTGCCGGATCAACCGTCTTGCCGATCGCGCGCCAGACCTGGGTCGCGAGCCCGCCGAGCGCGGTAGAAAATTCGTCCGATCCTTCCGCCCCCGGTTGCGGCGCAACCTCCGCCGCCAGCGTGTCCGGCTCGGCGCTCGACGCGGCCTGCAGCCGGCGGAGCTCCGCCAACGCCTCATCCAACGGGAGTTCTGGAAAGCGGACTTGCCTCCTCGGATCTCGGGCGAGGATCTGCGCCAGGAGGGTTTGATTCATGGCCTATTCGCGCAACACCGCCTCGATGATCTGGCGGAAAATCACCGCATTCCAGGTATCGGCGATGACATAGGCATCCGAGAGCCACGGGTTGAGCTTGCTGGCCAGCATCAGCTGGCCGCTTTCAATCGTGGTTTCAAGGGCCGTATAGGACACGAGCTCGTCCCGGGCTCCATAGCGGGCGGCCGATGCGAGCAGCATGCCGTGGCGCTTGATGGGAGTCTCGCCGAGCAGCACCTCGTCGCCCCGGCGGATCGCGGCCACCAGCCGGTCGATCATGCCAGGCACAAAGAAGTAGTAGAAGGTATCCAGAATGCGCGCGTAGTCCTGGCCGGTGCGCTCGGATGGAGCGAGCAGCTTCCGGTCGTTCAATTCAAACTCCTGTCCCGCGCTGGTCCGCCAGGCGATGACATAGGATGCCACCGTCGTTTCTCCGACGATCCTCGACCTGACGCCGTGCCGCAGGCCCACAAGATCCGCCGCGGCCGTCCAGCGTCCGTCCAGGCTGACGCCCTGCCGGTTGATCAACAGGGTGCCGGTCTCCGTTTCCATCCGGAGTTCCTTTTCTTTCCGCGTCTCGATCTCCCGCTGCATCTGGGCCCGCTCTCGCTCCAGATCCGCGCGCGCCTCTTTGCCGCACGGAAGCGAAAAGGCCGCCGCAAAGGCGTTCATGGCCAGGTTGAGATTGTCGCTCTCATGGTAGGCCGCGACCGCAATGTTCCGGAGCATTCCCCCGACCCGCCCGGAATACACTTCGCGCCCCGCCTCTCCCAGTTCCAACCGCGCCAGGCCGGGGATGACCTCGTTGACGATCAACCGGTATTCCTTGTCAAAGTCGGACATCTTGGGCTCTTCCTCGGACGGGCCCACCCGCTTTTCCGGAACGTCATGGTGCTCGCCGGACAGGGCGTTGGCGTGAACAATCCGGTAGGTCTCCGCCAGGCGGAGCTTGAACTCGGGCGTCGCCTCCATCCCCTGCAGATAGGTGAGGACCGGCAGGCACCCGCGGTCATCGCCGGTCTTGCGCTGGTAGGCTACCAGGCAATTGAGCGTTGTATCAGCCACGCTGTGCGAAATCTCCCGGTAATATTCCGCCGCCCGCCCGCAAAGGATCTCGATCAGACGCAGATCCTCGTCATTGGTGCGGATGAGCGTGATGGCCTCCGCCAGGCCGTTGACGGCCCCGTCTGGGGCGCGGTTCTTCGTTTCGCTGACCCGGGCATCGATCCGGCGGGCAATCGGAGTCGCCCGGGTTTCCAGGGCCTGCATGGCTCCGGAATTGTCCCCGTGGATGTGAATTACCAGCGCGGCATGCAGTGCCCCGCGATTGGCGCGCCCTTGTTCGCCATGGCTCAAGGCGAGCGTCGCGCAAATCTTGGCCAGCGCATCCGACACCGTGGCCCGCAACTGTCCGACGACCTCCACGGGCAGACGGGCGTCCGCCAGGCCGGTGACGCGCGTTCGCAGCCGCGTCCAGATTGCGTCGTCGCACCGGATCCGGTCCCAGAAGCGGATCGCCTGCAGCCAGAGCTGGGCCAGATCCTGTTCGTCTGGCGCCGCCTCGCGTTCGATCTCCAGCGCCCGGAGATGGTAGTAAACCGACAGGTTGTGCAGGGCCACCGGCTGGTTCTCGTAGGCCAGGTCCTCCCAGATCTCGACCGCCCGGGCGATCTCCCCCCGGCCCAACGCCACGATCGCCGGATCGTCCGGCGTCTCCTCGGGATATTTCTCGGGCCAAAACCAGAACAGCTCGTCCACGAGGCGGACCGTTGGATCCTGCAGCACCTGCGCCACCTCGCGGAGCTGGTCCGCGTTCAGCGGCTTGTCCGGGGCGAAGGCCCAGCGCTCGGTGGCGGTGTCCAGTTCCGCGGCGAGCTTCAGCTGGTCCAACCGCTTGGCCACCTCGCGCGCGCCGGCCACCACGCTCAAACCGGTCTTCCGAAAGGGATTATCCTCGTAAAGTCGGGGGGTCGAAGCCTCCAGCATTGCCGCACACAACAAGGGGCGGACCGTTTCGACGGTCGATCCGGATGCGGCTGGCGCGGTGGGTTGGTCAGGCATGAGCAGGGAGGTGGCTCACCTCGCTGGAGAATAACACAAGATGATGATAAGGCGGATTAGTCTGCAATGTCCATCGGACAATCGCAATGGAGCGGCATGCTGTGGCGTTCCGTCCCGTCTGACAATCCAGAAGCCCGATGCATCCCGCTTTACTCGGAGGCGGAGATGGCGACTGTTGGAAGCAAGCGGCATGAACCGGGTCTATCTCAAAACCTACGGCTGCCAGATGAACGAGCGCGACAGCGAGGCGGTGGGGGCTCTGCTGCGCGCCCGGGGTTACCGCCTTGTCCTCCGGGAGGAGGACTGTGACATCCTGCTCCTCAACACCTGCAGCGTGCGCGACCTGGCCGAACAGAAGGCCATCGGCAAGGCCGGGCACCTGGCCGCCCGGAAACGGCGCGACCCGCGGTTCATCCTCGGGATTCTCGGCTGCATGGCCCAGAACCGCGGGGCCACCCTGCTCGACCAGCTGCCCGATGTTCGACCTGATCGTGGGCACGCAGAAGTTCCACCAGGTCCCGGGCTACCTGGACAACCTGCGCGCGGCCGCCGACGCCGGGATTCCGGTCGGAACGACGATCGTCGACATTGCCGAGGAGGCCGGCTCCCAAAACACGATCCGCGACCATTTGTGGGACGGGCGCCCGGTCACCGCGTTTGTGTCCATCCAGCAGGGCTGTGACATGGCGTGCACGTTCTGCATCGTGCCGAAGACGCGGGGGGACGAGCGCTCGCGGCCGATGGATGACATCGTGACCGAATGCCGCGGCCTCGTGGAGCACGGCGTGCGCGAGATCACGCTGCTCGGGCAGATCGTCACCAGTTACGGCCGGCGCGCCCGGGACGCCGGCGGAGGACCGACGCCGTTCGTGGAACTGCTCGAACGGATCAATGCGATCGACGGGCTGGCGCGCCTGCGGTTCACGTCGCCCCATCCGCTGGGCTTCAAGCGGGACCTGGTCGAGGCCTACGGCCGGCTGTCGAAGCTTTGCGAATACGTCCACCTGCCGCTGCAGTCGGGGAGCAACCGCATCCTCCGCGCGATGCACCGGCCGTACACCGGCGAGCGCTACCGGGAAATCGTCGACGAGCTGCGCCGGGTGCGCCCGGACATGTATTTCTCCACCGACGTCATTGTCGGCTTTCCGGGCGAGACGGAGGAGGATTTCGCGCGGACCCGCGAGCTGTTCGGGGCGGTGAACTATGACATGGCCTACATCTTCAAGTATTCCATCCGCAGCGGCACGCCCGCCGCCAGCCTGCCCGGCCAGGTGCCGGAGGAAATCAAGGAGGAGCGCAACCAGGTCCTGCTCGGCCTGCTCGAGGAGAATTCCCGGCGCCGGAACCAGGCGCTGGTCGGCAGCACGCAGGAGGTGCTGGTCGAGGGCCCGGACAAGAAGGGCTTGCGTTTCACCGGGCGCACCCGCGGCAATCGGACCGTCCATTTCGAGTGTGACCCCCGGCGGATCGGCGAACTGGTCCCGGTCCGGATCGATCGCGCGACCACGACTGCCCTCTATGGAACGTTGGAACCCGGGTGAGCGGAAGGAAGGGGCGTTGTTCCTGCCGCGGCCGGGCCCCCAGTCAAACGTAGCGCCGGTCTGCGACCGGCGACTCCACCATGGCGGATTGGAGCGGTTTCAGGCGAAGTGTGGCCGCGAGCGCCAGCGAGTGGATGCCTCTTCCGCTCGCTCACGCCTGCAGCTACGTTTGCGTTCTCGGCCAAGGTTCAAGTTAAACAGCCCCAGGGTTGCCGCGCTCGCCGGGGGCGGCCCAAGAGCCTGCAATTGATGCATTGCCGGGAGGGTGGGAATGCGCGTAGGAATAGACGCACGATTTTATGTCCCTCTTTCTCGCCACGCTGCTCACGGGTTTGTTCCTGGTCATCCTCGGTGCCCTGCTGCTGCCGAATATTCCGCTGGTCGTGGCCACGCTCAAGGCGCTGCCACGGTCGACCCTGGCTTCCCTCGTCCTGTTTGGCGGCGGGGTGCTGTGGTTTCTCGTCCTGGTCGCGAACATGAGCGATGCGGACCGCATTTTCGGCAGCTCCAACGTGCCGTGGGTGATCGGATTTGCCGTCCTCGGTGCGCTGTCCCTGAAATACGTGCCCGACTTTCTGGCGGTGCGAGGGATCAGCGTGCTCATCCTGCTGGCCGCGTGGCCCCTGCTGCGCTCCGCGTTCATGAAATACGATGTGCCACAGCGCCTCTTCCTGGTGACGTTCGCCTATGCCGCGATCGCCGTGGCCCTGTATCTTGCGGCCGTTCCGTACCGGCTGCGCGATTTCTTCCAGTGGCTGTTCGCGCGCCCCGGGCGCGCCCGGGGGCTGGGCGGCGGGTTGTTCGCCTATGGCTGCGTCCTCATCGTGGTGGCGTTGACCTATTGATTGATGAGTGCCTTCCCCCGGGAGTTTCGAGGTCTGTTGTTGGTGATCTCCGGGCCCACGGGAACGGGGAAGACCACCCTGAGCGAGCGGCTGGTCGGCGCCCATCCCGGCACCGAGCGGATTGTCACGTGCACGACCCGCCCGCCGCGCGACGGCGAGCGAAACGGCGCGGACTATTTCTTCCTTAGCGATCGGGAATTCGATGCGGCGCTGGCCAACGGCGAGTTTCTCGAATGGGCGCCCGTGCACACCTCGCGCTATGGTACGCGGAAGAGCGCCGTGTTCGACAAGCTGGCTCGTGCCACCGATCTCATCGTCGCCGTCGATGTCCAGGGAGCGCGCGCCTACCGCAAGGCCTTCGAGAGCAATCCCGCGATGCGCGGGCGGCTCGTCACCGTTTTCATCATGCCGCCGGATCTGGAAACGATCCGCGCCCGCCTGGTCGCCCGGGGCCAGGATTCGCCGGAGCAGATTGAACGGCGCATGCGGACGGCGCTCTACGAAATCGACCAGTGGCCGGACTATGACTACTGCCTCGTCACCGGATCAAAGGATGAGGACTACGCCCGCCTGGAAGGCATCTGGACCGCCGAGAAATGCCGCGTCTCCCGCCTGCGACCGCTGGTTGCAAGCGGCGCAGCGTGACGCGGGCCGGCAGCGGATCCACAAAGAGTGTGGCCGCGAGCGTGAGCCCCTCGACAGGCTCGGGGCATTGTGCTTGTCGAACCAGCGAGTGGACGCGCCTTCCGCTCGCAGCTACACTCCATCTGAACCCGATCCGCACTGTAGCCGGGGGCGTTGACCCCGGCGTGTTCGATCGAATTCCCAGACCGGCCTCGGCGCGGCTGACTACAACCCTGACACCGGCCTCAACGCGGCCGGCTACAATGCAGACGCAGATTCCTGTAGCCGGGGGCGGTGACCCCGGCTGGTCCGCCCACGTTGTGGCGAAGATGAACACCGGCCTCAACGCGGCCGGCTACAATGCGACGCAGATTCCTGTAGCCGGGGGCGGTGACCCCGGCTGGTCCGCCCACGTTGTGGCGAAGATGAACACCGGCCTCAACGCGGCCGGCTACAATGCGACGCTGAATCCTTGGGAGTCTCGGCGCCCTGGCTTGGAACCGCGAGGGTCGAGAGCACTTCCATGGCCCGGGAAGCCAAGCCGGCCGGAACAAACAGGTGGTCGTGATAGAAAGCCGAGACGGCATTGCACGGAATCCCGGCCCTGGCCAGGGCGGTGGCAACGGCCGCCAGAAGGCCAACCGCTACAAGTGACGAATGCACCGTCAGGGTGATCTGGCGATAGGTGCCTTCGTAGCAAAGCGAAGCCTTCTCGGCGCAAATTCTCGGGCAAATTACCGTGATCGCCTCCCGTTCACGAAAGGCGCCGACCGCGTGCAATTCGTCAAACCGGGACAGATCGCCGACGGTCGTGAACACAAACTCCTTCTCGGCCATCACCGGAGCAGCGGTTGCCAGCAAAACGTTGAGGTCTGCGATTCCGTCCATTTTCTGTCCCGGCCAACCGGATTGGATCTACTCTTCGCCGTCCAGATACTCCAAACCGTCCGAACGGATCAGTTTTCGTTCCGGCGATCGGACCATCCACTTGCCGCTGTCCGGAAAGTAGCCGGATTCCCCGATGGGATTATCGGCGACGATGTAGAGGACGAGATCTTCCGCCCCGTCATTGATCAGCTGGTGCGGCTCGTTCGGTTTGAAGATGAAAACATCGTCCTTCGCAATCGGCGTGAGCCCGCCGGGGTCGCGAACCTGGCCGGTCCCGGCAATCACGTGGTAGAATTCCCACTGGGCGCTGTGCGAGTGGTACGGGCAGGCCATCTTGCCCGCCGGGATGCGGCAAATCTCGACATCGAAGGGATGCCGCTCGAGCAGATCGGTGGAGTTCAGCTTCCGCCCCAGCGCGATCGAAAGCTCCCGGTCGTTGCTCGCAAACTTTCCCTTGGGCGAAACCCACGTATGTTCGGTGATCTCGCGGACGTTGACCTTGTTCATGGTGAAATTGCCGGACGTTGACCGGCCGGCGGTTTCCGTTGGCTCGTCCGCAGGCCTCCTTGACAGAGACCGCCAGCATATCGGTGCCGGGCAGTTGGACAATTCCATTTGATCCGCTGGCGCTCACGCCAGGAGGCCGATCCGGGCTGGATCGGGCTGTGCTTCAAGCGCCTGTTCCGGAGCGAGCTTGGGCAGGATGGTCTCTGGCAACACGGAAACGGGGGAACAGTTCCAGATCGAGATGCCCCGCGCGCGGGCCGCGGCGGCGGCGAGCTGCAGCGATGGTTCGATGGATCCCTTGTATCGCTGGACCAGCCAGCTCGGAGCCGGAACGGCCTCGACATAGCTGCGCCGGTCGCCGTCGAGATCCATGCCGAAGATCAGGATGTCACGAAATCTCCATCCGCAGAGCAGTTGCAGGCAGATATAGATGACGGTATCTGCCGGAAAGAAACCGAGCGAAGGGTTGGCGGAGAAACACTGGCCGTTCGCGTTGATCCAGATGTCGGGAAGGTCCCGGAATGCCGTCACGTCCTCGCGATTCACCAAGTAGGGATATCGCAGGTTGTTGAAAAGGATGAGGCGCCGGCCCGCGAGCGCCCGGGGATCGCGTTCGAGCACCTCGACGAAGACCCGATGGTCAGCGGCGAAGATTCGGGCCGAGTCGAGGCCTGCCACGAAGAGATCCCACTTCTGCCGAACGAACTGGGGATCGGTCACCACATACAGGGAAAACTTCCGCCCGCCGCGGTCGATCGCGGCATGCGCTCCATTGACCACCACCGAATAGCGGTCGAGCAAACGCTGCCGCGCCGGAATCGCGAGGATGGACGGACCTGAGGCGATGAGGTTGCAGCTCGATCCGGCATCCCTGATTCCTGGGCCGGCCGAGGCCAGGGTCACCGGAACAACGTGCCGCTGCTGCCACACGATGAAGCCGCGGCATGGATCGGCTTCGTCGGGCAGGCAACGCAGCCGGTGGTCAAACCGGCGGTTGTGCCAGTAGCGGCGGCCGGCAAACAGGCGCAGACCGAGCCGCCAAACCACCCGCGAAATCCCGGCGGCAGCGCGTCCGAGCTTGCCCGACCCTGGCCATGGAGTCAGAGGCGACCGGTAAGGCAGATTGTCGCCGTGGGCTGCGGGGCTTCCGGCCCCGGACTTCGCAGGCGACAAGGATCCTTCATTTCTCATCGGAGCACGGCCAGTCGGGAGGTTTTGCCGCGACGTCTTTGGAGCATCCCCAGGGACAGCCAAATGCGGAACAGCTCGTCTCAAGACGTCTTGGCGCCGGCGCGATTACCGGCTCGCGAGAAAAGAATATCTGGCGCAGGGTCCCGAACTCCGCGGCCAAATCTGACTACGGATTTCGCGGATGGCGCGGATCGCCGAACTGTTCCGGAGGTCGCTGGGGGAGCCTACGGTGCGTTTGCCGGAGTCTGGCTCACGCGTCGATCCGGCCAACGAGCTTTGCTCAAACCCAGGTCGATGGCGGTTTCCACCAGCACGCGGACCACTGGATTGCAGCCTTTGAAAACGAGCTGATCGAGGACAGGTTCGCCATGCTGCTCGACGATCCCTGCCACCAGGGCGTTGACGAAGGAGCTGTTCGCATTCCGGACACTGGAGAAATCGAGCACAATTGCCGGGCAGAGACCGATGTATGGCTCGATCCGGCTCGATTTGAAACCGCCCGCCGCCTACTCGAAGCGCCGGGCGATCTTCCAGCCGACATAGACGCCAACGAGAGCGCCGACGCTGCTGATGAGGAAGGCCCAGCCCATTCCGAGGGGATCGCCCAGGGCCCAGCCGACATAGCTGAGCACCGCGGAAGTGCCGAAGATGCAGAGTTTGTTCATCTTAAAAGACGCCGCTTAATCCACAGATTCCCGAGCGCGGCTCCGCCGCAACCGAATGCGATGACAGGCCTGTTCCCACGAATACACACGAATCCGCACGAATGAATGATCGGCAAGAATTCGTGGCCATTGGTGTGCATTCATGGGCCTCAGTTCTTCCTTATGGCGGCGGCTTCTCAAAGGCGGGCAGGGTCTGGTCGAGCACCGTCTGTAGTCGGGCCAGCGCCGCGGCTTCGCCGTCCAACGCGGTGGTCTGCACCAGCACGTAGGCCCACCGGTTCGTCTGCAACCGGCACAATCGGTCCACCGCGCTCCACCACATCCGCGTCCAGTGGCCGGCGACCACCCGGTCGTGCCCGACGAACCAATAGGCGACAAGCGATGGCACCACCACCCGCCCGCCGCGCGGCCCGGGCATCTCGCGCTGCACCCGGAGCACGGTGGCGGGAACTGCCCCCTGTCCGGCGCCCGGGTAGGCGAAGGCGTGTTCGGACCGCCCCTCGATCGTCCAGCCCTGGCCCAGCAGGCAAAGCTCGGGCCGGTGAATCGACGTGCGGTCGCGGCCGCTCAGCACAATGGAAACGAAAACCTGGCGCGCCGAGTCGCGAAGCCAGACATAGTTCTTGCGCGAGTAGCCGGTGTCGGGCGGCAGAAGCGCCCGTTCCGTCGCGGAAACCACCACGTCCTGCCCCATCCACCCTCCCGCAAGAAACGAGGGGAGGTCCGCCGGGTCCTGCCCGCCGGTCTTGAGCAGAACTCCGACCTCCGGGCTCGTCTGGACCGCGTCGAAACCGCTCGCGGCGCCCGCGACCAGCATAGCGGCAGCCAGAACCACCGTCGTGACGCTTCCGGGTGACGCCAGCCGCCTGCCCGGCCGGAACGCCGAGGGCGTGTGGCGCCCGATGACCGATGTAGGAGCCTGCTCGCAGGCGATCCCTTCTCTGCCATCGCGAGCAAGCTCGCTCCTACAACGAATCGGTTCCGCTTCCGTCCGCCAGCGCTTCAGCAATCGCACGGACCCCAGCTGCAGGGCGAGCACAATTGCAAAAACCAGAAATCCAAACCATTCGTGAACGACCGCCCCCGCCCGCTGGCCGAACCACTCGGCCGAGAGGATGATTGCAAAGGTGCGGACCACGTTGCCGGCAAAAGCATAGGGCACGCACAAGCCGAGCACCAGGAGGCGCGCCCGCCAGGTTTGTAAACTGAGATAACCCACGAGCAACGACAGCGCGGCCAGTGCCATCAGCGATCGCACGCCCGAGCACGCCGCGGCCACGTCGTAAGAATAACCACCGTGTCCGGACAGCAACTGCGTCCCGTTGCGGATCACGTCAATTCCGACCGCGCGCGCCGTCCCATAGGCTACCTCGGCCACCCCCAGGCGCAAATAGAAACCCAGGGTGTCGAGGACGTCGACCGGGATGGCGAAGCACAGGAACGCCAGCGGAAAAACCGCCGCGCGCCCCCAGCGTGCGCCGCCCGCCAGCACCCCCACGCCCCAAACAAACAGAAGCAATGCAACGATCGAGAGGCGCGTCTGCTGAACGGCATATCCGAGCAGGTGCAGCGCGAGCCCGCCCAGCATCGCCGCCAACGCCGCCTTTCGCGCCGGCGCGCCCACCGCCGTCGATTCGCCGCCGGCTTCCGCGGCCAACCGGTCTTCCGCCGCGGCCACCCCGGTTCCGTCTTCCGATTCTTTGGAGCTTGGAATTTGGCGTTTGGCGTTTGGATTTTGGCCTTTGGAACCTGTTACTTGTTCCTTGGAACTTGGGATCGGCGATTGGCGATTGGCGATTGGCGATCTGGCTTTTTCCCCCCCAAGTCTTCTCCAGAAGAGCCACCCGGCGATTCCCAGCACCAGCAGACCGTGCTCGCATTCCGAGGCCGGGTTGAACCACTGATAACCCCACCACCAGAAGACCGACCGGGTGGCGATGTAGCCCCGGGTAGCATTGCCCCAGAACTGGAAGACGGCGAATCCCGCCAGCGCGCACGCCACGGCCGGCAGCCAGGGCGGAAAACTCCGCACCGGGCGCAATCCGCCGGTGGTCTGGGGGCTTGCCATGCCGGGAGCAAAAACAAGAGTAGGGTCTCATGCAAAGCTTCTCGCGGCCCGAGGCCCCGCCGCCGCCCCGCCTGCTCGTGCTGGAGTTCTGGGGACTCGGCGACGTGGTGCTGGCCGTGCCGTTTCTCCGCGCGGCGGCCAGGAGCTGCGAGGTGACACTGGTGGCCAAACCGCAATGGGCGCCGTTGATCAGCCGTTTTTGTCCCGGAGTTGCGCTGGTTCCGTTCAACGCCCCGTGGACGGCTTTCAGTGGGAAATACCATCTGTTTGCCTGGCCGTGGCGGGCGCTGCGGG
Source organism: uncultured Verrucomicrobiae bacterium (assembly GCA_963804395.1). Taxonomy (GTDB): domain Bacteria; phylum Verrucomicrobiota; class Verrucomicrobiia; order Opitutales; family Opitutaceae; genus Fen-1467. The sequence continues at coordinate 46,720 of CAWDQK010000071.1, read as the reverse complement.
CGCTGGTTCGCACCCTGCGGTCCCGGCGGTTTGTGGCGGGAGTCTCCGCCCGTTGCGATCCGCGCGACCACCTGCTGCTCCGGCTCGCCGGCGCCGGGCGCCGCATCGGATTTCCCCGAGCGGGCTCGGCGATGCTGCTGACCACGGCGCTCAACGGCGGCCAGAGGCTGCACCGCACCAGGGCCTGGGAACAGATCGCCGGTCAGCTCGGCTGGGAGTCGCCGCCGGCAGCGGTGGAGCGTCTCCAACCAGTGGGTACCGACAGGCCCGTCGTGCTGCACAGCGGCGCGGGCCGGCCGACGCGGGTCTGGCCCCTGGAGCGATTCGACGAACTGGCCGGGCGGCTGCGACGCACGGGCCGCACGGTCCGCGTGCTCTGCGACGCCGATCAGCTGGCCGGCTGGCGCCAGCTCGGCGAAACCGCCGCGAGGGCGCCGGAGACGGTTGATGCGCTACTCGACTGCCTGACCGACGCTGCCGGCTTTGTCGGCAACGATTCCGGCGCGGGCCACGTCGCGGCGTTGTGTGGAGTGCCGACCTTCACGATCTTCGGGCCGCAGCTGCCGGCGCTCTTCGCGCCGTCCCACCCGCGGGCAGCCTGGATCGAGGGCGCGCCCTGCCGCTACCGACCCTGCTTCGATTCCTGCCGCTTCGCCGAACCTCACTGCATCCTTAACCTGACGTCTGCAGGGGTTTGGATGCAGCTCGAACCCTGGCTCGCGGCCAGTGCGCAATGAAATCCGCCCGCTTCAGCCGGTGGACCCGTTTCCGGAACGAACCGGCGCTGGCCAATTTCAGCTGGCTGACCGCCGACAAACTGTTCCGCCTGACCCTCAGCCTGGGAGTGGGCACGTGGATGGCGCGGCATCTGGGGCCCACCGAGTACGGTACGCTCAACTACGGCCTGTCGGTCACCGCGATTCTCGCCATTCTGCCCACGCTCGGACTCGATCTGATTGTGCGTCGTGAGCTCGTGCAGCACCCCGAGCGTCAGGACGTTTTGCTCGGCACGACCTTCTTCCTCAAGCTGGGCGCCGGCTTCGTCACGTATGCCGCCACGCTCGTCGGGGTGCTCTGGCTCGAATCCGACCGCGCCGCCCGTTTCGTCATCATCATGACCGCCCTCACGCTTGTGCAGCACGCGATCATGACGATCGATGTGCATTTCCAGGCCGACCTGGAGGCGCGATACAGCGTGTGGGCGCAGAATCTGGCATTCGCACTTTCCTCGCTCGGCCGCGTGGGGTTGATCCTCGTCGGCGCCCGCCTCGAAGCATTTGTTTTGATGCTCCTGCTGGACCTGCCGGTCACGTCGCTGCTCCTGGTTTGGTTCTACCGGCGGAGCGGGCACCGCCTGGCTGAATGGCGCTGGGACGGCGCCACGGCGCGGCGGCTGTTCGCCGAGGCTTGGCCGTTGTGGCTCGGCGGCATCGCGGGCATCATTTTTTTGCGCGCTGATCAGGTCTTGCTGGCCCATCTCGGCACGACCTCCGAAGTCGGGCGTTACGCGGCGGCCTACCGGTTGTTCGAAATCTGCGTCTTTCTCCCGGTGTCGCTGGCCGTCTCCCTAGCGCCCGCGCTTCTCGCCGCCCGCAGCGCTGGCGTCGCCGAGTACGAAGCGAAGCTGCGGCGGTTTTTTAATCTCAATGCGCAGCTGGCCTGGGCGCTCGTCGTGCCCGGCATTGTGCTCGCCCCCATGGTCGTGCGCCTGCTTTACGGGCGGGAGTTTGGTGCCAGTACAGCCATCTTTGCTGTCCTCCTGCTCGGCTTCCCCGCGATGGCTCTCGGGGTTGCCCGCCAGCAGTTCCTGATCAACGAGGGTTGCACCGGTCTGCAACTCGCAGCAACGACGATCGGCATGACCTTTAGCCTGCTGCTCAACTGGATGCTGATTCCTCGCTGGGGCGGACTCGGCGCGGCCATTGCCGCGACCACGGCACACCTGGTGACCGATGTGTTGCTCTCATTCGCCTGGCCGCGCACCCGCGCCGTCGCCCGCTGGCAGTTGCGCGCGCTGGCCGGTTTCTGGTTCGACTAGCCCGGATGTCCTGGACGTCGATCCGGCTGGCATGGGCCATGGACAGGCGGTGGCTCCGCGGCAGAGTGAAGTGTGAAACATCCGGGCTACGGCTTCCGGAGGAGGCCCGGCCAGAATCGCGTGACCAGCCCGAGCGGCAGCCGGTGCGCCAGCCGGGCCGGAGGCGATGCCACCGGTTCACGCGACAGCCGGGGCAGCGCGGCAATTCGCTGCACGAACCTGGCGAAATCACGTTCATACGCTTCAATGGTGTGGTTCCTGACCAGCTCCCGTGCTCTGGCGCGCTGTGCCTCGATCGCCGGCCGATCCTGGCCGAAAACGCCCTGGATCGCACGGGCCAGCGCGGCGACGTCACCCGGCGGATAGTAGCCTGGTTCGTTCGCCTTCGGGGTGGTGTAATCACCCAGGCTGCCGCCAATCCGGGGAAAGAACGGCAGGGTTCCGACCGCCATGGCTTCGACCAAAGTCAGCGGCCCTCCCTCGTAATCGCTGAAAAAGCAAATCCCGTCCCAGCCGGCAAGAGTCTGCCAGTAGGCATCCTGGGTCCGCCAGCCGCAGAATTTCACCTCGTGGCATCCGGCGAGCTGGCGTTCGAGCACATGCCGGTAGGGACCATCGCCCAGCAGTTCCAGGCGGAAATTCACTCCGGTTTCCCGCAATGCCGCCACCAGCGGAACCACACGGTCGAGCCGCTTCTGGCTCCGCCACAACCGCCCTGAGTAACCGAGCACAATCGGATCGCCCTCGCGCCACAACCGCCGTTCGGGCAGAACCGCCGGCGGGCTGATTGGTGCCGCGGGAGCGCAAAAACGATCGGACTCAATCTCGGGAAGAAAACGCGACACAAGCCCGCCTGCGACTGGTGAAATGCTCAGCACGCCGTTGACGTACCCACGTTGGGCCCCGAGAAACCCCTTGAGATGACGCTCACCGGCGTTGTGCAGGAAGATCAATCTCCGGCCTGAGGCGTCCGCCGCGGCAAGGAATGGCGTTCCCCAGCAGCTGTGATGAATCACCACCGCGCCGGCAGTCCGCGTCATCACGCGCCCAAAGTCCCGCCGCATCATCGCCAGCGAATGAAACCAGCGGAAATTCCAGTTGTGGTAGCGGGTGTTGACGGGCGGCGGCCGGCGCTCGAACAGCATGCGAAACTGTGGAGCGAGCCCGGCAGTCTCATCCAATCGGCGGTGGATTCCCAGCAGCGTCTCCACGCCTCCCGGTTCCAGCAGCGTCTGGTAGACATGCACGACGGGAAGGGGGGCGCCCATGGCTTGAAAGCCTGCGGTTTCGCCAAGTAAGTCAAGCACCGCGCCGGGACCAACTGAACGGATCATAGCACGCCTCACCCTGCCACCGAGCGGAAGTTTGATTGCGACGACGGGGTAATGGTGCAGCATCCGGGTTACCTTCACCGCCATGAGTCCGGCCAATGCCCCCATGCTCCTGCGCTGGACGCGGTTCACAAGTGATCCCCACGGCACCGGAGCCGAGAAGCGAAGCTCCCAGATCCGCGGGCTCTGTGAAACCGCCGGCTTCGCCATCGCAGAGATTCAGCCGCCGGCGCGCGCCATCCGTTGGAGCGACCGCCTGGTCGGGCTTTGCGTGCGCTTTCGGTTCGGGCGTCGCGTCTCGGTCGACGGGGCCCGCCTCGGCCTTCTCGGCTATCGATCGCGCTTCTACCGTGACGCCATGACCCGGCACCACGGGGCGCGAATTCTCCTTTGGGAGACGACCTACGATACCTTGCTGCCGACGCTGGCGCGCGCCACCGGCTACCGCATCGTTGGCCTCCCCCACAACCTGGAGGCACTGGCCAGCGAGGCGGCATTCAGGCATCCCTCCCATGACGTCTTCCGCGACCTTGCGTGCGAGTTCGCCCGCCTCGGCCTGGCTGAAACGATTTTTGCCATCGCCAGGGAGGAATGCTGGTTGCTCGAAACGCGCGGCCTCCATCCGCACTATCTGCCCTATTATCCGGATCCCGAACTGGAGAAGGATTACCTGCGCCTCCGCGCCGCCCGGCTGGCGCGGTGCCGTCCGGACGGCAGCATTGCCGGCCCGCTGCTGCTCGTCGGCAGCGCCATAAATCCACCCACCGGGCGGGGTATGCGCTGGCAACTCGAACAGCTGCGAGCGGCCGGCTGGCCGGCGGCCGGCGTGGTCGTGATCGGTCTGCAGACCGAGAAACGGCTGGCCGACTTCGCGGCCCCCGGGGTGCGCATTCTCGGAAGCGTCTCCTGGGAAGAGCTCACCCGGCACCTCACCACCTGCGCGGCCGTGCTCATCCACACGTGCGGCGGGACAGGTGCCGTGACCCGAATTCCCGAGGCGTTGGTCGCTGGAGTTCCAGTGATCGCCAACGGCAACGCGGCCCGCAACCAGTACGGATCCCCGGGCGTGCATGTCTACGGCGATCCTGCAGGTCTTCATGACCTCATCCGGGCGGCGCTGCCGATTCCGCCCGCTCCGCAAAGACCGGCGGTGGAGGAGCGGCGATTCCAATCCGTCTTACAGCGCCTGGCGCTGGATCCGGGCTCGCGCTCCTGAGTGGATCCCGCGTCGGGGCACCCACGCTTCGGACCGCGAATGCGCTCGCCTCGCCGCCGGCCTTGGCGCAGAAAAACGCCCACCGGATGGAGCTAGCGATTTTCAAGGTCAATTACCTCGGCGACAACGTCGTTTTCCTGCCCGTGGTACAGGCACTCCGTCAACGCCACCCCGATCTGCGGCTAACGGTGTGGACGGACGCCGCCACCGCGCCGCTCTACTACGCGGATGTGCCGGCGGATGACCTGGTGGTCGTTTCCCGCGAAGAGTTCTTCAACGCCTGGAAAACGCCCTGGCTCCTGGTCCGGCATTGGGTGGGAATGCGCCGCCGCTCGTTTGCGGCCAGCCTGCTCAGTTCCGACCAGGGCAATGTCGCTCAGGCGCTCGCGCGACTCGCGGGCGGGCGGGTGCGGGCGGGTGCCGGCGGGGTTGCGCGGCACGTGAACGCGTTGACCCATGCGATCGACCGGCTCCCAGAGTGGAGCATGGCGCAGTGGGACTGGGAGATTGCGCGGGAATTGCTCGGCGCCCTGGGCCGGGATGACTGGGCCGCCGTTCCGCCCGCGCCGACCCTCGGCCATCTGTGCACGGACGGTAACCGGAGAGAAAATCGCATCACCATCCATGCCGGCTCGAAATGGGATTACTCCCGCTGGCCGCTGGAGCGCTTCGTCGGACTGGCCGGGCGCCTCGCCCGCGACCATGAAGTCATCTGGATCGACCGGCCGGAGACCCACACCCAAACCCTGCCGCAGGGAGTGGTGGTACGCGAGACCGGTTCCCTGGCGGAACTGGTCTCGCTGCTCAAAAGTTCGCAACTCTTTGTGGGTAACAACTCCGGTCCCATGCATCTGGCCTCCGCGCTTGGCACGCCGTCTGTAATCCTGTCCGGTCCAACCCACCCCGGCTGGGATCCGCAGTGGAACCGCGACCGATTTCTCATCTTGCGGCAACCCGGGCTGCCCTGCCAGCCCTGCGACGACCTGCCGGTCCCGGCCGGCGCCTGCCGCCTCACGGCCGAGCCGCTCGCCTGCCTCCGGCGCTGGGAGGTTGAGGTCGTTGAAGAACGCTGCCGCGACTGGCTGCGGCGCCATGCCGGCTGTGGATTTCCTTCCACCCCCGCATGAATCCGCGCGTTCGCTACTGGCTTGGAGTCTCGGCGGGCTGCATCCTGGCGTTGTGGGTCGGCTCGGACGTGGCCCAGGAATCGTACCTGTTCCCCGCCTTCATATCACTCATTGGCATTTGCGCCTTTCTCGTGCGGAGCGCCAATGTCAGCCTGGATGCGCTGGTTCTCGGACTGACCTTGGTCGGCTACCTGGTGGGAAATCGCGGCTTCGCCCAGTTCATGCCCTTTCCGAGACTGCCGCTGTTGCCCGCGGAAATGGCGCTCGGACTGACCGGCGGCTGGTTGATCGTGAAATGTGCGTTTGCCCGCCACCTTCCCTGGCGGAACGACGCGCTGAACTGGGCCGTGGTGGGGTGGATGCTGGTCGGAACTGTGCGGGTCCTGTTTGACCTGCGCGCATTCGGCCTGATCGCGGTGCGCGACTTTGCGATGATTTACTATGCGGGTTTCTTCTTTATCGCCCAGGCGCTCTCCGCCGAGGAACGCTCGAAGCGATTCTTGCAGTCGTGCCTGGCGGCGGCCGCAATCCTGCTGCCCCTGGTGTTTGCGCTCTATCAGAGTTTTCCAGGCTTCTTCTTCCGCGCCCTGACGCTGCACGGCGCCCCGCTGGTCTATTACAAGGACGACCTGCTGGAGACCTCCATGGCGGTGTGCTCGGTCACTCTTTTCCACATGGCGCGCAACCGGCACCGCTACTGGGCCTGGCCGCTCGCCATGTTCGTGTTCCTGCACGTGATCGCCAGTGACAGCCGGGCCTCGGTCATCGGCGCAATCGTCATGCTGATCTGGCTGGTCCTGACCCGCCGGCCGATGTTCCCGGCCCTCCAGATCGGGGCGATGGCCATGGCGTTTGCCGTCGTTCTGTTGCTTGCCTCCATCGGGAATAACCCTTGGGCCAGGGACCGTCTGGAGGGACTGGCCGATCGGGTGGCATCGCTGTACGACGCCTACGGTCAAAGGGCCTACGAAAGCGCGGAGAGCTCGGACAAGGGAGACAACAATCGTTTCCGGATGGTTTGGTGGCGCACCGTGGCCGCGGAGACGTTGCAGCAGGCGCCCGTCTGCGGCCTCGGGTTTGGCTACGATCTCGCGAAGGGTTTCGTGCAGAACTACGACCCGACCATGGGCGACGAGTTTCTCGCGCGCAGCCCCCACAACTTCGTCATGACCATCTTCGGACGGATGGGCAGCATCGGGCTGGCCGTGTTTTTGTTCTTTGGCGGGGCCTTGATCCTCAAAACGTGGCGCACGCTGCGGGATCCGTTGACCGAACCGGTCGCCGTCGGCCTCTGGTGCGCCGCCTGGATGGTTCTGACCAGCGCCTGCTTCGGCGTCGTGCTCGAGGGACCGATGGGCGCCGTGGTCTTCTGGACGGTGCTTGGCCTTGCCAACGGAATCAGCAGCAACCCCGCGGCCGTTCCGGACGTCGGATCACCGGCGGCGGCCGAAGACGGTCCGGGTGATCCGTCGGATTAAATCGGCCGTTGAACGCATCTTCCGATTGACGGTAGCGGCGCGGCCAGCCTTCGCGCAAGGCTACGGCATGGCAGGCTTTCCGCGCCGCCGGAGCCGGACGCCAGCTCCGCCGCCACGGCGCGAGCCAGCATTCGCTGAAAAGCTCCGGCTCGGCACGCGGCTCCGCTACGGAATCGGCCGGGCTTGCTGCATCACCGTCAATCGGCAAGTGCACCCTCGGTCACCCCGACAAGCCGTTCTCGACTTTCGGCCCCCGACCTTCGACATTCACGCTGGCGTGAAGCTGAGTCATCCACTCGATTTTCTGCAGGTCTTCCGGACCCGGACGCGCGAACGGTACGACTTGATCAACCCGATTGTGATCACGACCTTGGCGGTCATCGGGGTGTTCTTCATTTACAGCGCGCAACTGGCCAACAACCAGGGCCAGTGGCTGCAGCAACTCAAATGGCTCCCGGCGGGTGCCGCGGTCTACTGCGCGGTTTCGCTGATGGACTACAAGTTCTGGCTCAAATACGCGCACTGGGTCTACATCGCCTGCATGGTTTCGCTTCTGTTGCCGTGGACTCCGCTGGGGTTGACGCGGCTCGGCGCGAGACGCTGGATCAATCTCGGATCAATTTCGTTCCAGCCCTCTGAGGCGGCAAAATTCGGCTTGCTGATCATCACGGCCGCCATTCTTTCGCGCTCCAAGTTGAGCACCGTCCGGGAATCGCTGCAAACTCTCGGGACATTAGCTCTTGCGGCAGGCTTGCCCATCCTGTTGATTCTGTTGCAACCGGATCTCGGTTCGGCCCTCGTCATCCCGCCCATGGCCTTCGCCCTGCTCTACGCCTCCAATCTCTCGCAGCGTTTTTTCGCCGCTGCGCTGGGGGCGTTTGTGCTTTTGATCGGGCTCGTGGCCCTCGATATCTGGCGGTACGTGGATTACATGGAGTCCCACGGCTATTCGTATCGCGACACCGGCCGGTATGAGACGCACTCCTGGCTTCCCTACCTGCACGACTATCAGCGCAACCGCATCCTGAGTTTCGTCGATCCGGAGAAATACGACCCGTTGGGGATCGGCTGGAACCTGAACCAGTCGCTGATCTCGGTTGGTTCCGGCGGGATTTCCGGCAAGGGATGGACGCAGGGGACGCAGGCCAAGCTGCGCTACCTGCCGGAAGCCCACACAGATTTCATCTTCTCGGTTCTCTCCGAGGAGAAAGGTTTCCTGGGGAGCGTATCGGTCCTCGGCCTTTTTGGCGTGGTTTTATGGAACGGCGTACGCATCGCGGGCCTCGCCCGCGACCGTTTCGGCACTCTTCTCGCCCTCGGCGTGACGGTGTTGTTCGCGGTTCACGTATTCGTTAACATCGCCATGACCATCGGGCTGGTGCCGATAACCGGCATACCGCTTCCCTTCATCAGCTACGGTGGCTCCTTTGTGCTCAGTTGTTGTGTGCTGCAAGGACTGGTCCAAAGCGTCTATCGGTTCCGAAAGGAGTTCTGACCCATGGTTGCCTCCTTCCCCGATATCGACCGCTTTGCCGGAATCTCCTGCGCACCACCATCCGCTCAAGGGCGCGCCGTCACAACCCAAGACAACGCCCGCCATGAGCAATCAGACCCCATCCAACGTCCCCTCACCGGACGATTCCAATCGTTACGACGAAGAGCTGGCCAACGCGCCGGCTGAACAGCCGCATGAACCGGTTGATCCCTCCGCCCTCCGCGGCGAAGCCGAAGAACGATCCAGGCAACGGCCCATTCTTCAGAAGATCCTCAATCTCTTCCAGAAAGAGAAGGCTGACTTCCGCGAACTGATCATCAACTCCGAGCCGCTCGAAAAGCGCGTTGCGCTGCTGATCGACGGCATCCTCGAGAAGTTCGAGATCGAGCGCGAGTCCGACAACCGGATGGTTGGCGGCATCTTCAAAGGAAGGATCAAGAATCTCGATCCCGGCCTGAAGGCGGCCTTTGTCGACATCGGCTTCAACAAGAATGCCTTTCTGCATTACTGGGACATGCTGCCCGCGGCCGCCGACTCCTCGGTCGAGGTCGTGCGCGTCAACCGGAAGAAGACCACCGGCCCGAGCGTGGCCGAGCCCACCGTCAAGGACATCCCCGGCCTCTATCCGCCGGGCACTGAAATCGTCATCCAGGTCACCAAGGGCCCGATCGGCACCAAGGGACCCCGCACGACCACGAATCTCGCCTTGCCGGGCCGCTACCTGGTCCTGATGCCCTATTCCGACCAGTGCGGCGTCTCGCGCAAGATCGAGGATCCCAAGGAGCGCCTGCGCCTGCGCCAGCTCGTCAACGAGCTCACCATTCCCGAGGGCATGGGCGTCATCGTGCGCACCGCGGGCGAGGGCAAGAAGGCGCGCTATTTCGTCCGCGACCTCCACCTCCTGCTCCGCACCTGGGACGAGATCCAGCAGAAGGTCCAGAGCCAGAAAGCGCCCACCACCCTGTATCTCGAGCCCGACATCGTCGAGCGCACGGTGCGCGACTTCCTGACCGAGGACATCGATCGCGTCCTCGTCGACAGCGAGGTCGACTACAAGCGGGTGCTGGAGCAGGTCGGCCAGATCTCCCAGCGTTCCCGCTCCAAGATCGCGCATTACAAGGACAGCATCCCGATCTTCGAGCGCTTCAATATCGAGCGCCAGATCGAGCAGACCTTCCAGCGCCGGGTGGCCCTGCCCTCCGGCGGCGAGATTGTGATCGACGAGACCGAGGCGCTCATCGCCATCGACGTCAACACCGGCTCCCACAAGGCCCGGCCCGGCGAGGAGAAGAATACGATCCTCCAGGTCAACCTCGAGGCTGTCCAGGAGGTCTCGCGCCAGATCCGGCTCCGCAACATCGGAGGCCTGATCATCATCGACTTCATTGACATGAAGGAGCGCCGGCACCGCAACCAGGTCTACGACATGATGGTGCGCGCGATGTCCGAGGACAAGGCGAAGACTCACCTGCTGCCCATCTCGCTGCTCGGCATCATGCAGATGACCCGCCAGCGCCAGCAGGAGTCGCTGACCTCCAATCTCTACACCAACTGCCCGTACTGCCACGGCCGCGGCATCGTCAAGAGCGCGACCACCATGTCGGTCGAGCTGCAGCGCAAGCTGTCCTCCATCGTCCGCCGCCTGCATGCCCGCAACGACGGCAAGGAGTACGCCCTGCGCGTGCTCGTCCACCCCGGAATCCTCGAACGCCTCCGCAGCGAGGATGCCGACCTGCTCGTCCGCATGGAGCAGAACTACGGCGTGAAACTCGCCTTCCGCGCCGACCCCGGCTACCACGTCGAGAACTTCAAGATCATCAACGCCATCACCGGGGAGGAGTATCGCTGAGGAGCTGGACGCGCACGCCGCACTGCAGACATCCCGGCCGTCGATTGGCAGAATCGACGGCCCGGTTTGTCACGTATTACGTTACGAAGTTGTAGGGTCGGTGCTTGTCGCCGGACCGGACTTCTTTCCATCCGTCGTAGATCCAAGATTCCGCGGTTGAGGCTTCCGCTCCTCGTAGCTGCGAGCGTGAGCCCCTCGACACGCTCGGGGCCTTGAGCCTGTCGAAACGGCGAGCGGATTCCGCCTCAACTGCGGAATCTAGGTTGAGATTTGGAGTTCTCCTTGGGAATTGGAGTTTGGGATTTGGAACTTGGGCCCCGGCCTCTGCTTTCTCGCCCCAGGACGTGCCGAAAACTTGAAAGGACCGCGTGCGCCTGCCGAGACCGCCGTCCGCCGCTGCTGGTTTGTCACGTATTACGTTACAAACAGGCATAAGGTCCTGAGGATGCCAGGCAGTCGCTCGTCGCGGCCGCTTTGTCACGTATTACGTTACAACGGGTTTGGCCCTCGTGTAAGGAATCGCGGGCTTCCGGCGACCAACCCGACTTCCGCTACTGGGGCATCAAAAAGGCCCAAGTTGTTGATTCATCGTTCGGGTTTACAAAAGGTCGGGACTACCAACTAGAACGTCACGGTGAGCCGCGCATCAAACGAACGGCCCGGCCCGGCGAGCGGACCGATCTTGCCCATCCAGCCGGAAGCCAGGTAGTCGTCGAAGTTCACGCCGCCCAGGGGCAGATAATAGAACCTGTTGAACAGGTTGGTGACGCCGAGGTTGACGCGTACCGACTTCCATTGATAGCCGGTGCGCAGATTGACCAGCCCATAGCCCCCGGTCACCGGCTCGTTGCGGAGAGGATCAATCCGGGATTTCCGGTCAACCAACTGCCATTCGATCGTGTTGGTCCATCCAGCCACCTTTTGTTCCAGCCCAAGGCGGGCATTGAGCGGCATCAGGTGGTACAGACTGTCACCGGTATCGAGCGTTTTGCCGCGCACATATCCCAAGGTACCTTTGAGCCGCCCACTGCCGGAGCTGTTATTGTCCCACAAGCCAGCAAAGCCTGAGACATCCAAGCCGTAGAGCTCAGCATTGTGGTTGGCGAACTGCAGCTGGTTGAAGGTGCTTTCTCCATAGGTGTTGGTCCCGATCACATTCACGCCGATGTAATCCTGCACATAGGTGTAGTAAGGGGTCGCCTTCAATTCCCAGCTCTTCCGGGCGCTGTCGTGCCAGTCCGCCGTGGCGCTCAGGGTGTGGGCGGTCTCCGGTTTGAGATCGAGATTGCCGACATAGTAATTGCCATCCCCAAACCAGTTGATCATTCCGCTCGCCATCCAATTGGTTGACCAGGCATAACGCTCATAAAGATTGGGCGACCGCGCCTTGCGGGCATAACCGATTTCGTAAGTGCTGTTCGAATCGGGTTCAAAACGGGCCAGGGCTGTGAGATCCCAGTTGTTGTCACGGCGGGAATGATCGCGGGCATTGAAGGCCGTCGCATCGGCCACATAACCCGGCATCGGGTCCGTCGAATAGCCCTGAACATTGCCGGTATCGGTCTGCACCGTTTCATTCCGGACGCCGAGAAGCGTCGTCAGCTGTTGGCTCCACTTGGATTCCCATTCGGCAAAGACACTGAGAACATCGCGACGGCCGTTGTGGATGCTTTGAAAGGTGTCCGGCGCCATCCACGGATCCGTGCAGGGCACGGGCGGCCACCAGTCATTCAGGGTAAACCGGTGGAATTCGTTGCCCAGGCGCAAGGTCTCTTGTCGCGCGACCGGGATCTCGGCTTTCAGCGAATAGCCGGTGTCCCTTCCGCGGGTGTCCATCGGCATGATCATCGGCATCGGAAAGGTCAGCTTGTCCTCCCCAAGGTTCATTTCGTGGCGGGTATCCTGCCGATAAACCCTGCCATCAAGCGTGCCCCAGTCGAAGTTCCCAGTGTAGTCGAGGTTGAAGGTGTTCGCCTGGTTGGATACCATATCCATCTGCTCATTCGCAAACCCCTGGCGCGGGATGGACTGGTGCCCGACCCTGACCACGACCTCGTTGCCGTTGCCTTCGACCGCAAAGGCAAGCGCCTGATTTTCAGCTTTGTAATAGGTCGATGTGACCGTGTCGCCGTGGCCGTCCTTGTAATCACCCGACTCCGCCGTTGAACCGTTATACGTCACGCTCAGATTCTGGTCCGCAATCGTCGCCGCGACATTGCCGTCCCTGGTGTTGCCGTTGCTGCGGTAAGAGGCGCCGGCCTGTCCCTTGATCAGGGTTCCCTGGCCGGCCGTGGCAAATTCCGGCGGCGCGGAGCTTATCTGGATCGTGCCGCCAATGCTGTCGCCGCCGACACTGACCGGCGTGATTCCAGCAAACACCTGGACCGTCCTCACATTCGTCGGGTCGATGTAGGACAGCGGCGGGTTCATGTGGTTGGCGCAGGCCGGCGTGGATTGCAGGCCGTCGATCAGGATGCGCACGCGATCGTCGGCCAGGCCGTCGATGGCCGGCAGGCTGGACACGCCGCCGCCGGCATAGAGACTGACGCCGGGGATGTCCTGGAGAAGGCTTGCCGTGTCGCTCGTGGCAGAACGCAGGGAAGCGAGGTCCGCCTCAGCAGGATGAACTTCGGTGGTCGGTGTAGCTGACACCACCAGCGGGCTGAGCTGCACCGGCTGATCGGTCGAAATTGCGGGTGGCTTGGCAGGATCATCGGCCCGCGCGAATGGCGTGAGAGCGAGGACGGCGGCGAGGACCGCCGTCAAGACGGAGATAACGCTTTCAGAAAGGAGCGTGATGTGTGGTTTTTGAATGCTTGGAGAGGTCATGTCTAATTTCGTCCGGTCCAAAGGCCGGGCATCAGGGTGGAAGGTCTATCTGTAGTTCTACAAAGGATACGGGATCGGATTGCAGGGCGCCGGCCTTGGAAGGACCGGCGCCCGAAACGGGCCTCCCGCGCCAGGGCGATGGAAGCGATGGGGCCCGCAAACTTTATTTCGACGGGCGGAGTTGGCCCACGGTCGGCCACGGCAAGCCGCCGCCAAGGCGGGTGCTCCGGTTCGTGGCTGTACCATGGGTTCGACAAATCCTGGCTGAGAGGATCGCTGCCTGGACCCGCTTGTTTTGAAGCCGGCCCTTGATATATGCGTGCATGGAAAAGGTGTAGCTACCGAGTTGATGTTCGGCTTTCGGACCGCACCGTTCGGGCGCGGATCTGCAAGCCGGAGTGGAAGCCCGAATCGGGCTTGGCGATCGCGCGGAGGCAGGATCCAAGACGGCCCTGTCATCCGGCGACGGGGAACATCGACAGCAGCTACACCTTTGGCGGCGGAGAGGGCGGTTGCGCACGCCCAAACGAAATCACCCTGGGTTGAACCAGGGCATAACACTGCATCGTTGCTGCCGGCGAAGGCGGCACGGCGTTCTCGTGCAAAAACAACACCATCTTGGGCGAAGCCTTCACTTCCGGCGGAAGTGGCGCCCCCGGCTTTTGCTCCTGCTGTTTCGCCTTGCTCACCATCCGGCACAAGGGGCAGGAGCTGCCGGGCTCAAAGGTCCGTTTCACGGCCGAGCTCAGCGGCATCGTTGCGGAATAATTCAACGCCATGCGTCCCCAGGCCACGACCTGCAGGACGTCCCAATGCGCGCCGGTCGCCGCAAGCCAGGCAACCAGGAGGAACGCCACCTGCAGGTTCAGCCACCGGGTCACCCCCGGCTTCGACACGGATCCCAATGCCAGCTGCCGGTACCTTGACAGGGCCGGCTGGCTAACTGGCAGATGGAAGAATCGGATCAAGCTTCAGGTTGTTCGCGACCAGGGATCTGGCACATGACGCAAGATCGACACGGCGCGGGGTTCAGAATTTGTACCTGACCCCAAGGGAAAGGAGCCAGCGGGGCTCGAGCTGGACGCCGTTCACGTATTGGTAAACGGGGATCTGGTAGAACACGAAAGCATGCAGATGTTCGCCGATTTCAGCGGTCACGCCGGGACTGAGAAAAACAAAGGTTCCGCCGCTATTGACGGCATCTCCCTCAGCCCCGCGCTCGCGAGCGTCAAACCGGGTGTTAACCTGCAACTGAGGAGTCAGCCAGGTTGTATTCAGCAGACGCACGCCCGTGTTGACCGTAAGGCTCGCCGACGGAAGGTAGCCCGCCCGTTCGGCCAGAGGCTGGTCGATCAACGTGGAGGCGAAGGCGCCAAGGTTTGTGTGCAAGCGCGAAAAATAGGACACGCCGGCCAGCAAATCGGTGGTGCCGGAGCCGAGCTGCAAACCGCGATCCAATAACTGTCCTTCTCCGGGACCGGAATCGAAGTTTTGGTCGATGCGCCCCGTCGGCAGCTTAAGACCAAATTGAAACCCGAAGCTCCGGGCGAAAGAATGCACTTGGTAACGCGCCAGCACCCGGAGGTCGCCCAGGCCCGAGGCTTCCGAACTGGAGACGGAAGGATCCCCATCGCCCAGCGTCGTGTGGTCGCGGTTGATGAACGGGACATCCAGAGTCACTCCCCACTTTCCGCCGGTCGCATAATCCAGACACAGCACCGTCACGCGGTTGAATGTGCTCTGCTGGGTCTCGCCAGCGGAGGCCACCACAAAGGGATCGGACGGGGAGATCGATGCAGCGCCACTGCGCAACTGGGACGACTCAGAGTACTCGTAGCGAACGGTGGCCTGGAAGCCGGCCGTGGTGCTGTAGCCCTGGGCTGCCCAGTCCGAACTAAGAGAGCAACCGCACACCGAGCAGCCGTAGCCGATGGATACGCCGGCCATGGCGATCAAGACGGCAGTCGCCGCGCGCAGGACACGGGAATCGGGGAACAGGTAGTTTGGCATCAGAGAAAAGACAGATCTAGACTCGCCGGTCGTTCGGCAACTGGTTTTTCCATCAGCACCCCGGTCCGCAGATTCCGCACAGCGGAGGATCCCACTTGGGAAGAATGCCCGCCATCCGGTAGCATGAAGAGACGGGGTTGGGGTTGGCAGCGGGCTGCCAGCCCCGATGGTGAAGCGACAGGCGGACCGTCAATTGGCCCCTGGTTTGGGTTGATCGACAAAGGGCCCTTGGACGACCGCACCCTTGATCGGCTGCGAATCCTTCAGGAGATTGTAGACGGGGCAGATCGACTCGACCGCCTTCTCCAGCTCCTCAATCTTCTCCCTCGGCTCCGGGGAGCCGATGTGGATTTTGTATTTGATCGACTGATAGCGCGGCGGATTGTCGATGCTGCCGATGCGCGGCGCGAGCACCGCATTATTCTCGAGCTGCAGCGTGTCGATTGCGATCCCGAGCTTCGACGCCTCGATCTCATAGATGTGGGTCAGGCAGGTGATCATCACGCCGACGATATGCTCCTCCGCCAACAGCCCGATGTTGTGTCCAGCCAGGTAACGCGGGTTGTCGTGGACGAACTGGAAATTGCTCACGTCCGTGCGAACGTTGCGAATGCCCGTGCCACCCTCGACCTGGACCACGGCGCGCAGCGGCGGCTCGCCGGTATTCTGGACCACTTTCGGGGCGGCACCTTCCGCGGGAATCGCCCCCTCAGCCGCGGCATGCTTTTCGAGCAGATATTCGCGCAGACCTTCGAGGGTCTTGCCCTTGCGTTTGGCCGGTGTCTGGGTGTAATCCAGTTCACCGTGAGCTACGATATCGCGGTGTCTCGTGATCAAATCGATGACCGGGGAGGTCCGCTCGACCGTTTGCCGCAGAGTCTCGAGGTCGGCATCCGAAGCCGGCGAAACGATGTAGGCCGTGTAAGCCAGGCCCCGGGGATAGGTCACCAGCGTGCCGGTGCTCGTGGAGGGTGCCGTGCCCGGAACGCTGGTGAAAACCACGGTCAATTCGTCGAGCGGGATTCCCTTGACCGCGGCCTGGAGCAAATACTCCTCAGCCACCGCGCTGCCCAAAACACCGACCAGGGAAGGCCAGGAACCGGCTCCGAGATTAAACTCGCCCGCCGACCGGGGGCCATCGCTCAAGAATTGGAAATTGCGAATGCGCAGACGCCGGACGCCGGAACGGCTCACCGCGTCAACGCGGGCCGAGAACGTGACCGGCTGATCGAGGTCAGCATCGCCTTTTAAGAGATACAGGGAGGAGCGCAGGCGCACGAGGTAATCGCGCAGGGAATCCCCGTTGTAAGAATAGGGAGTGGATTGCGCCCAGTCTTGCGACACGTGGGTCGCCTGCGCGCCGAGCGGCTGCGCGATGACCGACAGCAATCCGAACACGGACAAGCTGGCAGTGACAGTTCTTTGGAGTCTTAACGTTTTCATTTTTCTGTTTTCGATTTTGAATAAGCGGCGCCTTGCGGGCCGGTTCGCCGAAATACATGTTCCGCGATCAAACTCCGGCATGGGGGTCATTGGGCCGGCTTGGATGCGGTGTCTTTCTGACTTGAAGCCGCGGCCTGGACGCGCACGGCGAGATCGTTGTAGCGGGCGACCAGATCGGAGTATTTGGTGTTGAGCTCGTTGTACGTGGTGATCGCGAGGTTCGCCTTCTCGACAGCCCCTTTGTTGGCGGCGAGGAGCTGTTCGCGCTGTTCGAGGAGCGCCTTGATATTCTCGTCGCGGGAGGCGACGGCCGCCTTGAAGGCGTCCAATGCCTGGTGGAGCCCTTCGACTTGCTTGGTCAGCTGGGCCTTCGTCTCCTCCAGCTTGAAGACTTCGGCCTTTTGTTCCCGGATCTGCACAATCTGACCGTCGTTCTGCGCTTTAAGCTCGGTCACCTGCGCCCGAAAACGATCGAGATCCTCGTTGGCTCCCTTGATGGATTCCTCCTGCTCGGCGATCTTCTGCTCCTGATCGGCCACCTTGCGTTGCAGGCTGTTGATGCGGAGGCGCGCTTCCTTTTCCACATGCCACTGGAAGATGCATAGTCCGCCAATGAGCAGCAGGAAGATGAAATTGATCAGACTGAGACGTCGTATCATGGAAGGTCGGGCCAAAGGTTAACGGGCATGCGCCTCGGGATCGCGCGTCTGGAACGCAACGTTCTCAATCCCGGCGCCGCGGACCCGATCCAGGACGGCGATGACGATGCCATAGCGCACATCGACGTCGCCCGTGATGATCACCCGGGTCGCGGCGTTGGCGGCGTGGATCTTGGTCAATTCGGCTTGCAGCTCATTTCGCCCGATCGGGCGTTTGTCCAGGTAGATCCCGCCGGTGACATCGATCGAGATGGCCAGAGTGTTCGGGTGGTTGTCCGGATTGCCGGTCTGCGCGGTCGGCAGGCTGACCTTCACGCTCTTGGTCGTCGCCATGCTCAGGCTGACCAACATGAAGCTGGCCAACAGAAAGAACATGATGTCGATCAGCGGGATGATCTGGATGTTGGCCTTTTTTCTGCCTCCGAAGGAACTGGAATGCATGGGTGCTGCAGATTACCGCTCGGAAGTTCCGGAAAACGCCGGCTCTCTCCGGCCATTCCGGGCTTTTTCGACGAGCAACCGGAGGTTCTTGCCCACCGACTCCAGCTCCGAGCGAAGTTCTTCGGCGTAGTTCCCGAGGAAGTTGAAGGGAATCAGGGTGAAGATCGCGATGGCCAGGCCAAAGGCGGTGGCGATGAGCGCCTCGCCGATGCCGCCGCTGACCTTGGTCACGGCCAGATCCTGGTCGGCGCCCACGAACTTGAAGGAATGCATGATCCCGGTCACCGTGCCCAGCAGGCCGAGCAGGGGCGCCAGGGTGACGATCGTGTCCATCACACTGATGAATCTCCGGGCCGCTTTCAGTTCGCCCTCGGCCCGTACCTCAGCCGCGATGCCGATATCGATCTCGACGTGCTCGAGCCCATAGGCGATGACGCGCAGCCGCGGGTCGGCGGACGTGCGGGCACGAGCCAGCGCATTGGCCTCGTCGCCGCTGGTCAACACAGCGTAGATCTGCGTAAGATTCTCCTGGCTCCGGTTGCGTCGGGCCGAGTAGAGCCAAAAGGCGCGCTCAACCACGACGGCAATCGAGATGAAGGAGAGGCCGAGCAACGGCCACATGATGACGCCACCGTGGGTGAACGTATCGACGATGACATTGGCAACAGGGAGACTGACAATACTCATGGTAAATGGGAATTAATTGAGAATAAAAACGAAGTTCTTGACGAAATAGCCGGCCTCGCCGGTCCACCGGCCGCGGTGCATGTTCTGCAGCGCAGCGTTGTCCAGTTCGGCATGACCGGAACTGCTCCGCACTTTGACGTCGTAGATCTCGCCCGTCGGCGTGGTTTTGAATTCGACTTCGACGCTGCCGGAGATGCGCCGTTGGAGGGCGACCGTCGGATAGGTCAAGGTCGGAAGCAGCAGGAAGCGGGCGTAGGCCTCGCCAGTATTGACCGAGATGGGACCGCTGGACGTCCGGCGCCCGCCGACCGCACCCGAAGCATGCGCAGCATCCTTCACGATCCGCACCGGACCGGAGACCGGCAGGGCGAAGGCCACCACGACGTTGGCCGGGACCGCCGAGACTTCAGTGACTTCAGGAAGCGGAGGAAGATCGATGTCGGCGGACAACGCCGGTCCGGAAAGCGGGGGCGGGACGTCGGGCGGCGGAGCCTCGTCCTTGGGCGCAGGCTGCAGAGGTTCCAGCTTCACCTCATCGAGGATCCTGGTCGGAGGCGGCTCGACCGTCCGGTGCCTCACCGGGTCGGGGTTGATCCCGAAACCGGAAATCCCGACTGCTAGAATATGGATACACGCGGTCGTTGTGAAAAGCGTTCCGAAGATTTCGCACGGGCCCCAATGCGACGCCGAAACCCGGGCGGGGGGCACGGGCCGGCTGAGAACGTGCGTTGTTCGGGCTGGCCGGCGGATTGCCCTGACCGGGGGTGCTTGAACAGTGCTGATCATAGGAAGACAGGGTTGCTCAGTTGGTGTGATTGGAGCCGGCCGCAGCGGTCGGGACCACCGCCTCGGGCTTGGTTTGGGCAGCGATGCTCTCGTAGATCCCGCCGGCTTCGAAGTGCTGCTTCCTGGCCGCGGCCCAGGTCCCGAATTCATCCGCGACGGTGAAGAGCTTGATTGACGGGAACGCCGCCTGGGATTTGGCCGCCACCGCCGGGAGGCGCGGGCGATACCCGTGGCGGGCGATGATTTCCTGGGCGTCGGCGTTGTAGAGATACTTCAGGAACGAAACCGAAACGCGCGAGTTCCGATGCTTCTCAGTATTCTGGTCGAGGTAGGCCACGGGTGGTTCGAACGAGGATGCTCGATGACGGAGTGACGATCTCGATCTTGCGCGGCGTCGGCTGCGCCAGGAGCGCCCGGGCATCGCTCTCCCACAGGATCAGGACGTCACCGGTCCTCTTCGTGATGAAGGACTCGACGGAACCGCGGGCGTTCGAATTGAGGACGGCCGCGTTCCGGTACAGCTTCGCGATGAAATCCCGCGCCTGCTCCGGGCCGCCGAGCGCATGCAGGGCATAGGTCCAGGCGGAAAGGTAGTTCCATTGGCCGCGCCCGCTGGTCGCCGGATTTGGGGTCACCAGGGAGACGCCGTCGGCGACGAGATCGGACCAGTCGCGGATGTGCTTCGGATTGCCTTGGTTGACGAGGAAGACGACGGCCGTGGTGAACGGCGCGCTGTTGTCCGGGAGGCGCTTCTGCCAATCGGGGGGAAGCAGCTTCCCTTTCGCCGCCAATTCGTCGATCGCGGCTGGATTGTCGAACGAGACGACGTCGGGATCGGCGCCGAGCAGGATTGCGCGAGCCTCCGTCTCGGTGCTGGCATGGGATTCGTGGACCGTGAGGGTGTAGCCGGTCCGGCGCAGCCAGCGTTCGGCGAAATCACGGTTGAGATCGGCAAACAGCTCCCGAGACGTCTCGAATGAGGCATTGGTGATCTCCACGACCTTGGGACCGGAGCTGCCCTTCGCCGGCTGCCACTCGCCTTCGAGCCCGAAGGCGCCCTGGCCTTCGCAGCATCCGGCCGCCTGGGTGAAAATTGGAAGTGAGAGACTCAGCGCGAGGGACGCTACGACGAGGGCATACGATTTCATTGCGGAGGAAAAGAGTTTCAAACGGTGAGAAAGTGCCAGGAAACCATGAGCCGCGTCGGAGCTCCGACGGAGGGCCTGGAAGCCGGGCCGATTTTGCTGGTGTCCTGGTTTGTACAGAACCCCTTCCCCCTGCCGCCGGGGAACCGGGGCAAGAGGAAGGGGCGTCATTGTCAATGATTGCCTAGAAACGATAGGTGACCCTGCCCGAGACGCCGAGGCGTTGGGCGGGCAACAGGTAGGTGAAGGTGCCACCACCGTAGGTGCCGCCAGGAGACCAGTTCTTCCGGTCGGTGACGTTTTGGACCGTGAGGTCGATCCGCCACCTCTTGAGGGTGTAGAAGGCGCCCACATCCAGGTTATACTGGGTCGGCACCGTGACGAGGCGGGTAACCTGCCAGGGTGAGGTGATCCAGGCGCTCGTCTTGAGGCCAAAGCCGTTGTCGAATTCGTACGAGGCCCAGCCATTGGCGCTGTTCAAGGGGATGCCGAGCACGCGGTAATTGCCGCGCACGCCGGAATCAACACCGACGCTACTGGTCGCGTTGTTGACGATCGTGCTGCCGTCGGGAACAAAGCCGTTGTAATCGGTATAGACGCTGGCCGCCGTCTGGTTGACGTTGGTCGCCCAGAGGTAGGCGTAGTTGGCCCCGATCTTGAGGTGCTTGGTCGGCAGATAGGTGATGGAAAACTCCGCGCCCTTGTAGAGGAGCCCGACCTCGGCGGGTGTCGGATTGGAGGCGGTCGGAATCGACGGCACTGACCGGGTCTGGCGGAAGACGGCGACGCTGGTGAGCAGCTTGTTCGGAATGGCTTCGAACTTGACACCGCCTTCGATGAGCCTGCTTGGCACCTTGTAATAAGTGCGCTCAAGGGTGTTGCCCGGGCCGACGAAGCCCTGCGTCAAGCAGCAGCCGCAATCGGCCGACGCCTTGTCGTAGTCATAGGTCAAATACGTCGTGATCCGCTTCGTCGGGCGGTACGTCAGGCTGGTATTGATGTCGCTGTTCCACGCGGTGGCGTGGTCGGAAAGGTTGATGTTGGGGAGAAAGCCTTGGTCGGCGACGGCATAAGTCTGAGGAGTCGCGCGGAGGTAATCCTGGATCCGCGTCAGCCGCGCCCCTGCTCGCCAGCTCCAGTTGTCACCGATATCGAAATCATGCTCCGTGTAGAGGCTATAGGTGCTAAGCTGGTTGAGGCGCAGATCGGTGCCGCCGATTGACGCGACAGAGAGGCCCTGCGCCCGGCCGTTGGAATTGACATAACCGGGTGCGATGTTGATCCAGCCATACTTAGTCAGCTCCGGCGTGTATAGGCTCGCGCTGCTGAGGAGCGGGTTCGGATAAAGGTTGGGCACGCCCAGGAGATAGCCGGTGCCGAAATTGCCCGCGTCCGTGGCGTCGGCAGCGCTGAGCGGTCTTTCCGACGGTTTGCCGACGTTGTCGCAGAGATTCCACAGGTGGCGGAAGTCGAATCCGGTGTTGCTCTTGTGGATCACTTCCTGGCCGAACAGCTGAAAGTTGCCGTTGGAGATCAGCTCGATTCGCGACGTGACGAACTTGTTGACCATGAAACTATTGTACTCGTCGTAGCCTTTCACGAAGCTGTCGCTGTACTGAAACAGCGTGTTGTTGCGGAGCGTGAACGTTCTCGTTGAGCGCGAGCGTGCTGATCACCTGGCTGATGTATTCGTGGGCGTGGCTGAAGGAATTCTTGTCGTAGAGCGTCTCGTTCCCCTTGATCTGCGTGTCTTTTGCATTTTCCGGCAGGAGGACCCATCCGACCAGGTTGGCCGGTTTTGACTGGCTCCACGTGGCGGGCGTGGTCGTGCCACTGGCAATGAACTTGCCGTTGGTGATCGTGCCGACGTCGTAGGTGCCCGCGGAGTTGGCGCGGTAGAATTGACCGGACGCGTCCTTGAGAATTGGAGACGCAGGGCCGCTGATGTAAGTGTAGTTATCGACCAAAATCCTGGGTGATCCTGTTGATGCCATATGGATAGGGACCGTCGGACTTCGTGTAGGTGGCATTGGCCTCCACCGTAAGCTTGGCGGTCGGCTTCCAGCTGAGGGCGCCGTAGAAGTCGAAGAAGTTGGCGGCAGAGTTGCCCCAGTAATTGTTGGCCTCCGAGCCTTGAATGCTCACGCGATACGCCAGCTTGTCCTTGACCAAGGGGCCGCCGGTATCGATTTGCGTCGAGAACTGGCCGTAGGTCGTGTCCGAGTTGGCACCGAGCCGGCCAAACGAGGCGGAGATTTGGGAATGCTCCTGGTCAAAATAGGGCTCCTTGGTGATGTAGTTGACGTAGCCGGCCGTACGCGTCGTCGATCCGAAGGCGACGCTCGGAACGCCGGCAACGATGTCTGCCGATTGCCACGAATTGGTGTCGAACGGGCGCACCGCCGGGTTGAGCAGGAGAATGCCGTTGCGCATCGTGTCCGAACTGCCTCCACGGATGTTGGCGAAGGTCGAGTACGGCGACGTGCTGCTCTGCTGCACGCTGGGCGAATAGCGGGCCAGATCGTTGTAATTCTGGATCACATCTTCATCCAGCTGGGTCTTGGAAACCTGGTAGATGGAGCGCGGAGTCTCTTTGAGCGTCTGTTCGTATCCGTAGAGCGAACTGGTCGGAGGGACCAACGGAATGGTCTGATCGGCGGTGTCGCCCTGGACTTCAACCTTGCCGAGGTCCACGGCCTTGCTGGTGTCCGTGGCCTTCGGGTCGTCGGCCCAGACGGGATGGGAGAGAAGAACCGCCACCACCGCGGCGGCGATTCCGATTCTGGTCGTTCTTGGATGATACATGTTGGCTGGCTGGTTGTCAGAGAAGAGAGCCTGCTCCGCGCCGGTTCGGATGGCGGTGGCTTGTCTTTTTCAGGCTGTAAGGAATGGTTGGTTGCTGACCAGAAGCGCATGTCGATGAACGTCTTGGCCAACCTTTCGAAGTCCGGCGGATGACCACCTGGTCCTTCCTGGATCATCCTCCCCGCGCTCATGCGTTTGCCGCGTTGCGCGATCGGGACGGATCACCGAGAGATTCGATCCGACATGAGACAATGGTTTTCTAACGAACTCCTCCAGTGTTCTGGTCGGCGGCACAGATTAGCTGTGCTCTTGCTAGTTGAGTGAACTACTAAATCTACTCAACTAGTCAATAATGTATCTATTACCTCTAGGTCTCATTACTCAGACTGCCGCTCGACAACTGTGGCATGTCCATAATAGTCAATTGAATGAGCATTTCTGATAATTTCTATTAGGTTTCGTGTTAGCATTTCGACCCTTAAACTCGAACCAGAATCTTATTCCCACAGACTGGATAAGGTTTCGAATTGGGCCAATGCACGTTGCATCAACCCGGAGGCAGTCGCTCCGGATGCCTGCGGCAGGAGTGGCGCTGCGCCTTCAAGGCACCTGGTAATCCAACGGGGATCCTTTGCTTCGCGAAGCCCGATGTAAGGAATGCCGGGCTTTCGGCGACTAATCATCGAGCATGAGCATGCCACCGACCAACCAACCCGAAGCCGCGAGCCCACAGCCCGCAAACGAACTGCGCCGCTACGCGGTCGTCACCGCGGTCGTTGCCGTCTGGATGGCAATCGGCTGGACGTTTGGTCTTGAGGCCAATGCCTATTTGCTCCTCGGCGTGCCGCTGCTGTGGCTGTTTCAGCGATACGTCGCGAGGCGGCCGCTGCTCGAGGTGTGGTTCGCCGAGCCGCGTCGCTTCAACCTGCCGTGGTGGGGCTGGCTGGTCGCGGCGGCGTTCATGTTCCAACCGGTGCGCGATCTGATCACCTGGCAGCACCCTGGCTGGGCCATCGACTGCTGGCTCGTCTGCGCCACGGCCGGCGCCGTCCCGCTGGCATGGTCGCTCGCGCGCTGCACACGCCGGCAATGGTGCGAACTCGGGCTCTGCCTCGCGGCCGCCGGCGCCGTGGCGGGCCTGACGCTCGGGCTCGGATTCCTCGCCCATCCGCCCGCCGCCCGGCCGGTCGCCGACCGCCTTATCGAGGGACTGCGCTCATTTGCGCTCTATCTCCCGGTCTGTTTCATGATCGAGGAGGTGTTCTTCCGCGGCGGACTAGACTCATACCTGACCCGCGGCGGCAACCAATTGCCCTGGATCTCGGCCTTCTTTCTTTCAACGCTCTGGGGCTGGTGGCACCTGCCCATCATGACGCTGCAGCCGGAGAATCGCATCGCGCAACTGTTCGTGCTGGCCGTGGTGCTGCCGCTCATCCATTGCGGGGTGGGAGTGCTCTTTTCGATCTTCTGGCGCCGCAGCGGGCTGCTGCTGGTCCCGGTTTTCGCCCATGCCTTCATCGACGCCGTTCGCAACGCCCTGCAATAGGCGGACCCCGGACGATTCACCGCAGAGATCGCGAAGAACGCAGAGACACCGCCGCCGCCAGCACCAATTCCTCGTACTACAGTAGTGTTGAATCGCTCATCTTCGCGAGGATTTCTCCGGCCAGGTTCCCTGCTCACTACTCGCTACTCGATGCTCGCTACTTTGGTTGCGGCTCCGCCGCGCTAGGCCTCTTTGTGGCGACCCAAAATCCGCCCAGCGGATTCCTAGATTGATCTTTTTGCCTCGGGATCTAGGTTGGCGGCCTTGAAATCTGGCAGTGCAGCTGACTTCGTCTTGTTGGTCGTCCAGGGCGAGCCATTTTTATTTTCGTTCATTGTCGCCATCATTACCGGGACGGGTCTCGGTTTTCTGGTTGTTTGGATGGTCACGCGCCACACCCGGCGGATGGCGGAGCAGAATGCCGGACAGCTGCTGGCGGTGGCGCGGCGCGAGGCGGCGGTCAGCGCGCAGGAACTGAAGACCAAGGTGGCCGAGGAACTCCAGGCCAAGCGCGCCGAGCTGGGCCGGGAATTCGACCGGCGGGAGATCGAGCTGGAAGTCAAGCTGCGCGAGATCCGCTCCCACGAGGAGTCGCTGGCCCTGCTCGACTACCAGCTCGAACAGAAACAGGAACGCCTGGCCCGCGAGAATGCCGCGATCCGGCAGGCCCGCGATGCGATCCGCGATCTCTCCAAGGGCGTGCGCAAGCGTCTCGAGGGGGTGGCGCAGATGGATGCGGAGGAGATCAAACGCGCCCTGCGCGAGGAGGTGCAGCTCGAGTGCCAGGACGAATTGCGGGCCCTCCGGCGCGAAGTGCTCGAGAAGTCCGAGCAGGAGTTGCAGAACGAGGCGCACCGCATCCTCGTCACCACGATGCAGCGGCTCGCCGGCCGGCCGAACAACGACATCACCGCCACCATTGTCCAGCTGCCCGGCGACGAGATGAAGGGGCGGATCATCGGCCGGGAGGGCCGCAACATCAAGGCGTTCGAAGCGGCGACCGGCGTGACGCTGCTGATCGACGAGTCGCCGCAGATGGTGCTGATCTCCTCCTTTGACCCCGTGCGGCGGGAGATCGCCCGGCAGGCGCTCGAGGGCTTGATCAAGGACGGGCGCATCCATCCGGCGAACATCGAGGAGTTTGTCACCCGCGCCCGGGAGGAGATCCGCCTCAATGTCATGCAGGCGGGCGAGGAAGCAGTGCAGCGCCTGCAGATCAATGGCCTTCACCCGGAGATTATCAACCTTCTCGGCAGCCTGAAGTTCCGTTTTTCCTACACGCAGAACGCCCTCGATCATTCGGTCGAGGTCGGTTTTCTCTGCTCGATGCTGGCCTCGGAGATCGGTCTGGATCCCCAGGTGGCGAAGCGGGCCGGCCTGCTGCATGACATCGGCAAGGCGGTGGACGGCGACCAGCAGGGCAGTCATGCGGTCATCGGCGCCGAGTTCGTCAAGCGCTACGGGGAGACGCCCATTGTGGTCAACGCCGTGGCCGCCCATCACGAGGAGGTGAAACCCGAGACGGTCTATGCCGGGCTCGTCATCCTCGCGGACACCATTTCCGCGGTGCGACCCGGTGCGCGGGCCGAATCGATGACCGGCTACATCCAGCGGCTCGACCGGCTGGAGAAGCTCGCGCTCTCAATGGAAGGTGTGCAGCAGGCCTATGCCATCCAGGCCGGCCGCGAGGTGCGGGTCGTCGTGAATCCACAGACCGTCACCGACGAGCAGTCCTGCGAACTCGCAAAAACGCTCCGCCGCAAGATCGAGGAGGAGCTGCAATATCCCAGCACGATCAAGATCACGGTCATTCGCGAGCAACGGTTCAGCGAGACCGCGATGTAGGTGGAACGGAGCGAGGAGTGAGGAGCGAGAAGCGGGCCGGAATTCCAGCCGCCGTCGAACCCAAATCTACTCGCTACCCGCTCCTCGATTCCCGATTCTTCCCCCATGTCCGACCCGAAGATCCTTGAGACTTTCCCGAATCCGCAGCCCGGGCGGGATTATGTGATTGAACACATCCACCACGAGTTCACCTCGTTGTGTCCGATCACGGGCCATCCTGACTTTGCGGAGATCACCGTGCGGTACGTGGCGGACGAGCGCTGCGTCGAACTAAAATCGTTGAAACTCTATTTCCACGGCTATCGCAACGAGGGGATCTTCTTTGAGGCGGTGACGAACCAGATCTGCGACGACCTCGGCGCGCGGCTGCAGCCCCGGCAGCTGACGGTGGTCTCGCACTGGCAGGCCCGCGGCGGATTCACGTCGGTCATCACCGCCGAGTGGAAACCGCCGCGCCGGATGCGCCGGCGTTGAATCCGGACCCGGGCTGCTGATCGCGGCGCTTCTCCCGGCCGAAATGTCAGCTATTGGTTGACATTGATCCCCGGGCCGCGGTGGGTGCGCGGGCCCCAACTCCGATCGCCGGTCGAAATGTCAGCCAATAGTTGACATCGATCGCGGGGCGCGATGGCGGGCGCGACGCGTGCGGACCTGCCTGTGGCACCCTGAGAATGCCCGAATGTACGGACGGGGGGTTGGAGACGCGACGCCCCCGGCGCGTCCATCCCTCGAAAACGCGACGAGGGCGTCGCGTCTCCCTGAAGCCTCCACGCAAACGACGTTTCCCGCAGGCGGCTATGGGTTGAGCGCTGCGATCACCTGGGCATGCAGCCCGGGTCCGGCGGCCACGAGCGACGCGGCGCCGACCGGGTCGCGGCCCTGCCAGTCGGTGATGAGGCCGCCGGCGCCGCGCACCACCGGAATCAGCGCGGCGATATCCCACGGGCTCAGGACCGGATCGCACATGATGTCGGCCCAGCCGGTGGCCACCAGCAGGTAGCCATAGCAGTCGCCCCAGGTCCGGAATTGTTTCACGCGCCGGCTGAGCGATTCGAACGCACCACCATTCTGGTGCTGGGCGGGTGAGAGGACATCACTGCAGAGCAGCGTGGCGTCCTCGAGGCGCGGCGTGTCGCGCACCCGGACCGGTCGCCCGTTGAGCGTGGTTTGCGTGCCATCGCCGAGCACCAGCTGGCCCAGGACCGGCTGGTGGATGGCGCCCAGCACGGGCTGGCCGTGGTGGAGCAGGGCGATGAGCGTGCCGAAGAGGGGGGTGGCGGCGGCAAAGGCGCGGGTGCCGTCGATCGGATCCAGGACCCAGACAAATTCCGCGCCGGTGTTCTCCGAAACCGTATTCTTCGCCGATGACGCCGTGGTCAGGAAACCGTTTGCGGATCATCCGCCGCATGAGCTCCTCGGCGCCGCGGTCAGCGATGGTCACCGGCGTCTGGTCGGACTTGGTCTCCACGGTGAGGCCGGGATTGGCGAAATGCGGGCGGATGAAGTCGCCGCTCTCGCGGGCCAGTTCGAGCAGGAAGTTGCGATAAACCTCGAGGTTCACGCGGAGAATGGTCGCCACGAATGCCGCAAAAGACACGAGAAAAAGCAAAGCGGAAACTATGGAAACATTGAAACATGGAAACCTTGAAACGAGGAAACCGGGAAAGCGGGAGGCCGGAAAACCTGGAAATCCTGAAATCGGGAAACCGGGAAACGGCCGACAGCTCGGGCCGGCATCCGCGTTGTCCGCGAAATCCTTCGTGAATGGATCGGATTGCCGGGCGGCGCGGACGGCATCGCCCCCGTCATGATTTCAAGCCGCCGGTTTTCCGTGGCATCGGTGGATTCAATGGGCCATGACTTACCTATGCGCTGGGTTGAACAGCAGATCCATTTTCTTGACTTCGAGGGCAGCGCCGCCTCCGGCATCCTCGAATACGGGGTGGTGACGCTGCGGGGTGGCCGGATTCTGGAGACAAAGACCCGGCTGTGCCGGGCCACCGGTCGGGTACGCCCGGAAGACGCCGCGGTGCATCGCCTGCGTGAGGGGGACGTCCTGGACTGCGCGCCGTTTGCGGACGACTGGGAACACTTCGCCGCTCTCCGCGAGCGCGGGCCGCTGGCGGCGCATTACGCGGGGGTGGAGAACGCGCTGCTCAAGTCCGTGTGGCCGTATCCCCGGACGTCGCCTGATTTTGGCCGGCCGGGCGAGCAGGCGGCGGAGTGGGGCCCTGGGTTGACACCGCGGGTCTTTACGCCCAGATTTTCCCGGAGGTGGTGTCGGGTAAACTGGAGAGCCTGGTGGCGGCCGCCGGATTGCAGGCCGGGCTCGATGCCCTGGCGGCCGCGCATTGTCCCCCGGCGCGGCGTTGTTACCATTCCGCGCTGTATGATGCGCTGGCGGGGGCGTTGTTGCTGGCCCGGCTGGCGGCGGAACCGGCGGCGGCGGCCAAGTCGGTCCGCTGGCTGCTCGCGATGAGCACGCTTAATCCGGACAAACGGGCCGCGCTGCAGCAGACCGGGCTGTTCTAGCAGCCCGTCGGACTTCGTCCTCCGCGCTGCTAGAATAAAATGGCTGCGCCATTTTGGCGGAGCCCTTAAGGGCCGAGTGATTTCCGGGTGCTTTGGCCGGCGGTGATCGAAGGCGTCCGTGGTCTTGAACTGAAGGCGATTTTCTTCCCCGGGACTGCCCCCGCAGAGGGCTTCAGGCCGCTTTGAGGACTGCTCCGACGGTGTGAAGCCGCCGGAGGTTGTAGGACAGCATCACGAGGATCCGGTCCCGCAGATCGGGCGGCAGCAGCAGTGGGGTCTCGCGGTCCACGGTCACATAACGGGCGGGCCTGCCTCTCTGACGCAAGGCCCCAGCCAAAGTTCAAAGCTTCTACTCAGAATCAGAAGAAACTTTTCGCTCCGCACCAAACGGCGTCCGCCGTTTGTTGAGGAGCCTGGAGGGCGAAGCCCGACAAGCTCCTAGCCGAGGATCTCCTTCAGCATCCGGCCGAGGTCCGTGAGACGGTAGGGCTTGCTGAGATAGCCGCAGAACCCCATGTCGATGTATTGCTTGGCCATTTCCTCGCTGTCATAGCCGCTCGAGACAATCGCGCGCACATCCGGATCCAGCTCGTGCAGCACCTTGAATGTCTCTTCGCCACCCATCCCTCCGACGATGGTGAGGTCCATGATCACGGCATCGTATGGCCGGCCAATGTTCAGGTAGCGCTTATAGAGGACGATGGCTTCCTCGCCCTTCTTCACGATGTCGTATTTGTATTCGAGGCTGTCCAGCATGCCCGAGGTGAGCTCGCAGATCTTGTCGTCGTCATCCATGAGCAGAATGCGGCCCGTGCCGAAGCGCAGGGTGGGCGCGCGGCGGGCCTCGATCGCGACGGGCTGCTCGGCCCGGGGCAGGAAGATCGTGAAGGTCGTGCCGGTGCCGATGGTGGATTCAACGCCGACGTGGCCGCCATGTCGCCGGACGACCTGCATCACGGTGGCGAGGCCGAGGCCGGTGCCGTGCTTCTTGGTCGTGAAGAAGGCAGCGAAAATCTTCTGGAGATTCTCCGGTGGAATGCCGCAGCCGTCGTCCTGGACCTCGAATTGCACATATTCGCCCGCAGCCAGCGGGGGAACCTGGTTTGCGGCCAGCGCCGTGTTGGCGGCGCGGATCCAGACGTGGCCCGGATGGCCGGCTGGCATCGCCTGGATGGCGTTGACCACCAGATTCTGGAAGACCTGCAGAAGCTGGGCGCGGTCGCCAAGGATGTTCCCGGTGGATGGCGCCACCTCGACCGTGACCTCGGTTGAGGCGCCGGCAGCGGCCACGCGGGCGGTCTCCTTGAGCAACGTGGTGGGGGCCAGTACCGTTTGCACGGAGGTTCCACCCTTGGCGAAGGTCAGGAGCTGTTTTGTCAGGCCCTTGGCGGCCATGCACGCCTGTTCGCTGTCCTCGATTCGCGAATAGTCCCGGTTCTCCTTGGCCAGCGAGATTCCTCCGAGAATGGTCGTAAGGAGATTGTTGAAATCGTGAGCGATCCCGCCGGCGAGCTCGCCGAGGGACTCGAACCGGTTGGACTTGATCAATTCCTCCGGCGTCAAAGTCATCTCCTCCGGGTTGCGGAAGACGATCACGGCGCCGACCAGGCGGCCGCCCGGATCGGAAACCGGACGGCCGCTGAAAACAAGGGGTGCGGGCGGCGTGCCGTCGGCGCGGCTGAGCGAGAAATCGTTGTTCAAGGTCACCGTCTCGCCGAATTCGAGCAGCCGGGTTACCGGGAATTCCGCCGGCTGGCCGCTGGACCGGCGAACGAGGGACATGGCCTCCGCGACGGGACGGCCGCGCAATTCGTCGGGCGTTTGCCGGAGAAGCTGGGCGGCCTTGTCGTTGGCATAGGTGATCCGGCCAGCGGGATCGGCGAAGACGACGCCTTCACGGATCTCGGCGAATGCGCCGGCGAGCAGGCTGAGCGGGAGCACCCGGTCCCCGACCGCCGGCAGTGCTGCCGGCAGGCTGACGTGGAAGCCGGTGACCCGAAGCAGTTCGCGTTTCCGCGACACCTGGCGGACCACGCCCCCGAGTGCCCAAAGATACATGCCGTCCTTGTGGCGGAGCCGGCAAAGGTTGACCCAGGCGGGCTGTCCCGGAAACTTGGAGAGGAAGAACTCCTTCAGGCCGCTGGGAGAGTCATCCGGATGCAGCGCCTCGGCGAGCGCGTCGGGGCCATCGGCCAGTTCGTCGGGCGAATAGCCGAGCAGACGCTTCCATGCCGGGGAGATCCAGTGGCGCCCCGACGCAAAGTTGAAGTCATACACGCCCAGCGGTCCCGGGCTGGAAAGTTTGTGGAGGCGCTCCTCGCTTTGCATCGACTCATCCTCGACCTCCTTGCGCTCGGTGATGTCGATGTGTACGCCGGTGACCCGCTCAAGCTTGCCTCCGGCGCCGAGCGTCTGGACCCCGGTGCTGTGGAGCCAGACGTAGTGACCCCGTTTGTGCCGCAGCCGGTATTCCGCCGAAAAGCCCCGCACTCCGTTGGAGGATTTGGACGAAACGCGGTCCGGCGCGGCGGCGGAATCCTCCGGGTGGAGGAGGGTGCGCCAGGTCTCGAATGTGCCGGCGAGTTCGTGGTCGGCGTAGCCAAGCTGCTTTTTCCAGGCCGGGGAGTAATAATATGTTCCCGCCTTGAAATTCAGGTCGAACACGCCGACCGGGCTGTTGTCCGCCAGCATCGCGCCCAGATCGCGGCCGGAAGAGGGGGAGGGGGCGCCGGCCGGCTGGACAAATGCCAGATACGCTGGCGCGGACGAGAGCGTGGTTTTCTCGAGCTGAAGAAACACCTCCAGCTTCTCGCCTTCCTTGGGCTGGGCGGCAAGGCGCAGCGGCGCGGCGGTTGCGGTGGCCAGCAGCACCTCCCACTGGGCTTCGAGGAACTGCGCATCCGTTGACGTCACTTCAAAGGCGAACAAGGCAGGGAGGCGTTCGCCGGCCAGGCCGGTTTCACCCGCCCGCCAAAGACTCAGTGCGCCGGCGTCGGCGGTCAGAATATTCCCAGTTCCATCCACCACCAGCACCGCCTGCCCTTCACCACGGGCGCTGAAACCGGTGGCACCAGACGTTGGTGCTTGGGAAGGATTCCCCATGGAAAATCAGGGTGCGGAGGCAAAAACAACCAATCAATCCGCCTGGGAGGCTGTTGGACTTCCGTCCGGCCAGCCTCCTGCTGGCGAAACCGCCCAATCCAATCCGGGGAAACGGGCAGAATCTCGGTGATCTTTGCTCGAATTGGAGTCAGACTGGTTCATCGGATCATCTTCCCTTTCAACGAAAGGGGCGGTTTTGCTTTTAGCGGCCTGGAGGGCGGAAAGCCCGACAGGCTGCTAGCGCGCTGGGGATCGTGAGCAATCTCGACGGGTTGTTAAGAGAAAAATCGCCGCACCCGGCCGGCCAGAAAATCAATGTAGGCCGGCTGATCGTTCAAACAAGGGATGTGTTCAAAGGATTCGCCTCCGGCCTGCAGAAAGGTTTGGCGGCCCGCGATCCGGATTTCCTCCAGCGTTTCCAGGCAGTCAGTCGTGAAGGCTGGGGTGACCACGAGCAGACGCCTGCAGCCAGCGGCGGGCAGGCGTTGGAGCACGGCGTCGGTGAACGGTTCGAGCCAGGGCTCGCCGACGAGCCGCGATTGGAAGGAAATGGAAAACCGGGCGGGATCAAGACCGGCGCGAGTGGCGACCAGTTCGGTCGTCCGCGTGACTTGGGCCTTGTAGCAGGTTCCATGGGCCGGGCTGCAGTTGTGGCAGCAGTCGGGCACCCGGGTGCAATGCGCCCGCGAGGAGTCCGCCTTGCGCAGATGGCGGATCGGAAGACCGTGATAGCTGAAGAGGAGGTGGTCGTACGGCCGGGTCAACGCCGGTTGAATCGTGGCAGAGAGCGCCTCGATGTAGTCCGCGTCGGCATAGAACGGCGGCACGGTCTCCACGTGCAAACCGGGCGCGACCCGGGCAACCTCCTCCTGAACCTTGGCGACAACAGTCTCCCAGCTCGACATCGCATAGTGCGGGTATTGGGGAATGAGCAGCAGTTCGCCAACCCCGCTGGCGGCGAGTTGGGCGATGACTGAGGCGATCGAGGGGCGGCCGTAGCGCATCGCGAGCGCCACGGGCAGCTCCGGCCCGAGTGCGGCGGCGAGCTTCCGCTGGACCCGCCGGCTCGTGACGATCAGCGGCGAGCCTTCCGGCGTCCAGACGCTTGCATAAGCGTGGGCCGACTTGGCGGGGCGGGATCGCAGAATGATGCCGTGGAGGAGCAGCCACCGGAGCGGCTGCCGCGGGGCGTCAAGCACCCGTTCATCGCCGAGAAACTCCGCGAGGTACCGGCGCACATCCGCCACCGAGGTGGATTCAGGGGAGCCGAGGTTGACAAGAAGGACGGCGCGTTGGGACATGGGCGCCTGCTACAGGTCGGGAGATTCCCGGCGGATGTCAATTGCGGGGCTGACCCGATTTTGGCATTGCCGGTGGCGGACGGCGACCGCATCACTGGGAGGTTTGACGGGCCCGCCGGCCTCCGCCGGGCGTGCCGTCGGACCAACGCTTCTTCGCAATGAGTTCAAATCGACGACCCGTGCTGCTGGTGGTTCGCGATGGCTGGGGCAAGAATCCCCATCCGGAGCAGGACAAGTTCAATGCGACCGTACTTGCGCGCAGGCCGTGCGACGACTGGTTGCACGCGACGTATCCCATGACGCTGGTAAAGGCGTGCGGGCTCGACGTGGGCGTGCCCCCCGGCGTGATGGGCAACAGCGAGGTTGGGCACCAGAACATCGGCGCCGGCCGGATCGTTGACCAGGAGATCGTGCGGATCACGAAGGCGATCACAGACGGCGAGATTGCCGCCAATGCCGTGTGGCGCGCCGCGCTGGAGCGGGTGAAGACGCGGGGCACCAAGCTGCATTTCATCGGCCTGGCCTCGGACGCCGGGGTGCACAGCCTGCTTGAACACCTCTACGGCCTGATCCGGCTGGCGAAGGAAGCGGGGGTGACGAAGGACATCTTTGTCCACGCATTCATGGACGGGCGCGACACGCCGCCGGGCAGCGGCCTGGGCTTCATCAAGCAGCTCGAGGCGAAGCTGGCGGAACTGGGAGTGGGCCAGGTCGCCAGCGTTTGCGGGCGTTTCTATGCCATGGACCGGGACAACCGCTGGGAGCGCGTCATCCGGGCGTACCAGATGCTCGCCGGGACGAAAGCCGATGCCACGGCATCCACCGCCAGCGCGGCGGTGCAGCAGTATTATGACCGGCCGACGAATGATTCCCAGAAGGGCGATGAGTTTGTCGTTCCGACCTGGGTGGTTGGACCGGACGGGAAGCCGGTGGCGACCATCGGCGACGGTGACAGCGTGGTGTTCTTCAATTTTCGCGGCGACCGCCCGCGCGAACTCTGCCGCGCGTTCTGCGAGGAAGGATTCAAGGAATTCGACCGCGGGCGGAAGCTCGACCTTTTCTTTGCCGGGCTGACCGAATACAAGAAGGGCCTGCCGGTCGAAACGATCCTGCTCAAGCCGGCGAAGATGAAGAACATCCTGGGCGAATATCTGTCGGCGCTCGGGTTGAAACAATTCCGCAGCGCGGAGACGGAGAAATATCCGCACGTCACCTTTTTCTTTAACGACTACCGGGAGGAGCCGTTCCCGGGCGAGGACCGCGCGGTGGTGGCGAGTCCGAAGGTCGGAACCTATGATCTGGCACCCGACATGTCGTCGATGGGCGTGACCGTGGCGGCGCGCGATGCCATTTTGTCCGGGAAATATGAACTCTTGGTCGTCAACTACGCCAACCCGGACATGGTTGGCCACACCGGTTCGCTTCCGGCGGCAATCCGGGCGGTTGAGGCCACCGACCTCGGCACCGGCGTGCTGCTCGACGCGGTGCTGAAGATGGGGGGTGCGGCGGTGGTTTGCGCCGACCACGGGAATTGCGAACAGATGTGGGATCCCGAACAGAATTGTCCGCACACCGCGCACACGCTCAACTTGGTGGAAGTGTTCGTGGTGGGAGCGGGGTTTGCCGCCGGCACGACCCGGCTGCGCGATGGCGGCCGGCTGGCTGACATCGCGCCGACCCTGCTCCAGCTCATGGATCTGCCGCAGCCAGCCGAGATGACCGGAAGGAGCCTGATTGGGTGAACCGCCACCGCGCAACTGGTGTTCGTCGGATGAAGCCCCGGCCATCGCCGAGGCGGCCTGGCGGCCTGGGGGGGCTGCCGACTGATTGATGGACGCAGGCTTGCGGTGCGGTGATTTCCGTCTAAACCAGAACCGTCGAGACTTCTACCGCCATGGCGGAAATCAGCATCGAGCTAAAACATCTCCTGATTAGCGACGCTCACCTGCGAGTGGCGCATTCGGTGCTGGAGGAGAGCCGCAACGATTTGAAGACGCGGATCGAGGCCTTGGAAAAAACGCAATCTTCCGTTGACCGGCTGATGGCGGTGGCCGGCCGGCCCCGCGAGATTTCCGCCACGATCAAGGCCACGCGGGCGGAACTCGAAAAAGTCGAGACCTCGCTGGCGACTCTGGACAAGGTGAACGCCCAGGTTCTGCCCCAATTGGTCGAGCTCGCGGAGACGCACGTCCGGGCGCAATGCCCGGAGTATTTGAAAGGGCTGGCGACCGTGAATGATTTCTCCGGCTGGGCTCTCTCCATCGAACGGTTCCAGCGCAAGATCGAGGCCTACCTCCAGGCGATGGGCACTGCGCGGAACATGATTACTTCGGGATATAATCCCAAGGAGCAGCGGATTTCCGAGGGAGCGGAGGAAGCCCTGGAGCGCGCCATTTTCGCAGCGGCTGAGCTCGAGGAGGAGACGGCATTCATCAACAAGGTGGCGGATGCGCACCAGTCCGCGGTGGCGAACACGCCCCAGGCCACGGCGATCCTGCCGCGCATTCCGGTGGCGAGCTTCCGGGAATGGACCCAACGCCTGCGCCAAATCACCAACATTCCGGCGATGCAGGAGGAGTTTGGCCGCATTCTGGCGATGTGCGAAATGCTGCGGTCCACTGGCGTGGTGGCGCTGGAGGAGGCCGTCAAGCGGGCAACACAGGAGCACGGCGCGAGCTCGCGCGGTTTTGTGATGGAGTACCTGGGCCAGCTGCGCGCCTACGCGGATGAGCACTGGCTGAATCTCGAGGAGACGCCCTCGCGGGTGCAACGGCTGGAGCGCGAACTGCTCGGTTTTTCGAACTTCCCCTGGGTGTTCGAGGCGTGAGCGGCCAATTTCGGGTTTGCCCTCCGGCGCGACGGTGCGCTTAGTTGGCCGCCTTTCGTCCCACGCCTCCACTATGAAGCGCACGCACCACTGTGCCCAGCTCACCAAAGCCGATCTCGGCGCCATCGTCTCCCTCGCCGGCTGGGTAGATTCCATCCGCGACCAGGGCGGCATCATCTTCATTGACCTGCGCGACCGCCGGGGAATCACCCAGGTCAAGCTGGAGCCGAATTCCAATGCGGACGCCGGGGCCCGCGCCGCACAGCTGAAGCCCGAATCGGTGGTCGGTGTCACCGGCCGGGTCACGTTGCGACCCGAGGGCACGGCCAATCCGAATCTGGACACCGGCGAGATTGAGGTCGATGCCACCGCCCTCGAACTTTACAACCTCTCCGACACGCCGCCGTTTCCCCTCGACGATGCGGCGGGCGACAAGGTCAATGAGGATCTGCGCCTGACCTACCGTTACCTCGACCTGCGCCGGCCCAAGATGCGGCGCAACCTCGAGGTGCGGCATCGCGCGACGAAATCGGTGCGCGATTATTTCGATGCCGAGGGTTTCATTGAAGTGGAGACGCCCATTCTGTTCAAGAGCACGCCGGAAGGGGCACGCGAGTATCTCGTGCCGTCGCGCATTCATCCCGGGGAGTTCTACGCCCTCTCGCAGTCGCCGCAGCAATTCAAGCAGATCCTGATGGTGGCAGGGGTGGAGCGCTATCTGCAGATTGCGCGCTGCTTCCGCGACGAGGATCTGCGCGCCGACCGGCAGATGGAGTTCACGCAGATCGACGTCGAGGTGTCGTTTATCGACCGCGAGGGCATCTACGCGCTGTTCGAGGGCATGCTCAAGAAGGTTTGGAAGGACGTTCTCGGTGTGGACCTGCCGACGCCGTTTCCGCGGCTGGCGTTTCAGGAGGCAATGAACCGCTTCGGCGTCGACAAGCCCGATACGCGGTTCGGGCTGGAGCTCGAAGATTTCACGGCGACTTTCAAGCAGTCCACCTTCAAGGTCTTCGCCTCGACCGCCGCGGCCGGGGGCGCGGTGAAGGCGCTCAACGCCAAGGGCCTGGCGGACATCACCCAGGGCGAACTCGCCGGCCTGGAGGAGGTCGCGAAATCGCTCGGCGCCAAAGGCCTTGCCTTCATCAAGGTCGAGGGTGGCGAATGGAAGTCGCCGATTGTGAAATTCTTCAATCCGGCGGAGAAAGCCGAGCTGACGCAGCGGCTCGCGATTGCGGACGGGGATATCATTTTTTTCGCGGCGGCGCCGTGGGAGAAGGCGTGCGCGATCCTGGGCCGGATCCGCCTCGAATGTGCCGCCCTGCTGCAGAAACGCGGGAAGCTGACGATTCCGGCCAACCAGTGGAATTTCCTGTGGGTGGTCGATTTTCCGCTGATGACCTACGACGAGGAGGCGAAGCGCTTCGTCGCCACGCATCATCCGTTCACCTCGCCGGTGCCGGAGGATGCGGCGCTGCTCGACACCGACCCGCAGAAGGTGCGCGGCCAGCATTATGATGTCGTGCTCAATGGCATGGAGCTGGGCGGAGGTTCGATCCGCATCCATCAGCCCGCGTTGCAGGAGAAGGTATTCAAGGACGTGCTCAAGATTCCGGCGGAGGTGGTTGAAAGCCGGTTTGGCTATCTGTTGCGGGCCTTCCGCTACGGGGCTCCGCCGCATGGCGGGATTGCGTTCGGTCTCGACCGCATGGTCGCCCTGCTCTGCGGAACCACGAGCATCCGCGACGTGATCGCGTTCCCGAAGACGCAAAAGGCGCAGGACCTGATGACGCAGAGCCCGACGCCGGTCACGGCGAAACAGCTCCGGGATCTGCACATCGCCGTGGTGGCGCCGCCGCCGGTTGGTTAGTCGGTCAATCACCAGGCCCGCTCCGCTCGGGTCAGGCTCCGAGGCGCCGGCTTCATCCCGGCCGATTGGTTCCTTTCCTCTCGATGGGTTTGTCCGCGCAGCGGACAATCAGCGGGGCGCTGGCTTCTGCCTGCGGCGGCTTCCGGCCTCCTGGTCGCGGGACAACGCAGGCCTGCGCTGAGGTGGCGCCACGCTAATGCTTGGACTTGAAATACAGATACATCAGCAGGAAGAACACCACCTGGGCGACGAGCACGCCGGCAATCATCAGGATCATGGGCGTCCGGTTCTTCCATGGCTGGGGCGAACGCAGATGCAGGTGGCGCTCGGTGAGCGCCACGGTTTCGTAGTCATCGAGCTCCTTCTTCATCTCACCGGCCGACGCGTAGCGTTTTTCCGGGTCGCGCTCCAGCGCGTGGAGGATGATCTCCTGGATGACCGGAGTAAGATTCTCGTTGAGCTTGCGCGGCGCCACCGGGTCGCCCGTGACGCGGGCATTCATGATGACATAGGGGCTCTCGCCTTCGAACAGGGTTGAGCCGGTGGTCATTTCGTAAAGGATGGCGCCGAGACTGT
The DNA here is from genome assembly GCA_963804395.1 of uncultured Verrucomicrobiae bacterium. Classification (GTDB taxonomy): domain Bacteria; phylum Verrucomicrobiota; class Verrucomicrobiia; order Opitutales; family Opitutaceae; genus Fen-1467. The sequence continues at coordinate 7,782 of CAWDQK010000071.1, read as the reverse complement.
AAATGTCGGTGCGGTGGTCGCCGCGCCGGCCCTTCACCTGCTCGGGGGCCATGTAGTCTGGCGTGCCCATCGTCGGCGTGAATCCAGCGAACGTGAGGCGGCGGGCCTGGTCAACCCGGGCGATGCCGAAATCGAAGAGCCGGAGGCTGCCGTCACGGCAGACCATGATGTTTTGGGGCTTCAGGTCGCGGTGGGTGATGCCGTTCGTGTGCAGATATTCCAGCGCATCGCAGATGCGGCTGGCGTAGCGTGCGGCCTCGGGTTCGGGCAGCGGCTTCTGGCGTTCGAGAATCTTGGCCAACGTCTCGCCGTCGAGGAATTCCATCACCAGGTAGGGCCGGCTTTTCGGCGTGTCCACCTTGACGACCTTGAGAACGCCCGGATGGTTGAGGCGGGTGCCGATCTCCTCTTCCCGACGGAATCGCTTGAATCCGGCGACGTCGCTCTCGAGCGCCATGAGCGGCACCTTGATCGCGACCACCTCCCCGGTCTGCCGGTCGTTGGCCCGAAAGATCGACGCCATGTTGCTGCGGGCGACGAGGTCGGTCAGTTCGAAGCGCCCATCGAGCGTCATGCCCGGCGAAAGTTCGTGCGCCGGGGATACAGGCGCGGGCTTGGCGGTGGGGTTTTGCCGGCTCGGATTGCGGGCGGGAGTCGAATTCACCACCTTCTCCCAGTCGCGCACTTCGAGCAACTGCAAGGAAATATTGTCTTCACCTCCGCGTTTTTCGGCCAGGGCCACCAGCTTTTTGCAGGCATCGTAGGGATGGTTGCCACTGACAATCTCGGAAATCTCGTCGTTCAGGACGCAGCCGTGCAGGCCGTCGGTGCAGTGCACGATGAAATCGCCGTGCTGGAGCGGCTCGACGGCGAAATCGGGCTGGCAGAACGGCTCGACGCCCACCGTGCGCGTGAGTTCGCTGCGCTGGCGGCTGGCCATGGCCTGGCGTTCGAGCATCAGGCCGAGTTTTACCGGCAGGGCGGTGGCGACGTGATCCTTGGAAAGCTGGAAGATCTTTTTCTTGCGGATTAGATAGGCACGGGTGTCGCCGACATTGGCGACGTAGGCGATCCGGTCGCGGACGATGGTGGCAACCAGCGTCGTGGCCATGGAGCGGCTGCTCCGGGCGGCCAACGCCGCGTCGTGGACCTTCGTGCATGCAATGGAAAACATGCGCCGCAGCGTGGCTGGCGGATCCGCATCCGCCGGGGTGTCGCGAAAAACCTGCAATGCCTCCTCGACCGCCATCCGGCTGGCGACCTCGCCGCAGTCGAGCCCGCCCACGCCGTCGGCGAGCAGCGCCACGCTGCCTTTCTTCTCGCGCACGAGCGGATCGTCCGATTCCCAGAAATCGAGGTAGTCCTCGTTGATCTCGCGGACCGGACCGGCGGTGGTGATGCGGGCGTAGCGCAGGCGCATGTGAGGGGGAAAACACGAGCTCCGCCGCCCTGACAGGCCAGCGGAGCCGTGGTGGACAACCAATACGCGACAATCAGGTTGAAGCAACCGCCGGGCGTTGGCTAAGGAAGATCTCCTTGCCGCGCTTCTTGCTGCTGGCGCGGAAATAGACCAGGCCGTAGATGCCCCAGATGGCGGCGATGCCCAGGGCGATGTAGGGTTCCTTCCAGCTCATGCCCGACACGGTGAACGGCCCGATCAGGTAGAAGAGCATGCAGGCGAGATTGGCCAGCAGGCCAAACACCGGGACCACCACGTGCTTGAACCCGTGGAAGCTCTCATGCTCGCGGAAGGCGACGATCGCGATCAGGCAGGTGAACATGTAGAGAAGGAACGTGCCGAAGTTGCTCACGAGGGTGACGATGACCAAGGTGTTGGGCAGGGAGGCGTAGGTCTCCGGGCTGAAGATGCCGAAGCTGTACCAGATATTGTGCTTGTCCAAAGCGGCCGGCGTCGTGCCACCGAGGTAGACCGCCACCGTGATGCATCCAATGATCGCCGAGATGATCGCGAGCGTCCAGATGGCCCGGTGCGGCGAGAGCGTCTTGCCGTGGAGCAGGCCGAAGTGCGAGGGCACCTCTTCGTCGCGGCCCATCGCGTAGGTCACGCGGGCTCCGGTGCTCAGGCAGGAGAGGGTCGTGCCGATCAGCGCGAGGAACACGGTGAATGCTTGTACGAGCATGAAGGCCTTGCCCGCGGCGTAGCTGCCGAAGAGCCACGAGCCGACGATGACCATCATGTCGCCGACGGGCGCGCCGGATGCGCCGGCCATCGGAATCGTGTAGCCATTGTGCAGCAGGTAGTTGGCGGCGAAGTACTCGATCAGGTAGCAGACCAGGCCCTGAATGCCGAGCGACAGGAGCACAGCGCGCGGAACGTCGCGCTTGGCGTTCTTGGCCTCCTCGCCCATCGCCGTGACGGATTCAAAGCCCACGAGGATCAGGATGGCGATGCACGCCTGAATGAAGATCAGGTTGAAGCTGTGCGGAGCGATGACCGAGACCGCGCTGGTGTGGAAATTGAAGGTCTGCGGGTTCTTGTCATCGCCGGCCTTGCCGGTGACGGCCTCCTCCGGCGCGTAGCTCACGGTGAACGGAGCGGCGAGCTTCGGATCGGTGACGGCGTTGCCATCCTTGTCCGCGGGGACCGGGTTGCCGTCCTTGTCGGCGGAATCGGTCATCTGATAGACCGGTTTTCCGGCAGAATCGACCGTGGGCTTGCCGTCGGCGTCGAGCACGGGTGTGGGCTTGCCCGCGGCGTCCTTCACGACCTCCTGCGCGACGACGTAGTTGACGGCGACTCCGTTGGAGAGGTGGTAGCCGGTCGAGCCCTGCGGATGTTGCGCGCGGTAAGCGATGGCGATGACCGAGAAGACCAGCAGCGCCGTGATCTGCACGATATTGATCAGCATGTTCACCGCAGTGGTGCCGGTTACGCCGCGGTAGGCGATGTAGGCGACACCCAGGGCAAACACGACGCTGAACAGGTACATGAACAGCGGGCTGTTGTAGTTGCTGCTAAAGGTATCCGGGAGGAACTGGTTGAGCAGGTACCCGCCGAGCAGCGCCGTGACTCCGACCATGCATCCCGGATAGACCCAATAATAGAGATGGCTGGCCCAGCCCGTGATGAACTTGGCGACCCGCGCGAACTTGTACGCCTTGGTTTTTGAGGCGAACGCCTGTTCCGCGTAGAAATAGGAGGACCCGGCTCCTGGATAGATCTTGGAGAGCTCGGCGTAGCTAATGGCAGTGGCGAAGCACAGGACCAGCGCCAGCACGATGCCGAACCACATCGCGCAGCCAGCCATCGGGGCACCGTAGAGCGCTTGGATCTGGAATGTGAGCCAGAGGAAGGCGCCAGGTGCGATCAGCGCCATTGCATTGATGGTCAGACCGGTCAGGCCCAAGGTGGGCTTGGTCGTCGGTTGGGGGGTGGATGGTGGTTGTGGCATGGGCGTGGACTAGGTTGTGGTGTGGGAGAAAAACGGGAATACGACGGTCGAGGAGGCTTGCCAGTGAACGAGGTTCATGGATCGTTCAGGCAGGCCTTAGCGATTTCCATGCCATCTGGCCCGGGTGCCTCGGCGAACGCTCGCGTACACCTCCAGCGGCGCGGGACGCCGGGCCCAAACGGTCGGGAGGATTGCCCAAATTCGGCCAGACCCCGTCGTGCGCCGCCGCACGATTAGTCTGGCGTGGGTCATCTCAGGATTGACAACATCCTTCCCTCCAACCTTCTAAACTGTTAACTCTTTCATCAATGAAGCTCATCATCGCCATCATCAAGCCGTTCAAACTCGAAGAAGTGAAGGAGGCGCTCTCCGGCGTCGGCATCGAAGGGATGACCGTCACCGAGGTCAAAGGCTTCGGCCGCCAGAAAGGCCACACGGAAATCTATCGTGGCAGCGAGTACACGGTGGACTTCCTCCCGAAGGTGAAGATCGAAATTGCCCTGGGCGACGAATTGGTGGAACGCACCGTTGACGCGATTGTGAAATCGGCCAAGACGGGGAAGATTGGCGACGGCAAGGTGTTTGTGCTCCCGGTCGAGCAGATCGTGCGCATCCGCACCGACGAGCGCGGCGAAGCGGCGGTCTGAGGCGTCTGCCCCGGGCGGTTGGCGGTCAGACGTAGTGCGGTGTCCCTCCCGCGCGTCGGGAGAGGAGTGCGACGGCCCAGATGCAGGCTAAGCCGTATCCATTCAATGAGCTCTGCCAGCACTCGTGTGTAATGATGTCATCGTGTGATTGGCGTAGGAGCCTGCTAGCAGGCGATTCCGAGGTTGAAATCGCCTGCAAACAGGCTCCTGCAATTTGCATCATTCCGGCTAAGGGAAGGGTTCGGGCGAAGTTGAGGGAAGCCGCCCCCGCGCGAATTCAAAGGGGACTGCGCGCCGCGGCCATTCACGGCGCGTTTTTCGCACGGCAATTTGCGGGAGGCGAGGCATGGCGTGGTTCCTGCATTTCTCGCCGGGCCAAAGCGCGCTGTGCAGTTTTGCGCATCCCATTGATGAAATGCGTTCATGGCATCGATTCTGCTCATGATTAGGGCTTTCTCCCATGAAACTGCCCTTGATCAACTTTACGCGTTTCGCGCTCGCCGCGCTGGCGGTCGCGTTTTGCTCACTTCCTGTCCTGGCCGAAGAGGCCTCCCCGAACCTGGATCAGCGCCTGGTCGCGCTCGAAGCCTACGTGAAGAATGCGGATCCGGGAAAAAGTCTGACCGGCCTCCCCGGCCCCGGCCACAATGCCTGGATGATGACTTCATCCGCCCTGGTTCTATTCATGACGCTGCCTGGCCTGGCGCTGTTCTACGGCGGACTCGTGCGCCGCAAGAACGTCCTTTCGGTGCTGGCGCAATGCCTGGGCATCGCCGGATTGGTGACAATCCTCTGGTGGGCCTTTGGCTACAGTTTCGTTTTTGGAAGGAGCTTTTCCGGCAGTTCCATTGGCCGGTTTCTCGGGGGATCCGAGTACCTGTTTTTCAAGGGTGTGACCTCGGCGCCGAACACTGACTATGCGTTCTGGGTCTCGCAAAACGTCTTCGCGATGTACCAGCTGATGTTTGCGATCATCACGCCCGCACTGATCGTTGGCGCAATCGCCGAGCGCATGAAGTTTTCCGCGGTCCTGCTCTTTGTGACGTTTTGGATGCTGGTGGTCTATTTCCCGCTGGCCCACATGGTCTGGGGCTCGACCGGCTTGATGAGTGGGGTGTCGAACCCGGACGCCGGCATCCGGGCGATCGACTTTGCGGGCGGCACTGTGGTGCACATGTCCTCCGGTTGGTCGGCGCTGATCCTCTGCCTGTTGGTCGGCCCGCGCATTGGCTTCGGCCGGGAGAAAATGGCACCGCACAGCATGGTGTTGTGCATGGTCGGCACGGGAATGCTCTGGGTCGGCTGGTACGGCTTCAATGCGGGCAGCGCCCTGGGAGCCGACGGCATCGCAGCCAATGCGTTTACCACGACCACGCTGGCCACGGCCGTGGCCTCATTCACCTGGGGCATGATCGAGAAGATCTTCCGCGGTCACGCGTCCATCCTCGGATTCTGCTCGGGCGCCGTTGCCGGCCTGGTCGTGATCACGCCGGCCACCGGTTTTGTGAACACCACCGGCGCGGTCGTAATTGGAATCCTTGCGGCGGCGGTGCCATATTTCTTTGTGACCAACGTGAAGGCAAAGTTCGGTTATGACGACGCCCTCGACACCTTCGGCGTCCACGCCGTGGGCGGCACCCTGGGCGCCCTGTTGACCGGGTTTCTCGCGACCGCGGAGGTCAACGGCAACCTGACTAGCGGCGCGGCCGTGAAGAACGGGCTGGCGAAACTCGTAACCGAAGGCGGTCTGTGGCACGAACAGCTCAAGGCCATCGCGGTCACGCTGCTGCTGGCCGTTGCGGCGACGGTGCTGATCGCGCAGCTCGTGAAGGCGATTGTCGGCCTGCGGCCCATTCCGGAAATTGAGCGGCAAGGGCTTGACCTCACTGAGCACGGCGAAGAAGGCTACATCGATTAGCCCACCAACTATCCAACCCGCGCGCCTATGAAGCTCGTCATTGCCATCATCAAACCGTTCAAGCTTGAAGAAGTGAAGGACGCCCTGGCGGAGATCGCCGTCCAGGGTATGACCGTGACGGAGGTGAAAGGGTTTGGCCGCCAGAAAGGGCACACAGAGATCTACCGCGGGAGCGAATACACCGTCGATTTCCTGCCGAAGATCAAAATCGAGATCGTCGTGGCCGACGACGTTGTCGAGAAGGTGATCGACGCGGTGGTGAAGTCCGCCAAGACCGGCAAGATCGGCGACGGCAAGGTCTTCGTCGTGCCGGTCGGGACGGCCGTGCGCATCCGGACCATGGAACAGGGCGACACCGCCCTCTAGCAGCGGGGCGGACTTCGTCCTCCGCGCCGCTGGAATAAAATGGCTGCGCCAAAGCTCAAGACTTCTCCGCTGAATCGGAAGAAGAACCGCCGTTTGTTCAGGAGCATGCCCGCCTTCGCTCATGGAGCTACGGCGTGGCTACTGAATTTCGACGGGCCGCGTCGGAGCCTTGGCGGAGACGGGGAGGGCGAAGCCCAACCGGCTCCTAATTCACTCACCTGTCGCGGCTTTCGCTTGCGCGCACTGCTCGAAAATGAACGTGTGCGCCTGGTCGGCGAGCTTGGCCAAGAGCAGGAGATCGTCACGGCCGAAGCTGTCACTGTCGTGCCATTGCTTGGCCTCGTCAAGGTAGGCGCGGGCGAAGGTTACATTGTAGAACCTCTGCTTGTCGGTTTCGTTTTCCCAAATGGCCGCCTTGATGCGACCGAGGCGGATGGTCTTCACCGGGGCCTTTGCGCCAGGGGCGGCATTCCTCGGTGATGAGGCAGGGGCATTGTTCTTCCAGGGCATGGTGTTCCTTTTTTCTGGGGCGGAGTTGGACGCCCGCCCCGGGGCGGGCCGGCGGCCGGACTGCTTCGTCGCGAAGGCCCGAGCGCGCTGCAGGCCTTGATTCTAAACAAATAAAACGAATTGCAATAAGAAATTTGCCTCTGGCCGCGTCGAGCTCGAAGCGGGGCAGGCAAACTGGCGCCGGGAAGAAGAAAATCGACAGGCCCGGCCAGATGAGGCGGCATGTCTGGACAAACTTCCCGTGGCGAACCCATCGCGGACCGGGTAGAAAGGAACCCAACCCATGCGACTCTGGACCGTGCATCCACGATACCTTGACGCCACGGGGCTGGTCGCGGCCTGGCGGGAGGCCCTCCTCGCGCAGGCGGTGCTCGCTGGTGCAACCAGGGGGTATCGTCATCACCCGCAGCTCGCCCGGTTCCAGGCGCAGTCCGATCCGCTTGCAGCCATCGCGAGCTTTCTGGCCGGGATCGCGGAGGAGGCGAGGAACCGCGACTATCACTTTGACGAAACGAAGATTCCGCCCTGCAGATTGGGCGCGGAGATTCCGGAGACCCGCGGACAGTTGCTCCACGAGTGGGGTCATCTGCAGGCCAAGCTGCGGGTCCGGGCTCCCCGGTTGGCGCGGCGGTTCAGGGGAATCACCCGGCCGGAGCCGCATCCGCTGTTTCAAATTATTCCGGGCGCGGTGCGGGCCTGGGAAAAGCGGCCGGGATGAAACGCGTGCCCCCGGGTGCATCTCCCGACTGGCGGTCGCGGAGCGGCCAGCCTTCGCGCAAGGCTACGGCATGGCAGGCGTCCCGCGCCGATGCATTCAGGGAGGCCTGCGCCACGTTCAGCCTGGCGCCGGGGATGCATCTCCCGATTGACGGTTGTGGGGGGCGGTTTCCGGACGTAGCGCAGGCTTGCTCGCGCCGCAGCGGCGGAG
>CAWDQK010000070.1:0-9161 GCA_963804395.1 uncultured Verrucomicrobiae bacterium | reverse complement strand
CAGCCATCGTGGCGCGGCTGGGAGGCGGCTTTGAGCTGCGCATGGACAACCAGGCGCGCATCCAGGAGCCGGATCCGTTGCGAACTGTCGGCGGAAACCGGGCGGTCATTTCGTCGCTGGGGCTGTTCTATCGGCCGCCCGCATTCCACAACGTCGTGCTTCAGCTGCAGGTCGACAATCTTTGGAACAGCGCGTTCCAGGAGGTGCCGGCGGTCCCGGCGGCCCGCCGGGAGACTTCCGCCAGCGTAACCTACCGGTGGTAGGGACGCGGACAAAGCATCCAGTTGCAGCCATGGGGACGCGGCGCCCCCGCCGCGCGAGTCCGTTGAAAGCGCGACGAGGGCGTCGCAGCTCCAAATGTCAGCCCCAATCCAGCGGCGCTGCCCGGTAGCGGGGGTGGCTGGCAGGCCTTGTCCGCCAGCGGTTCGCTCTGTAGCCGGGGGCGCTGACCCCGGCCCGACCTCACTCCAGCGTGCCGTAGTCTCGGCTGAGGCCGGCCTCAGCGCGGCCGGCTACAACCCAGCCAGAGACGGCGCTGCTCGCGCCCGCCGGCAATTTACGGCCGGTCCAGCCCGCGGCGTTTCAGCAAAGGCTCGATGTGCGGATCGCCGCCGGTGAAATTGCGGAAAAGGGTCATCGCCTCGTCGCTGCCGCCGCGCGACAACACCGTCTGGCGGAAGTGATCGCCATTGCTGCGCGCGAGGCCGCCGTGTTGCTTGAACCATTCCACGCTGTCGGCATCCAGCACCTCCGCCCAGATGTAGGAGTAGTAGCCGGCGGAATAGGAGATGCCGGAGAACACGTGCGAGAAATAGGTGCTGTGGTAGCGGGGTGGAATCGGCGCGAAATCGAGCCCGGCCCGGCTCAGGGCAGCGGCCTCGAATGCCGCCTCGTCCTTCGGCACCTCGCCCGGTTTCAACTGGTGCCAGGCCATGTCGATCAGCGCGGCGGCCAGATACTCGGTTGTTGTGAAGCCCTGGTTGAATTTCTGGGTGGCCAGCATCTTGGCGAGCAGTTCCGGCGGCATGGGTTCGCCGGTCTGGTAATGCCGCGCATAGTTCTTCACGACTTCCGGCCACACCGCCCACATCTCGTTTACTTGCGAGGGGAATTCAACAAAGTCACGCGGAACGCTGGTGCCGCTGAAACGGGGATATTGCACCCGGGAAAACATGCCGTGCAGGGCATGGCCGAATTCGTGGAACAGGGTGCGGACCTCGTCGAAGGTCAGGAGCGTGGCTTCTCCCGTCGGCGGCTTGGGAATGTTGAGGTGATTGGCGACCACTGGCTTGTTGCCGAGCAGTCCGGACTGGCTGACGTAGGCGCTCATCCAGGCGCCCCCGCGCTTTGACGGCCGTGCGTAGTAGTCGGCCAGAAACAACGCGAGCGGCTGCCCGTCGGCATCGAACACTTCGAAAACGCGGACCTCAGGCTGGTATACCGGCAGGTCGTGCCGCTCCTTGAACGTCACGCCATAGAGGCGGCTGGCTGCAAAAAACACACCGTCCTGCAACACGCGATTGAGCTCGAAATAGGGCCGGAGCTGCGACTCGTCGAAGACGTAGCGCGCGCGCCGGACCTTTTCCGAATAGAAATTCCAATCCCAGGCGGCCAGCGCAAAGCCGCCATGCTCCTGGTCGATGATGGTCTGCATGTCCGCCGCTTCCCGTCGCGCATTCGCGACCGCCGGTGGCGCCAGTCGGGCCAGCAGTGCATTCACAGCTTCCGGCGTGCGGGCCGTCTGATCCTCCAACATGTAGGCAGCATGGCTGGCGTAGCCCAACAGTGCGGCCCGCTGGGCCCGAAGCTCCGCAACCCGGAGGACGACTTCGCGATTGTCGAATTCGCCGCCGTGACTGCAACGGTTGACGGAGACCTTCTGCAGCCGCTCCCGCAGCGGGCGGTTTTCCAGCGAGCCCAGCGCCGGCTGTCCGCTGGTGTTGAGCAGGCGGATGACAAATCTCCCTTCTTTCTGCTCGGCCCTGGCGGCCGCCTCGGTCGCGGCGATTTCGCCCGCCGACATGCCCGCCAGCTCCGCGCGGTCGGCGATGACCAGGGCCGACGCGTTGGTCTCTTTCAAGACATTCTGGCTGAAACGGGTCTGGAGCGTGGCGAGCTCGGCATTCAACGCCCGCAGCCGCGCCTTGTCCGCCTCACCCAATCTCGCGCCAGACCGCACGAAATCCTTGTAATAGCGATCGATCAGCCGGGTCGACTCGGCGTCCAGGCCCAGTTGGGCGCGTTGCTCGTAGATCTGCTGGATCCGCCCAAAGAGCGCACCGTTCAACTGGATGGCGTCACGCTGGGCCGAGAGCTTGGGCGCCATCTCCCGCTCGACCTGCTGCATCGTCGGATTCGTGTTCGCGCTGGCGAGATTGGAAAACACGCGGTCGACGCGTTGCAGCAGCTGGCCGGCCCGCTCCAGCGCGACGATGGTGTTGTCAAATGTCGCCGGCGCCGGATTGGCCGCGATTGCTTCGACCTCCTTCAGTTCCCCGGCCATGCCCAGCTCGTAAGCGGGCGCATAATCGCCATCCGTGATCTGATCGAATGGCGGCAGGAGGAAGGGCAGGGTACTTTCGGCAAGCAACGGGTTCTGGTGCATCGGAGAACTGACGGGCGCAGATTGCTGTTCCGGGACGGTCGGCGCGCCGGCACAGAGGCACAATGCGAAAATGGGAAGAGCGGCCAGGATGGGGCGGTGCATATTGGGAATCTCCAGTCAACGCGATCTGTCGCCGAATTGAAACACCGGATTCAGGGGGCGGCCTGAGCCGTGACTGTGCAAGGTGTCCCGGTTGACAAAGCGTGTGGGGGTGGTTGGAGGACGCACCATCCCGTCCAACGCCAATGCAGTCGGCCCGCGCCTTGCGATTGATGCCTGCGACCCCCGAATGGTGTGTAGGGCCGGCGCTTGACGCCGGGCCACAGCTCATTGGGAAGACGGCCCGCCGGCAAGCGGCGGCCCTACAGCCGACTGCATCGTCCCGGCTAAGCCGGACTCATGCAAATTGTAGGAGCCTGCTTGCAGGCGATTCCGAGGAGAAGGTCGCCTGCAAGCAGGCTCCTACACTTGTCACCAGATCGCAACGTCTTCGCAGAGTGAAACCCGGGATTATTGAATAGATACGGCTAGGAGATCTCTTTGTAATGTTCGCTCTCCAGCCAAACGGCGTCCGCCTTCGCTCAGACAGCTACGGCGTGGTCACTGAATCCCGCCGGGCCGGGTCGGAGCCTTGGCGCAGAGGGGGACGGCGGAGTCCGAAAGGCTGCCAGGTCCTCAGTGCGACCCGTTCGACTGGGAGAACGACAACGCGGGCGCTGCCGACAGCTGCCTGTCAGGATCACGCTCCCCATTTGACCGGCTTGCGGGGTACATACTGCCCGGAGGTGATGAGCGGGAGATGACCGGTCCGGCGGGGCCGGGGCGGTTCGCCATGCCAATCAGATGTTGGAGGATCGCGGCGGCGCGCTTCATCTCTTCGGCCTTGGCTTTTAGCAAATCGGCGGTGTCGGCAACGTTGCGGCTGGAGGCGGCATTGGCCTGGGTGACCGAGTCGATGTCATGGACGGCCGAGGTGATCACGGCAATTCCGCGGGCCTGTTCGTTCGAGGCTTTGGCAATCTGGCCGGCCTGGTTGTCGGTCTCGGTGATCTTGGCCACAATCGTCTCAAATTGGGCGGCCACCCGGGCCGCGTCCTCGCGAATCTTTCCCAGGCCCTCAACCACGCCCCGATGAGTGCCGGACCCCTCGGATCCGCCGCCGGCGAGGAGCGCAGTGGTCTCCTTGGCGGCGTCGGCGGACCGTTTGGCGAGAGTCCGCACCTCTTCGGCGACGACCGCAAAGCCGGCGCCGGCCTCGCCCGCCCGCGCCGCCTCAATCGCGGCGTTCAGGGCAAGGATGTTGGTTTGAAAGGCGATTTCGTCGATGGTTTTGAGGATGCCGGAGATGGCGCTGCCCGATTTCTCGACCGCCGCGACGGTGGTGCTGAGCGCCGCGATGAATTGCTTTCCTTCCTCCGCGGTCCTGATGGCGGCATGCGAGGCTTCCACGGCGAGGGAGGCGGTTTCGGCATTGGTCCTGGTCGTGGCGGCGAGCTCTTCGATCGAAGCGCTGGTCTCCTCGAGCGATGAGGCCTGCCGGTTCGCACCGTCGGAGAGGGCAGAGGAGGCGGACGCCATCTTCTCGGCCTCGTCCGAAAAAGTCGCCGCACCGTCGGCGAGCTTGGAGGCCGTCTTGTGCAGCGGCTTGGCGATGCTCCGGGACGTGCGTTGGGAGATCAGCAACATTCCGAGCACGCCTGCGAGGATTGCGCCCGCGCAGACATTGCGCTGCCGCGTTGCCCGCGCGTGGATTTCCGTGCTGGTGTTGATGAAGTCGTCGCGCAACCAGACCAGAAAATCGCCCAGTTGGATCTCCCAGATGTTAAAATAGGAGTTCACCCATTCCGTTTCATTCATGATCGGAGTCGGCGGGGTTTGGGCCATGATACAGGCGGCGAATTTTCGGGCGTATTCAATTCCGGCGTGCCAATTCGGCTGCTGGTAGATCGCGAGGAATTTCTCCCGCGCCTCTCCTTCGGAAATTGCTGCGATCTCGGCAAAGGACGCCTCGCCAACCTCGATCCCGCTCTTGATCAACAGAGAATCGTGCTGGTCAAGGAGCTTCTGGTCCCTGGCGTAGATCTGGATTCCCCAGGTGATGTTGCCTCCCGCCACCTCGATTTTCTTTCGGGCCTGGGTCACCTTTGAAAGAACGAGGAGCTTTCGGGCGATGGTGGCATTGGTGGTCTGGTCGATTAAAAGGGGAAGAGCGGCCGTGAACTCGGCGCGAATTGCGACATATTGGTCCGGCAGCATGACTCCTTTGTCGGCCTTGGGGTCATAAGTGTAGTTTGCATCCATCTTTTCCCGGAGACCTGGAATCGCGCCCCGCCCATCCTTGATCACGTCCAGGGCTGCATTGAGCGGCTGGCCCAGGGTGCTGACATCGATGCCGGCCAGGAATTTGTCGTATTCCGCCAGCGCCGCCTCGGTTTTTGCCCGGGCGGTGTCTTCCAAGGCGCGGGCCTCCTGCTTTGCTTCCGGTGAGTCATTCTTGTGGTCCGTCGTAAATCGCCACCAGTTCCTTTGTTCCAGTTCGAGGCCCTGTTCCACCTCGGCCATCTTCCATACCAGGGAAGAAAGCGTATCGAGCCGCTCCATTTCCCGCACCGTTCTTTGGGCCCGCACCAAAAGGATTCCGGCAGGAATCAGCGCGAAGCTGAGCGGGATCAGCGCAAGGAGGAGCAGTTTCCTTTCGAGGGTCATTTTGATCAATTGGTTCGGTCGATTGGATTGGCGATGGGTGTCGGTGGCCCGGGGGCTCAGGCCTGGAAACGCCCGCCAGGCGGACCACCCGCAAGAGCCACGCCCGCGCGCAACCGCCAGCAGGCAAATGCGTTGCCACTGTTCTCGCCGATCGATGCGCGGTGGTGCTTTGGCTTTCTCATTCTTCCATCTCGTCTCAAACATCGGCTCCGGGATGGAAAAGTTTACGCCGTGAATTCAGACCGAGCGTTGTGCGGGCTTCCATGGCTGCCCAAGTCCGTGTGGCATAACCAACCCAAAGCACACCGCCGAATGCACGCCCGGGAAAGTTTCCGCTGATTCAGCAGCCGGACTTAACCGCAGATTACGCGGATCGCGCAGATGAGGGGAATCTATTTTGCGTTTGGCCCTTGGGATTTGGCGTTTGGCTTTTGGGACCTGGCACTCGGCACTTGTTCCTTGATCCTTCAGGCTTGGGATTAGGCCTTTGGAGTTTTGCGTCTGATCCTTGGAACTTGGTACCTGAAACTTGCTCCTTGAAACCTGGCCTTTGGGATTTGGCGTTTGGACTTTTGCGCCGCCGCGGCTATTCTGCCCGCAGCGCCACCGCCGGGTTGACTTTCGCCGCCCGGCGGGCCGGCAGCCACGCTGCAAACACTGCCACGGTGAGCACCAGTACCGCTCCGCCGGCGAAGGTCAGCGGGTCGGACGGCGTCACGCCGTAGAGCTGGTTCTTGATTATCTGGGCGAGTGCGATCGCCGCGGGCACACCGATCGCAATCCCAACTGAGGCCAACCCCAACGCTTCGCACACGATCGATCGGGCGATATCGCCGCTTTGCGCGCCGAGGGCCGAGCGGATGCCGAACTCCGAAGTGCGGCGAGCGACGTTGTAGGCCAGGAGTCCGTACAGGCCGATGCATGCGAGCAGCACGGCCACGCCGGCAAGCGCGCCGACGAGGGTCGCGAACATCCGTTCCTGGCGGAGCGTCTCGTCGCGCGCCGCCTCCTGAGTCGTTACGCTCAACAAAGGAACGTTGGGGTCGATCGCCGCCACGGCCTTCCGCGCGGCCGGAACGAGCGACAACGGCGGCTGCGCTGTCCTCATGGCAAATGAGGCTGTCGGTATCCGACTCTGCCGGAACGAAAAATACACAATAGCGGGCGCCTCATCCCGAATGTCCGTGTATCGAGTGTCCCGGGAAACCCCTATAACTGTCCATTCCTCCCGGCCGAATTTCAACACCTGTCCGAGTGGCGGTTCGTCGCTGAAATATCGGCGGGCCAACGTCTCGTTGACCACCACAACCCGGAGCGCTCCGGCTGTGTCCGCCGGTGTGAAACTGCGGCCGAGCACCATTGGAATTCCAAGCGTCTCGAAAAACGCCTCCCCCACGGTCAGTTGGCATGCTCGCGGCCAGGTTCCGGGATTGCGTGACGCCGGCGGGTGGGCCGGCAGCTCAATACTGCTGGTCGAATTGTAGCCGGACAGCACGGTATTGTTCGAAAGCGTGACATTGCGAACGGACGGCAACGACGCCAGGGCCTCCCGCACCCGATCGAAATACGGAGTCAACGCCTCATCGCTATAACCGGCCGATCCCGGACTGATCCGCACCAATAACAAGTGGTCGGAGGGGAATCCCGGGTCGGTCCGCACCAGATTGAGCAATGTGCGTCCGTAAAGGCCGGCGCCAGCGACCAGCAGCAGGGACACTGCAATCTGCACCACAACCAATACCCAGCCGGTCCGAATCTGGGGCCGGCTGTGCGGCCGGTTCGATTTCAGACCGTCGAGGGGATTGATATTGCCCATTCGCCAGGCTGGGAGAAGACCCGCGAGCAGCGCCGTGACCAGAGTCGCCGCGAGGGCGAACTCCAATACGGTGAGATCCAGGGAATTGTCGTTCCACAATCCGAGGAGACGCGCGACCACGGTCTGCCCCCACTGGGCCATCAGCACCCCAAGTCCGCTTCCGGCCACAGCCAGCACCAAGGTCTCGGTGAGCGACTCCCGGATCAAACGCCACCGTCCGCAACCCAGGGCAGCCCGAACGGCGCATTCGTGCTGGCGGCTCGCGGCGCGCGCCAGCGCCAGCCCCGCAGAATTCGCGCATGCGAGCACGATCACAGCGGTGACGACGCCGAGGAGGATCATCAGCGGTTTCCGGTAGTATTCGCCGGCGAAATCAGGACCGGCCGCACCCGGTTCGATCTCGATCCGCGGGGTTGTCATGGAGTCGGCGGCAATGCCGGCGAACGCCCCGTCGAGCGCCGTCTGGAGTTGGGTGGCACTGACCCCGGGCCGGACGCGGGCCATGAGTTGCACCCACCAATAGTCGGTTCCTCGGGGAGAAGGAAAGTCTTGGAAGAGCGGCAGCGCCTCCAGCGGCAGGTAGAACGCCACGCGGGAATTGCGGCTCGGGCCCCGAAACTCACGCGGAGTCACACCAACGACCGTGAAGACATGACCTTTAAGTGTGATCGCCTGCCCGACAACATCCGGGCTCCGATCGAAATATCTCTCCCACCAGTCCCAGCTGATCACGATGTTGGGATCCCCGCCCGGGTTTTCGTCCCCGATGGTGAATAGCCGGCCAATCGCCGGCTGAACGCCCAAGCCGCTGAAGAAGTTCCCGCTCACCAAGTTTCCCACGGCGATAAACGATTCGGTGCGAATCCGCACCGTCACCGGAGCGAAGCCTGAAAGTCCGACAACCTCAGCCACAGGTGATGCCTCCTCCCGCAAACTGCGGAAAAGCGGATACGTGAATACGTCGCCGCGAGTGCGTTCGCCGGCGGCGGGATGGAGAACATCGAGGCCAGTGACGTTCTCTCTGCCGATAATCCTTAGATTCCCCGAAGAGCCAGCAACCTTTGGATCTGCTCCAGACCAGTCCAGCAGGCGCAACTCCTGCGGATTTGGCACAGGCAGCGAGCGGAGCAAGACGGCATTGATGAGCGAGAAGATCGCGACGTTGGCGCCGATACCTAGGGCGATCGAGAGGACTGCGATGGCGGTGAAACCCGGCGACTTCGCAAGCTGGCGGAAGGCTTGCCGAACATCGCGGAGCAAATCCTCGATCCACGGAATGCCGCGTTCGTCGCGCCAGGCTTCCTTTACCTGATCTACGCCCCCGAACTCGCGCCGCGCCGCGCACCGCGCCTCATCGGGGGAGAAGCCCGCCGCGATGTTTGCCTCGGTCGCCATCTCAAGATGCACGCGCATCTCCGCGGAAAGTTCCGCCTCGATCTTCCGGCGGCGGAAGAACGGCTGGAGGCGGAAGAGAATCTGGCGGAGCCGGGTCATGGGGTCGGCGGCGTTAAGCGATGAGTGTTAAGCGCTAAGCCTGGAATTCCTGGAGACGCGACGCCCGCGTCGCGTAAGCCCCTCAAAACGCGGCGGGGGCGCCGCGTCCCCATCGATCGTCCTGGATCGAATCATCTTTGGAACTTGAGACTTGAAACTTGGATCTTGCTTTTGGAATTTGGCGTTTGGAGTTTGGCGTTTTGGCCTTGGTACTTGGAACCTGGTACTTGGAACTTCGCCTTTGGCCTTTGGCGTTTGGGATTTGGATCTTCCGCGCCGTCTGATTTCCCTGACATTTCGCCTGCAAGCAGGCTCCTACAGGGAGGGCGGCGTGGTCACGTGGCTCGCAGCATCGCGTTGATCGTGCTCGACAGGAGTTCCCACTGGGTGGTCTCGGCCTGGAGCTGTTTCCGGCCGGCGGGGGTGAGCGAGTAATACCGCGCCCGTCGGTTGTTGTCGGAAACACCCCACTCGGCCTTGACCCAGCCGCGGGCCTCGAGCCGGCAGAGCGCCGGATAGAGCGAGCCCATCTCCCCACCT
>CAWDQK010000069.1:0-7846 GCA_963804395.1 uncultured Verrucomicrobiae bacterium | reverse complement strand
GCACGGGCACGCCCAGGACCGCAGCAATCTCGTCCACTATCGCGAGGAAATGCAGGCATCCGTCTGTTGACTTTCTGTCAGATGACCGACATTTGTCAGACATGGAGACAAATGCCCGCGAATTCGCCCGCCATTTTGCCCGTTTCCGCCGGGCGGCCGCCCGCGGAGAAAAGGTGCGCATTTCGGCACCGGATGGCGTCTTTGTTCTCGCACGGGAAAGCCCGGGTATGACCGGGGCTGATGTATTGGCTCGGTTGGGCCGGCTGCGGCCGGGCCAGGGGCTGTTTCCTGTCGGTGGGGCCGAACGAATCGAAGCGGGACGGCGGACGAAGACGCTGGCGCGTTCGCCGTGGGACTGATGATCTGTGATTCGACCTTTTTTGTGGCGCTTGATCGGGAGCGCCGGAGGAGGCAGGAAGGACCGGCTCATTCCTTTCTTCGGGCGCATGCAGCGGAGGAGGTCGCAATGAGCGTGATTACCCGCGGCGAATTGGCGAGGGGTTTCCTCCGTCGGACAGACTGGGAGAACTTCTGTGCCGGATTTACGGTTCACCCTCTGGATGAAAACGTCCTGTGGAAAGCGGCCGAGGTTTTTCAGGATCTGCGTAAACGCGGCGAGCCCACCGGGGAGAACGATTTGTGGATTGCTGCCACGGCTCTGGTTGTGGGTGAGCCTCTCGTCACTGCCAACGCCAAGGATTTCGAGAAGATTAACGGCCTCAAGGTTTTGTCACATTAGATCGATCTGGTGCGTGCGATCGGCCGGTGGCGAACGCGGACGCGAGAATGACGCCAAGCAATCGGAACGTTTGCGCGCGGCTTGTGAGAAGACTCCCGTCAACCCCAAACCCCAAAGCCTGACCCCTTCCTGGGTATTTCTATCTGTTACCTATGTGGTGGCATCGTACCAAATGCAACATCCACCGCCGATCTCGGTCCGCGAATTGGGAAATTGAGGCTTCTCGGCTTTGATGAACTGCTCAATCTCCGATTCGGAGTGGGCGTGCGCTTGGACCCAGTGATAAGGCGCACCAAAGCCATAGACGATCTTCACCTTTGTCTTCACCATTGCAACGTGGTGGACGCTGCACTGATTTTCTTTTCCGACGGTGAGATCGTCGACAATCCATGGATTCGGAGCCAACTGCCAGTTGTAATACACGGCGAAGGTCAGCACTGCGGCGGCGGGGATGATGACGTAGAGTTTTTTCACCTTCATGGCCAACAATAAGCTCAACCGCACCCGGTTGCGGGTGCCGGTTGAGGCGCACGTTCCAGACCAGCTGCCCCAGGCGGGTGGTTTGAGATCGAGATCATCGGGAGGAAATTTCTCGCTTTACCGACCGAGTGCTCGCCGTACAATCGCCGCGGGCGCGGCGGTTGCTCGGCTCAACGATCCAAACCCGTGAGCCGGCAACCTCAGCCCGCGGCGAGTTGTCGCCGCTCGGGCGGACCGCGGACTGTGCCCTCGAATACTCACGACGTGTTTCAGCTGTGTCGGGAACGCTGATTATACCACTGAGTGTCGGTCGATCCAATTCGATAACCGACTGGTGGGTGGAGGATTGGGGAAAATCAGGTCTGGGATTTGGCGGAGCTGAGCCCCGTTCTTGGATATGCCGACAGCGTGTCGGTCGATCCAAATCTGCATCTCTTTGCTCATTCGAAAGGTGGAAAAAAACAGCTTGGATTCTTGGCGGACCTGGAAATTCTTCGATGAATTTCGAAAACAAGCAGTCAGAATTTGCCCGAGTTGTCGAACCTGAATCCCAATCACCTGCGCCCATGAAGGCCGCTCGCTCACGCTCGCAGCTACCCGGCTATCCGCTCGCTGGCGCTCGCAGCCACGGGCACGATCACCTTGGTACGTCGGGCCGGCATCCTGATTTCCTGAGTTCCACATGGTCCCGTCCGATCCGCGCCCATCCGCGTGATCCGCGGTGAATGGATTTGGCCCGGAGATCTCCTGGAGGCGCGGCGCCCGCGCCGCGTTCTCAGTGGACATACGCGACGGGGGCGTCGCGCCCCCAGTTTCCGGTCTTACATTCTGAAGGCCGGCCAAACGTCCACTCGCCGTTTCGACAGGCTCAGGATGACCCTGAGCGGAGTCGGATGGGTCAAGGCCCCGAGTCCCTCGACTTCGCTCGGGACCCCGAGCTTGTCGAACGGGCGTGTCGGGGGGCTCACGCGCGCGGCTACGGGCACGACCGCTCGCTGGCGCTCGCAGCTACCCGGCTATCCGCTCGCTCACGCTCGCAGCCACGGGCGAGACCTCGGGTCGTGGCCGTCCGCCAGGATCGGGGAATCGCTTGTGTCCTCAGCTGCCTCCGCGTACTCCTGTAGAACTGGCCACTGCGGACTGGACGGAAGGGCGCCGGCTTCGTTCCCTTCGTTGCCTTCTGTGCAAGGAATGGGCGGCCACCGCGGAACACACCAAACACGCGAAAACCGGCGGCTCATTTCTTTGTGCGTTCTCGCGCCTTCTTTTGGCGAAAAACCGGGCAGCCTGGGGACATGCGGCGGAGACGCGCCGCCGCGGGGCTCCTTGCGCTACCGGACGTCCACCGCAAAATCGTTGACGGCAAAATCCAGGCCGCCGGGCGAGCCCGAGATCTCCCAGCCGAACTGCACCTCGTCGAGCAGCACGTTGCCCTGCGCGGGCCGGTCGAACCATCCCCGGGCCTTGATCCATTCCAGCACGGCCTTGATGTCCACCTCGCCCGCGGTGGCCGGACTCGTCCGCATCAAGGTGAACACCGTGTTGAATCCGTTGGTTCCTTTGTAGACATCCCAGGTGTGTCCTCCGACCGTGACGCCGAGCACCTCCGCTGCCGGCTCTCCTTTGCCATTCCATGAGCGCGCAATCGGCCCCATCTTCCCGTGCCAGTTCATCCACAGCATGATTTCGTACGTGTGGTGTTCGCACCAGATGTCGTAGGCCGTGTCGTAGCTGCCGGCGGCCGGCACGGTGACCGAGCAGCGGCTCCGGCACTGTTGGAATCCGTCCAGCCGACGGTGCACGTC
Organism: uncultured Verrucomicrobiae bacterium; assembly: GCA_963804395.1. Taxonomy (GTDB): domain Bacteria; phylum Verrucomicrobiota; class Verrucomicrobiia; order Opitutales; family Opitutaceae; genus Fen-1467. Next base: position 4,822 of record CAWDQK010000069.1, on the reverse strand, counting down.
CCGGCCGGCGTGGGGATAGGATTTGATTCCCGTCGTGTCCGGATGGTCGGCGTGAACTCCCCACTGCGCCGGGGAGAACGCCCAGATCGTCTGCGGTCCGGCGCCTTTGCCCCAAATGTTGTTGCGCACGACATAGCCGGCGGAAGGAAACTCCGCCCATTGGTCGGCAGAGGTCCATCTTGGCCCGACCGTCCCGGTTTCTGCCCGGCAGCAAGCCAGCCACCCCGCCAGGGCGGCACTGAGCACGAGGGAGACAGTAATCTTCTTCATCGGAAATCGCAGACGTGGAACCAGCCCCGATTCAAACACCAGACGCAGCGGAAGCCAACCAAACCCAACCCATATTACAGGAGCCCAAAATGCAAAACGCGGGTTTGCTCGCGACGGGAGGAAACCTGCAGCCGGGGGCGCCCTGGCCCGTCGTAGCCTCGCGCGAAGGCGGCTGACCCCCGGCACGTTCGTTCGAAATCCCGGGCCGGCCTCAACGCGGCCGGCTACAACGCAGGCGTTCTCTTCTGTAGCCGGGGGCGCTGACCCCGGCGTTCGATTGAAATATGACCGGCCTCAACGCGGCCGGCTACAACGCGGCGCTCTCTTCTGTAGCCGGGGGCGCTGACCCCGGCGTCGTTGAATCATATGACCGGCCTCAACGCGGCCGGCTACAACGCAGGCGTTTCTTCTGTAGCCGGGGGCGCTGACCCCGGCGTCGATTGAACATATGACCGGCCTCAACGCGGCCGGCTACAACGCAGGCGTTCTCTTCTGTAGCCGGGGGCGCTGACCCCGGCGTCGATTGGAACATATGACCGGCCTCAACGCGGCCGGCTACAACGCAGGCGCTTTCTCCTGTAGCCGGGGGCGCTGACCCCGGCGTCGATTGAACATATGACCGGCCTCAACGCGGCCGGCTACAACGCAGGCGTTCTCTTCTGTAGCCGGGGGCGCTGACCCCGGCAGTTCGTTCGAAATCCGGCCAGCCTCGACGCGGCCGGCTACAGCGCGACGTTCTCTCTGTAGCCGGGGGCGCTGACCCCGGCACGTTCGTTCGAGATCCCGGGCCAGCCTCGACGCGGCCGGCTACAGCGCGGACTGTTTCAACGAAGGGAGCGGGGAGCGGAGACAGGGATTTACTCAACCACTTGTTTGCCGAGCGCCGCGAGATCCTCGCCACCGGCGAGCAGCTTGAGGCGGTAGCGGTAGTTGATCGGCCAGACGTCGAGGCGGAACGGCTCGTGCGGCATCGCGCCCCAGGAGTTGTCACCGCCCAGGCCGCGCTGCTTGAGGTCCAGGTTGAGGGTGATCGTGTCGCGCTCCGGCATCAAATAACGATAGAAATCCTCCCGCTGCGTGGCGCAGTACAGATCGTCCGTGGCGTAATGAAGCGCATTCGCGCTTAGCAGCGGCTCGCCCACGGCCAGGAGGCCGCGGCCCTGGCCGTCGGTCAGCGCCAGCCAGCGCACCGCTTCCTTGTTACCGGTCTCCTGCGGCTTGATGTAGTCGAAGTACTGCCCGGCGACGGTGCCCCGATAGATTCCGACCCTCGCGTCCTGTCGGTCCCAGTAGGTCTCCTGGGGACCTTTGCCATACCAGACGAGATTCTCGAAGCCGGCCCGGAGGGTGGTTTGCATGCCGAAGCGCGGCAGTTCCGGGACCGGACCGTCGCCCGGCTGGAGCGAGGTCGCCACCAGCACGTCGCCGCTGCCGAGAATCGTCCAGGTGATCTGCTGGGCGCAGCCGGGCTCGCGGATCCGTCCGTTCACGCGTACGACGACGCGCCCGGCGTCGGGCTGCGCAACCGCGACCGCGCGGACTTCCCAGGTTTTGTGCGCCTCGCGCCACGCGCCCATGCCGGGATTCCATCGGTTGGAAAGGTCGGCGTTGGGCATGTTGTTTCCCCGGTCGTTGTCGACCGGCGCCCGCCAAAACTGCGGCCCGAGCGGCTGATCCAGCAACTCCGTGTCGCCGGTTTTCAGCGAAACGAGCAGGCCCGTCTTGCGGTCGATCGCCGCGCTGAATCCGGTGCCGGAAACGGTGATGCGTCCGGTCGATTGTTCGAGTTTCACCGCCGGCGTCGTCGCCGGCCCCGGCGCGGCGGGCGCGGTCCAGGGCAGCTTGAACTGCTCCCAGGCCACCTCGTGCCCCGGTTCCGCCCACTCGGTCTTGATCTTCAACTTGAAGCTGACTTCGAGCCAGTACTCCGTCCCCGGCGCGGGTGCGGCCGCGTGAACCGGGAGCGCGACGAGCTTCTTCTCGCGCGGAGCGAGCGTCAGGCCGTCAACCGGCCCCTGGTCGAGCACCCGGCCGTCGGCCACCATCCGCCAGTCGGCGGTGAGCCAGGCCTCGGCGGGGAGAAAATCGTTCCAGTTCTCAAACTCGACCTCGGCCCGGGAGAGATCGCCAGCGCGCATCTGCACCGGCTGATAGACCTTCTTCACCTCGGCAAGGCCGGGATGGGGCGTGCGGTCGGCGTTCACGAGCCCGTTGGCGCAGAAGTTGCCGTCGGAGGCCACATCCGGGGGGCCGAACGTCCCCCCGTAGGCGAAGAACGTGCCGCGCTGCGGATCGAGTGGCAGCGACTTGGGATTCTCCAGCGGTTCGATCCGGCGGGAAGCCGGCACTGGGGTGCGCAGACCCTGGTCCACCCAGTCCCAGATGAACCCGCCCTGAAGGTAGGCCGCGCCCTCGTAGATCGGGCGCCAGTAGGCCCACAAGTCGCCCGTGCCGTTGCCCATCGCGTGTGCGTATTCGCACATGATGAAGGGCTTCTCCCGGGGCAGGGCGGCATAATTGCGCACGGACTGCACCCCCGGATACATCGGGCACGTGATGTCCGAGGCCGAGGTGCTCCGGTCGCCCTCGTATTGGACGGGCCGCGACGGATCGCGGTGCTTGATCCACTGGTAGTCGCGGGTGAAATTCTCGCCGAATCCCGCCTCGTTGCCGAGCGACCAGATGACGATGCACGCGTGGTTCTTGTCGCGCTCGACCATCCGGATCGTGCGGTCGAGGTGGGCGGGCCCCAGGAGGGCCGCTTCGCGAGCGACCGCTCCTCGAAACCCATGCCGTGCGACTCGATATTCGCCTCGTCGATGACATAGAGGCCGAACTCGTCGCAGAGATCGTACCAAGCGGTCACATTGGGATAATGGCAGCTCCGCACCGCATTGATGTTGTTCTGCTTCATCAGGCGGAGGTCCTGGATCATCCGTTCGCGGGTCATCACCTGGCCCAGCTCCGGATCCCATTCGTGGCGGTTGACACCGCGGATGAGCACCGGCCGGCCGTTGACCAGAAACCGGCCGTTCTTCGTCTCTGCCGAGCGGAATCCGACCCGCCAGGGAATGACCTCCATCACCTGCCCGGAGGCGTCTTTTGCGGTCAGGAAGAGCGTGTGGAGCTGCGGGGTTTCGGCGGACCATTGGCGCGGGTTCGACACCGGTTGCGCCAGCTCAAACACCACCGTTCCCTCCCGCGGCGGCGCGCCAATTCCGCCGGACGCTCCGCCGCGCCGGGTCAGCGGCGCGCGGAAAAGCTCGCGCCCCGCCGGATCGACCAGCGCGGCCTCGATCGTCACCGGCTGCGGCGGCCCGGAATAGCATTTCACCTCGGCGCTGACCTGGAGCACCGCATCGCGAAAGTCCGCGTCGAACCCGGTCCGGACCTCGAAATCCCGGATGAAGGTAGGCGGCGCGGACCAGAGATAGACGTCGCGGAAGATCCCGCTCAGCCGCCACATGTCCTGGTCCTCCAGATACGATCCGTCGTTCCAGCGGAAGACCTCGACCGCCAGCAGGTTCTCGCCCGGCTTCAGATGAGGCGTGAGCCGAAAGGTCGCCGGGGTGCGGCTGTCCTTGCTGAAGCCGAGCTTCTCCCCGTTCAGCCAGAGGTAGAAGAAGGAGTTGACGCCCTCGAGGGTCAGAAAGACTTCGCGGCCCTGCCACGCCGCCGGCACGCTGAAGGACCGCCGGTAGGCGGAGACCGGATTATATTCCGGGGGGATGAGTGGCGGATTGGCGGACTTCCACGGATAGTTGATGTTCGTGTAGATCGGGATGCCGAAGCCCTGGACCTCGACGTTGGAAGGCACCGGGATCCTCTTCCAGCCCGAGTCGTCGAATCCCGGCTTCCAGAAGTCGGGGATGCGGTCCGCCGGCCTGGTGACGTACGCGATCTTCCATTCGCCATTGAGCGAAGCGTAAAACGGCGATTTGTCCGGCCGCAGTTCAGAGGCGGTCGCCGCGTCGGAATACCGGATCATCGTGGCGGCTGGCGCCTCGGTGCCCTCGGGAAGGCGGCCCTCGTCCTGCCACTCGGAGGGGCGTGGATCAGCGATAAGATTCACGGTGGCCAGGCTGCCGGACCCGGCCAGCAGAAGTGCGGCGAGCAATCGCCGGGCGGATTTCTTGCACGAGTTCATGATGGTGAATGGTGGTTGCACAATGCTCCAGATCCCGGTCCGGGGCTGGACCGCGGCTGACCAAAGCATCCCGCAAATGCGGGCTGGAAAGTGGGCAAAATGAAACTGCGCCGCGCGACGTTGCTGCTGGGTGGCAATACACCGCCACCGCCAAAGAGCTTGGCGGCGCTGACGGAGCAGCGCCTTCCACCCTGGGTGGCAGCCGCAGCCGCGTCATACCCGCCCCGGGTTAGGGTGCGGGAGCCGCCGCGAGCCCTGCCAGCAGCTTCGCCGGAACGGCGATCACCGCACCATGGTGCATCCGCTCGGGGGTCCCTTCGCCGGGGAACTTCATCTTGGCGGTCACGTCCTGCCACGTCCGCAGGTCCCGGGAGCTCATCGCCCGATAATGCTTGTCGCCGTAGT